>NZ_KV917381.1:927209-1530424 GCF_002019795.1 Bacillus alkalicellulosilyticus | reverse complement strand
CATTTTTTCTTCGTTTATTGTATTTTTTTGCTTGCTTATCAAACTTTTTAATTAATGATTGACGGTCCATTTCATCCCTCGTTCTCCTTGTCCCATTCAGAACATTATTAAATAGCAAAAATCAGACCCTTCAGGTTCAGGTGTTATCTCCCTTTTTATTCAATTGCAATCTTCATTATGATCTCGCCTCCCTATTTCAGAAAGACAAAAAATAACCCCTTTAGTAAATAATACCAAATAGGTTAATTTATTATCAAACTTTATTTAGTTGTAGCTTTGAAATAAAGTTTGGTTAAAATATGGCTACAAATGTTGATTCTTATTATAGAAAAAGGCCACGCATCTTAAAAAAAGATTGATCAAAATGGAGTCTTTTGTTAGAAATCTGCAGTTAGTTTTTATAAAAAGATTGATCAAAACTCATGAACATATCTATTTTAGCTGATGAGGTATTATGAAGCCTATTTTTCTGGAAATTAGATTGTATCTCAATAGGCTCTAATCCATTGATATAATCCCCATAACCATTGCTATGAGTGGATTTATACTCTTAACGTTGTAATTTGTCAATCCTGACGCTACCCCTAATAAGACAATTAAATTTATAGTATAATGATACGGCGCTCCCTAAGTGTTTTTTTTATTTTCTCAACTAAAATAAAAATCCCCTATAGTTTCCACTTAACCAAAAATAGTTTTTAATAGTAAAAGAGAGCATTTATATGTGTATTACTACACCCCTTGCAAAACTACTTGTATAGGAGTGGAAGTATGTTCGGATTAGCCTAAAAATGCAGTAAGTTTGGAAAATGGATGGATAAGATGGGTTTGACTGATTCATAATGAAATTGCGAAGAAAGCTAATGTAGGAAGCAAACTGTATCAAATATGTGTAGTGATCCAGAGTATAATCCGAGGATTGAAACATGGACTAAAATTTATGAAGTGGATAGAAGAGATTTCTTTGATATGTGAATAAATAAATCCTTCAAATCCACACTAATAAAACATCATGAATTACCCCATTTAAAAGCCCCTCCAATTACGGAAGGGCTTTTTCTAATTTCTTGAATTAAGTATACTTTGAAAAATACCTACTGACTCTTTTTTACAAAATATTTATTGGCAACTAATGCAACTTGTTCTCTTTCAGCAACCAGTTGAGGATTAAAACTGTTAGACGACTCACCGATCATTCATCCTAGGTCAACAGCATCAGCCGCTGAGTCTTTAGTCCACTCTAAAATTTCATCATTATCAGCAAATGTACCTTGTCTCCATAACCATTTATTTCAGTTCCTAATGCTTGTACAAAAATAGTTGCCATGTCTTAACGAGTTAGATTTGCGTTAATTTCAAAATTACATACCCCAGTTCCACTTATCAATCCAGCTTTAACAGCAGCCTCTAAAAATGCCGAAGAATCTAAAAACGTAGCAGTAACAGACGAACTTGAATTTTCTAATTCAAGTGATTTTGCTAGGATAATAGCACTGTCTTGTATCGTTATGTTACGTGATAGATTAAAATATCCATTTGCATCCCCTGTAATAATGCCCTCTTCAACTACTTTCAATATTGAATCTTTAGCATTAAATCCTTCAATATCTGTAGATGCGGAAACAGAGTTAAAAGAAAACAGCAAGATAAATCCAGTTAAAAACAATGACTTCGTGAAATAGCTTTTCATACAATCCACCCCCTACTTTTTTACTATTTCTATAATAGGAAAATTGTATCACTACATTTTTCTTTTGTATACATCTTTTTGCATATAGCACAACTACAATTTGTGTCGTAATGTTGCTTTGGAATAAAGTTTAATCAAAAATACCTCACAAACCATCATTTAATGATAAATAAAAAGAATCCATTTTGAAAAAAGATCGATCAAAATGGAAATTATAAAAAAGAATAATTAACCTCAAAATACTTTATCGTACAATACTAACTTATTTAATGCAATGAAAAAACTAGATAATACCTTTTTTGAACAGACTATAGTTTTTGTTATTTTCAATAAAGGAATAGTAAATTAAACTAATTTATCATATAAGATTTCAGCCCTATGCTGAACCCCTTTAGAACTATGTTTAACTTTCACCAATGTAATTCCTTGACCTTCAATGCTTTTCAATGACTTACTTGTCCATGTTCCACTATCATTCACAAGATTTATAAGCAGTCGATCATAAATAGTTTACCATTCATGAGTTACTAGCGATGATAGTATCAACATCGACAAAGATCAATTTTCTCGTTCACTTTCTATAATGTTGTAAAGTTTTCCATTTCCCAGATATATTTGAGCAATTACATAAGGTCGCTTAGTAATATTATCACTCAATTTTGTAAATCTACGTTCACCTTGCCCATCTGGCAGCACATCCATAATTACATGTATTGTTCCTATTAATAAAATCTTGAAGCTCATGTAACATTTGATGCTCTAATCCTCGCACGAGTTGTTGACCACCACTATCTGCGGTTGATCGAATAGAATCCGTATTAAAGTAGAATTTCTTTGTGTTTTCATCTTCCTTCGTTCGTTGCTTGAAAATGCTACCTTTAATACGCTCTAATTTGGAAATTAATGTATATTCATGTTTTGACTGTTAAAAAATCTTTTGTCATTACAATCGGTTCTCCCGTTTTAGGATCAGTAGGATGTTTAAGACCTAACTCATCTGCAATGACAATTGTTTCTTCCAATGGTAGTAGAGGAAATTGTCACGAATACCAATATAGAAATCTGAAAATTCAGTTATATAAAAGTAGTTTCGCTCTAAATCTGATAAAAACTCATGCTGCCTATTTGTCTTTATTCCTTTCAATCGAGTAGATCTACCTAACGAAGATACATTTTGAACTTTTAACCATGGGTTATACTCTGAACCAATACCTGAGCCACGACCATCTTGTATCCATTTCTCAATTTTAGATGTTCAATTTCTTTTAGACATAAAAACACCCCTTTAGACAATTATATCCAAAGGGGTACAACGGTACAATTTTATTATAAACGGTATAACTTTCTTTAAAACGATACATCTTTCTTTTATTTCTACATTAGTTTTTTGTTTTATTTAATTACAATCCACACTTCAATTGAGCTCCACAACTCGTACAAGTATTACATCCACCAAGGTCTTCCACTGTACCTTCACGACACACTGGACAAGTATTTCCTACTTCAGAACCGATGGTAACATTTGTAGAACGTAAATCAGCAATCGTTTCTAAAAGAACAACAGGTTGTTTTTTAGTTGTTTGTGCTTCTTCTTGGAAATCATCAAACTGATTATCTTCAGCTTTTAATGATAGAACTTGAGCGTCACGGCTACCATCAACGTAAACCGTACCACCTTTTGCTCCACCACGGTATAGGCGCTCATATACTTTTTGAACTTGCTCTACCGTATATCCTCTAGGCGCATTTACTGTTTTCGATAATGAACTATCTACCCAACCTTGGATAATACATTGAACATCCGCATGTGCTTCTGGTGCTAATTCCATTGTGGATACAAACCACTCTGGCAATTCATTCGGGTTTGCTTCAGGATTCGCTTCAAGGTATTCTTGAACGATTTCGGCCTTTACTTCAATAAACTTTCCAAGTCTTCCACTTCGGTAGTAAGAGAATGAGAAGTATGGCTCAAGTCCTGTAGATACCCCTACCATCGTCCCTGTACTTCCTGTTGGAGCAACCGTTAGAAGGTGAGAGTTACGAATTCCGTGCTCTAAAATTCCTTCACGAATATCTTCAGGCATTTTTTTCATGTATCCAGTATTAATAAACGCTTCACGAAGGGCTTTCGTTTCCTCATCTGTATTTCCAATAAGGAACGGGAAGCTTCCTTTTTCTTGCGCAAGTTCAATACTTGTACGGTAAGCTGTAGTTGCAATCGTTTCAAAGATTTGGTCAACTAATTCGTTTCCTTTTTCTGAACCATATACAGTTTCACAGTAAATGAGTAAGTCATGTAATCCCATAACACCCAAACCTACACGACGCTCTCCTTTTGCTTGCTTTGTGTTATCTTCTAAGAAGTAAGGAGTTGCATCAATGACATTGTCTTGCATTCTTACGCCTGTTCGAACCGTTTGCTTAAGTTTTTCAAAATCAATAACTTTAGCTTCTTTATCTGCCATTTCTCCAAGATTAATCGCAGCTAAGTTACAAACAGAATAAGGAGCTAGTGGTTGCTCTCCACATGGGTTCGTAGCAACTACTTTTTGTCCGTACGCTTTTGCGTTCGTCATATCGTTGGCATTATCAATAAAGAAGATTCCTGGCTCTGCACTATACGTCGCACAAACGTTAATTAAGTTCCAAAGCTCACTTGCTTTAATGTGGCGATACGTACGAACTTTATGGCCTCGTTTTTCCCACTCGCGTACATCACCACACTCATGCCATTCATTATTGTAGATGTCCATTTCTTCTTTGCTGTAGTTTTCAACATCTGGGAAACGAAGAGCATACTCTTCATCTTTTTCGACTGCTTCCATGAATTCTTTTGTAATACAAACAGAAATATTAGCTCCAGTTAAGAATTCTGAATTGTTTACACTATAGTTTCCACCAAGGGCAAGCTTTTCTTCGGCTTCTTTCAGAATTTTTTCTTCAAAGCCACCGTTACCAGGAACCGTTTTAAAATTTACAATTCCTTGGTACATCGCCCGCTCAACTTCAGTTAAAGGAGTAAACTTCAATTTTTCTTTAACTAACTTCTTAATTTGGTCATCGTTCGAATTCTCTAATAAGAATCGTAAAATTCGAGGATTTTGCATTTTCGATATAATGAACTCAAGGATGTCAGGATGCGAGTCGATTAACATAATCATCTGTGCTCCGCGACGGCTTCCACCTTGTTCAACAAGATGCGTTAGCTTGGCAATATCATCAAGCCATGATACGGATCCTGATGATTTTCCATTAACTCCACGAGCTAGTGTATTTCTTGGACGAAGCGTGGAACCATTTGTACCCACTCCACCACCACGACTCATAATTTCCATTACTTGTGTACGGTGCTCTGAAATTCCATTACGAGAGTCTTTCACAAATGGCATAACATAACAGTTAAAGTAGGTTACATCTGTACCTGCTCCTGCTCCATAAAGAACTCTTCCCGCTGGGATAAAATTCATGTTTACTAGTTCATGATAAAATTTTTCAAATGATTGCTGGCGTTTTTCTTCGTCAACCTCAACAGAAGCTAAACCAGTAGCTACACGCTTAGCAATTTGTTCATAATAAATTTCTAAAGGTTTTTCAATGGAATCAAGCGAACGAATGACAACACCTGTTTTAACCTCTTCAGGGTCATCTAATACGCCTTGGAATTCTTCATCGACTAAGATTTTTGCCTTATTTTCGCTTTTAAGCATCTCTAGTACATATCCGTAACCACGTGCTGGGAATTTAGGGTCATCCTTCACTGTAAGAACAACAAAGTCTCCCTCTTTTAATGTTTTCTTCTCAGTATCTTTGAATGTATAACGGTCAAGCATAACAAGGCGAGAAACACCTTTTTTTGTAATATTCATGCTTTCAGTCACCGGATGTACCTGAGTAAATTGTGCAATATCTTCGTTCAACCGCTCAATGTTAATGTTCATGATTTTAGACATCATCATTGTCATTGAGAATTCCTCCTTTTATATGGACAGATTAAAACCTTTGTAAGGTCATGCTGTATGTAATTTTGTTTGCATTATTCGACACAATCTTTTCCAAACATTTCATCTGTTTACAAAACAATGTATCTAGTAATTCACTTGCCCTAGCGTAACATAATTACAATAACAAATCAATATCTTGTGTCCAAATATATTGAGGATATACTACATCTTGTGAAACTAGTAAGAGTCTATCCAATTTTGTCAAACTATAAAATATACATAAAAAGCGAGGAATTAAGAGATACAACAACAAAAACCTCTAAATACCGCTGAATTTGGACATTTTTCTACATTGCACTTTTTTGTATTTTAAAAAACCTATAGCATCAAGGGTTTTAAAGATGCACTAATTGTCAGAAAAAATAGTTTATTATAAATGCAACATTTGTAACGTAGATGTAACATTCGGTAGTTGTTATTTTACCATCGATAAGCTTTAGATTTCTTTTATGTTGTTAGTATTTCTCACTTTAAATAAAAAGTGCGGAAGGTTATCAACTTCAATTATTTTCCAAAAACGAAATGACACTACTGATTATCCAGTAGTGCCACCGTGTGTTTATAGTTGGGGCGAAGGTTCCTTGTCTCGCTCAAACATCATATTCGCCACAAATTTATGGAGGAACCATTCTCCAACACATATAGCAAGTGCTGCAAAGAATGCCATTGTAACCGTAACCGGTAAGAAATAAAGAAAAGGACCAATTAACCAAATGATAAAGGTGTTTAGTCCCAAATCAGCTAAAGTTGCTATCGTATTATTGGATATCCGTAAAACGCCTAAATCTCCGACAATATAGCTAAAAACCGAAATGAGTATCGCTAATCCAAATGAAGATCCAAATGGGTAGTGATAAAAACCAGTCATGACAATTAATAAGGCAAGAGTTACTAACACAAGTTTGATAACTAATGCAGTTATATGTTTCAATGGGTGACCTCCTTTTTTATTCTCCTTTTTATTGTTAGGAAAAAGCATCTATTTAATCCAAATAAATAATTACCACAAAAAGGAATATCAAAAAAAAGCTGACTATGGTAATCTCCATAATCAACTTTCATTACTCTTTATTATGCTTGTTGTTTTGGCTTGATGGTTTCTAAAGGTTGCGCGTTGCCGTATACAGGCTTTGGTCGTGAAGTTGGTGTAGCCCATTTTACTGCATTTTTTATTACTTGCTGTATATCTTTATGATAATAGGTTGGGTATGTTTCATGTCCAGGTCTAAAATAAAAGATTTTTCCTTGACCACGCTGATACGTGCAACCACTTCTAAACACCTCTCCTCCTTCAAACCAGCTTAAGAAAATTAATTCGTCAGGCGCAGGGATATCAAAATGCTCCCCGTACATTTCTTCTTTTTCAATTTCAATATACTCGCCGATTCCATCCGTAATCGGATGGCTTGGCGACACAACCCATAATCGTTCTTTTTCATCAGCTTCACGCCATTTTAGGTCACACGTTGTTCCCATTAACGTCTTGAATATCTTTGAAAAATGACCTGAATGCAAAACAATAAGACCCATACCATTCAATACTCGTTGCTTGACTTTCTCAATCATCTCATCAGAAACTTCATCGTGCGCTAGATGGCCCCACCAAATTAGAACATCCGTGTTTTCCAATACTTCTTCCTTTAGTCCATGCTCGACTTCATCTAATGTTGCTGTTGTTACGTTATGATTTTCTTCCTGTAAAAAAGTTGCAATCGCTCCATGAATTCCATCAGGGTATATTTCTCGAACCACTGGATTTTTTTGTTCATGACGATTTTCATTCCATACGGTTACATTACTCATGACAAGCCCTCCATTGTTAATCTATTATTTAGTAAATTTTCCTCGATATTCATTTGGGGTCATTCCAACGTTTTTCTTAAACACTTTGATAAAATACTTATCGTTTTGATATCCGACCGTATCCGCAATTTCATATATTTTCAGGAAAGGATTTTCTAATAATTCTTTCGCTTTATCAATTCTAATTTTTGTGACATAATCTGTTATTGTAGCTTCATACTCTTGTTTAAATTTCCTTGAAATGTATTCTCGACTTAAGAAAAAGCGGTCTGCGATCTCTTTTAGTTTGATATCCTTTTGATAATTCGAGCGGATATATTCCTCAATCATTTGTACACTATTTTTTTCCTTCTTATATTGTCCATGGTATACGATTTTAAGTAAGTCATGAAACTCTTTTCTTTTTTCTGCTTTAAATTTCACCATGGAAAAGACGCCATCCCCTGTCCAGTAGCTTATTCCTTTATATAGCTCCTTCTTGTTTTCAATTTCATATTCCTTTAACCAATGTTCTTTTAAAATAGCGAATTGATTCTCCCATACATCTACCTGTTCTAGTGAAATGTATTGGTTTTTCTCCATTTTATTGTATATTCTCTCTAAAATATCGTCGATTTGTTCAGTACTTCCACTTTGAATCGCCCATTTTATCTCCTCTGTATAGTCAAACAGATGGATCACTTCGGTATGATTTACATTGTCACTTGTTAGGACAGTTGTATTCCAAGTACATTCTAATAAATTTTGCTTTTTGACAATATGATGTGCCGACAAGTACGCTTCTGAAATATGTAAGGACCCTTGACCAATGACAAGTAAGCAGTGAACACGAGTTACTTGATAAATGGCAGTTGCAATTTGTTCTGCTATTGCTTGAATGCCTTGTTCCTTCCAAAACAAAATCACAATTTCTTCTTCTTTATTTAAATTCTTAAAAGCAATTCCGTTCTTTTGGTCTCGAAGAATTTCATTACTAATGTTTAAGACAGAAAAGAAAGCAAGGTCTATGTCTCCTTGGTATTTCATTTGAATCATCATATTCATTGGAAGAATTGCCATCGTATATGGCTGGTACGACACATCAAGCCCAAATTCTTTTTTTATTTGCTCAATGGCACGGTTTGATAATTTCGCTTTGTCCATCTCATTTGTTAAAAGATAATCTAAATAAAGTGGCTTTACTTCATTAATGACTCTACGGTTTTCCATATTAGTCAACTGATGATTCCTTTGTTCATTCCATTCTTTCACAGCTCGTTGCAATGTATCATGTAACACGTGAGGTTGGATCGGTTTTAATATATAATCAAAACTACCAAATGCAATCGCATTTCTCATATACTGAAAATCATCATATCCACTAACAACTATCGTTTTACAATTTAAATTGGATGAGTGGATCCATTTTAAGACACTAATCCCATCACGTTTTGGCATTCGCATATCTGTAAAAATGATTTCTGGTTGATGTTCTGTAATTAAAGAGACGGCTTCCTCTCCATCAGAGGCTTCGATAATAGTATCAATGCCATAGGAGTCCCATTCTGCTAATAGCATCAATCCTTCCCGAACATGCTTTTCATCGTCAATAATGATCGCCTTCATGAAAGACCTCCTCTAAATGTATTGGCAGCTTCATCATCACTTCAAATCCTCCGCCCTCTAAATTGTTCAATCGAAGTGTTGCTTGATTAGAGTAGTATAGTTTTAATCGAACAAACACATTTTTAAGTCCGATGTTTGTATCCTCTCTCCCACGGTTATGTTTTGCATAAAAATGGCGCTGGATCTCTTTAAGACGCTCTTCAGAAACACCTAATCCATTATCACGGATAGTCATTATGACAAACGGCTCACTAATGGTACATTCAATGACAAGGTTCCCAACTCCCTCTCTTGAATCAAAACCGTGCTTAAAATAATTCTCGATAATTGGTTGCATAATCATCTTAGGAACTTTAATTTGAAGCGCCTGTGGATCTACTTTTATCGTGAACTCAAAATCATCCCCAAAACGCTGTTTTTGAAGTAATAAATAGGCCTTGGAATAATTCAATTCTTTCTCTAATTGAACAATACCTTCATCCATATTCATTCCATATCTCATGATTTCAGATAAATCCGTAAGTGATGTATAGATTTCAGGGACTTTATTTTTTAAAGCAACTGTTCCAATCGATTGAAGAGCATTATATAAAAAATGGGGGTTGATTTGGGATTGCAACACTTTTAATTGATTGTTTTTATTTTCAATTTCAAGTTTATATTCGCGATTAATGAGATTGTTAATTTTTTCAATCATCATCTTAAAACGCTCTCCTAACAACCCAATCTCATCATTTCCTAACGATTTAAATTGAGCTTTCATGTTTCCCTTTTCAACTTGTCGAATATTTTGGACAAGAATTTTAATAGGTTTCGTGATTTGAAAGGAAACGAGAAAGGTCGCTAAAATGACAAGAACTAGACCGATGACACCAAATAGAATATTAATCATCGCCACACTATATGCACTCTCATTTAACGTCGTATAAGGTAACCGTTTCACTAAAATCCACTCACCTGTAGCTTCAGAAGTCGTCTCATATACCATGACACCGTGAAATGTATCTTCTTTTTTCTCAATGAACCCTCTATCTTGTTTTGCACTCAACAAGTCTTGAACCCATGAGGATTGCTCATCTTCACTATAACGGCCGTTTTGGGAACTAAAAATAAAACTTCCATCTTGGCTAATAATGTAAAACTCCTCTACATCCGCATCATAAAGCTGCCTACTCAAGTCTGTAATTTTTGTAGGATTGACTTCTAACGAGATAAATGCCAGCACTTCATCTGAAGGCACATTTGTAAATGCTCGGTGTAATGTAAAAGGATTGGTACGTCTTAGTTCCGGATGTGGATTGTAAATGGGTTGAATATATTGATTATACGGACTCTCTTCTGCTCTTAGGTAAAAATCCTGATTTCGATTATCAACATTTTCAATATAGATAACTGTTGACCTTCTAGAAACTGAGACAAAGTGGTTACTATTTAAAATAGACATATACACACGATTAATGCTGTCATCAGAATATAATAATGTTTGGAGTACAGTATTTACTATATTTCTTGCTCCGTGATCTGTTGGGAATCGGGATGATTTTAAATAATTCATAAAGTCCGGGTTTTGATAAATGACTAAAGCTTGGTTATTTAACTCTCTTATGTATGTTTCAATATTAACTTTTCCTTGATAAAGGAGATTTAGGTTCTCATCAATTGCTTGTTCTTTGAGAGACTGGGTTGTATAAAAATAGGTTACGATAATAGATGTACCAAATGGGATAATTGTAATTAAGAGTAACAAGGTAATCAGCTTACTACGAATGCTGGCAAACACTGATTAATCCCCCTTCCTGTTACTCTAGTATAAGATAGAAAGCACATCTACGTATAGACATGCTTTCTAGTCTCTTATAGCTTCGTTATTTTATTTTTTGTCATCCCATGATGCTTGCATCGATTCTAGCAATTGCTCAAATTCGATTTGACCCGCAGAGTATTCTTGGATGAATGAAGCAAAGTCTTGGTTTGCTCCATCTGGCCATTGGAACCATGTCCATGGGATTGTTTGGTCAGCGACTGAGTACTCAAGAATAGACTCACCTAATGCCCCAAGCCCAGCTGGCTCAATATTGTCAAAAGCAGGGATGAAAGCAAATTCTTCTGTCATGTATCGTTTTCCTGTATCAGAAGAAACCATCCAATCTAGTAATAATTTCGCTTCTTCTAAATGTGGAGACTCCTTGTATAATACCCAGTTATTTGGAACCCCTACTGGAATACGATTTGCATCAGCCTCATCGTTAATTGGAATTGGTAAGAACGCCATATTAATATCAGGGTTGATTTCATAAATCATATTTTCAGTCCAGTTTCCTTGCTGTAACATTGCTGTTTCACCAGAAGCAAACAATGTTACTTGAGTGTTGTAGTCCGTAGTAAGTGGGTTTGTATTCCCGTATTGTAGTTCCATATCAACGATTTGTTGAAATGCTTCAAAATGCTCGTTTCCAACAAACGATTCTGTTCCATCCATTAATCCTTGAATAAAAGCATCTGGATCATCTTGTTGAGCAAAAGGAATATTTAGTAAATGCTGCCCAATAACCCACCATTCAGCATAGCCAGCCGCAAACGCTGTAATTCCGTTTTCTTCTAACGTTTCTACCGCTGCTTGTAACTCAGATAAGTTCGTTGGAGCTTCTGTAATTCCCGCTTGTGCGAACAAATCTTTGTTATAGATAAAACCATATCCTTCAAGGTTTACAGGCATACCGTAAAGCTTACCATCCTCATCTGTCATCGGAACTTTTCCAATAGGAAGAAGGTGATCGACCCATGCCTCATCAGAAAGGTCTGCTAAATGTTCTTTCCAAAGTCCTAGTTCATTAAATCCACCATTGTTAAAAATATCAGGTCTTTCTCCAGAAGCAAACTTTGCACGAAGAGCTGCACCATAGTCAGCACCCCCACCAACCGTTTCAAGATTCACCTTAATGTTTGGATGTTCAGCTTCAAATTCATCTAGCATATCACGTAATTGGTCAGCAATTTCAACTTTAAACTGGAAGAAATTCAATGTAACTACATCTCCAGATGGTTCCGTTGTTTCTGTATCTGTAGAATCGGTGTTGTCATTTTCAGTATCACTTGATGTTTGATCCCCACCACAAGCTGCAAGAAGACCGATTGCTAGAATCATAGATACGCAAAGAGTTAGCCATTTTTTCATAAGTATTGCCCTCCTAATGTGTTATATATATTACCTTTGTTGTAAGGATAACAAAGGGTAAAACCAGTGTTATTTAATGGAACCTTGTGCTATTCCTTTAATAATGTGCTTTTGTAAAAACAAGAAGAAAATAATAATTGGTGTAATCCCAAGCACTAGTGCAGCAAGACCCATATCCCATTGCTTTGTATATTGAGCAAAGAACGAACTTGCCGCTAATGGAATTGTCCGTAAAGACGCATCTTGCAACACTAGGAGTGGTAAAAGGTAATCATTCCAAATCCATAATGTATTGAGAATAATCACTGTCACTGTAATTGGTTTTAACAATGGAAATACAATTTTCCAAAACACACCAAATTGTGAACAACCATCTATTCTTGCAGATTCTTCGATTTCTGTAGGAACCGTTTTCACAAAACCATGAAATAAAAAGATACATAGCGGAACGCCAAACCCAAAATACATAATGATAATTCCTGGTATGCTATTCATAATTCCTAAAAACCCTCCAAGCTTGACGAGCGGAATCATCACCGTTTGAAACGGAATGACCATCGCTGATACAAACAGGATAAACAGAAATGTACTTAAACGCCCAGGAGAACGAACAAGCTTCCAAGCCGCCATTGAACTAATGATGACTAAACCAGTAATACTTATCGCTGTAATGATAAAAGAATTAAACAACGCCGTTGGAAAATTAATAATCTCCCATACTTTCACGTAGTTTGAAAATAAAAATTGTTCAGGCCATGCTGCTGCATCTATTAATATCGCTGAAAAACTTTTTACTGAATTGACAAAGACGAAATAAAAGGGAACTAAAAAGAGAATGGCTAGTAATATTCCAAATATTTCTAAGACGAATGTTGTCTTTGTGTACTTAGGATTCATTAGGCCTCAACCTCCCTCTTCTTCGTAATCATCACCTGAATTGTCGTTGCAATGGCAACAATGAGGAAGAAAATAATTGATTTAGCAGACCCAATTCCATAGTTGTTATTTGTAAAAGCCTCTTGGTAAATATTAATTGCAACCGATTGCGTAGAGTTAAAAGGTCCACCACCGGTAAGCGAGATATTCAAATCAAAGATTTTAAATGCCATTGATATCGTTAAGAAAAAACAAATTGTAAACGCTGGAACAATTAATGGAACAATTATTTTTGTAAGTAAGGTAAAAGAATTCGCACCATCAATTCTAGCTGCTTCTAAGAGAGAATTGTCAACGCCCTGTAACGCTGCAATATAGATAACCATCATATACCCACTGATTTGCCACGCGAACACAATTACGATGCCCCAAAAAGCTGTCTCTGCATCCCCTAACCAAGGTTTTTGAAAGAATCCTAGATTTGTTAAATCCCCAATCGCCGCAAATCCTCTGACAAAAATAAACTGCCATATGAATCCGAGTAATAATCCGCCAATAACATTAGGAATAAAGAACACAGTCCGTAACACATTTTTGGTTTTCAATGCAGCGTTTAATAGTAAAGCTAATCCAAAACCAACAACATTACTTATGATCACCGCAGCTATCATAAATTTTGTTGTAAACATAAAGGAATTAAAGAAACGCTGGTCGTTTGTAAAAATACGTTTGTAATTTTCGAGTCCTACCCACTCAACGACTGAGCTTACACCGTTCCATGATGTAAAGGAATAATAAACTCCCATGAAAAAGGGCACGATTTGAATCGTTAAAAACAAAATAAGGGCAGGTCCTACAAATGCAGCGTAGGTTAAGACTCGATCCCATTTTATTTTCTTGGTCGGTTGTGTAGAGACGTGGACGTCTGTTTCGACTTTTGTTTCTTGGGACTGATTCACTACCGTTCACCACCTTTTTGTAATCGCTTTCTTTTATTATTATAAGGGGCTAGCGACGGTGTAGAATAGTGACTCAATTGACTAAAAGGGTGCACTATTTTGACCTCATGTATAAACGGTATAATTTTTTAAACAATTTGTTTATTTTAATATAAAACTTTTTACAATTGATTAGGGGCAGTTCTCATTTGCTAACTGCCCACAACATCACCTGCGAAAATTCCACTCTTCATTTTCATATCTATCTTTTTGTATACGTTCGACTTCATCAGTTTGTTCTTGCGTTAACCTATATTCCTCTAGGTGAATATTCAAACCTTTTTCAAAACCATCACGAAAAGCGATCTTAGCTTCTTCGTACGATAGTGGCGTTTCTCGGAGAGCATTTATGGCGACTGCTTTATTTTTAAAGTTTCGTTGCAATCGTTCTCTTACTCGGTCACTAGAATATAAAAACAAATCAAACAATTTATCCTCATCAATATCTAATATTATCGAACCATGCTGAAGGATTACACCCTTTTGTCTAGTCTGTGCACTGCCCGCCACTTTCCGTCCTTCGACAACGAGCTCATACCAGGACGGGGCATCAAAGCATACCGCAGACCGTGGATTTTTCAAAGCTTCTTGCTCTTCTTTTGTCTTAGGAATAGCAAAATAAGCGTCTAACCCTACTTTTCTAAATCCTTCTAATAGCCCTTGTGATATGACACGATATGCTTCTGTAACGGATGCTGGCATGTCAGGGTGTTCTTCAGATACAATGACACTGTACGTTAGTTCTTTATCGTGTAGTACACCTCTTCCACCTGTTGGCCTTCGAACAAAACCAAGATTATATTGTTTTACTGCTTCAAGGTTAATTTCCTTTTCTACCTTTTGAAAGTAGCCAATGGATAACGTAGCTGGGTCCCATCCATAAAATCGGATCGTAGGTGGGATTTTACCTTGGCTATGCCAGGTTAGCAGTGCTTCATCTAACGCCATATTAAAGCTTGGAGAACACTGCCCCGAATCAATAAAATGCCATGTTTCTTTCAAGTGAATTCCCTCTTTTCTTTCTATTCCTTTGCTAGTTTACCAAAAGAAACAAATGGCGTCATCTTCTTACCTCTCATGAAAGCACTTTTTTTCCTTTGCCTAACCTGTCTATGTTGTACTATAATTTAGAGTATCGTAACAACAAACAAAGGAGTGTTCGTTCTTCAATGGATATTATTTTATGGGTAATAATTGCAGCTTTTCTCGGATACTGGATTACAAAACGTTTAATCACACCAAAGTATTTAACTCCATTAACACAAGATGATTTTATTAAAGGATATCGAAAGGCCCAACTTATTGATGTCCGTGAACAACGAGAATTTGAAGGAGGACATATTTTAGGTGCTCGTAACATACCTCTGACACAACTGAAACAACGAATGAATGAAATTCGCCCAGACCAGCCTGTCTACTTATATTGCCAGTCTGGAGCACGCTGTAAACAAGCAGCTACTGTATTAAAGAAGAAACGTGGCGTAGAAGATTTATACCATTTAAAAGGCGGATTCCGCAAATGGACCGGTAAAGTGAAGAAGAAATAACAAAAGCGACAAAGTCGCTTTTGTTAGAAGCAAGGAGCGTAGCCACTGCCTTTTTTTAAAGTGTTTTACAAGTGCCTTTCTTGTAAAACACGCGCAGTGTGCGAAGCCCTTGCGCTTCAGTGAATGATCCCTATAACCAGAGGCTAAGGAGTATAACTCCCTAGCCTCTTTTTTTGAGTTTTCATGAATTAATGATTACTTTTCATGAAATATCGATTTTTTTCATGAATTATCCTCACGTTTTCATGGATTACTCTTGCATTTTCATGAATTATCCTCACAACTTCATGAATTTAACAAAAAAGAATGACCTGCGCACCATCACAGGCCATTCTTTTTTGTTAAATTTATTACTTTTGGTAACGTAACACTGGTTTCCTGGCTGCAGTTGTTTCATCTAGGCGTCCAATAACCGTATGGTGTGGTGCTTCTTGCACGATTTCTGGATTTTCTTCTGTTTCTTTGGCAATTTGAATCATTGCTTCAATAAATTCATCGAGCGTTTCTTTTGATTCTGTTTCGGTTGGCTCAATCATCATACATTCCTCTACATTTAATGGGAAGTAGATCGTTGGTGGATGATAACCAAAGTCTAGTAAACGTTTTGCGATGTCTAGCGTACGAACACCAAGCTTTTTCTGACGTCTGCCTGATAGCACAAATTCATGTTTACAGTGCTGTGTGTACGGTAAATCAAAATACGGCTCTAATCGTCTCATCATATAGTTTGCATTTAATACGGCATATTCAGAAACAAGGCGTAATCCTTCTGGTCCCATCGTTCGGATATACGTATACGCACGTACATTGATTCCGAAGTTTCCGTAATACGGCTTTACTCGGCCAATCGTTTGCGGACGGTTATAATCAAGACTATACGTATCACCGTTTTTTACAATAACAGGCTTCGGTAAAAATGGAATTAAGTCTTTCTTTACGCCGACTGGACCAGAACCTGGGCCGCCACCACCGTGTGGACCAGTGAATGTTTTGTGTAAATTTAAAT
The DNA here is from genome assembly GCF_002019795.1 of Bacillus alkalicellulosilyticus. Taxonomy (GTDB): domain Bacteria; phylum Bacillota; class Bacilli; order Bacillales; family Bacillaceae_F; genus Bacillus_AO; species Bacillus_AO alkalicellulosilyticum. Next base: position 1,513,723 of record NZ_KV917381.1, on the reverse strand, counting down.
GAACGGCATCAAAGCCCATGTCTCCAGGTCTAGCAATTCCTAAAATCGCATTGGAGTTGGCTCCATCATAATATAATTTTCCACCTGCTTCATGGATAATCGCTGCCATTTCTATAATATATTCTTCAAAAAGCCCTAGTGTATTCGGGTTTGTCAGCATTAATGCTGCTGTATCTGGTCCAACCACTTCTCGTAGATGATCAAGATCAACTAGGCCTTGTTCGTTTGTTCGTACTGTCACAGAATCAAATCCTGCAACTGTCGCTGATGCTGGATTCGTACCATGAGCCGAGTCTGGCACGATAACTTTTGTACGCTCGACGTCTCCATTTGCTTCGTGGAAGGCACGAATCATCATTAAAGCCGTCCATTCCCCGTGTGCTCCAGCTGCTGGTTGAAGAGTCACTTCATCCATTCCTGTAATTTCTGCTAATGAAGTTTGCAGTTCATATAATAGTTCAAGTGCGCCTTGCACTTGGTATTCATCTTGTAGAGGGTGAACGTGAGCGAATCCTTCAAAACGCGCAACATCCTCATTAATTTTTGGATTGTACTTCATCGTACATGATCCTAGTGGATAAAAACCTGAATCGACACCATGATTTCGCTTAGATAAAGCTGTATAATGGCGCATTAATTGAAGTTCTGATACTTCTGGAAGACCAGGATCTTCTGTACGGATAAATTCGCTTGGGATTAAATCTTCAAGTGATTGTTCCGGAATGTCTAGTTCTGGTAAGCTATGTCCGATACGACCTTCTTTACTAAGTTCAAAAATTAATGGTTGATTACTCATTAGTTATTCACCGCCCCAAGTTGTTTCACAAATGCATCAATTTCCTCTTTTGTTCGAATCTCCGTTACGGCAAGAAGCATATGCCCTTCAAGTTCAGGATAATCTCTACCTAGGTCATACCCAGCAATAAATCCGTTGTCAAAAAGGAAACGACTTACTTCAGCCACTGGTTTATTTAGCTTCACCACAAACTCGTTAAACGTCGGTTGGCTGAACACCACATTGATACCTGCTTCTTTACATGCTGTTTTAGCATAATTTGATTTTTGGATATTTTGAACCGCCATCTCACGCACTCCTTGTTTACCGATAGCTGTCATCGCTACAGATGCGGCTAGTGCGTTTAATGCTTGGTTCGAACAAATATTTGAAGTCGCTTTTTCACGACGAATGTGTTGTTCACGCGCTTGTAATGTTAAAACAAATCCACGTTGTCCTTGATCATCCACTGTTTGACCGACTAAACGACCTGGTATTTTTCTCATCAATTTTGTCGTTACTGCAAAATAACCACAGTGTGGTCCACCAAATTGAGTTGGAATTCCAAATGGTTGCGCATCTCCTACTACGATATCAGCACCAAATGCTCCTGGTGGCTTAAGCGCTCCTAATGCGACTGGATTACTTGATACAACCAGCATTGCCTTTTCGGAGTGAGCAATTTCTTCTATTGCCGCTAGATTTTCAATCGCTCCAAAGAAGTTTGGATATTGAACAATCACTGCAGCTGTTTCACTGTCATATTTAGTTTTCAAATCTTCAAGGTCCGTTACACCGTCTTGAACATCAATTTCAACTACAGTTACGTTTTGTCCTTTTGCATTTGTCTTTAGGACGTCCCTAGCTTCTGGATGAACCGCTTTTGAAACGAGGACTTTCTTTTTCTTTGTCTGACCAGCACTCATCATCGCTGCTTCTGCTAACGCGGTTGGACCATCATACATGGAAGAGTTTGCAAGGTCCATGCCTGTTAATTCACATATCATCGTTTGAAATTCAAATATCGCTTGTAGCTCACCTTGTGAAATTTCTGGCTGATACGGTGTATATGCCGTATAAAACTCAGAACGCGAAATCACATGGTCTACTACGGAAGGGATATAATGCTCATAAACTCCAGCCCCTAAGAAAGAAGGCATTTGTTTTATGTTTGTATTTTTATTTGCAAGTCCTTGAAGGTAGCGTACAAGTGCAGGTTCTGTTAAAGCTTCCTTAATGTTGAGTTGACCTTTGAAACGCACTTTATCTGGAATATCATTAAACAATTCTTCTATGGATTGAACACCGATTGTTTCTAGCATTTCAGTTTTATCTTGTTCTGTCATTGGTAAGTAACGAAATGTCATTTGGTTTCCTCCTAATTCCTATCCTATTATCTCTTGTAAAAAGGTGTTTTCACTACTTTTGCTTTTAAGCGCTTTTTTCGAATTTGCACTTCTACTTCTTGGTCAAGGTTGGCATATTCGCTATCTAGTAAAACAAGGCCAACATTTAGCTTTAGAGTTGGTGATTGTGTACCTGTTGTCACAACTCCTACTTGTTTATCATCTACAAAGACTTCATACCCTGTACGTGGAATTCCTTTATCAATCATTTCAATTCCTACGAGTTTACGTGGGACACCTTGTTCTTTTTGCTCGGTTAATGCTGCTTTCCCAATGAAATCAACTGATTTTTTAAGTTTTACCGCAAAGCCAATCCCTGCTTCAAGTGGAGAAATATCTTTAGATAGCTCTTGCCCATATAACGGCAATCTCGCTTCAAATCGTAGTGTATCTCTAGCCCCTAATCCAACAGGTACAACTCCACTATCTTTTCCTTCAGCTAAGATCACATCCCACAAATGAGGAGCATCTTCAGCTTGACAGTAAATTTCAAAGCCATCTTCCCCGGTATATCCTGTTCTAGACAGAAGTACCTTTTTCCCAGCAAGTTCAACATCTTCTTTAAATCTAAAAAATGATATCTCAGATACATTTGTACTCGTCATTTTCTGAATGACTTCTTCAGCCACAGGTCCTTGTAACGCTAAAAGCGCAATGTCATTTGAAATATTAGTAATTGTAACCCCATCGATGACATGGGAATGTAACCAAGCCACATCTGTTTCTATGTTTGCTGCATTTACAACAAGAAGGTAATCTTGGTCCGCCCGTTTATAGACAAGTAAGTCATCAACTGTTCCTCCGTTTTCATAACACATGACCGTATAAAGTGCCTGGCCATCTTGTAACGTCGAGACATCATTCGTCAGAACGTATTGCAAAAAATCTAATGCTTTTTCCCCTTTTACTTCTACTTCCCCCATATGAGAGACATCGAAAAGTCCAGCTTTTGTTCTAACCGCTTCATGTTCTTCTTTAATACTAGAAAATTGAACAGGAAGATCCCATCCTCCAAAATCAATCGTTTTTCCACCATATTGTTGGTAAAGGTCGTATAACGGTGTTCGGTTTCCACTCATCTCTTTCACCTGCTTTATAGTTATTTTTAGACGACAACACGAAAAAAGACAGAGAAGTACAAATTTTTCATCTGTACTCCTCTGTCCTGTTACCAGAAAGTTTCTTCCGCTAGGGAATGTCTTCGTGGGTGGTTCCTCTTGAACGCTCTCCAGAGTTGCGTCGAGTAAGAGTTCTTTTGCCTGAGAGATTCGCTTTCGCTTGCTCCTTCGGCGCTGTCGAACATTAACAGTCTCTCCCCTTACTTTCATTCGCGATTATGCAATTATCTTATAAAAAATATCTTTTTGACTATACTAAATATAATAATATCCTACCAATTACAAAGTAAGAAGGCAACACTATTTTTTTAGAAAGGATGATAGCCATGAATATAGAAATTGATTTTTCTACAGCGTGGCATGACGAATTTCTTTCCAGGCTGAATGAGGATGGGCCTTGGGGACATTGGGATTTGTTCCAACTAGCCTATGAGGCTGAGCAGCATTTATCAATTCCTGAATTTGATGGATTGCAGGCTCCAAAGCATCTACCTCAATTAGAGCCATACCCCCACCAAATTGAAGTGGCTAAAACAGTCATTGAAAATATGAATGGTAAAGCTATTCTAGCGGATGAGGTGGGACTTGGAAAGACGATTGAAGCTGGACTAATCTTAAAGGAGTATATGATTAGAGGATTAGCTAAAAAAGTATTGATATTAGTTCCAGCTTCGTTAGTCTCTCAATGGGCCTATGAATTAAATCAAAAGTTCCATATTCCTGCAATGGCTCAGAAAAAAGCATATGTATGGGAACAATATGATGTGGTTGTTGCCTCTATTGATACAGCTAAACGTCAGCCGCATTTTGATATCGTCATGAACCAAGACTATGATTTAATCATCATTGATGAAGCACATAAACTTAAAAATCCTAAAACTAAAAATTATGAGTTTGTGAAAAACCTTAAAAAGAAGTTCTGCCTTTTATTAACCGCAACACCTGTCCAAAATAAACTAGAGGAAATCTTTAATCTCGTCTCTCTATTAAAACCAGGTCATCTTGGAGATTTATCAAGCTTTGAAAAATCGTTTCGCTCTAATAAGCGGTCACCAAAAAACGAAGAGCAACTTCGTGAGTTGGTTAACAAGGTCATGGTCCGAAATCGACGGGAAGAAACAGGAATTACATGGACAAAACGAATCGTTGAAACCGTTCCGATTACATTTAGCAAAGAAGAACGAGAGCTTTATACTGCGATTAGCGAGTTGAAGCACAATAAATCGATGGTCACAAACCATTTTTCTTTGCTTACGTTACAGCGAGAGATTTGTTCAAGTCGAGAAGCTACGTTTATGACTTTAAAAAACATGATAGAAAAAGCACAACAAGAAGGACAAACGGTTCCTGTGGCGGAGAAGTTTATTGAAATGATTGGAAACATAACGACCAATTCAAAAGCGGAAAAAGCCCTTGAAATCATTAAAGGAATCGATGGTAAGGTTATCATTTTTACCGAATATCGTGCTACTCAATTATATTTGCAATGGTTCCTTAAACAAAACGGAATTACTTCTGTACCGTTTAGAGGTGGATTCAAACGAGGGAAAAAAGATTGGATGAGGCAACTCTTTCAAAATAATGCTCAGGTGTTAATTGCGACCGAAGCAGGTGGAGAAGGAATTAACCTGCAATTCTGTAGTCATATCATTAACTACGACTTGCCTTGGAATCCAATGCGTATTGAACAACGAATTGGTCGTATCCATCGCCTTGGTCAAAAAAATGATGTTCGCATTTATAATTTTGCTGTGGAAGACACCGTGGAACAGCATATTTTAAAGCTTCTCTATGAAAAAATTAATTTATTTGAAAGCGTCATTGGCGAGCTTGATGATATTTTATCAAAGCTTGAAATTCCGTCACTTGAAGACCATGTAAATGACATTTTACTCAACTCGGATTCTGATGGAGAAATTAAAATCAAAATGGATCATTTAAGCGCGATTATCAATGATTTGGCTGAAGAGGAGGACGATGACCATGCAACAGCATCAAATTCATAATTACTTAGAACGCTACTTTGTTGCAAACAACAGTCCAATTCTTGAGAAAACAGCAGGTCATATGGAAGTGCAGCTCTCCATCGAACTAGATAAAGCATTGATGAACCGCCCTTTCTACTGGCATTACTTAGAAAAGACAGGCGGAGAGCCAAACCCTATGAAAATGACACTCATCACAGACCAAGACAAAGCTCCTGAAGATATAAAAGGTGAACTTATTCACTTTGGTGCTCCACGACTATATCAAATCTTCCAGTCAACGACGGAGCTTGGAGGGTTCATTCGTTTATATGAGAAAGTTGTTTCAAGAGAACGACAAATGACACCTCTTCACCCTTGGCTATGCTTGAACACGAAGATATCGTTTCAGTGTGACCGAAAAAAAGACGTCATTATCTCTCTTGGCTTAAACCTAATAAACGGTCAAATCATTCCACAATTTTTTGACTCGCTCGTAAAGTCTGATTTGACACCAAAAATACCTGATTTTTGTTTTACACTGTCCCCACTCATCACACCTAAAAGTGGTTTGTTGAGACTAGAAAAGGTGATTCGAACGTTTATAGAAGAACAAGATCACACATGGGCAGTAGAAGCACATCAAAGATGGGAAGCAGATTTAAAATTGTTAAACCGATTTTATGAGGATGTAGAAGAAGTACCCGAAAGCTATGAAAATGAAAAAGAAGCATTAGGAAGTCAATACGCCCCAAAAGTGGTCGTCAAAGTAATAAATGGAGGCATGTTCTATTTAAAACCATAAAAACCGACAAAGTCGGTTTTTAGTAGCAAGGAGTGAAGCCACTGCTTTTTTAAAGTGTTTTACAAGTGCTTTTCTTGTAAAAGACGCGCAGTGTGCGAAGCCCTTGCTCTTCCTGAGTTTCTTACAAAGCATCTATGAAAAATGCGATGCGCGGAGCCACTGCCCTCTTTTGAAAAGTGCTTTACTAAGTGAACTTCTTAGTAAAGTACGCAAAGTGAGCGAAGCCATCGCCTTCCCTGAACTAGCTTACAACCATCTATGTGCAACCGTTACTTTATCCAAATAAAAAAAATCCTGCAATTATGCAGGATTTTTTTTAATGGCCAGCCCCGCCTGTACCAGTCGTTAGAATTGAAAAAATTGTCATTACAGAAAACCAACCGAATACTGCTAAAGAAAGTCCAGCAAATCCAACGGCAAAGAAATTTTTATTTTTCAACTCACGAACTAACCCAAATGCACTGAAAATGGCAACTAATAGTAAGTTTATCGCTAAGAACATGTTCCTCTTCCCCTCCTTATGTATGCACTGTTACATTTAAGTATAATCGAAATCGAGGAGCGTTACATTTGACTATTTTGTGAACAAACTTCCTCTATGTTTAGAATGAACTAATCTCTTACATTTTACTCCTAAGAAGCTCTTTTGTCGAGTCAAAAGTGGACAACAATTTTATATGCATCTGCATAGCCTTGAATAAGTGGTTGTAGCTCTTTGTTTATATAGTATTCCTTGACATCTTCCTTATTCGAAAAGGCTAGTAAATCCTCTTGAATTTGCAGTAACGCCATTTCTATCTGGATCGGTTCTCCCTCTACAATGTGAAACGATGTCACTATATCTTTATACAAATAGTATTCCCTTGCCTTAAAGCCATAGTCATAAAAAATAGGTTCTACTTCAGCATTTTCAACTTTAACTAACGTATGCTTTGCTACCAAAAGATCCATTTCATTAAAATAATCAGCTAATTCCTCTTGTTCCTCTTTTGTACTAACCACAAACATCTCTCCGTCTTCATCAGTCGGAATCGTAATTTGATAAAGCGCTTCATAAAAGCTTGAAAAATCCATATCTAAAGGCAACGGATTAATTTCAACGGCATAGTATTCCAACAGACACACACTTCCTTTGAAGAACGTTTAAATTAAGTGTAAAATAAGAACCAATTGAAAGCAATGGAGGTAATCAAATGAATTACAAACAAATTCCCCTAGGACCACTGCAAACGAATTGTTATGTTTTAATAGATGATGCAAAGAAAATGGTTATATTCGATCCAGGCGGAAATGGGGAACAACTAAATGAATGGATAGCTGAACAAGGTTTTGAACCAATTGCGATATTATTAACTCACGCTCATTTTGACCATATCGGAGCTGTTGATGTTGTTAGACAAAGATGGAACATACCGGTTTATTTACATAAAAATGAAGAAGATTGGTTAGCAAATCCAGAGAAAAATGGGTCAGCCTTTTTTATGGGAGATGCAGCAATTACCGCCAGCAAAGCAGACCACCTTTTAGAAAAAGATGGTACGCTAAATGTAGGTTCGTTTTCCTTTACCGTGCTTCATACCCCAGGCCATTCTCCTGGAAGTGTTTCGTATTACTTCGAGAAAGAAAATGTGGTTTTTTCGGGGGATGCGTTGTTCTCGGGTAGCATCGGTCGAACTGATTTGCGGGAAGGAAACCATGAACAGCTATTGCAAAGCATACATACAAAGTTGCTTGAATTACCTGAAGAGACTGTCGTGGCATCTGGACATGGTCCGTTAACGACGATTGGTCAAGAAATGGATTCCAATCCTTTTTTAAGCGGTTTTTAAATCTATCCACCGCCCTTCAATACATGTAACGGCTTACAAAAAAGAACCTCCTACTATGTAGGAGGTCAAGGGGAGTAAAGCTTTGATTAAATGAACTATGGGAGGGGGACTCCCAATCATTCGTAACTCATTATCTTGATTTTAAAATATAGTTAACACTATGTCAACAGTGTTAACTTCTTTTCTACTATAAGGAGCCTAATTGTGAAAGAATTAATACTATCGAAAATTAAAGAATCGCCTCAACACCGTCTTTCTGTAGCTGATTATATGAACCATGCCTTGTATGATTCTGAACATGGCTATTATATGAAAGCTCGCCCCAAAGTTGGAAAAGCCGGTGACTTTTATACGAGTTCCTCGGTCAGTAGTGTATTTGCAGAGCTTATCGCAGATGTTGTTCTTTCTACGATGAAAAAAGAACAGCTTCCTTTTCATTTCTGTGAAATAGGAGGTGGAACCGGACGCTTTGCATCAGACTTTCTGAACTACATAAAAAAAACTGATGGACAAGCATACCAGCACTTTCAGTATGAACTCGTGGAAACAAGTCCGTACCATCAAACGTGTCAGCAAGAACTCCTTTCTTCGGAGAACGGTGTGACATTCCATTCTTCTATAGAAGCAGTGATTGAAAAGTACCCTTCTTTTGAAGGAATTGTTTTTTCGAATGAATTGTTTGACGCTTTTCCTGTGCATGTTGTTGAAAAAAATAAACATACGGTACATGAAATTTTTATAAGCGAACAAGATGGTGATCTCGTACAAATCAAAGATGTTTGTAACAACTCCTCATTACTTCATTGGCTTACGAAATATGGACCACCTCTTGTAAATGGACAGCGAATCGAAGTCCCTCTGTTTATGAATTCGTGGTTTCGCAAGCTTGGAGATTGGTTTACACGTGGGGTGATTCTAACTATTGATTATGGATATACAAAAGCGGAATGGCAAGAACCAGAAAGGCGAGACGGAAGCTTACGTGGTTATTATCAGCATCAGATGATTACGAATCCATGTCAATACCCTGGAGAAATGGATTTAACCAGTCATATCCATATTGATGCACTTATCGAGATTGGAAAAGAGCACGGGTTTGAGCCTGTGTATGTAGACCGGCAAGATAAATTTCTTCTTCATGCCGGTATTTTAAACTGGTTGCAGGACCATTATGACCCGAATCCATTTTCTGAACAAAGTAAGAGGAACCGAGCCATTCGCTCATTAATTATGGATGGTGGCATCAGTCAAAGTTTTTATGTGATTGGACAAGCTAAAAATGCTCATTCTCTCACGTTTAAGGGCGGATAAGTAGAAAAAAGAAAAAAGCGGTGATGTGTATGTTAGAAGATACAGGAGAACGAATTATCCCGAAGACGATGAAACCGACCAACGGAATGTTGCTTGAGCATCTAGCGAGATATTATTTTGCAACACCATATGTGAGAGGCAGAGTATTAGATATTGCTTGTGGTACGGGATATGGCAGTCAGATGGTAGCAAAAATTCAAAAAGAACATATTACCGAAATCATTGCTGCTGATATTAATGAAGAAACCCTACTCTATGCAAAACAAAATCATTATCACCCATTGGTTTCGTTTCATCACGCAGATGTCCTTGACTCTGATTTAGCAACTAAAATAGGAACTTTTGATACGATCCTATCATTTGAAACGATTGAGCATATAAACAATGACGTTCTTTTTATTGATAATATGTTCCAGCTCTTAAACAAGAATGGAACACTCATCATTTCTACTCCCTTTGGATTAGGTCGTGGAAAGCCATGTAAATCGCCTTTTCATGTACACCAGTTAACAGAAAGAGAATTTAAAGACCTATTCTCTCCGTTTGCAAACGTCACTTATTATTACCAAAGAGGCGTTACATTCGAATCAGAAAAACGTGACCTAAGGTATCCTTTTGGAATTGCCATATGTACAAAAGGTTAATGAAAGAATTTACCATACTCGGGTAGGTCATATCCCATCCGAGTAACATCTTACTACTCTTAAAAATTTGGTCTACCATCAACGAAGATAGTCTTAAGATCGGTACCACCAATCGTAAAAAGCTCACCATCTCTATGAAATTGTTGGCCACTGCCTTCTCTATAAACTTCCTCCCACCCTTTTTCCTGTATGTAACTATGAAATACATCAAACTCTGTTTCATCAGCATCAAGTTTTACATAATAAACATTAAAAATAGGAACTTCTACTATTTTCGTATTTGTAAACCATAATTTCCCGATTGGAAATAAAAGAATACATCCGAAAAGAAGAACGATAATAAGAAAATATAAAACCAGTGTTTTTTTCATACCTATACCCCTCCTCAATCCCAGTATCGCCTTTTCTGTCTTTTAAACTTAATTCTGACTAGTCACTATATCAAAAATTTGAATTGCATACTCTTCAGAAAGTATGAAAATCGTATGAGTTTCATTGGTATTCATTATTACTCCAGAGGTATCATCTAGCCATAGGAAATATGAGTCCACACCTAGGTCAATTAGAAAATCTGGGTCAGTCATATCAAAAATTCCTGGCTGTTTTACAGCAGTTTTTATCGAATCTTTAACCAATTTAATATCCAGTGGATTTTGTAGTACGATAAGTGAATCATCCATTATCTTTGTGAAGCTTTCCATTCCATAAATATTTATCTCTTCTTTAGTTTCAGGATCTTGAAGTTCTTCCGCTGTTTTGCCATCTAAAGAATAAGGTGCACCAAACAATTCCTCTTCAGCTATAGGAAATGACCAACCTCCAATGACGCTCTCCCCGTCTAAAAACACCGTCACCATTGTTTTTCCCGTGCCAAACATATCATCTAGCGGATGGTTTTTAACTTCAAACGAAATGGTATCGATTTTTTTGTTAAGGAAGTGTTCACGCTCAACAGCTTGAACGCCCCATATCTGTTCATCAAGGACTGACCCATTAAACTGGTATTGACTTATTTGCCCAATTGATAAAATCTCATAACCCAAATCAATTAAATGATTTTTCGCAATTTCCCCATTATCGCTCAGCAATTCTTGTTCACTACAAGCAATCAACAAAAACAAAAAAGAAATCATAATCAAAGTAATAACTCTCTCCATAGGTGTTCCCCCTTTTTGTATAAAACGCCACCCCCTCCCAAAAAGTTTCATAGTAAAATCAGCAAAGACGATTTTACTAATTGAATCACAAACAAAAAGCCTTCGAACTTATAAGTAAGTTCAAAGGCTCTCCACGGCTCATTTATTCAGTTATCTTTACATCTTTTAATTGATAAATACCTAAGGCATCTACCCAGAAGCCTTCCACTTCATTACGAACACCCGTCAAATAATTTTGATGATGTACATAAATCATTGGTGCCAAATCTACTAATAATTCTTGAGCTTCACGATAGATCTCTAAGCGCTTATCTGGGTCCGTTTCACGACGTCCTGCATCTAATAGTTCATCAAGCTTATCATCTGCTATGAACGAACGGTTTCCAGGTGAGCCTTCCATTGAAGAGTGTAACAATGCATACATTCCGTAATCAGCATCGGCTGTTACTGTAGACCAGCCAAGAATAAACATGTCATGTTCACCATTTGCTGTTCGTTCTAGGTATGCTCCCCATTCTAACTCTTCAATTAAAACATCGATATTAAATTCTGCTAATACACTTTGGACATATAACGCTGTTTCTACACGTTGTTCATTATCATTTGTCCAAATGGTTGTAGAAAATCCATCTCCATATCCTGCCTCTTCTAGAAGCTCACGGGCTTGTTCAGGGTCATACAATAATCCAGAAACATCCGGGTCATATCCAAATACATCAGGAGCCAGTGGACCAACTGCCGGTATTCCGTTTCCTTGATAAATCCCGTTAATAATATCTTCTTGATTTATCGCTAATGATATCGCTTGACGAACGCGAGGGTCATTAAACGGTTCTTTATTTACATTAAATGAAATATAAGATAAACTTACAGATTCTTGAATATCCATATACGTATCCGGATGGTCATTTACATATTCTTTATCGCTAGGCTGAATCGGTTCTGCAATATGAGAATATCCTGTTTCCAGTTCTGCTACGCGAGCGCTTGGCTCAGGAACGACTTTGAAAGTAACCTTCTCAGAGGCCGCAGGTTCTCCCCAATACCCATCATAACGAGAAAGTACTGTTTTTTCACCGCCTGTTCTTTCTTCAAGCTGGAAATAGCCTGTACCTGCAGGGTTTTGTGCAGCGAACTGCCCCACATATTCACCAATATCAGATACTACTTTCTCAAATTCTTCTCCCCCTGCTGCTCGTAACTCATAATACTCATCAACACTCATATCCACACCAGCTGCTTCAAGTGCTTGAGCATAATCAGTATCAATGACTTCTTTACTTAGCATGCCACCGCCATCATGAGCTAAATGGGCAAGTAACGGAGCAAATGGATATTCAGTCGTGATATGAACTTCATAGTCACTTACTACTTCAACATCTGTAATCATATTAAATAAGAAAGCACGCTCTGATGCTCTTGCCGGGTCAAGGACACGGTCAAGGTTTGCTTTTACCACATCAGCATTAAATGCTGAACCATCATGGAAGGTGACTCCTTCACGCAAGGTGAATTTCCAAGTTGTCTCATCCACAGGCTCCCATGCCGTTGCAAGTCCTTCAACTATCTCCATGTTTTCATTTTGGTTTACTAGTGTTTCAAAAATATTTGAACGAACATTCGTAGATGGGACGTCGTTATTTCCATGCGGGTCAAGTGATACTAAGTCAGCAGATACAGCGATGATAATTCCTTGGTCTCCTCCACTTCCCCCTGCTACAGCGTCATCTTCAGCATCTTCATTCGTCTCGTTTTCTGTTGGAGCCTCTGTGTCATCAGTGACTGCACTATCATCCGAACACGCGACAAGTACTAGAGCTATTCCTAGCATAAAAACAAACAACCAATGAAACTTTTTTGATTTCAACATAAATCCCCCCTGTTTTTGTAATCATAGTAATTACAAATTTTTTGTTAAGTTTGTCTTTTCTGAAAAATTATATTACTAGAAAAAATGGATTATACCACCAAAATATATTCAAGTTACAAAAAGTCCAGAAATCTTCTTTTCCCTTAAATCTAGAGTCCAATAGCTTAGGTATATTAATCCATCTCTATTCAACCCTGAAAAGTATGTTTTCCTTTACTCCAACAAGGTTAACAACCATTTTTTTACTATTTATTGAAAGGCGCATATTTCGTTTTAACCCCTATAAAATAGATAATAACTATCATATTTAAAGAAAAGTACGAATATATAAAACTATCAATCATTTCAATCAACTATACGGTTTTGATATTCCAATAAAACTTTAACCGTATATAAAGGGGGTCTACTATGTCAAAAACAGCTATCCAACCTGTTATTCCCAAAAAGACAGAGAATCCAAAAGTAAAAAGTTTGAAAGACTTTATCCATCGTTTCAAGAAAAATAAAGCAGCTCTAGTAAGTTTTTATGTTCTTGTACTTCTTGTTCTACTAGCGATAATAGTCCCCGTCTTACATTCGTTTGGATTGACGATTACTCCTCATAACCCAAACACCATTAATTTAGTGGACCGATTTCAAGGCCCATCCTCAGAGTATTGGTTTGGTACGGATCATATGGGAAGAGATATCTTCTCGAGGTTGGCTCACGGGATGATTTTGACGCTAGGAATTGGGTTTTGTTCTGTAATCATGGGAGCGGTCGTTGGGGTACCGCTTGGAATCATCTCTGGATATTATGGTGGAAAAATTGATACCGTTATCATGCGTTTTGTCGATGTTCTGTTAGCTTTTCCAGGTATCCTCTTAGCGTTAGCCATTGTAACGATTCTCGGAGGAAGTTTGGTAAATGTTACGATTGCTGTTGCGGTTTATGCAGTCCCTTGGTTTGCCAGAATTGTACGTGGGTCAACGCTTGCCACAAAAAAACTAGAGTATATTGATGCGATACGTGCACTTGGCGCTTCAGATTTTAGGATTATTTTTCTTCATATTTTACCTAACGTTCTTTCTCCTATTATTGTCAATGCAACATTGTATATCGCGACTGCTATCTTAACAGCCGCCGGTTTATCTTTTGTAGGATTAGGAGCACAACCTCCTACACCAGAATGGGGAGCGATGTTAAACGATGGTCGTAACTTCCTAAGAGATGCTGGTCATATCGCCTTTTTCCCTGGACTAGCCATTTTAATTGTTGTGTTGGCATTTAATATTTTTGGAGATGGGCTACGTGATGCATTAGATCCTAAAATGAAAAATTAGAAGTGAGGTGCTTATTACGTGATTACGTATATCATTCGTCGTCTTTTGCAATTAATTCCCGTCTTGTTCGGGGTTACCCTTTTCGTCTTTCTATTAATGCACCTTACTCCAGGTAATCCAGCACAAATCATGGCAGGGGAAACGGCCCCACCTGAAGTGGTCGAACGAATTGAACAAAGGTTAGGGTTAAATGATCCATTGCCTGTTCAGTACGGTAATTTTGTGAAAAGGATTGTCCAGCTAGATTTTGGTGTTTCAATGCGTCACAATACTCCCGTTATCGAAGAGATAAAGCCTCGCTTTTGGATAACACTCGAGCTTGCTGTTTATAGTACACTGCTTAGTATATTTATCGGCCTAATTGCAGGAGTCGTCTCAGCTGTTCGAAAATATACGTGGACAGACGTTACGATAATGATTGTCGCTTTATTTGGTCTATCAATGCCTAACTTTTGGCTGGGATTAATGCTGATGCAATGGTTTTCAATTAACCTTGGTTGGTTTCCACCGACTGGATGGGGCTCTCCAGCCCAAGGGGTGCTTCCCGTCATTACGCTCGGAACCGCCGGCGCTGCTATTATCGCTCGCATGACTCGTTCAAGTATGCTTGAAGTTCTTTCGCAAGACTATATTCGGACTGCCCGTGCCAAGGGTGTCCGTGAACGAGTGATTATTTATCGCCATGCTTTGAAAAATGCACTTATCCCCGTTGTCACTGTAACAGGCATTCAGTTTGGTAGTCTGTTAAGCGGTACCGTGTTAACAGAAGCGGTTTTTGCCATTAACGGAATGGGAAGGTATGTCATTGAATCTATCATGGTCCGCGACTTTCCAGCGGTTCAAGCAAGCATCATCATCATTTCAATGGTGTTTGTCTTCGTTAATTTATGTGTTGATATCACGTATAGGTTTTTAAATAAACGGATTGACTTAAGCGAGTAACGATGGAGGTGAGGTGTTGGACATGAATCAAGCAAATAACATTCTCAGTGTAAAAGAATTGAGAACGTCATTTTCCTTAGATGGTGGTCAAGAAGTGAAAGCCGTCGATGGTGTCACATTTGATGTCCCTCGAGGAAAAACACTAGGTATTGTTGGTGAATCCGGTTCTGGGAAAAGTATAACAGCCCTATCGATTTTAAAATTAATAGATAAGCCGGGTCGTATAAAAGATGGAGAACTCTTTTTTAAAGGAAAGAATCTACTAGATTTGAATGAAAAACAAATGCGCACCATCCGTGGAAATCAAATTTCAATGATTTTTCAAGAACCGATGACTTCCTTGAATCCTACCTTTACAGTTGGCCAGCAAATTCGTGAGGCATACAAAATTCATCAAGGTCTTGGAAAAAACGAAAGCACTCAAAAAGCACTGGAGATGTTGAAACTCGTTGGCATTCCTTCTCCAGAAAAGCGATTAAACCAATACCCATTTGAACTTTCTGGTGGAATGCGTCAACGTGTTATGATTGCAATGGCTTTAGCCTGTAGGCCAGATTTACTAATAGCTGACGAACCGACTACTGCTCTTGATGTGACCATTCAAGCCCAAATCCTTGAACTCATTAAAGAATTACAATCTAAACTTGGAATGTCAGTCATCATGATTACCCATGATCTTGGCGTTGTCGCGGAAACCTGTGATTATGTCGCTGTTATGTATTGCGGCAAAGTCGTTGAATTTTCAGATGTCCGAACTCTTTTTCAAAACCCCAAGCATCCTTATACAATTGGACTATTGAACTCTTTACCACGAAGTGATAGAGACCAAGAAGAATTAATACCGATTAAAGGAACAGTTCCAAGTCCTGATCACTTACCTGAAGGCTGCCGTTTTGCACCCCGTTGCCCACATGCAACGGAGTTATGTCATAATAAGCTCCCAACACTTCAGAATTTTGATAATCAACACCAAATTCGTTGCTGGATTTATACCGAAGAATGGGACGGGGATCAGGAGGTTAAACGATGAACAGTGGTAGAACTGAATTGTTGAAAGTAACCAATCTAACACAATACTTTCCAATTAAAGGTGGCATCTTTGGTCGGGCAGTAAATCATGTAAAAGCCGTAGATGACGTTTCTTTTACAATCCATGAAGGAGAAACCGTTTCGATTGTAGGTGAATCCGGTTGTGGCAAATCGACTACAGGGCGTGCGATTATACGATTGGAAGAACCAACTTCAGGTACAGTCGAGTTTAATGGCGTCAATGTCTGCACATTAAACAAAGCAAACATGCGAAAACTTCGAAAAGACATACAAATCATATTTCAAGACCCATATGCATCTTTAAATCCTAGACAAACCGTGCGCCAACTACTTAATGAAGCATTAGAAGTTCAAAAGGTTGTCCCAAAGTCCGAACGCAACACTCGGATTGCACAGATATTAGAAACCGTAGGACTCCAACCTCATCAAGCTGACCGCTTCCCTCATGAATTTTCTGGAGGACAGCGACAACGAATCGGAATTGCTCGGGCTTTATCGGTTCAACCGAAATTAATCATATGTGATGAAGCCGTCTCCGCCTTAGACGTGTCCATCCAAGCACAAGTTTTAAATTTGTTAAAGAAATTTCAAAAAGAAATGAATTTAACTTATTTGTTCATCTCCCATGACCTAGGAGTTGTACGTCATATTTCAGACCGAATTATTGTAATGTACTTAGGGAAAATCGTTGAAATTGGTGATAAGCAGTCTATTTTTGAACATCCACAACATCCTTATACAAAAGCGTTGTTATCTGCCATACCCGTACCCGATCCTGATCATCAGAAAAAACGAATTATCTTAAGAGGAGATGTCCCCTCTCCGATCGATCCACCATCTGGATGTCGGTTTCATACAAGATGTCCATATGCAACTGATAAGTGTCAACAAGAGATACCATCTCTTCAGCATTACGACTACATGAACGAGGGTCATCAGGCTTCCTGTCACTATTCTAAAGAAATTGAGTCAGGTCACCATCTTCCTAAATAGCGGAAATTGAATGAGAGGATGAGACGGTGTAATTTCTTTTGTCTCATCCTCTCCTCTATTGTAAAAATGTTTTTAGGAGTTGAATTTCTTCCTTATGAGTCACACCGTTATCCTTAGGTGTTTCTAAAACTAAAGGAATGCCTTTGACAATGTCATGAGACAACAACTGCTCCCATTGCGACTTTAACATATGCCCTTTAAGGATATTAGCATGCCTGTCTTTTCTTTGCCCATAAGGATATTTAGAATCATTTATGTGAATCGCTTTTAGATGCTCGAAATACCCAAGTTCATCTGCTTTTTCAACAAATGTCTCCCAATTCGTTTCACTCCATAATCCACTAGCAAAAGCATGGCACGTATCAAAACAAAAACCTATTTTCTCAGGAAACTCCGTCAAATTCCTGATCTGAACCATTTCCTCTAATGTTATTCCCATCTCAGAACCCGCTCCAGCATTATTTTCAATGAGTAGCATGGCATCGCCATCCCAATGTTCTAGTACACGATTTATGTTATTAATCATTATCGTATAAGCTTCAATCGCATCTAGCGTAGCGGTTGAACCAAAGTGAACCACCACACCAATGGAACCACAGGCTTCAGCAATTTCTAAATCATTTTTTAGCGACTCAATGACCTGCGATTGAATGTCCTCATTTTCTGGAATTAATTTAGTCGGATACGGTGTGTGAGCAATGGACTTCACCTTGTGTTCCAAGCAAAACTCTGCACAACGCAAAGCATCACTTTTATTAAATTTTTTAACAACAAGGCTTCTAGGATTTTTCGGGAAATATTGAAAAGCGGACGCACCAAGAGAGACAGCGTGTTTCGCTGCCTCTTCATATCCTCTAGAAATGCTTACATGGCTTCCGACATACATTTTATCGACACCTACGTTATATGATTAATATTGATAATTGGATTGTATATGTTGTAAATCATCTATTAACCCAGCAACTTCTTGCTCATTTAATGATACTAATAGTTGATCTTGGAGAGTGATTACTTGACCAGTACCTTCATTCCTCTTCAAATAATGGTATAGGTCTTGGACTTGCTTCTCGTTTAAACTGGACTCTGATAAAAAGTTTTTTACTTTTTGTACTGAAAAGACATTCAGTTCATCATTAAACTGTCCTGAAATAATATGTCCGTTTAAATAAGACAAAATAACCACCCCTTTTATCATATTATTAGTAGCTTACCCTATTACCCATGCAAAAAAACCGAATGCACCAAATGTACACCCAGTTTTTTTTGTGTATATGTAAACACTTTTAATGATTTCCGAATCCAGGAACTAAAAGGAATGTAGAGTAGTACGTAAACCCTACAAAGAATAGTGTTAAATATGCACCAAAAATATACAAATACACGCGCTCAGAAAGGTTTAAATAGCCTAAGGCCAATAATCCGCCAGTTTGAGCGAAGAATAAGAGAGCCATGTTATACATATCTCCAACGAAAAACAATACGGCAAAGATACCTGTCCAGAAGCTCATGACACGAAACATGCGATCCATAACTGTGTCCCCTCCTTCTCTCTGTTATTTTTTACACAACAAAAAAACAAAACAATAGTTCATCTAACATTATAAATGAGAGCCGATATAAATGTAAACTGTTTAATGTTTGACAATGTTATGACTTTTCCTAAGAAAGAACAGTTCGGTATTGACAAATGCTACATTCATGTTCTTTCATCGAAATAACTTCTTCTACTTTAACATTTCCAAAGAAATATTCAAATATTCCTTGGATTAAAGAGTGATGCATCGGACAAAGTGCATTTGCATGATCATCAATTAACTCTTTAAATGTACAATTTTTTATTGAAAAAGTAGCTTTCTTCTCTTTTTCATTATACGTTAAATCAGGGTTTAACCCTTGATTATAGGCAATTTTTTCAATATAAGAGAGCTTATCCTCGGTGGTAAGGTCAACTAATCTTGCCCCAGTATGCACAACAAAACGCTCTGCTGATTCACTCCCGTACTTTAGGCCAATTTTCCTTAGAACTTGCAAACCCTGATCACCAAATTCAACTAAGGTTTCCAAACATAGCTCAGCTAAACGTTGATAATCTCGATAAGGGAATTGTAATGAAACCACTTCATCTGACAGTTTATATACTCGACTCGGGCGGCCACCTTTACCCGTTTTTTGTGTTTCAGATATTAGCATTTTTACATCTTCTAATTTAGAAAGATGTAGACGAGCTACATTTGCGTGAATACCAAACGTATCAGCTATTTCCTGTACGGTAACCTCTCGATAAACTTTGGTTATATATTGGTATATCGAAAACCTCGTCGGGTCGGCTAATACATTTGTAATTTTTAATGTTTGCTGCTCCATCTTTGGCTCACCCTCTCCCTATCTTCCCCCCATTATAATACAATTGGCTTCACAAATGAATTGTTATTCTCACAGAATTTGGGGATTTTGTCGAAATGTGAACAAAAAAAGAAAGCACGATTTGTTTTCAGTGCTTTCACTATTTTTCTTTCTTCTTCGTACGAGAGTTTTTCCAAACAATCGATAGTGCGAGTGGAATCATCCCGAACATATGATATTGCAATGGTGGTTTTGATTCTTTTCTTTCTATTTTCGAAGCTAACCTTTGTTCCTTAGGCTGATCAACATATGTGACAAACTGCTGGGTAACGTATTTGACTATCTCGTTAAACGACATATGACCAACTCCTCATAAACACCGTTTTCTATGATAGTCTATCCAGCAATCGAGATTCTATACGATTTATTGCCTTGTCACTTCCCACCAGGCGGTCACCATATTGTCTTCTACATTGTAAAACAATCGTACAATTCGCCTTCCATTCGAATTCGTTTGAACGATAAGTTGAATATACAGCGTTTCACCCTCGTGCTTTTCAATCTTATATGTGGCAAACCCATGCTCATATTGAAACTGACCGCTCCCTACTGATTCATCATGACGCAAATGTGCGACCATGTCATAAGCTGCCATCTGAACGAGGGATTCAATGGTAAACAACTCCTCCTGTTGCTTAAAAAATCGCATTTCTGTTTGCAAGGTCATAAGTTCATGAATGGTATAAGCCGTGACGAGAAACACAATAATAAGTGTGAGCGGCAACACAAATCCTTTTTCATTGTTCATAATGGATATAGGCCTTTGACAACCGTCTTTCATATATCCGTTCATTCAACGCACCAACCTTAACCGTAACCCCCTCAGGGACAACTTGAAACAGGACGACATCAACGCCCTGCAGCATGACATCATGGCCCGCTTGATTGACAAGCCGACGGACCTTATTTCCGTATTTTTCAATCGTAACTAAGCTGCCATCCCATTTCGTTAAGCTCAACCGATTGTTATGAACGGAAATCACTCTTGCTTCACGGACTTCCATTACAAGTTGGCTGTAAAAAAGTTGTACTTCAAAGTCCTTTAAGTTGGGCTCATTTTTATTCATCGTTGCCATAAATAACGGAAATATGGAAACCACAATCATAAAAATGAACAACGACATTAGCATTTCGAGCAATGTAACCCCCGCTTCATTTTTTACCATAATGACACCAATGATAAGTCCGTTGATTCTTGCCATTCCAGTATGCGCATAGTTCGATGACATTGACATTTATATTGGTGTCAAGTCGATAGCTCGTTCCTTTGTTTTCTAGTGTTTGAGGTATATCCACAACTTCATACACCCACCGTTGCATTGTGTCATGCATATATTCTTGAATCCACTGTTTTTCTTGAATCGTCCTCTTTTCTTGATACACCTTTACAAGAACAGGTGTAATGAAACTTGTCGTCATCACAACGAGAAACAAAGCGGTAACCACTTCAAATAGGGTGAAGCCTTTAGAGTTTTTCAATATAGAATCTCCCCTTTCCAAGAAGAAACACAATTCTATACTTTTCGTTATCTACTTCTACGAGTAAAGTGCCTGATTTACTTATGTTTCCATTGTATTGATACATAATGTCATGAATCCCAATCGAACCTCTTTGGAAAAAAATCGACTGGTTATCAAACGTTCTTCGGTAGAGAGACGTATTATATTGGCTAACGGCATATGTCCCTTGGGTGTTGGAAATAAGAACAGAGGTGGAAATACCAGTGGAAATCGCTAATTGTTGGGCAAAATACACTTCATTTTGGAATTGAGTTAGGAAATGTTGTTTTTTATGTGCGGCTTGCAGGGGTTGAAACGAGACCATCACGAGGCCTGTTAAAATGGAGAGAATGCTTAAGGTAATAATCAGTTCAGGTAAGCTATACCCTTGCTCTTTACTCTGGTTTAACAACAACTTTTCCATTAGTAAGGGTTAATTCCTTGCCATCTGGGCATTGGATTCGGTCTACATAGTCTTCGTCTAAAAGCACTTGAAGTGTCGCAGGTTTAGCACCTTTTTCAACCTCATAGGCGCCTACTTGGGTTTGTAGTAATTCAATCGTTGCTTCACACCCTTTTGATTGAGCAACTGAGCTGTTTTTTGTCATATTAGGCACAGCAATTAAGAGAAGAATTGAAATGATTAATAAGACGATCATCATTTCGACTAAAGTGAAACCTTTTTGATTTTTGACAGTTGTTTTCATAGAAAAACCTCCTAGATTTGTTTTTATAAAGACGGGACAAGTGAGCAACAGAGGAACGATCGGGGATTGGTTAGAGGCATCACCACCTATACATGATAGGAACACATGTACTATTTTAGATTATCCTGCCAAATTCCTTCTTAAAAAGCAAAGATAGGTCCTATTCCGTAGTAAAGATAGGGAGTATGAAGGTTAAGACATCGAATTTATCATTTGAAATATAGGTAATAATATCGACAAAAACATCACTAACACCATTCCACCAACAATACAAAAACAGAGCGGTTGTAAAATCATCAGTGCTTTTTTTACGCGTTCTTCAATGTTCTCAAACAGAAGGTCTCCATAATGCCGAAGTTCAGAGTCGAGTTTGCCTCGACTTTGTCCGTGTTTAATGACAAAGGGAAATTCCGGCTGGTAATGAGGCTTTTCAGCAATGACTACATCTAATGCGATTCCTTGGTGAAGCTGCTCTTTAATGCTAATGGCTTCATCTTGAAAAAAACGAATGTATTGCTGATTCTCAAATATAGATAGCGCATGCAGTATCGGTACTCCTCCCTTAAGTAAACCGCTTAATTGAGTCGTAAAGTAGAAGGTGATTAACGCTTGTAGAAAAGAAGAAACGAAGGGAATTTTTCTTATGAGCCCTAGTTTTTTGTGAGGAGACAAATGACGAAACCGAAGAAAATAATATACAACAAAAACAAACAATAGACACCCTCCTCCTAGTAAGAGTTGAGGAACGACATCAATAAAAGTTAAAAACCAAATGGTCACTAGCGGCGGCTCAACAGACATCGATTCAAACAGTTGTTGAAAATGAGGAAATAAATAGTGAACCATGACAACAGTAAGTGTACCGACAATCCATAACAACAATAACGGGTAGCGTAATAAATTATTAAATTTGGCAATGACGATGACTCGCTTCACAAATAATTCTCCTGCCTCTTTTAACCCCTGTCCTAATTCACCGTATTTTTCGGCGAAAAATAAATAAAGCAAGACATCTTGTGGAAAACTCAAATACTCTAACGCTTGATGCAAAGGTATGCCTTCTCGTAAATCTCCTAAAAGTAATCGCAAATGCACTTGTATATGCTCAGATGTATACACTGATAGCAATTCAATCCCCTCTGCTAACGTATACCCTTGCTCTAATAATGTGCCTAGCTTTTTTAGAAACTCGGCCTTCTCAATATCCTTCCATTTTCTTTTCACCGTATCTCTCCTTTTCATTTATTGGATTAGTCCAAGCTCTTTTGCCTTTTTCATTTGCATCGATAATGTTTGAATTGGTGGGTAAGTTTCTTCAAATAAAACCTCTTTCAAATCTGTACCCGTGAGGATTTCATAAATAGCTGCTTGTTTCTTTCCTACAAGAGTCTGACAATGAGGTTGACATGGGGTCCGACAAGAAGGACATAAGCGTGAGACGATTCTTTGTGCGACAACACCTTCCAATGTTTGTCGTAAATCTAATCGGGTTACCCCAAACTCCATTAACCTTGAAATGGCTCCTATCGTATCTCTTGTATGTAATGTTGATAACACGAGATGTCCTGTTAAGGCCGCGCGTATCGCTAAATGAGCGGTGACCTCATCACGAATTTCACCAACCATAATAATATCCGGGTCATGGCGCAAAATCGCTTTAAGTCCTTCCGCAAATGTCATCCCCGCTTTTTCATTTAATTCAACTTGAATGAAATCATCTGTTTTCTTTTCAACGGGGTCTTCTAGCGTAATAATTTGAGGATTTAACTGAACCTTGGCGGTATGAAGCAGGGCATAAAGAGTCGTTGTTTTACCTGAGCCGGTAGGTCCCGTAAGTAAAATCAGGCCTGACTTTTTTTCAATGAGTGATTGTAATATATCAACATCCTGGGGGAAAATCGAAATGTTTTGTAAGGAAAGGAAAGCATCTTGAGGAAGAAGACGAATGACTAGACTTTCTTGAAAGGTGGTGGGCAATGTTGACAGCCGAAGCCCAACTGTTTTGTGCTTGAAGATAAATTCCATCGAACCGTTTTGAGGTTTTCTTCGTTCACCAATATCCATGCCAGCCACAAATTTAAAATGACTAATTAACTTTTCGAGCCGTTTAAGTGGTAATGTTTCTAATTCTATCAGCTTTTGTTCTACCCTTACTTGAATGAGAGCATCTTTTCTTCGTGGAATAAAATGAATATCGCTCGCTCTTCTGACACAGGCTTCGTGTAGGATCGTACTTGATTGGCTTTCAATTTCTTCCAAGCGCATCACCTCGATTCAACTTTTATTACTTTTTCGCGTTATCTTCTGAATTGTCCTGCTAGTAATCTACAGAACTGTTATAATAGTGAAAAAAAGTAAGAAAAGGAAGTCTACAATGAAAAAAAGATTCTTCATCATTCTATTATTCTCACAAATTCTATTTATCGTTCTTATCCCGTTTCTTACGGAATTAACTTTCTATCTTCATCCGCTAGTCCTTGGCGTTGTTTGGTTTTGTTACTCGTCGCTGTTTGTGTATGGCGTCCTGTTGTTCTATAGAAGGCAAGTGGCCGTTCCTCTTACTCTAATACATGCGATAACGATCTGTTATGCCCTTGCTTTACTTGTGTTACTCTTTTTTCGACCACAAGGAACTGAGTTTGGCACGATAAATCTGTTACCGTTTGAAACGATTGGATTTTATTTATCTGGACAAGTAAATGGGCTAATTGCACTTTATAATTTAAGCGCGAATGTCGGTTTATTTATTCCATTTGGACTTTATTATCAATATACATGCAAGAGGAAACCATCATTCTGGCGTTTATTACTAATAACATCAGTGACAATTAGCCTAATTGAAAGTCTTCAATTCCTCACGCGAAGAGGCAGCTTAGATATTGATGATCTTCTATTAAATGTGGCTGGTGTTACTATAGGTTATTTCCTTTTCCCACTTGTTTATAAAGTAATCAAGACGGCAAGGCCGTCTTGATTATTTTTTCTTAAGCTTCCCTACCAAACTTACACTAAGAATTAAATTAAAGATACCACCTACAACCATCAATACATCAGCACCGCCCCATCGCAAACCAATGAATGAGAGTTACGTAAAAAATGTTATTCTACCGTAAATAGCTTCAGGTGCGAAATTCGGGAGGGTAAATATTATAAAATCTCCATTCGACTCTCCTTACTGAATATGTAATGTGACGTCTTTGGCTTCCTCCGTTTGAAGTGTAATTGTATAGGTCCCCTTTTCTGCTAAAAATTCAAATTGCTCTGAAGAAGATGGTGATAGGTCCTCTTCCAATATAACCTCTCCATCTCGGTCAAGAACTAATACTAGTTCACCTTCGCCGACGCTAGCTTGATAAGCGAATTGTAAGATTCCGTCCTCTAGTATCGTCATATTTTCAACTTCATAGCTTCCTTTTAACGTACCAATCGACAAGCGAAGTCCTTCATTCGTAACGGTCTTGTTCACATTTACAGATAGATTATCTGCATATACGATAAAGAGAAAGATAATAGCCATAGTTACAAACGATACTCCACCAATAAGCAAAAATACAAAGCGTTTCTTCAGCACATTCACCTCCTCAATCTAAACTATTCCTATCAAAAACACATGTGAAATTGTAACTTAAATCCAGAGATATTTGAACTATTATGCATTTTCCACTTCAGCCATGAGGGGCATTACCGCATCAAAAAAAGCCACAGAAAAATTACATTACCTTTTCCTGTGGCTTTCCGTACATTAAATTCATTTACTTTTTAATTTGTTCTAAAATATGTGGGTCTTTGATTTTTGTATCATTGGCTAACAACATAATTTTAGAGATGATTTCCGCTGTTCTTGGGTCCTCATCAAGGAACGGGAGAAAGATTCTTCCGCGATGCTGAGAATGCACAGGTAAAATGTGAATCATTCCATTTGCTTGCTGTGCGACTTGAGCACTGCCGAGATGAACACTATATTCCCCTAATGTGCCTGAAATAAGAGCAAATTTCCCTTCTACTCTTACATTGGATAGCTTCATCAAACGAATCGTTTCCTCAACGATGGTCGCTCTCATCTCCATCGTTGTTAAACTAGCTTCAGGATCGACTCCACCAACGTGAGCGACACTTACTACTAAATCTACATCTCTCATTGTTTCCGAGAATAGAATGCTCGGTATTTTTGAAACGTCGATTCTCTTGTACGTATGTCGGTCAAGGAACTCTACTGTTTCTAGCATTGGGCTTTCTACATCAGAAGGCGAGAACCAATCGGCTAGTGCGTATATCTTCGCGATGATGTTATTTTTATAATCTACTTTTTGCAAGCCTTCCTCATAGCTTACCGTCCACATTCGATTTTTTAACAACGCTACTGCTTTTCTTGGCTGTACTTGGTGTCCTGCATATCTGCGTGATACAGTTCCTTCCCCTAGTTCATCTGCATTGGGACGATAGTATTCTCTAAAAACTTGCTTAAATGGTTGCTTGATTTGGTTGTCAAAAAGAAACTTTTGGAACTCGCTCCAACGACCGCTTTCATACAAATGAACAGGATGAGCGACAATGAGTTCTGCATCATCACTTAGCATATACGATTCTTGTGTTGGTCCATGTAATTTCCGATCCCGATAAAAACCTAGGTCGTTATCTGATTTCATCACGAGTGTTCCAAGTAACGGAGCGAGAACAGGATTGCTCATAATGTTTTCGACTTCCTGCAAAGTAAAAGCACTTTCTGTTTCCATTGAACGTTCAAACTCAACACGCGCTCTAGCAAACTGTTCTTTTAAGCTTTGATTCACTTCTTTTAATGCAAGAAGATAATCATGCTTTTTATACTTGGCTGGTATTGATTTCAACTGCTTCTTGTTTTTATAGACGATAATCTCACTTTTTCCGTTTTCAGCAATGGAAAGGTGAACAGTCAAGTCATCAATTTCCTTTGGCTCAAAATAAGGCATAATTTCATTCATTTTCTGAGCTTCCATATCCCAACGTAACCGAGTAACATCACTATAGCCTGCATTTCTTGCTAAATTATCTAAGGCGATGTCAACCACCTTGGCTTCACTTGCCCGACGCTGTGAACCAAACTTCTTACTTTCTTTTAAAAACTGCTGGATAAACTCATATCGCTCAAGAACATCCTTCGGGTTCGATTCATTAATCGGTATCAAACTATAGCAAAGGAGATGGTCTTTGTTTCGTTTCGTGTGTACAGACTCTTTCATATCTTGTGTCGTTATCTTACCTAAGGTCGCATCGGCAAACAATTGGGCACGGCGATGATTTGCACCACCTGAAATGTATTTAGCACAATCATAAAGGATCGTAAATCTCTCTTCCCCGATTTGATTGTACGCTTCTTTAAACCACTGAATATCAAAAGCACCATCATTAAATTGTTCTGGTGAAATTGGCGAATAGTGGGCAACAATCGTTTCTTTTTCTGCAGAGAAATGCTCATTTATATGTGCATGAAAATACCAAGCCGCCTTTCGAAGCCCCTCCCATTGTAACGTGTTAGCTACAAGATCAAGCCATTGTGGAGCGTACATTGCGGCTTCAAGTACTCTTTTTTCAGAGATGTTCTTTTCACGAATTAGAACCTGTAACTGTTCTGCGGTATCTTCATCTTTCGGGTGACATACCTTTAATAAGTGACTGAGCGTTTCTTTTTTCGTAATGTTGTCCCCATAACTATAAATATAGCCTCGGACAAACGTTTCTTTATCTAGACTTGCGAGAATATCTATAAAGTAATTCATTCCCTCATAAAACTCAATTTCCGTTGCCAACTTCGTCACGGCTGTTGGAAGGTCTCCACGAGCAATTTCAATTTCTACGATAGTAGGGATGATTTTATCCAATAAAGGCTTAAAACTAGGATGTTTTTTTATGAATTCAACCCTTGGACTTGTCATGTCACGAATATGGCTATCGCTATTTTCCCTAGACACCAACTCTTTTACTAGTTCATTTTCATCGATGAGTTTTAACGAATAAGCTCTGTACGCCTCTTCGGTTGAAGGTCCATATTGTGTATAGGATGTAAGATGATATAACCAGTACGCTTGAGTGAAATAGGCTTTGAATGATTCATCACTATGAACATTCATCATCGTCCACTCTACCCACGGCTCCACTAAAAATTGATATAAGAAGCTCTCTTTTTCCCGCCGTTCCTCCGGAAGCGCAAATACCATAGTTTGTAACCGGCCATAAGCAAAGTCAAAGACAACTTTTTTTGGTAAATCTCGAAAGGCTGTCATCACGATTGTCTCGACCTGTTGGTGATAATCCAACTCTTCTACAAACTGAAAAAATTGTTGCAGTTGCTCAAATGGGAAAATCCCCACAAGAAACTTTTTTCGGTCGTCGTTCGCCTTTTTTATTTGATGCGCTTCCCAGTAATTAAGCTTGTTGTGATAGTAACGGTATACCTTGTCTAATTGATAACAAAGAGCAATATCAATGAGATCCTTTTCTGTTGACTTCTCATTAATAAAATAGTTCGTCCAGACGTCAGACAACGGTAGAAATTCCATGTTTGCCCGGTCCGTATCTTCATTATCGTAATGGAACATCGTTAAATGATTTCCAACAAGGTACGTTTGTTTGTATCCATCAAAATATTCTACTTCATATTGGTATTCTCTATTTTTATGAATGAGGTTTGAAAGTCCCTGTAATAAATATTTAATTCGTTCAGGTGAGAAGGAAAATAACACTTTAAAGTCTTTTTCTTCATCGCTTTTAGTTATGCGATGTTGATGTTCTTTGGTTGGAACATATAAACCTAACCCACTTGTTGAACTAGCCTCATCTGATCTTGTTAACTTCTCAATCAGCACTTGTTCTTTTTGTGTTGGGTTTGAAATCACTTTCCATTTTTCTTCAAGACGAATGTTTGATGTACCAGCTTCTTTTACTTCAGTAAGAAGTTCTAAGGCCCCAAGCCGCTGTCCTTCTGTTTTACTTTGTAATAAATGGTCAATCGTTTTTTCAAGATTAGCCTCATCTAGTTTTAATAAAAGCTTAATCGCACCTTGACGAAGGTTTCCTGATTTTAATTTTAAGATGGCCTCAACTTTACCTATCTCATTAGGCGCCAACTTCATGTTCAATAATTTAGTTAATGCTTTCTCACGGTTGCTAAGACTTTTATCAGACAAGGAAGCAAAAATAAACTCTCGTTGAATTGGGTTTGCGTCATCTGTTATGAATAGGTCGATGAGTTGACCTCTGCTTTCAGAATTTAGTTTTTCTTTAGCCTTAATTACATCGGCAATAAGAGTTGGGTCCATATCGTAGCCAATTAAATAAAATATTTTTTGAACGATTAGTTCCGAAGAATAGGAATACACAACCCAATCAAAAACTTTTGAAGAGAAAGTTACTTCTTTTTGTGGTGCATTCTTTAAGTGTTCTGTTAGCAGTGCATACTGCCGTAATCTTTCAGTTTTATCCTCTAACTCTTCGATACGGTCTATCTCTAGTTTCGAAGTAGATTGTCCCGTTCTTGCATTATAATTCCATGAATAAAAAGACCCGTAACTATAGTTGTTTATAACTAACGTTAGAAGTTCTTGGTCGGTTTCATTTAAATAGCTAGAAGCGATTTTATATTTCAGCATGTCATCCTGACTTTGTGTAAGCATATACAAAGCAACGATTTTCTGGTACGTTCTACCGTTCCCCATGATGTCATAAATCAATGGTGGCAATTGTTCTTCCTCAATAACAGCGGTAGCCCACAAACTCATATAAAGCTTGTTCGCATCCTCACTTTGACTCCATTGTTTTCTCGTTTCCTCATTTACTAAACATTCATACGCATAGTGAATACATTGATTCACGACTCGTGTATTTGCAGCTTCAAAGCCTAGACCTGTCCACACATCAAAAGCTCGAACAATCGAACTATAGCGACTAAAGTTATGGTCGATGATTACTTTTAGGACACTTACAAAACCCTCAAGCGCACTTTCATCCATCGTTTCTACAATGCTCTGTCTTAGCCCTTCTTGAAGTCTTGCAGCGACAAGTAAATCAACTAACATCTGTTGTACATCTGCCCGGTGACTTGTAAAAATGGCTTTGATACAGTCTCTTGTTAAGAGGGCGGTATTATTGTCACCATAAATCATCTCTTTGATCGTATCAACCACTTCTTTGTTATCGTGGTCGAGTTGAAAAGCTATGATATCACTTGTGACCTCAAACATATAATCATAATCATTAAGCGTTAGTAGTTGCTTGACCGAATATTGATACGCTGATAAACATAAAAGCGACGTCCATTTATCAAAAATCTTGTCAAAATGCCTATCAATCCTTTTGGTTCGAAACGGTCTTCGCAAATATCCTTGACTATACGGATACTCGGTAGCATGAGAGATAATGTATTCTATAAGTTTCGCTTGCTCTTCCCCAAGTAACTTTCTAGTTAACTCGACCATAATGCCTAGCTTTTTATGTGAATCAGTCTCAACAGATGCTACTACTTTTTTTAGTCGTTCAGTATGTCTATATTGTTCATAACGATCGGACTTTACTATTTTTAAAATTACATTTCCGACTACTCTTTCTGTTTTGGATAGGCTTGAGAGTGTTTGTTCTAATTCCTCTATAAACGGTTTATTTACTTCAAGTCCCATATACAATCCCCCTTACCACATTCTACCTGCTAGCATTGTAAGTTTAATGAATACAACTTCATCGCCTTCATGAAGTGTAACTTGACTATTGATGTCTGCGACTTCCTCTTCATTGATAAACACTTTAAAAAGCCCATCTTCAAAAGCTTGTATAGCTGTTTCCACTGCTTTTTCTGGTATTGTTTGTTCTTCATTATATCGTTCGCCAAAGCTTACTTTTCCAACATCGCCTTGTTGTTGGATTTCCTCTGCAGTAAGGTATTGTAAGAAAAATTCTTGACTACGCTTTTCCTCATATTGCTTCCTATTTTCTTTTACAATTTCACTAATTAGTTCCCGAAGTGTTGTTGGGGCTTGTCTGAATTTCCATTCCAGTTTGGAGAGGAAATTCTTTCTTTTGGCCAAACTTTTTACAGTGATATAAATTTTCATTTCCTTCTCCTTCAAATGGTATAGTATTATTTCAAACATAGTCTATTGGAGCGGATATGTATAGTGGTAAATTTCTTATATTTGATGCTATCGACTGAAAATGTCAGAAAAATAGCACTCCTCGCAATAGTTTTACTTTGACCTCTTTTATGTTTTACTGCATATTCTCCTGCATGCCTGACCATAATATAGAATGTAGCGCACAGGACATTGGGCTATAGCCAAGCGGTAAGGCAACGGACTTTGACTCCGTCATGCGCTGGTTCGAATCCAGCTAGCCCAGCCATACATAAAAAGAATCAACTGGTCACACCCAGTTGATTCTTTTTTTTTTTTAATGTCTTATTTCAATAATGTGTTCAGTTAGTTCCTTGATTTCATAATTAGGCTTCATTTCGATATATGGGAGCAATTGATAACTCTCTGCATCGTCATCTAAAGGATGAAAACGAATAAATGAGCTTTCTGGATTGCCAGACCTTGTATCCCAGGAGACTTCTTCCCCTGATTCACTAGTAAGAGTAAACCCAACATGATATTCTTGTTCAGGCCACTCGAAATAAAGAATGGTTGAAACAGGAGTTGTAATCATTTTATCAACGTAAACGACATGACCGTTATCAAGAGGAATCGAATAATCTATTTCAATCGTTTGACTGTTTATCGCTAATTGTTCTGTTGGGACGTTAATGTCAAACACCCACGGGGTTTCAACAGGTCGATCGAAGTGCAAATGATCGTATGCAATATGAAACGAAATTTGATCTCCTACTGGCATGTCACGAAACTCAATTTCATTGAACACAGTAAAGGATGAATCGCTATTTTTAATCGTTTGACCTCCATGTAATTCTGGCAACAGTTGTACACCATTCATACGAACCGTTGTGGTTGGATGTGTTTGGTAATCAAATTTTACACCTTTATTAGGTTCAAACGTCGAGCTTAGCAGCAACCTTCCACTATCAACTAACACTTCATTTAACGTCCATTTCCCGTATTCATTTTCCGCTGTCTCACCAATGGCTGTTTTATAAGGGGTAAAATCTTTCTCCTGATGACTTCCGATGTATTCTTCAATCAATCCAGCTACATACGGAACATGAGCTGCTGTGACTGTACTAATTGTAATACTTGTTAAAACGATAAGCGCTATTGCCCCTGCTTTTTTCTTCTGTTTGTTCTTTTGTTTTTTTACTTTGGCGAGTATTCTCTTTTCCCATTTCTTTTTCTCAAATTCAGTTAGCTGAATTTCCTCATACTCATCGACTTCAACATTCACGTCATTCAAATCATTATATAACGACATATTCTCACTCCTCACGCTTTAAAATGATGAACAAAGAGGGTTCTTAGCTTTTTTCTCCCTCTTGATAGCTTGTTATGCACCCATGATTCCTTTGCATCAAATTGTGTTGCAATTTCTTTTGCCGGTGTTCCTTCTAAATAGTACTTCGTAAAAACCAACCGTTCGCTATCTGATAGCTCCTCAAGTAACTCGTCGACCTCAGGAATAGACGTTTCAATCTTTGTTTGTATCAAATTATCAGTGATTTCACCTTCGTGATACCTGGTTTGTTGAAGCACGTATTTCCTTTGGTAATCAATCGCTTTGTATTTTGCAATTGCTGCAACCCATTGTTTAAATGAATTTTTGTTTGCGTCATAAGAATCAATATGATTCCAAATCGACAGTAACACATCATCCAAGCACTCTTCATAATCTTGAGTTCTTCCATGGATATGGCGGGTAATAATTGCATGAAGTAATCCACCATATTGATGTATAACAAAGACGAGAGCTTTTTCATTTTTCTTTTTAATTTGATGAACGACATTACTTTCAGTAATTTCCATTTCGCCCCTCCTTTTTCTAACGTATCGTTCTATAATGTAATACGAAAGAAAAACCTAAAACCTATCACCTTAGAAAAAAAGCCACCCCTTGAACATCAAGAGTGGCTAACATTACGCTGTTTTGCCTAGTCAACTATCTTATTCTTCCTACGATAGTATAAGTAGACTAATAGAAAATAAAAACTTCCTAGCGAAACCGTAAAAATTCGAAAGTCCCATAGATGATCTACTGAATATTTCTTAATATAAAAAGATGAGTCTATGAAAGACGTTAACAAAAGTCCTCCAAAAATTACAACACCCATAAGGAATAACAACAATTTCATTTGTAAGTTATCTGAGTCCAGTTGAAGAGTTTCATTTACAGTCTCACCTGTTGCGGCAATTTCCCTGAAAGTTACTTCTTCATGCTTTCCTGTCAGAACAGTTCTAGTTTTTCCATTAATAAAATAGACACTATAAAACAAGCCCCACAAAAACGCTAAACTTATTCCAACAGCTAGAGGTATATTCTGCACCCCATTGACAGGTGGCACGTTCTCTTCCGCAGGATAAAGTGCTTTTAAATCAGCAACAAACGACCCACCAATACCCCCGTTGAAGCCATTAAAGTAGAAGATAACCGCAATCCCGCCATAAAATAAGGATAATAATGAAAGTAAACGTACAGCCTGTTTATCCATAATGTCCCCCACAAAAAGTTATATTAAACAGTTTACCATATTTTTGAATATAAGGGGTACCAGGGCGCTAAAAGCAACTTTTTTATACATAATAAGACGCCTCAAAAGTCTTTAATGACCTTTAAGACGCCCCCCTTCTTAAAACCTCTTTGGTTTAAATGTCTTACAACAGGTTTCTGCTGATGTATCTGCCTCATCAATATGATTTTTCTCATTTAATTCGGCGGACATTTCTGTGTCATATCTTGCATGGTTATCTAATTCCACCATAATTTTATCTGCGGTACACACATTGCCTTCGCCGTAAAATGTACAGTTTGAGATGGCACAAGAAACTTCAACTTTAGGCATTTCCAAAACCTCCTAATTGTTTTCTGTTTCTCATTCTCTCCAAACTACATGTTTTTTACTCTTTTTAAACTACTCCAACCGCAATTCCTTAAATTTCTAATCGAACTGAGCGTTCAAAGAAACGATGTGTCTTCATCACCTTTGTATTCCAGTATATCTCCGGGCTGGCAATCTAACGCTTTGCAAATGGCATCCAACGTAGAAAGACGAATGGCTTTTGCCTTCCCGTTTTTTAAAATAGAGAGATTCGCCATCGTAATTCCGACTTTTTCAGATAGTTCGGTTACGCTCATTTTTCTTTTTGCTAACATGACATCTATGTTAATAATGATGGCCATACCTTCCCCCTACACCGTCAAGTCGTTTTCTGATTTAATCTGCAATGCTTGCTGCAATAGTTGCTGAAGAACCGAAGCAAAAACCGCTATCACCACGGATGTAAGCATAATGACTAAAGCAATAATTCCTATTCCAGGATGCATTGCTCGTTGTAGGGCGAGAAAGAAAATGCCTGCCATATATATTAGCGTTATCAAGACAGCTGATTTTTTAATAGAAATCAACCTTTGTACAGCCTCTCCTGAAAAGGCTTTGTTCTCATCAATATAAAGCAACAGGGTAAATGCCTGATATAGTGAAAAGTAAAAGGGTATGACTGTCACATACAAACCGAATAAAACAGGATATTGCAAATAAGAATACTCAGGGAACATCCTTGCTGTTTCATTGGCTAACCAGGGTAAATAAAATATAGATAAGCAAAGTATGGTTAGTCCGATGAGAATAACGGCTATCTTTAAAAAGTGTGTTTTTCCACGGTTCATTTTCGCACCTCATTTCATTATCTTATTCTTATTTTATACATAAATTTATCGTTTTACAATAAATTTATGTTGTATTTTAATAAAATGTTTTTAGGTATACCGAGAAATACACTTGTAATTACTCAATTACACTTTAACAAGCAGTATAGAATGATGTCATTATCCCATTGTGCCATCACTACGATAATATATTCTCCATGTAAAGTTGGCAGTTGAAGAACCGCTTTGTCACCTTGAATACGTACTTCCTTCCTTAACAATAATTTGAAAAGCAAGCATGTCTGGTCCTTTACCAAATGTGACTTCCATAGTCGAGTTGGGAGCCATCATTGTTGGAGATAACAACTCGGAAAATGGACTACAAAGCAATATCCGTCAAATCAACTTCTGCATCCGAAGAAAAGTCACATAATCAAAAATCTCTTTACCCTCATTCACATATAATGTTAGGATGAAAAGTTCGGACTCATGTTGTGCAACTGAACTTTTTTGTCAACATCCTCAATTAAATTTCTAGCGTCTAAAAAAGTGCCCACCTGTTCTGAATTGATATCCTCGATTTCAAATAGATTGCTAGGGTTAATTCCACTTTGTACAAGTATTGATTCATATGTCATCAGTGCCTCAATATAAGCATCATACTCTTCGGCCGACAATACAACTTGACTCGACTCATGCCCATTTAACTTGTCAAAAAAAGGTTGAACGGTCATCAAAGCTTCTTTAATCTCTAGTCGTTTTCCCTCCTCGAGCTCCGTATAATCAATATTTCCGTAATGGTCCCCATACTCCATTTTAAAGCTCGTAATCACCTGTAACTGTTCTTTAAACTGATTGTATTCTTGCGCTCCTAACTCTCCCTTGGCTTGTAACAGCTTTCCATTTAATAACATATAACTTTCAAATGTCGCAGATACAAAGTGCTTTTTTAAATTATCAAATGACCCATACAATTCATCTGCTAAATATGCTTGATAGGCAAAAACACTTGTAGGTAGCAGTAGAAAAACAGCGATGCAGCTAGCTACAACCTGTTTTGTAATTTTACTTTTGCGATATTCTGCCTTCTCCATTTGACTAACTACTTTATGTTTTAATTCATCTGGTGGATTTATTTCTTTCCTTTTTTCTTGTAGAGACTGGATTAGTTTATCTTCAAAATTCATAGTGTCCTCACTTCCTTTAACTGATTATTATCCCGTTGGCTTTTTTGACGGAGTTTTACCAATCCCCCATGTATCCTAGACTTAACCGTACCTACTGGGATATTAAGAACTTTTGCCACCTCTTCCTGAGAAAGGTCATTTAAGTAATGAAGGATAATTACTTGCTTGAGCTTGTAAGGAAGGTGGTTCACATCTTCAGCGATTTCTTTGTTTGAAATGTGTTCAGAGATACTATCAGTCTTTTGCATAACACAATTAGACACTTCAACTTTTTTTATTACTCGTAGCCTCAACCATTTTTTTCTACGATAAGAATGAATTTGTTTGATTGCTATACCGGTAATCCACGGTTTAAAAGCTCTCGTTTGGTCAAATTTTGCTAGATTTTTATACACTTGCATATACGTTTCTTGAACAATATCATCTACATCTGCTTTTTCATCCACTAGAAAATGAATGGTCGTATACACATCTTGAATCGTTCTTTCATAAAGTTCGCCAAACGCCTGTTTATTTCTTGATAACGTTTGTGTAATTAAATGGTTTAGATGCTGAGATTCCTCCATTATCATGCCTCCTTGTTTTCTATACTGTATATTGGCAAGTTCATATGTAAATCGTTCGTTTTTTTCGAATTATTTTTTTCAACACAAAAAACTCTCAGAAAACTGAGTGCTCTTTCTTCATATCAATTTCAAGTATTGTATACTATAGTATATAGTAAAATAAGGAAAAATGGTTTCTTAATGGGACAAGTACTATGGTAAGTCTACAAATCCAAACTAGACTCAAAAAGGTGATAATAATGAATAGCTTTGACTATGAAAAATTTTATGAAGAGGTCGGAAAAACAAATGGTTGGGATTTTAGCAACGTGAAATCTTCTTCTGAGGACGTTGGTTGGAATTTCTATGAAGAGGTAATTAAACTATCTAAAAAAAGAGATACTTTATTAGATATTGGTACTGGCGGTGGGGAGAACCTACTGAAAATAGCTTCCTCTCTATTTCTCTTAATCGGAATTGACTTATCCATTGGAATGATTGAAACTGCACGAGCAAATGTAAAAGATGAGGAAGCTTCAAACGTAAAGTTTTTTCAAATGTCTTCTGATGATTTACAATTTCCGACTGGCTTTTTTGATATTGTTTCCTGCTGTCATGCTCCATTCTCATCAAAAGAAATTGCTAGGGTATTAAAGGATGGGGGTTATTTTCTCACACAGCAAGTAAGCGAAGCCGATAAACGAAACATTAAAGACGCTTTTGGTCGTGGACAAGCCTACGATAGTCCTGATGGAACTTTAAAGGAACGATATAAAAAAGAGCTTTATGATGCGGGCTTTACAGACATTCAATACTTTGATTATGATGCGGTCGAATATTTCGAGAGACCGGAAGACCTCATCTTTCTGCTTTCCCACACCCCGATTATTCCTAACTTCGGCCAGGATAAGAGCGATTTTGAGAGAGTAAACCAATTTATTGAAGACAACCGAACTGAAAAAGGAATTCGTACAAATTCTAAAAGATTTATGATGATTGCTAATAAGTAAGTAAAATCTTTAACTCTAATACCCTTGTGAACTCTCTAAGCAATTAATGTAAAGCCAGTTGTGAACTCACAACTGGCTAAAGTATAGCAATTGCAATATTTTAACTAGTTTTGTCTCTACCTTTCCCTTGCTAATCATTTGTTAACGCTTGACGGACGCCCCAGCTTTGATGTTCAAGAAAGAGATGAGACAATGCACTATTAACTTCAACCCATTGAAAGAAATTCCCCTCCTCTGTAGGTTCGCTCACCTGGTCTCCCAGTTCACATTTGTAAAAATAACCGATGCTGAGATAATGTGTAAACTCAATGGTAGAATAAAAGTAATTATGGGCACATCCAAGAAATTGACCTATAAGAATATCACTGCCTATTTCCTCAAGAGCCTCTCTTTTAAGACACTGTTCGTGCGTTTCACCTTTTTCAATACCACCACCTGGTAGAAAAAACTTTCCTGTATTTTGATGGATAATAGCTATTTTATCCTTTCCTTCCGTTAGGATAACACTATAAACTGCAGGTCTTTTTAAATAAGTTACACCTTTTTCTTTTGCTCCAAATGAAACAATTCCCATGAATCATTCTCCCTTAACTAACTATGTATCTACTTTCGATTTTCTAAAGAATAATCACAATCTAGTACACTATGCTTTGTTTGTTCAGTAATTTGTTCAACAATCCCTAATGTTGGTTCTCTCTCGCAAAACTGAATGACTTCTTTCCCTTTTTTTGTAACCCCATAATAGTACACGACAGTCGGTTCATCTTGAAAAATTACTTTGTAATGACCGTGATAAAAATCTTTGTTTATGAGATGTTTAGGCTCTATATAATGAGTCTGTTTGATATCTTCCTTTGAATAACCGACTTCCTCTAAGTGTGTTGGAACATATTTTTCGGCAAGATATTTTGTATAGGGGTTCCCGTTGTTCAACACATAAAGAAGGCCTATTGGCACAACTACTATAGAAACCATAAGAACAGATAAGATAACAACCAAAAGCTTCTTTTGCAACATACATACTCTCCTCCTCACGGCAATTGCAGATAGAAAAAGATCTACAATAACGGTGCGATTTTTTCTAGACCTCTCTTTGTTCATTCCTCTTGTCATTTTGTATGGCACCTATGATAAGTATTACTGTTACAAAGAGTGGGATAAAGAACCAAAATAAATAATGTGTTAAATCATGCATTTGAGAATGACTTCCTGTATCCCAAATCATCAAACATACTCCAGAAATCACGAGAAGGATAAAGGGTAATAGAAAACGGTTTATTGGTACAATTCTTAGGAATATAATTGAAACTGCGATGACTAGAAACAGAACAGAAACAAGGAGGGTAGCATTCCACATAACAATCCAAAATTGTTCTGAAACCCAACCTGCAATTAAACAAAACCAAATGACCAACGAACTAGTAATAAAAAGTAGATTAGCAAATGCTAGTTTTTTTTGATTTAAATAAAAATATAGAAAGGGCCCCATGACTAAACATATTATTGAA
Source organism: Bacillus alkalicellulosilyticus (assembly GCF_002019795.1). Classification (GTDB taxonomy): domain Bacteria; phylum Bacillota; class Bacilli; order Bacillales; family Bacillaceae_F; genus Bacillus_AO; species Bacillus_AO alkalicellulosilyticum. Next base: position 1,474,902 of record NZ_KV917381.1, on the reverse strand, counting down.
AATCCTACTATAGCAATCTCCTCCGATACGATTAACCTAACAGGATTATATCTAACCCCATTTATAAATTTCCTCCTGAAGTTTGCATTTTAAGTCGTAACATGATGATACCTTTTCCAAATCCAAACCCAATCATTGATATACCGCTATAAATTAAGACATAGCCGATAATAGCCAAATCCATACCTACACTTACGAAGAGAATCACAACCGCTGAGTTGGATATCGCTAGAGGAACAAAGACATTATTCTTCAAAAAAGCACTGAAAACCCCTTGAATGAAAAAGAATAAAGGAATACCGACAATAATAAATGGAACCAGTAACATTTTGTAATCCAAAGACTCTAAAAAAGATAGCATCCAAAGGACCAACATAATGAAAGGTATAATTCCAATATTTACTGAATAAAGTATTTTTTTCACTTTTACTTCCTCCTATCCAATCATAATGTGCTACTTTATCATCTCTGTTAACCTATTAAACTTCTCCATCGTGTCTTCTTTGCTAAACGAACTAAACCATCTGTGGTCCTGATCATCGATAATTCGGTAGTGTTGGCTAATTACATTTTGCTGAAGTTTAAATTTTCCATCTTCAGCGACGTTATGCCACCAGACTTTCCCACCCATTGTCTTTTCTTTCGGTTTGTCTACTGATTCATGAGAGCTAAGTTCTACAACCTCTAAAGGGTTGCCCCCAAATGAGTTGCGTAATGTATCGCTATCTCGAAATAGAGCGCATACGGCGATAACCGTTGTCCAGTTCGCTTCTGTTCTTCCTTTTTCGATTTGTACTAACGTTTTTTTGGAGATGCCTAGCACTTCAGCCATTTTATCTTGTGTATATTCTTTTTCTGTACGTACTAGCCTTATTTTTTCTGTTACTATTTTTGTGATAGCCTCTTTATCCATTATGATTTGGTCCCCCTGAGGAGTATTGTAAAATATCCTCTTTTGTTTGAATTGGTTTTATTTGAATAGCTGGAATTGAAATTGAATCAAAAGAAACTTTGTCGTCGGTTTGGTCAAAATATAGTGTGACATGCATATTCGAGATGTTTTTTTCTTGGATAATTTCCACTAAATGTAAGAGTTGTTCTGCCGTTTTATCTTCTATATTTGACTTCCACTTCTCTTGTAAACGAATGGACAGGAAGAAATCCGTAGGAATCTCTTTATAGTTGCCAATTTCTTTTCCTTTGATTTCGTCCCTTCCTACTCCATAAGCACCATCAAAAACGATAAATTTATGGTCTGGGAATATTACTTGAACTTCTTTTAGTAAATCGTCTTCCATTTGTTTTTTCCAAATGGCCTCTGGATAATAATCGATAACTTGTAAATCCTCTCGCCATTCTGCTTTAAACGTAATATCATCTTCTGTTTTGAGCTCAACTCCATATTTTCCATCTTTGAAATTAAAATAAGTATCTATCTTTTTTGTATCAATTTCATACTTATCTTCCACAAACTCTGTAATTACTGATTGAGCCTTTACTCTTTCCCATGGTAATCCAAAAAATCCTGATAATACAATTGCTCCCCCTGTTACAATTGCCAACAATAGAAATGAAACTACCATTTTGTTTATACTCATTACCAAAACCTCCATAAGTAGAGAAATTACTTCTTTAGTGTAATTTTACACTTTTATTGTATATTGTCAACGCGGAATATAAAAAAACTGGATCAAAAGGTAAAATACTACTTTTGTCCCAGCTTTATAAATCATTTTATTAAATATTTGTTATTATCAAGATAATCCCTAACAGGATGAGCATAACACTTTGATTCGATTCATCAGTAATGAGAATTAAAATACCAGAATAAATCAGGGCAGGAATGATATCTGCATCTAGTAACAACGATATGAAAATCGTTAATATAATTAGCGTGCTAGTTACTACTAACTGTCCACCCAGTTTGGTTTGTTCGTCTTTAATTTTGCTCACCTCTTTTTCTCTACATTATGATAAGTAGAAAAATAGGTACGATATTTATAGAAAAATAAGGAACTGACCTAAAAAAAGACCATCAAATCTTGGTCCAATTTGATGGTCTTTACTTATTCAATAGGTATCAAACCCAATACTCTGCATCTGCGTTTTATTGTTCTTTTTGAATGATTTGTTCACTTTCATCTGAAAGAACCGTTTTCTTAGCCAGTAGTTTTTCTTCCACTGCAGCTACTTTACTATCCATCGTTTGAGCTTTATCTCTTCGGTCGTCAATGCGGATGTTCGTCGCTACCCTTTGAACGCCTGCATGAAATGGCACTTCATGTATCGCTTGAATCACTTCAAATAAAACGGCTAACTCCCCTTCAATAATCGTGCTCATCGGAGTTAGTCGGTAAGATATTCGGTCACTATAGCTTTCGAGTACAGATTGGATGTCTGCTACATAGTCGCTTACACTTGGGGAGTTCGTCCCGATAGGAATAATCGTTACATCAACAATAGCCAATTTCTTTTCCTCCTTCTTCTTGACCACACGCTCTCGCAACACGTGTGGAAATTCAACTAACGCAAGCCTACGATAGGATTGAACGGCCGTAACCAAGTGATGACGGTCCGGTTCAGTAGTCGTAACTTTTTTTTGTAGATAATAAGATAATCCAAGAATATATTTTCGTAAAAAGGTAAGTGACTTATATTTTAACGATTTAGTAAGGATAGGAGCAATAAGAACTGACCCGTATGAAGCCCACATTAAAGCATCGACAAATGGTAAAAACGAGAATAGCACTACCGTCCCCACTATCACTAAATGAAAATACATCACTACCAAATTTGTTGAACAGTGCCTGTTCGTAATTACCGCTTTTTTTATCTGATTGATTCGCGACCGTCTTTTGATTCCTCTGTCACTGAACACTTTATGTTCTGCTCCATGGTATTTCTTAAGTCTCGTCGGAAAAATAAAGTGAGTGCCAAACGAAAAATAAAAGACCGCAAAATAGGGAAGACCTTCCCAAGCAATAGCCGACGTTAGCTTAGGAATAAAGATTAAAGCGATAACAACTAGGGTAAGTAGCTTATACGATAATGGCATTGTAAAGAAAATATACTTTGCCATTAGCATCACTGTATTTGCATCTAGTGGCTTAATCCAATCTTTGATTCTCCCTTTTTCTTGGTATGCACATGCAACATGATTTTTGCCTATAAAAAAGATACCATTTTGGAACGAAATCCCTCTTATCATGCGCTACCCCTTTCGACTACTGAGGAATGTCAACAAATCGTTCGATAACCCAATGAGGAAAAGTATCACTCATTCCTTCTATAAAACGTGGGTCCTCGCTTTGCCATTGATGCTCTACCCACGTATGTAAATAACTAATTACGACTTGAGAAGCGGAAATATCCTGTGAAAAAGAGATGACTGCTTGTCCTTTATTGCCGAAGCTTTCATGCTCTACCACTTCGTTTGGAAAAGGAAAGATGATTCCTCTTTCAACAATCGTTCCTGTACTCTCAAAAATCACTTGGTCACCACGAAGTAATTCGAGTTTGCCATTCACATCGATTTCCTCGGCAATAACATTTCCCTCAGAATCTAGGAAAGAAAAGCCTATATAATCCGTTCCTTCTAGTCCTTCGATCGGCATCTCCTGCCATTCCCATGTGAAGGTAGCACTATAATTGTCTCCTGTAGAATCTATTTCGGGTTGTACATCAACAAACTGGCTTAAATCTTCATTTGTGACCGTATTGATTTGTTGGATGTAATGATAGCCACCCAAAAAGAGAAAAGCGACAACAAGCAACGGCAAGATAATGACAATTTTATTTCCATTTAACATAGTTTCACCTTACTTACTAGAGTATTTGAGGCTGGGACAAAAGGTTTTTTTTACCTTTTGTCCCGGCCTCGAAGCAATGAGCGTAATCGCCACGTTCTTCTAAAATCCCGTCGTGAGTGGTTTTTTCACAACGGGATTTGTGGCGTATGAAGCCATTGTTGAAATTATTGCTAGTTTTGTCTTAACCTCATTGTATCATTTTTCAATTTGATTGTATCGATAGGCAGCATGATTGGTTGGACCAATTCCTGTACCAATTTCTAAGGAATTTGAGATGGCACAGGTGATAAATGATTTCGCAGTTTCTACAGCTTGGAATATTTCGGTCCCCTTAGCTAATTCTGCGGCTAGTGCTGCTGCAAAGGTACATCCTGTTCCGTGTGTATGTTTCGTTTCAATTCGCTCAATTTCTAAGTGTTTCATTGCTTTCCCGTCATACACAATATCTGTTGAATATGTACTTGATAAATGGCCACCTTTTAACACAACATAGGTTGGACCAAGCTCATGAAGTTTCTTTGCTGCCTCTTCCATTTCATGAATCGTCGTAATCTCTTCTAAACCAAGGATTTTTGCAGCCTCTGGTAAATTTGGAGTAATGACAGTTGCTACTGGTAGCAATTGCGTAACTAACGCTTCCACTGCTTCTTCCTGCAATAAAGAGGCCCCACCTTTCGCAATCATAACGGGGTCTACTACAACATTTTTGATTTGATATTCTTTCATTTTTTCTGCCACTAATGAAATAATCTCAGCTGAAAAAAGCATACCCGTCTTAACAGCGTCCGCGCCTATGTCTGATAACACTGCATCGATTTGGGCTTCAATTGCTTCTAAAGGTTGTGGAAAAACACCATGGACACCAAGTGTATTTTGAGCAGTTAATGCTGTAATCGCGGTTGTTCCGAATACACCCAGTTCTTGGAATGTCTTTAAATCCGCTTGAATTCCTGCTCCCCCACCGCTATCAGAACCGGCAATCGTCATTGCTTTATACATGTTCAACTCTCCCTTTGTGTATTTTAAAACCGTTCAGGATGAAAGAGTCCAAGAGGAGTTCTTTCTTGTTTATTATCTATAAGGTCTGCGACAACATGACCTGTTACCGGACTTAATAAAATGCCGTTACGGTAATGGCCTGTTGCAAAAATGACCTGTGGTGCACCTGTCAACTTCCCAAGCAACGGAAAGCCGTCTTGTGTGGCAGGACGGAGACCAGCCCATGTATGAAATGGTTTTTCATTCTGTAAGTAAGGAAGGACATTTTTATTCCAATTCGTTAACCTTTGAATGCCTTTTTCTGTCACAGTCGTTTGAAAACCAGCGATATCTTCAGATGCTCCGTTGACCAATGTCCCGTTTGCTTTAGGGACGAGGTACCCCTGACTCGTATATATAATATGTTTCACCTTCCCAACAGGCATATCATACGCACAAATTTGTCCGCGGATTGGGTATACAGGAATGGAAACATCAAATGTATCTTCTAGTTCTTTTGACCATGCGCCGCTACAAATCACAAGACGGTCTCCGCTCCACGTTTGACCATTCTTAGCCTCTAGTTCAATCTCATCTTTCCAGCTGTTCACCTGAACGTCTTCAAGCTCTTCACATATCTTGACCCCAAGCTGTCGACAAGCTACTTCTAATGCCTTGGCATAATCTGGCGCATACAAATGACTTTCCTCAGGGTAATACATCGCAGCAATAATGTCTTCTGAAAGCTCATTTTCAAATCGACGAAGTTGGTCTCCTGCTATTATTTCTGCATTGGCTCCAAACTCACCTTGCCATCGTTGTCTCGTTTCCAGAGCTAATAAATCGGCTTCATGATACACACAGTGTAGACTACCTGAGTTTGTATATTCAAATGGTTGCTTTGAGATGTCTTTAATGTCTTGTTGCCACTTCGGATATAACCTTAGGCTTTCAAGACATAACCTGAAAAAATCATCAGGGTCTTCCCCTATTTCAGAATAGGGGGCTAGCATTCCGGCTGCTGCTCCTGTGGCTTGTCCTCCACATTTCGTTTTTTCTAGTATTGTGACTTGATGACCGCGACGCTGACATTCAAATGCAGACGCAAGCCCAATAATACCTCCACCTAGAATAACGATCCGCTCTCCCATGTTGTTTCCCTCACTCATCTTTATTTTGATATATACGTCTCAAATGCACTACTTGCGGTTGCATAGCGTTTCTTAGGTATTCTTCCTGCAAGATAAGATAATCTTCCTGCCTCAATCGCCATTTTCATCGCTAGCGCCATTTTTACAGGGTCTTTTGCTTTAGCCACAGGCGTGTTCATTAACACGCCGTCTACTCCTAATTCCATCGCTTGTGCAACATCACCTGCTGAGCCAAGTCCAGCATCGACAATAATCGGAACCGTCGCTTCCTCCACAATTAATGACAAGTTATATGGATTTAAAATTCCTAACCCTGTCCCAATGGGTGCAGCTCCCGGCATGACCGCCGCAGCTCCAGCTTCTTCTAACTTTTTACACAATACAGGATCATCTGATGTATATGGCAATACCACAAATCCTTCATTTGCCAGAATATCTGTCGCTTTTAACGTTTCAATCGGGTCGGGTAATAGCGTTCTCTCATTGACACTTATCTCAACCTTAATCCAGTTACTCAACCCACTCGCTTTTGCTAAGCGAGCAATTCGAACGGCTTCTTCGGCTGTTTTCGCCCCTGATGTATTTGGTAAATATGTGAACGTTTGTCCTTCAAGATGCTGTAATATTGCATCTTCATCAGGTGCATCAAGGTTAACTCTTCGAATCGCAAATGTAAGAACCTCTGCTCCAGATGCTTTAATGGCCTCGTTTTGGACAAAAGGATTTGGATACCTTCCTGTTCCTATAAAAAAACGTGAGGATAATTGTTTGTCTGCTATTTGTAAAACATCTTTTCTCATCGTTATCATCCTCCTCCTACAAAATGTACTAGTTCGATTTTCATACCGGCTTCAACTGCTGTGTTCGACCACTCACTTCGGTCAATAATTTCTCCGTTCACTTCAGTCACTACTAAGTTTTGTTCTAATCCATAATGCTTTACTACGTCTTCTAATGTCGTTACGTCTAGTTCAACTTGATCACCATTAACCGTTAATTGCATGATTTTTCGCCTCACTTATTTTTTGCAAAAATGCCTGACATGTCCCTTTTATATCTTTTGCACCTACAATTTCACTAACCGCACAAATTCGAGTTGCTCCTGCAGCAAGAACTTGGTCTACATTATGAAGCTTAATCCCACCAATGGCTACAAACGGAATGTTAATTTCAGTGGCTACTTGTTTTACATATTCCGTTGTTACTGGGTCAACAACATCTACCTTGCTTTTTGTATGAAAGACTGGACCAACACCAATATAGTCTGCACCTTGTTGTTCGGCCGCTCTTGCTTCTTCAATAGCATGTGTTGAAATCCCGATAATTTTAGAGGGTCCAACAATTTTCCGAGCTTCCTCTATCGGCAAGTCATCTTGACCAAGGTGAATGCCATCTGCATCAACAGCTAACGCAACATCGATATGGTCGTTAACAATAAATGTAACCCCATATGTTGAAGTTAACTTTCGTAACGCTTTTGCTTTTGCTAAGATGTCACGTTTCGAACTATATTTATCGCGGAGCTGGATAATATCAGCTCCCCCTTTAATCGCTTCCTCCATGACTTCAAGGAGGTCTCTATCTTTGTGAAATTCTTCTCCTGTAATTGCATATAAGTTAAATTCTTTCATCCTCAACTATCCTTTCGTAAAAAACTAGAAAAGCCATAACCCAGCGAATGGATTACGGCTAAAAGACAAAAACATTAGTCGACTTTCCTACGCTGGGTTCAACCAGATCAGGTTCAAGGGTAAAAGGAAACCTTTTTCTCAGCCATTTGGCACCCCTAGTCAAATCGTATTAAGGCTATCTTTCATTATGACATAAATCCAATAGAAAACAACTATTTCGTATGGCCTTTATTCTTCAATGATGTTTATCCATTTGTTTTGCGACAGTTGGAAAAGTGTCTCAAGGCGACTTCCATATAAGATATGATGACCAGAAGGTGAAACCTTAAACGGTACTTGATCTAAATGACCATCTAATACAGTTTCACTCCCGTCTTCTAAATTATACTGAATTAACTCATAACCATCTGCATAATTAAAATAATCACTTGCAAAGTACGGACGTAAATAATAAAACATATTCGTATCAGCGTGTAAATCATGGAACGGGATCCACCATTGTTGTGAATAGGTGTTTAAAACAGGCACTTCAAATTGACCTACCTCTTCGTTTCCCTGATAAAATGTATATATCGAGTGTTGAGCATCTGGTGAATCAATTGTAATTGTAAAATAATAATGCCCACCAAAAGAAAAAACAGCAATTACTTCATCCAATTTTTGAATTTGTTCCCCAGTTCTAATGTTGTATTCTACGAGTGGGGCATAATAACTAGGTTCATACGGATGCCAATCTAAAAAAACGACGGTTTCTTCATCAATCCATTGAAAGAATGTTTGGTCAATATCTAACGAACGCACGCTTCCATCCTTAATGGAGAGATAGAGAACTTCAAAGTCCCAGTTCGGTAAATAAGAAACAATAATCAATTCATCAGTTTGGTAAGGATTCCAATACAAGCTAAAATCATCACCTATTTCTGTAAGCTCCCTTATTACATTTCCTTCATTACTGACTATGTATAGTGGAGATTTATAATCCATTGTTACCGTTTGGATTGCAAATAGACTATGGTCTTCGTTCGCTGTTACTTGAACAATTGGTTCATCCACTGAAAAAAATGGAGTTTCTTCACCTGTTCCAAAATCATAGGATTGAAGATATGATGTTTCATTTTCATCTCTTAAAAATAAAATAGAATTTGGATCGAACCATTCATTTACCTCTATAAAACTAAACGTATCAATAGGCATAGGCAGCATAACTGATGATGCCCCAAATCCGATAACTCCTGATTTTTGTTGAGGCGAAAGCAGCAAGGAAGGCGCATCACTAGCATTTTTTTTATGTGGTTCACAGGCTGAAATAAAGATTAGAAATACACAAAATACCGCAAAAACCTTACCCATTTGCTCACCCCCTAAAAAGTTTCTAATTGTTCTACGTGTAATATCTATCATACGTTTCACTTTTCATTATCGCACGTTTCTGAAAGAACAACAATTATCGAATTTTGTCTTTTTAGCCAAAGTCTAAAAAAATGCTATGCGTGTGGGACAAAAAGGTATATTTTGAGGGCACTCTTAAAAAAAAGACATTCCAAGGATAGTTACTCTCCTTGAAACGTCATATCCAACCTTTTAAACTACTCTAACATAAATTCTGCCCCTGCAATTCCTGGCTTCGTCATTTCAATCGGGTCCAAAATTGCACCAAGCTCCTCTTCTGTTAGGACACCCTGCTCCAAACAAATCTCTCGAACAGAACGGCCTGTTGTAATCGCTTCTTTCGCGATACGAGTCGCCACCTCATAACCAACGTGAGGGTTAATAGCCGTAATAATTCCAACGCTACCTTCTACCAACTCGCGACACCGCTCAATATTAGCTGTAATTCCTTGCAACGTATACTTGGTGAACACATCGATACCATTTTGTAAGATAGAAAGAGATTGAAGTAAATTAAAGACAAGCACAGGTTCCATTACGTTTAATTCAAGTTGACCTGCTTCAGAAGCCAAACTAATCGTATGGTCGTTCCCAATGACTTGAAACGATATTTGATTAATCACTTCACACATTACCGGATTGACCTTGCCTGGCATAATCGACGAACCAGGCTGTCTAGCAGGTAAATTAATTTCATTAAATCCGGTTTTTGGACCTGAACTCATCAAGCGTAAATCATTGGCGATCTTTGATATATTAATGGCTAATATTTTCAGTGCACTTGAAAGCTCTGTATATGCATCTGTGTTTTGAGTAGCGTCCACTAAATCCTCAGCTGTTGTAAATGGATAGTTTGTTATTTTTGCAAGATGAAAAGCCACTTTTTCAATATACTCTGTTTTGGCATTCAGCCCTGTTCCGACGGCGGTTGCCCCCATATTAATTTCAAACAGTTGCTGAAGAGATCCTTTCAATCGTTTTAGATCTCTTGAAAGAACTCTTCGATAAGCACTAAACTCCTGACCTAAACGAATCGGCACAGCATCTTGTAAATGAGTGCGTCCCATTTTTATTACGGTGTCAAATTCTTTTTCTTTGTTGTTGCACTCATCTATTAACCGTTCAAGTGCATTAGTTAAGCCTTGCGCTAAATTAAGACATGCAATGTGAATTGCAGTAGGAAATGCATCATTCGTAGATTGTGCCATATTTACATGAGTATTAGGACTTATCTTCATATAATCGCCTTTTTGGCCACCTACTATTTCAATAGCCCGATTGGCAATGACTTCATTGGCATTCATATTAAAAGACGTTCCTGCCCCACCTTGAATGGCGTCAACAATAAATTCCTCATCAAGTTTACCCGCAATGACATCCTCACTAGCTTGAATAATAGCTTCGGCAATTCTTTTGTTCAGAACTCCCACATCCCGATTGGCCATAGCAGCTGCTTTTTTGACATAACCAAATGCTTTAATGAGTTCGTGATGAGGAGGATAGCCCGTAATAGGAAAATTTTCTTTGGCACGCATTGTTTGTATCCCGTAATAAGCTTCCTTTGGTACTTGCTTTTCACCTAATAAATCTTTTTCTACTCGGAATTCAGTCATTTATCTTTCCCCTTTTTTAAGCGAATCAGGTCTAATAATGAACTGTATTTTTCTAGCATGCCCATTTAGGTTTTAGCTTACTTTTTACCGGCTGTTTTCTTTCGCTAACCAAGCTCCACCGATAACACCGGCATCATTTCCTAACGTAGCAATCGCAAAGTCTGCACCTTCAGCCACACGAGGAAGCGCGTATTTTATAAATTCTTTTTTTAATGGCTCTAATAAGAGATTACCGGCTTTAGAAACACCACCACCGATAACAATTTTAGCCGGGTTAATGGCATTCGCCAGATTTCCAATCGCAAAACCTAAATGGAAGCATGTCGTTTCAACGGCTTGCTTCGCTAAACTATCACCTGCTGCATACGCATCAAACACTGCTTTAGATGTTAATTTTCCGTCCTGTTCCATCACTTGGTGAAGTGAACTATCAGAATATGTAGATAACCCATCGGTTGCTAATCGAGCAATTCCTGTCGCCGATGCCACAGTTTCTAGACAACCTGTTTTCCCACAATTACATTGGTAACCACCTTCTACAACTGAAGTGAGATGACCAATCTCCCCAGCCATACCATTAACACCTTGTACGATATTTCCGTTTGATACAATACCACCACCAACACCTGTTCCTAGCGTGACACATAGTAAGTCATTGGCACCATCACCTGCCCCTAACCACATTTCACCTAGTGCAGCAATATTAGCATCATTATCAACAATTACTGAAAGTCCAGTCTCTTCTTCAAGACTATCTTTTAATGGGAAATCGCGCCATCCAATATTCACGGCATGGTAAATAAAACCCGTCTCCATGTTAATAAATCCAGGAGCCCCAATTCCAATGCCTTGTAACTTTTCTTTCGACTCTCCAAGTTCGCTCACTTTCTCTGCTAATGATTGACCAATTTCTTTTGTGATATATTTACCGCCGTCCTCTGTGTTTGTCGGGATTTCCCACTTTGAAACAATTTCACCCGCTGTCGTGATAAACGCCATCTTAATTGTTGTTCCCCCAACATCAATTCCTACTAACCATTTCTCCATATCATTGCCCTTCTTTCTCTTTAACTTGTCGTAATTCGCTTTTCAATATAAGAAGTCCCTGTAAAAAGGTTTCCCGCTCAATCATCTTTTGATTATACAATTCATGAAGTTCTTCTTCCATCATCATAATATCGGTTTCTCTGCTTCTTGTATAGATGAACGTTCCAAACCTTTTTAACACTTGTTGAACATCATAAAAGCTTTTCATTTCACATCACCACAAGTTAATTATAACAGTTTTATGATAAGGATGAATAGTAACCAAACAAACGGAATAAAAGGAGAGAATGGAAGTCTCCAAGTACGGTCTTGAATGAGTATTTGAAGATAAGTCCCACCAATCATCGCAAGTAAAAATGCTAAAGAGGTCATGATAATTGACCATAGAGATATCTCATAGAAAGCCCATTCCATCCCGAAAAAGAAAAATAACAAAATCATTGGTCCCCAGACGGTGATGTCATTCGAATAAAAAAATCCTAACGTTGTATGAAACCTCGATAAACAAAAGAAAATAAAGAGAATAGAAATAATAAATAATAACATTTTTATTAAGATGACAGATACAAAGGAAGCAAAAAAGGAACCAAGAAACATTCCTAAGAACGTTGCTCCAGTAAAAATAGCAACTACTATTAGAATTAAAATTTGGCTTGGTAAACTCCGTTTAGATACAAACAAACCACCTACCATCAGCCCAAGGAATAGTGTATAAAAGACAATAGAAAAGATTGATATCATTGGAATCCTCCCTTACAAGCTAAATATGAACGTTATGCGAAAACGCAAGTCCAAACATCCTTTTTATGATATTGTATGTGTATGTACTAACTTTAGGACAAGAAAAAGAAAGAGGGATAACGTTGAACAATAAAGTCATCGAAGCACTTGAAAGAGGAATCTACGGTGCACCGCAAATCAAACCTGAAGAACGAGCGATTTTTCTATCAACTATCATCGAGAGAATCTATGTTGCCCTTACAAAAAAACAAGTGATTCATCAAGGGATGTACCCTGAAGTCGTTCAAAAAATGAAAGAAAAGAAAGCACAACACCTATATATTAACGGAAGTCTTTCCTATTCGTTATATTCAAATTATGTAAAAGAAGCAAAAAAACATAACATCCCATTTACGATTGTCGCAGAAAGTCGCCCTACACCTATTGGACTCGTATTAGCGACTACATTTGAAGCGATAAATCAAGAAGAAATCTTTATAAAAGATGATTTCTTCGCACTAGATATGGATTCATAAAAAAAAGCGACAACGTCGCCTTTTTTATAAGCAAGGAGCGCAGCCACTGCCTCTTTCAAAGTGTTTTACAAGTACCCTTCTTGTAAAACGCGCGCAGTGTGCGAAGCCCTTGCTCTTCGAGAGTTATCTCCAGCGCATCTTTGAACTTTCAAAATATACATTCTTATCATTTTAAAAAACACAAGCGGTTCTTTCTTAGGATCTTTTATCTTTCTGATTATAAAAAAAGGCAATGTACCCATCAATGGTACTTGCCTTTTTTATCATTTTTTTACTTAATCAACGATGACAGACGATATTAAATTACTCCAATACACTGCCTCTTCTTCAGCTCGTTTAAACTGGTCGCTTACCACATCAACACCCTGTTCGCTGTTTAGAAAAGATACTTTACTATATGGCGCGCGATTAGCCGAAGTACTATTATTATTTCGATACGAAATGATTAATTCAATGCTGTGAACCACTTTTTTCCCTGTCTTCTTTCCCGTAACTCCACCGATGACCGCACCTACTCCCCCGGCCACAACCCCACCTACTATCGCTCTTCCTACGGCACTTCCTAAAGAAGATTGATAAGTGACTGTATCATCTATTTTAAGTTCGACTTCTTTTATACTTTCATACTTTCTCCCTACAACCTTCCCCGAGTATATCCAAAACTTTTGGTTTCCTCTATCATGAACTAAATACTTATTATCAGCAGTAAAGATGTATTGATAATTCGTTATATTTTTTCTAGTGAGAAAACCTTCAAATCCGCCTTGCACCTGTTTCTTTTCTTGATGTGATCCTATTCCAATTAATATCATACTTGCTATTTTTAATACGGTGAATAAAACAATGATAATAATAAATAACTCAAACATACTTACATCCTCCAACCCAGCTGATATTTACTTTTAATCATAAACCAAAATAACAACTGAAAGGGTTGGTAAATAAATGTAGAGAGGGAGTAACAAAACTAACTAAAACATTCTCAATGGCTTCACTCGCCACAAAGCCCGTTGTGAGAAAACCCAATCACAACGGACTTTAAAAGATGGTGGCGGTTTCGCTCATTTCTAAGAGGGTGAGACAAAAGGTAAAAAAACAACCTTTTGTCTCACCCTCTTTCTCTTATTTATCAGGATCGAGCGGATGGACAGAAGCTGGTCTTCGATTTTTTAGAGGCATAGGAGCTCTAAAGATAACATCACGTAGCGCTTTTGCATTGAATGGAAGGAAAGGCCATAAATAAGGCATATCGAACGTTTTTACGTGGGTTAGCAAAAGTACCCATGCTGCACAACCCACAACAAAACCAGGTACACCAAAAATAGCTGTAACGAGTAATAAAGCTACTCTAATGATTCGATTTGCAAGAGAAAGTTCATAGCTAGGTGTAGCAAATGAACCAATCGCAGCGATGGCTAAGTATAAAACAACTTCTGGTGAAAATAACCCAACATCAATGGCAACTTGTCCAATTAAAATGGCAGCTACCAACCCAAGGGCTGTCGCTAGGGCATTAGGCGTATGGATGGCCGCCATCCTTAGCATTTCTATCCCAATCTCAGCAAGCAAAAATTGTAGATATATTGGGACTTCTCCATCTTGTGCAATCCCAATAAAATGCATGGGGCCAGGTAACAATCCTTCCTGGGTTGCGAAAAGGTACCAAAGTGGCATTAAAAAAATCGATGCCCAAACCGCAGCAAAACGAACGCCTCGAAGTATCGTACCAACTAGTGGCTTTTGTCTATACTCCTCTGCATGTTGGAGGTGATGCCAAAAGGATACGGGTGTTATCATTACACTTGGAGACCCATCGACCATGATAATGACATGTCCCTCAAGTAAATGTGATGCTGTAACATCTGGTCTTTCAGAATATCTCACTAACGGATAAGGATTTAAATGATGGCCAAATAAAAATTCTTCAATCGTCTTATCTCCCATCGGAAGCCCATCAGTATCTATTTTCTCCACTGATTCTTTAATCTGTTTAATGATAGAAGGATCTGCGATATCGCCTATGTACAATAGTGACATATCCGTTTTCGAACGACGTCCTGCTTGCATAAATTCAACTCGGAATGTTCTATCACGAATTCGTCTACGGATGAGCGCTGCATTTTCAACCATCGTCTCGACAAAGCCATCTTTCGCCCCTCGAATCACCTGTTCCGTATCAGGTTCTTCTGGACCTCTGACTGGATATGTTCTCGTATCAATAAGGATGACTTCATCCACGCCTTCTACAACTAGGGCAGCAGGACCAGCTAGCACTTGGTCAACGACCTCATCTAAGTCATCGCTCGTATCTATTTCCACATAAGGAATTTTAGATTTAATAAGATGGTCTAACGGATTTGTCTCTATTTCTTCTGGTTTTGTTAGTGTTAGTTCCCGCTGAATCTGGGTTAATGAAAAATCTTTTGCAAATCCATCAACAAGAAAGAAGTGCATTTGCTTTCCACCATATTTTAATTCAAGGTGAATCATATCAAAGCTTTCGCCAACACCTAGCTCTCGTTTTAAAAAAGCAATGTTTTCTTCAAAGTTAGTTGTTACTGGGTTGCGTATTGCTTCCTTTTTCACTATTACTCGCCTCCACTTCTCTATCATTTTTCGCATTTGCTATTCATTTCATGCATGAAAGTTCATGGCTCACAAATAAACCTTTCATATAATAAGCAGTCCAAGCATAGATTTAGCATAAAGGCTGTCCATAGGAGGCGAGTTTTATGAAAAAGATACAACGAATGACCATATATACAGCCATTGTATTATCTGGCCTAATCCTTTCTCTTTTTTTAATTCTAAACCCAAGCAACAGTCGTGAAACTCTTGTTTTATTTCCGGCTGATCCCCATGTTGAATATATGGATGCGAGTTCATCATTACTCGTTGTGACGCTTGAAGATGAAGATGAGTATGTAATGGAATGGAAGACGAAATCAAAGCTAGACCGAACCGCATACTTACGACATGATGTTTCACTTCTGTTTGAGGATGGACAATTAAAGGACTCGATGATAGCGTGGAAAGATAAGACAGACACAATTGAGCAAAAAAGGAAGGTGCAAGGGGAAGATAGTGGGTATTATCAAGTAATTAGCTTTCATCATTCAGAAATCCATTATCCTAATGAGGAAATTACTAGTAAACAAATGATGAGTACCGATGATTTATATGTCATAGATTCACCGCTCACACCACTTACATCATTTAAAGTCCCCGAAAGTGACAAACAATTAGAAAGCAAAAAATTATTGGATAACATCATAGATCAACAACTAAAGTATACATGGGAAGACCTGTTAATTTACTATAACATTCGTGCTGAAAATTATGAGCTTATACCGTTAACAAGACTTGCTCACTATCAGGAAACGCCATTTCCAGGTTTTAGTGAAGAAAACACAGACCATATTATCGGATTTATATGGGAAACTCTTTATGAAAACTATGTCCTTGGAATAAAACAAGAAGACGGTAGCGTCAAAAGTCCTATCGACAGCTCCGTCCCTCTCATTTTATTAGCAAAGGATAAACAACACTTTGTCATTGTTTTTCAAACGAGTGATGGCCAAAAAGTACAGATATTAAAAAGCTTATCCATCCAAGAATTCTAATATTTTTTGCTGTAAGGCACTATACTGTTCATCTGATGAAAGTGATAGTGCCTTTTCAACGGCTTTCAATGCATCATCATAATGTTCAAACTCAATATAAACTAACGCTAAATTATAGTATGCTTCATGAAAATCAGGTTTGAGCTCTAGCGTAATGAGTAGGTGCTCTTCTGCTTCTTCAAAATATCCTAAATGCGCTTGAGCATATGCTAATAAAAAATGGGCTTCCGGCATTTCAGGTTCACTTTCAACAACATGTACTAATAATGGATAACTCTTTTCAAATTCATCTTGTTGTAAAAGCTCTTGAGCGTATTGCAAATGAATTAAGGGTGAACCCGTTTTTTGGTCATTATGTAAGCCGAAAAAAACTAAAGCAATAATCGTAACAAGTGAAAGTGCCAGTCCCCCTAATTGCCAGCGATGTCGTGCATGTTTAGGAAGGTGCAAAAAGCTAGAAGCTAAGAATCCACCAAGTAATCCACCGATATGAGCCGCATTATCAATAACCGGAACTGCAAAGCCTAGTGATAAATTAATAGCCAAAATAATAATTAGACTCATCCCCATCGTCCGGAAGAAAAGTCTTCGGTGAATGACACCGAAAAATAACAAGGCACCAAAGCAGCCAAATATCGCACCTGATGCTCCTGCGGCGATTTGTTCGCTAAAAGCATAGCTAGCAAGTGACCCAACAATACCTGCTATAAAATAGATAATGAGAAACCGACCACTGCCGTAAATCTTTTCTACAGCGGAACCTAAATAATACAAAGCTAAGGAATTCATAAATAAGTGCAACAAGCCAATATGGAGAAACATCGCGGAAACCAAGCGCCACCATTCTCCTTGTTCTATAAGGGGGTTATACTTTGCTCCAAACTGAACCAACGTTGTCATTTGCGTACTTCCCCCGTTTAGTTCTAACATCGCAAACATCGTTACAATGGATGCTAATAATACATATGTAAATCGAGTCTTACCGTATGCAAACAGTTCTTTTTCTTGATTTAGTCGTTGTTCAGCTATCATTATGACTTCTCGTTGCAATTCTTCAATGTCCTGCTGATGCATTGTTGGTTGCGTAACCGAAAGCCGTTCACAAATCGGCTGAAGCGCTTCTTCTCGACGATCTTGAGGAATAATGCTAGAGTAAACTACTGTTTTTTTGTTTTTCCCAGTTTGCGGTGTTTCAATGATAGGCTCCCAAGAGTCTACAGGAGGATACATTGTGATATAAATATTCTCGGCTTCAATCGTACGAAATCCGAGTTGTTTTTTCACAAAATCAATTCGTTTATACGCACGCTGAACATCTTGCTTCAACCAATTGCTCCAATCGATATCTTTACGAACCAATCGAATGATACTTCTCTTTGGTCCTTCCTGTTCTAGCCAAATTTCTTGTCGGTCTGGGCTTATTTCAATGACTCTCATCTTTTCATTTTTCACAAGATGATGAACGAGTTGCCAATAAAATAAGTCATGACGAAAAACTTCCATGTCCTCATCCCTTCAACCTAGTGTCTTCTCTTATTATAGTTGCAAGTTGTGAAAATGTCTCACATTGTCTATAAGGAATATGGTTTGTCGTCGGATTTTCATTCCTTGTATTTAAGTAAATGGCGTCCCACCCGGCCTCTAATGCTCCAACAATATCATGAATCCATGCGTCACCAACAAATAAAACTCCACCAGCAATGATTTGTTGCAACTTATCAAGTGCAAACGAAAAGATGCGAGCGTCTGGCTTTTCCACGCCGATGTCCTCTGAGATAAAAATTCCATTAAACAAGGAGGTCAACCCTAACTTACGAACCTTCTCGTGTTGTACTACTGCATTTCCATTCGAAATAATCCCGAGAGTTACACCCGTTCTTTGTAAGGTATGTAATAATGACTTTACTCCTTCAAAAGGGGTCACAAAGTCATCAATAATATCAAAGTATTGCTGATGAAATACGTCGCTTTCCTTATCACTATAAGATAATGTAAAATACTTCATCGTTTCACTAAAACGTTTCCTTTGATATTCTGGCCTAGACAGCGCTCCTTGTTCATATGAACTCCAATAAAGGTCACAGTGGTGCTTAAAAACACGAAACCAAATATCTGTATCAATAGTAGCTTCGTACAAAGGATATATAGAGGAATAACAATGTTTTATTGCTTTTTCAAAGGCTTGTTCGTGACTATATAATGTATTATCTAGGTCAAAGCAAATCGTTTGCCACCGCATACTCCCTCACCCTATTTCTTTAGCTTATCTTCGTGGGATCAAAAGAAAGACACCGTCTTAAGACAGTGCCTTTTCTTATCTTCTGTCAGTAAACACAAAATTATTTAAGATTTGGCGACGGACAAAAGGCATTCTCATCGACGAACGAATGAGTAATCTTCTTATCGTCTGTTGGGATAGCAAATTATTTAAAATACGATATCGATACTTAAAAGCAAAATAACCTGAAATCATTAATACAAATGAAAATAGTCTTGAAATCATATCGATCCCTCCTCTATCCTAATTTGCGCAACCCTCCATATTTTATTCTCTCAGAAAATACGACTACGCCGTATTGGGTTATTTCCGGTGTGCGAAGCCACTGCCCTCTAGGACGCGGCGAACTCCAACGGACATGAGGTTCCTTATTTCAGTTATTTTCCCATATTTTTAAGTCTAACGGACACCACAGACCTTATTTACGTAAAAATAGGCTCTATCGCTCATCTTTTTGAAAATAAGGGCCTCTGTGTCCGTACCATTTAGTAAAAGCTAATTTGGATGTTAAATAGAGGCTTGTGTGTCCGTTAGAATGTCGATATGGATATTTACTACATCCCTATATACTTGCTATATACTGCCTTGGCTCGACTGACGTCTTCTGTTCCTTGTATTAAAGTTCGACCATCTGAAAAAAGAACCATCCTCATATGATCTTTTAATTCTACACGAAGCAGAAACGGTGTTTCTTTAACAGTGCCTATATTTTGTAATTTATCAGCCCACTCTTTTAAATCAAATTCTTTTCTTAGATGAATTTGGACGGTTTCCCTTCCGCATAACGATGTAATTGAATCTTGTTCAGAGCGTTTGAGCGCTGGGTATTGATGAAGACTACATGTTGGGCAACTCGGGTCCTGCTTTTTATATTTCAATTCGTAGATATGATAATTCCAAACATCAAAAGAAAGTAAGCTATTTCTTCTAGCCTTGTCAGCCGACACCAAATACTTTAAGGCTTCCACAGATTGAAAAGAAGCAACGATATCAACTACAGGGGAAATGACACCGACCATATCACACGTTTGTCCACCTGTTTCTCCTTCTTTAATAAAGCAGCGTAAGCAAGGGGTTTCACCTGGAACAAAAATTGCTGACATTCCACGTGAACTTACAGCCCCACCATAGACAAAGGGGATCCCTTTTTTAAAACAGGCATCATTAATGAGAAATCTTGTTTGGAAATTATCTGTACCATCTAGCACCAAATCAACACCGTTTAATAAGTCATCCATGTTGTCAATGGTGACATCCGCAACAATGCCCTCTATTTTAATATCTGAATTTATCGCTTTTAACTTCTTTTCTGCAGCAATTGCTTTAGGTAAGGAAGCAGCCACGTCATTTTCATCAAATAAAATTTGACGTTGTAGGTTAGATTTCTCTACGTAATCACGGTCAGCAAAAGTCACATGCCCTACTCCAGCTCGTACTAAATGACTCGCTAATACGGTTCCTAATGCTCCCATTCCCACAATTAACACTTTTTTTGATGCAAGTTTTTTTTGACCTTCTTCTCCAATAGGAGAAAAAAGCATTTGTCTAGAATAACGGTCTAGCTCAGTCATAACCAAAACTCCTTTTACTTTCATCCTTAACGACAGTGGATAATTTGTTTTTCCGTAACAATTGTAGATACAGGAATATCATACTGCTCTGGGAACACGGTCGCAACCAATTGCTCTTCAAACGCCATTGAAATAGTATCCCCGTTGTAGTCTTGAAGATATCGGTCGTAATACCCTCCTCCAAAACCTAGCCGATACCCGCTTCGTTCAAACGCCAACCCAGGAACAACAACCAAATCTAATTTATCTTTTGTAATTAGTGGACATCTTTCTACTGGTTCCAACAATGAAAAATAAGTCGGCTTTAGCTGTTTGAATGAATCTATTAGTAAAAACTCCATTTTTTTTGTTTTGGGATATGTCTTTGGGACTGCTATTGTCTTGCCTTGTTTCCATGCTTCCATAATTATCGGATAAGTATGTATTTCAGTTCCTCTCGAAATTGTGATCGCGACCGTTTGTGCCTTTCTCCAGGAAGATAACGACATTACTTGCTTCTCTATTAATTTACATTTGTGTTCAAAAGTAAATTCTTGAATTTGCATCAATCTATGTTTTATTCGTTCCCGCAGGTCCTGTTTTCCCATCAGACAAGTCCTTTCTCCAATTTTCTATTCACAAAAAATGACCATACCAAGATTGGCAGGCCATTTCTAAAATTATTTTGTTTCACGGTGTAACGTATACTTTTTAAGTCTCGGGCTGTATTTCTTTAGCTCGATACGTTCAGGGTTATTACGTTTATTTTTAGTAGTGATGTAGTTACGATCACCAGTTTCAGTGCAAGCTAATGTAACATTTACGCGCATGTGTTTTCCCTCCAAACCGTCTTGATTTCATTCATACCTTACAATGATAGCAAAAAAACATTGGGCAGGCAAGTCATCTTTTTCCGTAATATTCTTTTCTCAAAGATTGTTACTCTAGTTATTAGTCCAATCCATAGCTTGGCCCAATAGCAAATAAAGTTTTCTAAAGAACATTCCGTAATTAGAGGGTACTGAAAAAGGTAATGATAATGGTTCGCTGTATTAATTATCCCATACCTTATCAATTGTAACAAGGAGATGACAGTACTCTAGCACTAGCTCTTTCGGCACATGCTTCATCCTTTCTACATCATATTGTTTTATACAGATCCAACGTTTTTTGCGCTACAGTAGTCCAGTTATACTTTTTCACATATTCGTATCCCTGATTTCCAAGTTCACACGCTTTATTGCTATCCTGTAATAGAGTAATTAAATGTGTCGCTAACGCATTTTCATCTTTAGGGGGTACTTTTATGCCATTATATCCGTCAATGATTTCAGACAACCCCCCCGTTTCCGTTCCAATAAGAGGCCGCCCGTGTGACATCGCTTCGAGTGCTACAATACCAAATGGTTCATAATAACTTGGTACAACTACAACTGAAGACCTTTCGAACCATTTCCTTTTTTCAGTATCTGTTAAGAATCCTATGATAGTAAAACAATCAGCGACATCATAGAATTGACATAGTTTCTCAAGTTCAGACTGCATTGGCCCATGGCCAGCTAGTACAAACTGAACACCATGGACTTCTTTTTTTACAATAGCTGCAGACTTAATCAAGGTTTGAAATCCTTTTTCACCTACAAATCGACCTAAAGCAAAAACTAATAGATGTTGTGAATGTAGCGATTTTTGTTTTATTTCTACACCATTTTCAATCACTTCAATTTGACTACTCTCTACACAAAGAATGGTTTTAACCTCTTGTTTCATATATTCACTACAAACGATAAGACGGTCGGCCTCGTAGCTCATTTTTTTTTCAACCATCATAATCTTTTGTTGGAGTGGGGTAGAAATCCCCCCATTTCTACCGTATTCTAACGCATGTATCGTTACCACAAGCGATGTCTTTAGTATTTTTTTGAGTACCATAGATGCAGTACCCACGAGCCAATCATGCCCATGAATCACATTGAGCTCTAGTTGACTTGATAGATGAATCACATACTCAACCATTTCCCGATTAACATTAGCAATAAACAGATAGAAATCATCATGATTTTCCACATCAAGACGATGGATATGGATGCCATGTTCAACAACCTGTTCTCTATAGCCAGTTAAAGAATAGGTAATTACATGAACTTCCATCCCTTGCTCTACTAAAGCTTTACTTAATTGAGCAACATGAGTACCCAATCCACCATATAAGTTAGGAGGAAACTCAAACGTTAGAAGACAAACCGTCTGTTTTGTTTCTCTTTTGTTAGGGTAATCTATAGATTGTGGCTGGTTCATTTTATTTTTCCTTTCTAACCACCGAATAGCCAGCAAATCCTTTTTGCCAGCTCATTTCGTTCCTTGTTTTTTGGTTACTCAAGCGTGAGCTACCGTTATCATAGAGTGGCATATGAATGACATCGGATTGAAGAAGACAAAAAAAGCCATTGTCTTCGGTTGTAACTCCAAGCAAGAGCTTATAGCTCTTAAACGGGGACAGTTCATGGATAAAGGTTTCTGTCCCATTTACATTATGTTCTTGGAATACAAAACCTTCATCCTCTTCAATCACTTTTAAAATTTTGCAAAGCTTTTCCCACGGCTGGTGACACACATATTCAGCTAGTAGTATTTTATCGGCTAATAGCTTCCAATAACTATACAAAGTAGTATGGGTTGTAACTACAACCTCTAATTTTGCTCGTTCAAATTCAAGCATACTCTCACCTAGTTTCATCTAATACCTTAATCTTACTAGCGTTTAATAGGTGGTACAAGAGATGATTTATTACTTCGTTTTACCATCACCTATGTAAACGACACAAACATGTTTTGACTTCCTATTCGACGAGTTTTCATTTTAATGTATAATGATAGGACAAGCAAAGTCAGAAAGGGGCTTTCTAAGATGGAATATATTATTATTGGACTGTTTCTCGTCTCCTTGATTTTATTCATCCTATCCTTTTTTCAGAAAGACAGAACAAAGGATTTAGAAAATCAAGTCGAAAACTTCTCCATCACATTAATGCAGGAAATATATCAATTAAAAAAGAAAATTAAAATTGTGGAAGAAGAATTGTTAATTGGCAGTGACTCCTATTACTCAAATTCTCCGACTAAACGTAGTGTCGACAACATGATTCAAGAAGTTGTACAGTATTATGAGGCAGGTTATTCAATTGATAACATCGCTGAGGTGCTTTCTATTACCGAACAAGATGTACAAAGATTACTCGCGACCTACCTCCGGAAAGACTAGAAGGAGGGCATCGTATGACAAAGAACGGATTACGAGGACTTGCAGCAGGATTGTTTATCGCAGCTTGTATTTTAAGCTATATGTATTTCTTTGAGACTGCTTCAAACGAAGAACCTGATCAAGGGAACCACATGGTAGAATTAACACCATCAGAAATGATTGAAAGATTAGAGGAACACGGTTTTGTCGTGTTAGACCAAGAACAATATGACCTTTTATTGCATCCAGTAGAAAGTCACACAGACCAAGAAGAGCCCGTGTATGAAGCTACAATTGTAATTGAACCTGGAATGACTAGTGTTGATATCGCGCAACAATTAGAACGTGCTCAAATTATAGATGATGATGAAGCGTTCATTTTATTCCTAGAAGAACAAGAAGTCTCTCGTTCTTTAAAAGCAGGAGAATTTACCTTGCATAGTAACATGTCTTACCAAGAAATTGTTGAAATTATTTCATAGAGGGTGTCCACTTGGACAGCCTCTTTGTTTCACCCTCTTTCTTACAAAAAAAGAGGGTGAAACAAAAGGTTGTTACCTTTTGTCCCACCCTTTTCATAGAGGTGTAAGTTTCTTCTTATTCTTCTACATCTTCATTCGTTGGACTGACTCGTTCTTCTCCATCTCGTAATGGACCGTTTCTTACATTTTTCAATTGAAAATACGTATCCATTGACTCTTTCATAATTCTTCTTGAGATAGGATAAGCATCTTTTGTTCTTACATGTGGAACAACAACCGCAACCGCAATCTCAGGGTCATCATACGGTGCCCACGCAACTAGCGTTTGGTTGTTTCCATCAAGAAGAACTCGATTTCCATTTCTTTCAACAGGAACTCGAACCTGAGCCGTTCCTGTTTTTGCGGCCGCCTCATACGAAAAGCCCGCACTACCCCATGTTCCACGATAGCCTGGAGTAACCACCCGGCGAAATCCTTCTTGTACCCGTTTAATATGACTATCAGCCATCTCAATTCGGTTCATAATGCGTGGTTGGTGCTGATACACAACCGGGCCTAAATCTTCTTTTGTCCGACTAGGCTCTCTTATTTCTTTAACTAAGTGAGGTTGCATTCGATATCCGTCATTAGCAATTGTAGATACGTATTGCGCAAGTTGTAGCGTGGTATACGTATCAAACTGTCCAATCGATAAATCTAACAGATTCCCGGGTAAGCCAACTCCACCACTAAGGCCTGAAGAAACAGAAGGCAAATCAATACCTGTTTCTGTCCCTAAACCAAACTGGCCATAATAATTCCGTAATGTCATATACGTTCCTGGAATATCTCGCCAACAGCAATTCGAACCATAATTATAGCCAGCCGTACGCATTGCAATATAGAACATGTAAATATTTGAAGAGCGCTCAAGAGCGACTAAATCATTAATATTTCCCATGTTTTCATGTGATTTTTTTGGAGGAGAGGCAGGAAGTTGAATTGGTCTATCATAGATAACCTCTCCTGGACTAACGACACCTTCATGAAAACCAGCTAACATTGTCGCACCTTTGACAGCTGACCCCATAGCAAACGATTTATTTAGTGCTCCGGTCTCATCGCCATCGTATCCAGTAATAGCAAGAATTTCACCTGTCTTTGGATTCATCATGACAATATACGCTTCTTTTTTATCAAGAAATGAAGCTGCCCCTGCTTCCACTTCTGTATCTACAATTTCTTGCACACTCTGTTGTAATTCCATGTCGATGGTAAGGACTAAATCATTTCCACGTTGACCAAGTTGCTCTCGTTCACCAATGACAGTTCCACGACTTGTTACACTTTCTACAAGCGCTTTTTGACCACGTAAAGCTTCTTCGTACTGTAGCTCAAGAAAACTCGTGCCGACAATGTCAGACCGTTCATAGCCACGTGATAAAAAGTAATCAATTTTCTCTCTTGGTATTGAGCCTGTTCTTCCTAATAAACTTCTGAATGTATCGCCATAGACATATTTTCGAGAGGAGTCTCGTAGGATATCTACTCCCGGTAATTCAAATAGATGCTCCCCTACAATATGAGCTTCTTCCTCATTAATTCCTTGTTTAATCCGTTGGGGCGCTAAAGCATACCCTCTGTCCATTTCTCGTTTTATTGCAAGAACACGAAGTTCTTCATCTGTAAATGTTTCAAGCATGTCTTCTGTAATTCGTTTTAATGTTAACTCATATTCCTTTTTCGGGTCTCCATCTAACTCTCTTCTTTCCTCTGGAGTCACCAATGCTCTAGCTTCTTCCTGATGTAACAAAATCCAATAGTCTTGCTTATCACGAAAAGTAATTTTAGAAAGAGCATCTTCATCGACTTCAATTAACCTTTCAAGCTTTCGAGCGACCGTTAGTTTTTCATCATGTCCTGTGCTTCTTCCTGGAGTATAAGTGATTGATAATTCCAATTCATTGTCGACTACAATATTACCAAATCGGTCATACATTAATCCTCTTGGTGCATCAATTCGTGCGGTAACATTACTCGTTCGTTCAAGCACTTTCACGTATTCTTCACCTTGAACAATTTGAACGAAACCTAGACGTAAAATTAATGCGGAAAAAAGTATAAAAACGACAAAGAAAAGTAAATTGAGTCTAGTTGGTACATGATTTTTCTTTTTTTTATTGTTCCCCATTTGCTTTCCTTTTCCTCCTATACATAATAATAGACACCTAGCATTAGGTGTCTAAAACGGAACCCGCGAATGCCGTTGCTTCATTGTTTCATGAACCTACACTAAGTAGGTGGGTGCTCGCAAAAGAAATTTCAGCTTCCACACATGGAGGCATGCTGTCATCTCTTTGATATAAAGCTCCCTTTCAAAATTCAAGGTTCGAAACAAGGAGAAGCTAACAAACACGGCAGGTCATTTATTTGATACTGTTATTATAGCATACTTAATAACGTCATTCAAAGCCTTCTTACTATTTCCCATGCTTTTACAACATAGCTATCTTTATACCGTCGTTCCCCCGCCATCTCCTTCACCTTTATCTTGGCGAGCGAAGGCATAATTACGTCCACCTTCATTCGTTGGCATATTCACATTCCTAACAAAGAAGTAGATGACTAAATGCCCTGCACCAATAACTAATAGCAAGATAGGAATCCCTTGCTCTTCATTAAAAAAGGTTATTGTTGCTAAAAATGCGAGGACTGAGGTAATTCGCCCCCCATTTAGAAATAGCTCCCGAACGACGATATACTCTACTCTCATTTCCGCTGCCTTCCATCCCTTACCGATTACATCATACGTTAATGAAACATAAGGGACAAGCAATGTTGGATAAGCGATCGAAATCACAATGGCATAAATGATTAACTTCGTAAAGGTTAAATCGAAAATAATCAAGAAAATAGCCATATAAAGAATGATACCGCCCAGTAAAATAGCTTTTTTGCGGAAAGATTCTTTTATGACTCGGGTCGCGACATAGTAACTAACAAAGGATACCGCTGAAGCCACTAGACCATAGGTACCTAAAGCTAATTCACTTTGCGTGGTTACATAGACCCATACAGAAATAACAAAGACAAACGTTCCCTCTCGTAAACCTTGAAAAAAGTGAGCATGCAAAATATGTTTCCAATTGTCATTGTTCTTTCGTTCCTTCAATATTCGAGTAAAATAAAATGTACCTTTTGCTGAACGTCGTTCTAAAAAGAAACTTGTAATGACTGCTGCCAGGAACAAAGTCAATGATATTGCAAAAATGACAGTATACCCTGTGAATTTCTCCATCCGAGTAATCAGAAAACCTGCACAAATTGGGCCAATCATTCCTGCAAAGGAGGTAACTAGTCCTAAAAATCCGTTAAAGAAAACCCGGGTTTCTGGCTCTGTGATTTCAAAGGTTAATACATTAAACGCTAACCAATAAAAACCAAAACCAATACCTAATAAGGCACCTAGTAGTAATAAATATTCATTTGCTCGACTTCCTAAAAAAAGGACAGTAAAAAAGAAAACGGATAGGAAACTTACTCCTAACCGAAGGACAATGACACGATCGATCTTCTTTGCCCAACGCCCTGCTAGTATAAAAGTAATAGGTTGCATAATCACAGCGGCTAAATTGTAAAGAGCAATGTCAGAAAATTGTCCTGATTGCTTCCATAAGTACACATTAACGAACGTATTCGAAAGCGCAATACTTAAAGCATACATTCCACCAATCACAAGCAGTAACGTTAAGTCTCGATTTACTTCCACTTCCCCAATCATTTTCTTCATAATATGTTTCATCGACGACTCCACCATCCTTACTTGCCATTAGTTTGCACTAGAGCCTTACCTTTATGCAATATCCTTTTAATTATGGAAGCACAAACTTTTTTCTAAGTCGGTTGGAGTTTTTTATGAAGGGAGTGTCAGCGTTTCTTTAACAGCTTAAAAAAACGATACGAGGTGAGTGACCTCGTATCGTTACAGTTATGTTATTTTGCAGCGCTATAAAGCTTTGCAACTTCATCCCAATTTACTACATTCCAGAATGCTGCAATGTAATCAGGACGTCTATTTTGATAATTTAAGTAATATGCGTGCTCCCATACATCTAATCCAAGGATAGGCGTTTTACCTTCCATTAGTGGAGTGTCTTGGTTTGGTGTGCTTGTTACTTCTAACTGGCCGTTATTCACAACTAGCCAAGCCCAACCAGAACCAAAACGGTTAGCACCAGCATTAGCGAATTGCTCTTTGAAGCTATCTAAGCTTCCAAATGTGCTGTTAATCGCATCAGCTAGTTCACCAGTAGGCTCTCCGCCACCATTCGGGCTTAAAAGTGTCCAGAATAAACTGTGGTTAGCATGTCCACCACCATTGTTGCGAACTGCTCCACGAATGCTTTCAGGAACTGCATCAAGATTGCTTACTAATTCCTCAATTGATTTGTTAGCAAGGTCAGCATGACCCTCAAGTGCCGCGTTAAGCTTTGCAATATAGGTTGCATGATGCTTCCCGTGGTGAATGTTCATTGTAGCTTCATCGATATGAGGCTCAAGTGCATTTGCTGCATAAGGTAGTGCTGGTAATTCATAAGCCATAATTCATATTCCTCCTTAAACTCATTTAATTTTGAGCATTTCCTCAAAAATGGTAAATAATATAAGCAACAGAAATGTTTAGTAAGTCGCTCAAGTATTAGATTAGCAGAAAAAATTTAAACAATCAATTCATATGCAACCATATAGTACTATTCCCGATTATATCTATTCTAACCGTGACATAAAAATAAGTTTTCTCTAATAGGATGTACTAACAATAGACAAGCAAGCACGTATGAAAGGAGAACAACTATGTCATGGCTGGAAGCACTAATTCTCGGCATTATTCAAGGAATTTCTGAGTTTTTACCTATTTCAAGCTCTGCGCATCTTATTTTAGCTGAGCATCTTTTAGGAATATCATTCGGAGGAAACCCACTGGCATTTGAAGTGTTTCTTCATTTGGCTTCATTACTAGCCGTGTTATTTTATTTTCGTAAAGACTTGTTAGCACTTGTTACAGACTTTTTTACTTATAGTCGAACCAAATCACCCGCGGCTAAAGCTAACTATCGGTTCGTCTGGTTGCTTGGGTTAGCTACCGTTGTCACTATGATTTCTGGAAAAGCTGTCGAGAGCTATATCGGAGAATCGATTTTAAATCCTGCCACTATCGGAGTCGCGTTAATTGTAACAGGCTTATTTTTAGTTTTGATTGAACATGGCGTCAAACTTGGACATCGTACCGAGAAAGAAATGTCTTGGAAAGACGGGGTAATCATTGGTTTAGGTCAGGCGTTAGCTGTCATACCCGGTATTTCGCGTGCAGGAAGTACGCTAATTACAGCCCTATGGTGTGGTCTTTCCAAAGAAACAGCTGTCCGCTATTCGTTTCTTCTCTCTATTCCTGTGATAAGCGGAATTACGATAATTAAGTTGCCTGACATCTTAAATCTGCATTTTAGTACAATGGCCTTTGAGCTCAGTATTGCATTTCTAGCTTCCTTTGTTTTTGCATTGGTCGGGATTAAATGGTTAATTCAAATGGTCAATAAAGCCAAGTTATCTTATTTTGCTATCTATTGTATCGGTCTAGGGTTGTTCACGTGGATGTTTGTATAAGAAAAACAGCAAAGCCGTTTTTTCTTAGAAGGACTGTGCGAAGCCGCTACCTTCTTTTATAGTCAAACAAAAGTGGGGTTCTTTTGTTTGACACGTAGCGATCGCAGCCAGTGCTCTTCTCGAATTTGCTCATTCTAAGTACTTAAGACTTCTTCTTCCTGTACTCATAAAACGAAAAAACCCTCACCGTGAGTTTTCACAGTGAGAGTTAGCTTTGTATGTATGGCGGAGGAAGAGGGATTCGAACCCCCGCGCGGTTTAACCCGCCTGTCGGTTTTCAAGACCGATCCCTTCAGCCGGACTTGGGTATTCCTCCAACTTACAATGGTGGACCCTGTAGGACTCGAACCTACGACCAATCGGTTATGAGCCGACCGCTCTGACCAACTGAGCTAAGGGTCCAAAGATGGGGCGATTGATGGGAATCGAACCCACGAATGCCGGAGCCACAATCCGGTGCGTTAACCACTTCGCCACAACCGCCATCTTATTAAATTTACTTGGTAGCGGCGGAGGGGATCGAACCCCCGACCTCACGGGTATGAACCGTACGCTCTAGCCAGCTGAGCTACACCGCCAAGTATGGCTCCACAGGCAGGACTCGAACCTGCGACCGATCGGTTAACAGCCGATTGCTCTACCAACTGAGCTACTGTGGAATATTTCATAAAGACAATAGTTATTGTACATGAGATAACTATGTTGAGTCAACATCTTTTTTCAACATTATTTAACTAGTACTGAAAAATGAGGACAAGAACTACTATAACACATATATTAATTCAGTGCAAATAGTAAAATCTGGTCACTGGCAATCCAGTGACCAGATTACATTATTAATGCACTTCTTCGATTACAGTTTCTGCAATATTAACGGCATGGTCTCCCACACGCTCTAAGTTACTAACGATATCAACGAATACGATCCCTGCCGAACCTGTACAGTTACCTTCGTTAATACGAAGAATGTGTTTCTTACGTAGTTTTCTTTCCATTTTATCAATTAGATCTTCTTTGGCAACAACAGATAACGCCATATCTTTATCACCCGTCGCTAAACAGGACATTGCGCTTTGAACAGTTTCAATAGTTAAATCAAACATTTCAATCAAGTCTTCTATTGCACTTTCCGACATGATTACTTTGTTTCCATGCTGGTAATCCTTTAATTCAACGATATTTTCCATATGATCCCCGATCCTTTCGATATCGCGGACCGTATCAAGTAACACAGAGTGCATTTTTGAATCATGTTCTGACAAAGAACCTGCAGATATCTGAATAAGGTAATCCGTTATTTTACGGTCAAGGTTATTAATCGCTTCTTCAAATTGAACAGTCATTTCTGAATGACGCTTTTGCCCTGTTACCAAATATTGCTTTGCTTCATTTAAGCCTTTTTCAGCAAACTCACCCATTCGCAGTACTTCCTCTTTCGCTTGGCCTAGTGCGATTGCTGGAGAGCTGTTAATAAAGCGTTGGTCTAGATGCTTCGCTTTGTATTCAATCTCATATTCTTCTCCAGGAATTAATTTTGTAACAATAAGCGCTAATACCGCTACAAAAGGAAGTTGGATTAACGTATTCGAAAAGTTAAAAATACCATGTGCGAATGCGATTGTCATTGGTTCATTTAAGTCTAGGACAACTTGTAGGTATTTTATTAAATTTAAATATGGTACAAGTAAAATTAGCACAATAGCCGTACCAATTAGGTTAAAAATAACATGTGTTAATGCTGCTCTTCTTGCTGCGATTGAAGCTCCAATGGAAGCTAATATAGCAGTAATTGTCGTACCAATATTATCCCCGAATAAAACAGGTAAGGCCGCATTTAATGTAATAGCCCCTTGTTCATAGAGCTGTTGCAATAAAGCGATTGAAGCCGATGAGCTTTGAACGGCAACAGTAAAAATCGTACCGATAAGAACACCCAGTAAAGGATTCTCACTCATCGAAACGGTCAAGTCCGCAAATGCTTGTACCTCACGCAATGGTTTTAGCCCTGTTCCCATTAAATCTAAACCATAGAACAATGCACCAAATCCAAAGATTACTTGTCCATAGTAATTAAGCTTTTTATTTTTCAAGAAAAACAACATAGCAGCTCCAACTGCAATAATCGGGAGAGCATATGCTTGAATTTTTATACCAATAATGAAGGCTGTAACAGTTGTCCCAATATTGGCCCCCATGATAACTCCGATAGCTTGTTTTAAAGTCATGAAACCTGCATTAACTAACCCGACCGTTAATACGGTGGTCCCCGTACTTGTTTGCAGTAGGACAGTCACAAAAAGCCCTGCAAATACCCCCATAACTGGATTGGATGTAAATCTGTCTAAAATTTCTCGTAGTCGTTCCCCAGCTACCATTTGGAGGCCATCACCCATATACTTAATTCCAAATAGGAATACCCCTAAACCTCCAAAAAACATAAAAAGCAAAGTTTGTAAATCCAAATCCACTCATCCCTTCAAAAATAATTCCCTTTAGCTTTTATCTATTCGACAAGCTTTTACAATCGTACTTGTTTATTATTGAGTATTTATTAATAAATTGTAAAGAATTTATTAAGTTTTTTTCGATTGTAAACACCATTATTTTTCGACAATTCCATTTTATTATAATACCAGCCCTTTTCAAACCTATAACAAACCACTCTTTACAAATCCTTAACAATATCTTTCTATGCATTAAAATGAATGTAAATACTTTGTAAATGTTCCATAATAATCATCCTTTTTTATACTTTTAGTGTTTACTGAACTGGCTATTTCATCCTCATTATTTTTTAGAATATAGGAAAAAGTGTTGTTTCCTTAGGTTTGATTCGCTACAATTAATAAGGACTACTATTGATCAAATTTGGAGGGCATTGAATGAATATATTTTTGCAGTTTATTAAAAGCTTACACTCGCCAAAGGATATTGCCCTTTTCCGTTTTCAAGGAATAGGTAAAACAATTCTGTTTGTTTTTTTATTAATGGCGATTACATCATTACCTATAGGGATTAACTTTTCATTATTTGTATCGAATGGAGTTCAATCTCTTCAAGAAGGTCTTTCAAATGAAATACCTGATTTTGAGATTCAAAGCTCTGTGCTTTATTCTGATTTAGATGAACCTTTTATAAATCAAGGCGACGAAGGTGTATTCATCCTTGATCCAACGGGCGAATTAACAAGTCGGGACATAGCTCAATATGGTGATGGTTTTGCTTTGCTGGAAAGGGAAGCTGTTATGGTCATTGATGGTGATCCAGAAAGCATTCCTTATAGTGACCTAGGTAATATCGATTTCACCAAAGCCGATATTGAAGTATTAATTACTAGTCTTGGGGACTTGCTCCCGATCATAATTCCAGTAATTCTTATCGTGTTATACTTATTCTTTACAGCTATGAAATTCATTGGCATAACCTTCTTAGGGGTAATTGGTCTTATCCTTCGTAAAGATAAAAAGAATTTACAATTTAGACACTTATGGATTTTGTCGGCATATGCAGTTGTTCTTCCAACTACGATATTCGCTGTACTCGACTTTTTAGGTATCACGTTACCTTACTCTTTTGCTTTTTACTGGGTTATAGCTGTTGTCATGCTTAGTCAAGTTATCAAGCATGTACCTAAACCAAAAACACCAACAGCAAGCAATGATCAAATTACACCAGCAGAAAAGGACTGATTCTCTTGAATCAGTCCTTTTTCTCTTCTTCCTGTTCAATTCTTCTAACCACGATTCTTGTTCCGTCAACAGAAACCACTTCTACTTCTTCGTTTTCACCAAGCCATTGGCTCCCGCTCGTGGCACTGTACTGTTGACCTTCAATGACCACTGTGCCGGTTGGTCTAAACGGACTTATTGTCTTTCCTGTTTTTCCAACGAGCCCTTTGTAACTTTCATTTAATGAATTATAGCCAAGCTCATTTGTCATTTTGTCCTTCAACGTCATTTTTGCCCACATGTCTCTTGCAGGAAAAACCTTAAGAAATAACAGCGAAGTAAATGCTCCAATAATAAAGCCCATCGAAACGAGGACACCGTAAATAATAGAAGGTGAAGGTATAGCTAGAGCTAGTATCATTAAAATAGCCCCCAGTAAAGCAATTGTCCCATCATTGACTACTTTTCCATCAACAATCAACAACACTAATCCTACTAAATATAAGAGCACAACCCATAAGCCTACTTCTCCTGAAATGTGAAAAGTAAAATAAACCGACATAATTCCAATGCCTATGATAGCAAATAACCCTTTTACTCTAACCAGTAGTTCACCCACTAAAAATAATGTACCTAGAAAAACAACTAAAAAGCCCACTGAAGCAATATTTAACATTTCCATATAAAAACCTCCTTTACTACTACCACTATCATATACGTTATGTAAGTATAAATCGTTTCATCATGAAAAAAAGAAAATGGGGCACTTTATGACTAGAGGTGATAATAATGACAAAACAAAAAAGGAACAATCTGAAAAAGCAACAACCACAACATGAAACAATGAAAGCCGAACCAGCGTTCCTAGCAAGTAAAACTAAGCCCCTAAGTATTTAACCGCTCTTTCTACATAATACAATACCTTCTATGTTTATGCCATGACTCTCGAATAAAGTAAAGATAAATGGGTGCCCATTAGACATTCTCTTTTTGGGCACCCATTTTTTGTTAGTATAAAATTTTATTTAAAGAATCCTTTAATTGCATCAATCACTCTATTCACTAAATCCAAGAATCCAGCAATAAATCCTTGTGTGTCTTCTCGGTTGAGAAAATCCCCTAAGTTATCACGGATTTGTCCGATTTGATTTTGCACTTGGTCCCAATCAATATTTAAGTCTTTCATACGCATAAATAATGAAACAAGACCGTTTAATTCCTCATCGGTTAACGT
Organism: Bacillus alkalicellulosilyticus; assembly: GCF_002019795.1. GTDB lineage: Bacteria > Bacillota > Bacilli > Bacillales > Bacillaceae_F > Bacillus_AO > Bacillus_AO alkalicellulosilyticum. Next base: position 1,440,309 of record NZ_KV917381.1, on the reverse strand, counting down.
AATTCCAAGCTCGTTTGCTATACGTTGAATTAGCGCTCGTAGATCCTCTTCTGATTCAACCGGATTCTTTGCTATTTCTTCTTTAATTCGGTTCATTAACTCTGTTGCTTCTTCCATACCCACTTTTTCAGCTAATTCACCGGTACGGACCATCTCTTCATTTGCTACTTGTTTTTGTTCTTCAGGAATTTCAATGTCAGCCGTAATCTCATAGGCTTTAATTAACCCAGTTAAGCCAGCTGTACCTGATACCGGAAATGGAGCGGTTACGTAGATATCAGCATCTTTTAAACCTGCAGTAACTAATGCATTAGCATACATTGCTTCTGAAACCCAAGTAATATTATTTGAACGAACAATGATCCCAGTGCCTGGCTCACCCATTGTAATCTTTGTAGATGAAAGAGCTCTTGTACCAATTTGAGCTTTACTAATATAATTCCCTAAATACTGGTGCTCCTCAGCGTTTGTTACATAGATAATTTCAACATCATCTGATACACCCATTTCGTTTAACACTTGAGTTTTCTGTTGTTCTGTTAAATTCTCACCTAGCGTCACCATCACTTCACCTGGTACAGCATCAGCAAATGCCAACCCAGGTAGTAACAGTGTAACAATCAAAAATATCGGAATAAGCTTGTGTTTTAATTTCAAAATAAACAACCTCCTTCAGTTTTAAACCCTCATCCATTTGAATCATACTCTAAGAGTAGGTTCTAAAGAATAGAAAACAATTTTTCAACCTATATAGATAGAGTAGTTAGTCCTATTTTATAGTCCTAGCCTAAAAAAGGAAAGTAATTTTTTTACAAGGCTTTGTTAAGGACACTCTTTAAATAGTGGCACGCATTTCCAGAATACGATTAGAAACAGGATGGCTAAAGCTGAGAATAAAAACGTCATATAGTACATTTCCGTTATGTTTCCCATCCATACACTAAAAACAATCGGTCCAAGCGCAACTCCTAAAAAACGGACCATATTATAAAGCGACACGATTAATCCCCTTTCATTTTCTCCAATAGAAGAGGTAACCGCTGTATTAGAAGCAGGTAAAAACAGGCCCAAACCAGCTGCACTTACGGATAGCCACACCATTACCCCGATTAATTTGTGAAAGGAAATCAGTAACATAAAGGCGAGTACGATACACATCGCACCAAGAAAAAGTGATTTTTTAATCCGATTACTGTCTTCCCCAATCCTTGTACCTGTCCAGTAAGAAAAAAGAGCCATGGCAAGTAAAGGAACGGCTAAATACATACCCTTACGAACACCGACAATATCATATACGCCTTCTAACTCAAAGGACAGAAAATAAAGCATTCCAAAAAGTAAAAACAGTCCGATACCACTTGCAAAAAATATGGGTACAAGCCACTTCCATTTTCCAATAAACACTTGCACAACCGTTTGGAAATACATAGTTATGCTTTCAGCCTTACTAGTCTCCCTTTTCCCTTTTAACACATTTAGCAAACAAACAAAGACAAACAGCGCTACTACAAAGTAAAAATAAAACGAACCATACCATACAAAAATCGCTGCAAACAATCCGCCTATAATCGGACTAATCACTTTACCTGTCCCATTAAACACTTCCAATAACCCTAGAGCCTCACTTCGTTCTTTGCCAGAAAAAAGATCACCAACAACGGCCATTGCAATCGGTGCTGTTCCCCCTGCTCCAACCCCCTGTAATAATCGTCCAATTAAAAACAATTCAAAATTAGCTCCTACATTTGGTGATACAGCCGAAAAGAGACTACCTATCATTAATAACAGTAGAGAACCTAATACGATTCTTTTCCTTCCTATACGATCCGATAAAAACCCAATAAACGGAATACTGAGTGCTGCCGGAACAGAAAATACAGTTAATATTAAACCTGCTTGTACAGGAGTCAGTTGCCACTCTGACTGAATCGTTGGGATAAGCGGGATAAACATCGAATTCCCAAGTACCATAATAAGTGGTAATAAACTAACAACCAACATCACTATTTTTTTCGGTATAGCTTGTTCCATTTCTATGAGCTCCTTTAAAAATCATGCGTAAAAAATATTTTTATCGAAAAAATATAATAAATTGGCATAAAATATTTTTCCATGCATATAAAGTTATATAAGAGTTTTTTTGAGGAGGACAAGCTAATGAAGAAATTATTTTTTTCATTTGTGATTATTCTTGTTTTATATAGTACTTATTATGACCTAACGACTGGGACTTTACCCGAAGCGGCATCAAAGCAAGAACAAAAAAGCGACAGTGAAAACACTACACAACCATCTTCACCTGGGACAAGCATCCCCTTCCAAGAGGTCATCGTAGAAAGCGGATATACAGTTCTTTCTATCGTTGAACATTTACATGATGCTCCTGTCCAAGCTTCTATTAGTCAGATTGTTTACGACTTCCAAGAATTAAATGACGGCATCAAGCCAGAAGAAATTCAAATCGGAAAAACATATAACTTTCCTCTTTATCATCAAGAGTAAAAGATATTTCTTGCCAAACAAAACAGGCTATTGCTAAAATATACGGTGTGTGCTTTTTCGCACAATATTTTATCCTGAAGTCTGAAGGGGCGATTGTTAAATGACCCACGTTACTCATCGAACAAAGACGAGACCTGTAAAGGTTGGGAATATTCAAATAGGCGGTAATAATGAAGTCGTTGTTCAAAGTATGACAACAACAAAGACACACGATGTAGAAGCAACTGTAGCAGAAATCCATCGTTTAGAGGAAGCTGGCTGCCAAATCGTACGAGTAGCTTGTCCTGATATGAGAGCAGCTGAAGCGATTTCTGCTATTAAAGCTCGCATTTCAATACCGCTAGTAGTTGATATTCATTTTGATTACAAATTAGCCTTAAAAGCGATTGAAGGCGGCGCAGATAAAATTCGTATTAATCCAGGTAATATCGGAAAAAGAGAAAAGGTTGAAGCGGTTGTAAAAGCTGCGAAAGAAAAAGGAATTCCGATTCGAATTGGTGTTAATGCTGGTTCATTAGAAAAAAGAATTCTTGAAAAATATGGGTATCCAACAGCTGATGGTATGGTAGAAAGTGCACTCCACCATATAAAAATTCTAGAAGACCTTGATTTCCATGACATTATTGTGTCGATGAAGGCTTCTGATGTTAACTTAGCCATCGAAGCATATGAAAAAGCAGCAAAAGCTTTTGATTATCCTCTTCACTTAGGAATTACAGAATCTGGTACATTATTCGCAGGAACGATTAAAAGTGCCGCAGGTCTTGGGGCAATTTTAAATATGGGTATTGGTAATACCGTCCGCATATCGTTAAGTGCTGACCCTGTTGAAGAAATCAAAGTCGCTCGTGAATTATTGAAATCATTCGGTTTAGCCGCGAATGCTGCTACGCTAATCTCTTGCCCGACTTGTGGTCGTATTGAGATTGATTTAATTAGCATCGCGAATGAAATTGAAGAGTACATTTCGAAAATTAAAGCGAATATCAAAGTGGCGGTTCTAGGTTGTGCTGTTAATGGACCTGGTGAAGCGAGAGAAGCTGATATTGGAATTGCTGGAGCTCGTGGAGAGGGACTACTGTTTAGACACGGAGAAATCGTTCGAAAAGTTCCGGAAGAAACAATGGTTGAAGAATTGAAAAAAGAAATTGATAAAATCGCTGCAGAAAAAATTGCTGCACAAGCATAAGAAAAACGGCCAGGCCGTCTTTTCTTTATTGCGATGCGCGAAGCCACTGCTCTCTTTTAAAAGTACTTTAATAAGTGTATTTCTTATTAAAGTACGCGCAGTGAGCGAAGCCATCGCCCTTCCTGAACTTGCTTCCAAGACATCCATGAACAACTAAAATCTCATATTTAATAAAGATAAAGAAGCACACAACAGCTATTGTTGTGTGCTTCTCATCTTACATCCATTTAAAAATGAATGCTCTCCCCGCTATTACAATGCCATATCGTTAAAAGAATGGTGAGAAAAACACCGTCATAATAATTGATACTGCCCCGATACCAATCGCCCAGTTCCCTAAAGCTGTGGCACCATTTCTACGGGACACAAAACCTACGATGATCCCAGCAGCACCAAGTAAAATTGGTAAAAAGAATAAAGAAAGGATCGAAAGAACAATCGCAAATGTTCCTACCCCTCTTCCAGCAGCTGCATCATCAGTATCAGCGTTTGCTTCAGCTGTTTGTTCTGCTTCAAACGGTCGAGCACCTACAAAAGGAGTTACTTCTGCTGCAGTTTCCTCTTCATATACCCTTCCGTTGTCAAAGTCTCGCTCGCCACCTTCAAGCTCAAGTGATCTTTTGTCATCATTAAAGTCAGTCAATTGGATCCCTCGCTTTCTGTTATTGGGGAGCATTTATAGTATGACTCGACAACGTATTATTATTGATGTTAATCTTTACATGTACTGAAAAATCGCTCCAATGCTAAGACTGAGGTGAAAACAGTGAGTAAAATTAAGATTGGTTTTGATATTGATGGTACTGTAACCGACCCAGGTACTTTTATCCCTTATTTAAATCAACATTTCAAAAAAAATATTACACTTGACCAAATTACTTCTTATGATTTAACCGGTCTCTTAGGAATCACATCAGAAGAATTTTTTCAATGGATGAAAGAGCATGAAGGTTCAATTTATGAACAAGCAACAATTGCCTCTTACTTCCAAGAAGCCATTAAGGCTTGGAAAGAGAAACATGAATTTATTTACATAAGTGCGAGGGGACAGCATTTATACGATCTCACTTTAGAATGGTTCTCACGGAACAACATACCTTACCATCATCTTGAGCTTATCGGAAGCCATAATAAAATAGCTGCGATTACTACTCATCAGTTGGATATTTTTTTCGAGGATAAGCATGACAATGCCTGTGAAATTGCTGAAGCTTGCTCGATCCCAGTTATACTCATGGATACACCATACAATCGTCTGCCCGTCCCGGACAATGTATACCGAATGGAAAACTGGCAGGAAGCACTTTTTTGGGTAAACAATTGGTTAAAGAACCAAAGGTAAAGCCCTGTAAAAAAGGATAGTTACTACTGAAGCACACATACTATAGAAGGGCAACAAAGTCCCACATTCCGAAGTAGGGGGAAGATTTTCATATGATGACACGTGAAGGATTTATTCCAACTGTATTAGGAACAGCGGTTACTGCAACGGGCTTGGCAATGAAACAAAAAATTGGCACAAATAAAATGATGGCCAATACCATTGTAGGCTTTGGGTTAGCCCATGTCGTTTTGGGTGTAATTGATTTAATAGAACACAGATAATAATAAATAAAAGGGTGGGGAAATGGTTGTTAACCCTTTTCTCCACCCTCTTCTACGCTATAAGCTCTACTGGCTACATTGATTACAATACCCATACACTTCGAACTTATGACCAATCACATGAAAGCCTTTTGTATTAATCTGCAACGCTTCCATCGGACAATCATGAACCTCTTCGGTTTTTCCACATGTCATACAAATTAAATGGTGGTGATGATGTTTCGTTGAACAGCTAAAGCGAAAGCGCTTTTCTCCTTCAAGTTCTGTTGCCTCTAAAATATCAAGTTCCACAAATAAGGAAAGATTGCGATAAATGGTATCAAAACTTAACCCTGGATAATCACTATTCATATTTTCTAACACATCTCTTGCTGAAAGGTACCTCTTTTCATCAGCGAAAAGTTTGATCATTTCTTCTCGTTTCCCTGTGTGCTTATAGCCCTTGTTTTTTAATATTTCTAAGGCTTGTGTTACATTCATACTCCTTGTCCCCTTTCCACCTTACGCGTAAACGATGTGAATAAAATCATTACTACGACTAACACTGTTGCAGCTAGTACAATTCCACCACCAGTGGCAATATTGGCATGATAGGATAAATAAATCCCACTGAACATGGAAATCTCACCAAAAAGAATGGAGTAAAAGACCATTTGTTTAAAACTTTTTGCAACCCGGATTGCGGCGGCTGCAGGGAGAACGATCATGGCCCCTACAAGTAAAATCCCAACGACCTTCATGGCAATCGCAATAACTAAAGCTACTAAAACGGTAAATATAAAGTTTAGATTTTTGATACGTAATCCCGAGACCGTAGCAAACTCTTGGTCAAATGAGATAGCAACAAATTCCTTATAAAAAGAAACAATGACAATAACTACTAACAAAGTAGTAACAATCATAAAATATAAATCTTGAACAGTCACACTTAGCACGCTTCCAAATAAATAAGCGAACCACTCATTTGTATTTCCGGTTGACAAACTAATGAATATCGCACTTAGCCCTACTCCTGTTGATAATACAATTGGAACCGCAAGCTCCTGATAATGGGAATAGATTTGTCTTAACTTTTCAAGTAATAACGAAGATAGTAAAGCAAATAAAAACCCGAAATATAACGGTTGTATAGAGAAAGCTGTAAATTGCATCAGCAAAACTCCAGCTGAGATTCCAGTTAATGTGATATGGGATAATGATTCAGTAATAATAGAAATTCTTCGTACGAGCAAGAACGCTCCTAATAGTGGACAAACAATGCCAATAAGAATTGCAGCAACTATTCCTCTTTCAATAAAAGTTAATTGTAACATCCATTCTAACATAATTACCCCACCTTAGTCTCTCGAGTCTTATTGCGAGAGCTTTTGCTTTGATATAATTTGCCACGAAACCAATCATAGCTCATGACACCAAGCAAAATAAGAACTGAAATGATGACGATAGTGCCTCCTGGGGCAACATCTAAATGAAAGGCACTGACTAACCCAATTATTACAGAAATCTCTCCAAAAATGATGGCATAAACAAACATTTGCTTAAATCCTTTGGCTAATCTCATACTTGCAGCCACTGGCAAAGTCATTAAAGCGGAAACTAATAAAATCCCTACCACTCGCATCGAAGCGGCTATAACAAGGGCAACAATGACGATAAAAATAAAATGCAACATATTTTTTTTGATTCCTAATACAGTCGCTTGTTCCTCATCAAATGCCAAGAAGAACAATTCTTTGTATAGTAAGATTATAACAATCGTAACAACAATCGTAATGATCAGAATCGTCCAGAGATCGGAACGGCTAACAGCTATCACACTCCCAAACAAATAATTAAAGAGGTCATTATTAAATCCGTTGGCTAACGAAATGAACACAACTCCAATACCAATACTGCTTGACAATATAATAGGAATGGCTAACTCTTGGTAGTATTTATAGATAGAGCGAAGCCTTTCAATTAGAAGCGATCCACCTACTGAAAATGCAATACCCATATACAACGGATTTAGTGCTTGAAAAAAAACATAATGCTTTCCAAGTAATAAACTAAACGCAATGCCTGTTAAGGTAACATGAGAAAGAGCATCTGCAATCAAGGACAGTCTCCGAACAACAAGAAAAACCCCTAACAAAGGAGCTAAAAAACCAATCATAATCCCCGTAAAAAACGCGTTTTGTAAAAATTCATATCTAAAAAAAACTTCTATCATGAAAAAAAATCCCCCATACTAATGGTCGTGATGGTGAGTGAGTAATTGAACATCATGTCCATAAAATGCTGATAAATCGTGGTTGTTTTCAAAATCTTTTGTATTCCCATGAAAGTGAATGACTTTATTGAGACAGGCTACATCTGTAACATGGTCTGTCATTGCTCCAATGTCGTGTGTCACAAGTAGGAGTGTTAGCCTTCTACATTTATTTAAATGACTTAACATCCCGTAAAAGTTTTTTGCGGACTTCATATCCACCCCAACAGTAGGTTCATCTAAAATTAAAAGTTCTGGGTCACTCACAAGCGCTCTTGCAATAAACACACGTTGTTGTTGTCCTCCCGAAAGTTCACCGATGTTCTCGTACATATAGTCAGACATTTCAACGCTATCAATCGCTTCTTTTACTTTTTCTTTATGGCTTTTTGTTAAAAACCTAAACATCCCAACCTTAGCATATAAACCCATCGATACTACTTCAAATACCGTAGCAGGAAAGCCACTGTTAAAACTATTTGCTTTTTGTGAAACAAACCCAATTCTGTCTCTTTGTTTTAATTTCTCTATTGGTTCCCCAAAAAGTTTAATAGACCCCTGTTGGGCTTGCAGTAGACCTAACATACACTTAATTAATGTAGACTTCCCAGAGCCGTTAGGACCAACTAATCCTAAAAATGCGCCTCTTTCTATTTCCAAGTTAATATTTTCTAACACATTTCGAGATCCATAATGAAAAGATAAATTATGGATTTCGATTGCTTTTGTACTCATTACAATTCTCCTCCAACAAATAAGAACAATTCCGATTTTTAATTCTTTCTTTATTATAAGGGTTTCTATTTTTTTGTCCAACTGTTTGTATTATTATATCCATGCAAATTATTGGTTAACATTATATAATGTAGAAAATCTCATTATGCCAGGACGTGAAGACATGGAAGAAAAAAAAGTAGCAATTATTGACATGGGTTCTAACTCAATAAGACTAGTCATTAATAAACTCTATAAAAATGGGTATTATAAACAACTATATAATTTCAAGGTGGTAGCCCGCTTAAGTAGTCATTTTACTCCAGATGGAAAAATCTCAAAACAAGGGATTCAAGTCATCCTAACTACACTAAAGCAATTTAAAGAAATAATAGACTTTCATAAAGTTGAGAAAATTACAGGAGTAGCTACTGCTGCTGTCCGCAAAGCAATAAACCAAAATGAAATTATCACTGCAATCCAAGAGCAAACAGGCCTTAGCTTTCGTGTTCTCTCGGGTTATGAAGAAGCTCACTATGGTTATTTAGCCGTTGTTAATTCAACCAATCTTCAGGAAGGAATTACAATAGACATTGGTGGCGGGAGTACTGAAGTTACTCTTTTTAAAGACCGTGAAATGGTTCACTTTGAGAGTTTTCCCTTTGGTGCCATTACATTACAACAACTTTTAGATTCCGGTGACCCTTCTGATGACCAAATTGAAAAATTAACATCATACCTTATTTCTCAATTTGAGAGTTTGCCATGGCTAAAAAATTGTGGTCTCCCTGTCATTGGAATTGGTGGTAGTGCTCGAAATCTTTCTTTAATTCATCAGCGTATGGTTGGATATCCGTTAGCTGGTCTACATCAATATCAATTATCAAAAGAAGGAATTATTAGCGTTCAAGATAAACTACGCTCTTTTTCCATTGATGAGCGACATAACATCGATGGGTTATCAAAAGACCGTACTGACATTATTATTCCTGCTGTACAAGCTATTTTAACATTAGTAAACTTTACGAATGCACCTTCGTTTACGATGAGTAATAAGGGATTACGTGATGGCATTTTTTATGAAGAAGTATTATCTCAGCTTGGTCTTGAACATTTCCCAAATGTAGCAGAAGAAAGTTTTTATCAATTAACCCATGCCTTTGAAATGAACATTGAACATGTAAAACAAGTTGGTACGCTAGCGAAAAAAATCTATAAGCAACTTACACCTTATCTCACAGAAATGCGAAATGCAGAGGAAGATATAAAATTACTTAAATATAGCTCTCGAGTTTTGTATATTGGTGAGTTCATTACTAGTGAAGCGAGTAGCGAACATACCTTTTATGTATTAACCAATTTATCTATTGATGGACTAACTCATCGAGAACGTCTAGCATTAGCCTTAATTGCATCATTTAAATCACGCTCTTCTCTATACCGTCATGCTGAATCATTTTCTCAATTACTTACCAAGGAAGATGTAAAGCAATTCGAACTGTTAGGGGCGATTTTGAAATTATCATTTGCCTTAAATCGAACAAGAAGAAATGTTGTTCATAAAGTAAAAGTCAAAAACGGCAAAGAGACAGATATCCTCTTGCACGTTACTTGTCTTCAAGATAGTGTGTTTGAAGAACAGCTTGCAAACAAGTATAAAAAACATATTGAAAAAGCGATCCAAGCAAAGATTTCATTAGAATTCCAACAAACCTCTTCTACTTCATATTAATTTTACATAAAATTTACATAAAACTGTTAAAATGATTTTAGTTCTTGAACTTTAGGATTTACAAGCAGGAAGGTTGATTATAATGGAAAATCTAAATGAAAAGCCGTTTGTTGATTTAAACGACCCTACTTTTTATAACAACCGAGAACTTAGTTGGTTAGCTTTTAATGAACGTGTCCTTGAAGAGGCCATTGATGAAAGAAACCCTTTAATGGAACGATTAAAATTTTTGGCCATTTTCAGTTCCAATTTAGATGAATTTTTTATGGTTCGTGTAGCTGGTCTTAAAGATCAAGTGAAAGCCGGATTTAATCGTCCCGAGAATAAATCCGGATTAACACCAAAACAGCAATTGAAGAAAATATCTGAACATACACAATTGCTTGTTCGGTTACAAGATAACATGTACACAGAAACCCTTTTACCTATGCTCTATCATGAAGGGATTCAGTTTCTTGAAATGGATGAGCTGAACAATTCCCAGTTGGATTTCTTACAGGATCGCTTTACCAATTATATTTTTCCTGTGTTAACACCAATGGCTGTCGATGCCTATCGTCCATTCCCGATGCTGTTAAACAAGAGCTTAAATCTCGCTGTTGTCTTAAAGAAGCATGGAAACAAAAATGAACAGTTAGCTATTGTTCAAGTACCAAGCGTGTTAACAAGATATATAGTTCTACCTTCTAGCTCAAGTAAGAAACAGTTTGTATTGTTAGAAAATGTAATTAGTTATTTTATTGGACAACTGTTTTCAGGATACACCGTTCAGTCGGTTTCGCCATTTAGAATCACGCGTAATGCTGACTTAACAATTCATGAGGAAGGTGCACGCGATTTATTACTAGAAATTGAAAAAGAGTTGAAAAAGCGTAAATGGGGCTCCGCTGTTAGACTTGAAATGCAAGATGGACTTATGGAACAAAAAGTCTTAAATCTACTCTTAGATGTATTAGAGGTCCATAAGAACGATGTTTATTCATTTAAAGGTCCACTTGACTTATCATTCTTATTTAAATTATATGGAAATTTAGTTCAAGAATTTGAACACCTTACAAATGAGACGTTAATCCCACAGCCTCCAGAGGACTTACGTGGTGAAGAAAATATCTTTCGGGCTATCTTAAAAAAGGACATTTTCCTTCACCATCCCTATGAATCATTTCAACCTATCGTTGATTTTCTTTCATTAGCAGCGGAGGACCCAAACGTCCTAGCGATTAAGCAAACGTTATATCGAGTAAGCGGAGATTCTCCGATTGTAAGCTCACTTGCCCGTGCTGCTGAAAACGGAAAACAAGTAACGGTTCTCTTAGAGTTAAAGGCTCGATTCGATGAGGAAAACAATATACAGTGGGCGAAGAAGCTTGAAAAAGCCGGAGTTCATGTGATTTATGGAATTACAGGCCTTAAAACTCATAGTAAAATTTCTTTAATTGTTCGCCATGAAAATGAAAAAATCCAACGCTTTGTCCATTTAGGTACAGGTAACTATAATGATTCAACAGCAAAACTATATACTGATATGGGCTTATTAACTTCCGACGAAGGGTTTGGGATAGACGCCACCAATTTTTTTAATTATTTAAGTGGATATAGTGAAAAACCCACATGGAATCATATCTCAACCGCACCTTATCAAATACGTGATACGTTTCTTGAATTAATTGAACAAGAAATCGATTATCACAAAAACCATGGTGATGGTCGAATCATCGCAAAAATGAATTCTCTAACAGATAAACCGATTATTTTGAAGCTATATGAAGCCTCTCAAGCTGGGGTGAAAATTGATTTAATCGTACGAGGTACATGTTGTTTACGTCCTGGCATAAAAGGAGTAAGTGATACAATCAGAGTAATCAGCATTGTTGACCGATTTTTAGAGCATAGTCGTATTTTCTATTTCCATCATCATGGTCAGAATAAAATATATTTATCATCCGCAGATTGGATGACCCGTAATATGGAAAAACGAATTGAAATTCTCTTTCCCGTCTATAGTCCTCGAATTAAAGACAGGATAAAAGAAATTCTAGATATAACATTAGCTGATAATATGAAGGCCCGTATCCAAGATAAAACAGGAAAATATCAGTACATTGAACGAAAAACAACAAACCAACCCGTCCAAAGTCAATTAGTTTTTTATGATATAGCTGCTCAAGGAAATGAAGAGGAATAAAAAGCGACATTGTCAATCCCTAAAGGACAGACGATTCCTTATTATACGTTTTTTTTGTATTTATTTGAGGTAACGGACACAAGCGCCCTTAACTGAGTAAAAACAAGCGAAATCCACATCTCCTTAGGTAAATAAGGGATCCTGAGTCCGTACCAACCGAAAAAAGCCCCATTTTAAAGAAATAGAGGCTTCTGTGTCCCCTGAAGGCAACTCAACAGGTAAAGGGCGACCTGTTGTTTATTTTTAGGCCAATGGCTCTTTCGCTACTGGTGTGAGGAGAAATTCACTCCTCTCACCTACTGAGTAGCGGTCGCTCATTGTCCTTGAGGGCGACTCAACAGGTAAATGGCGACCTGTTGAGTCGCCCTCTACTGTTGGTATCGTGTTCTCCACATTTTGATGAGAACTCCGTGTTTGGGTGAGAAGAAAAAGGCTAATGCGAAAAGGACGGAAGCTACTAATACAATCGATGCTCCTGAGGCTACGTCATAAACAACCGAAAAATATATCCCAACTACTGCTGACACAGCCCCAATTATGGCTGATAGAGTAAGCATGATTGGTAGTCTCTCTGTTAATAAATACGCTGTTGCTCCTGGTGTAATTAACATAGCTACAACAAGGATAATACCTACCGTTTGTAATGATGCCACTGTAACAAGTGACAACAATAACATTAATAAGTAGTGAATTAACTTCACTGGAATCCCAACGCCTTTGGCAACAATCGGATCAAATGTACTAAGTAACAATGGGCGGTAAAAGATAAAGATAACCAATAAAACAAATGCCCCAATCCCAAATGTCATCCATAAATCATTTCTGGAAACAGCAAGAACATTCCCAAAAAGAATATGCCACAAATCTACACCTGTCCCTCGTAACCCGGTTATCATTACAATCCCCAACGCAAATGCAGCCGTAAACATTATCCCTATCGCAGAATCGTCCTTAATCCTACTGTTTTGAGACACATACCCGATTGCTAGTGCCGTAATGACTCCTGTAACGACTGCACCTATAAAAAAGCTAGAACCAAGCATATACGCGATAACAACGCCAGGGAGAACAGCATGCGAGATTGCGTCACCCATTAAAGCCATACCGCGAAGAATAATGAAACACCCGATGACACCACAAATGATTCCCACTAATACAGCAGCAGTCAATGCTTGTTGCAAATAAGGGTATCTCATAACTTGATCTATAAAATTTGCAATTTGTAACATTAGTTACTCACCACCATCATCTGGTCCTTATTTTGAAACATTTTAATCTGGCCTTTATACGTTTTGCCTAATAAATCTAATGTAAATGTATCCTTTACGTTTCCATAGGCAATTAATTCTTTATTTACTAACATAATTTGGTCAAAGTATTGTTCAACCTTACTTAAATCATGGTGAACGACAAAGACCGTTTTATGGTTTTCTTTTAAATCTTTTAAAATATCAACTATGATCTCTTCTGAAGTAATATCAATTCCAACAAACGGCTCATCTAAGAAAAATAAATCTGCTTCTTGTGCCAAAGCTCTAGCAATAAAGACTCGCTGTTGCTGACCACCAGATAATTCTCCGATTTGTTTTTTACGAAAGTCTTCCATTCCTACCTTTTCTAAAGAAGTAAGAACCACCTCTTTATCTATATTAGACGGTCTTTTAAACCATGGAATATGAACGAATCTACCCATCATCACAACATCTTCAACTAGGACTGGAAAATCCCAATCAATTTCGTTTCGCTGAGGTACATAGGCAATTTGTTTTCTTACCTTTTTAATTGGTTTATCAAAAATAGTTACTTGATCAGCTATCGATCGTTCTAGCCCTAAAATGGCTTTGAGCATTGTTGATTTACCCGCCCCATTTGGACCAATAACCCCAATAAGGTTACCAGCTTCGCTTGTAAAGGAGATATTTTCAATCGCTTTAAAGTTATCATAATAGACAGATAAATTTGATACTTGTAATACGTTCCCCACTGCAACTCCTCCTTTTTTCCAAAAATAGCAAACTATATAAAAGAGACAGAAGAGTAACTCCATTGACGTTACTCATAGTATGTGAAAGATAGGTTAATGGTGAAAAAGTTTCCTTAGGGAAACTTTTTATCCTATATCCAATTATATGAGGCGAGGTGAAATTTGTAAACCATTTTCTTTTATTCTTCATCGTTTGGTTTAATCAAAAAAAGAGGCCAGGACAAAAGGGTGTTTCACCTTTTGATCCTGCCTCTGGGCATGAGCGTTACCGTCACTATTTTTAAGCAAATGGTATGGTAATCGTCACTTCTGTTCCTCTATTAAGTTGGCTTGAAACGGTAAAGCTCCCGCCATGGTCCTCCACGATTTTTTTACATAACGGAATACCAACACCAGTCCCTTTTTCTTTTGTCGTAAAGAATGGTTTTCCTAACTGTTCTAATACTTGTTCCGGCATACCTAAACCATTATCATTTATTTTTATTACATATTCTTCACCTTTATTAAACATCTTTATGATAAAGGTCTTGTTGTCTTGATTTTCTTCATAAGCCTCTATTGAGTTTCTAACCAAATTTAATATTACCTGTTTTATCATTGCCTCATTTACTTGGACCTTTCCGTTTGTTTCTTCAAAATGATATGTAAAAGTTACATCGTGTAAAATACATTCAGGTTTAATTATGTCAATGATTGAATTCATTAGTTGTACAGGGGATACAACTTCCTTTTTTGCTTTTCTCCGTGAGACTGAAAGGAAGTCATCAATTATCCCATTCATACGAGTAAGTTCCGAAGTAATCGTTTGATAATAATCCTCAAACTTATTCGTTAATTTAGCTAGTTGTAAAAAACCGCTAATCACTGCCAAGGGATTTCTTAATTCATGAGCCACACTTGCAGAAAGCTGAGCAACCGCTTCCATTTGATGCTTATATGTAATTAACTCCTCATACTGATTTTGGATAGATATATCATATAGATGAAGAAAAAATGATTGCCCTTGGTTGGAGAGCTTTAGTCGTAATGAAAAATCATCGTTTTCCACTTCTATCTGTTCTGTTTTATTTAATTGTTTAACTCTAGTGCAAAGCAATTTTAATTTATCTGGTTCTGGTAATTGAGAAAACTCGAATATCGGTTGATTTCTTATTTCTTCAAATTGAATTCGTTTAATATTAAAAAGTTGAAGAAAAGCGCTATTTACATTTTGTATTTGAAAAGAATAATCCATTATTACAATTGGGATATCTATCTCTTCCCATAATTGAGTCGTATCATATGAAGGTGAAATTTGTAATGAACAAGGATTCGAGTTGCTAGTATCCACAACTATCTGTTCTTGTTGCTTGCGCTCTGCATTGTGACTCATTATTTTGTTTGTGTTATGTATCAGCATACTGTCCCCCTAAAAATGTTACAAAATAATCTGCCTTGGATATAAATTCCACAAAGAATGCAAACTTCCTTCTTATTCTCTAGAAATTAGTCACCAAATTACAACATAGTCATACAATGGTTATATCATTTTAATTAGGAGTGATCTCATGAATCCAGTTATTATCCAAATGGTTAACATGAAAGTAAACTCATTAACGAAGCAAGAATTACTAGGATTGGCTCAACAACATAACATTTCTTTAACACCAGACCAAGCCACCCAAGTGATGACTGTATTAAAGTCTGAAAATATTGATGTAACAAATCAACAACAGGTTCAACGAATTATCTCTAGGTTAAAAAACGAAGTTGATCCACACGTTTCAAATGTTGTATCTCAATTACTACAGCAATATGGACATTACTTAAACCAATTGTAAGTCCTATTTCAAGATAAAAGAAGGATGCCTCCAATAGCTCTGTAATAAGGCTCTTTGGCTGCACCCTTCTTTTTTTATATGAGGATAATCTCTTCTTTTAACTTCTCGTTAAATGAACCTTCCTTTAACATCACAATTTCGTGTTTATACGGTGCTTTCTTCGAGTTTTTATCTTCCCCAATAAACGGAGTTTCTAAGATTTTAGGAACGTGAATTAACTGTGGGTGGTGAACGATATAATGTAATGCTTTAAATCCAATGTGTCCAAACCCGATATTTTCATGTCGGTCTTTTCGAGCACCACTCTCATTTTTACTATCATTCACATGTAATACTTGTAAACGGTCAATGCCAATGATATTGTCGAACTCTTCTAGAACTCCATCAAAATCATCTACAATATTATAACCAGCATCATGAGTATGACAAGTATCAAAGCAAACTGATATCTTTTCATTGTGTGTTACACCCTCAATGATTTTAGCTATTTCTTCAAAATTTCGACCACATTCTGTTCCCTTACCTGCCATCGTTTCTAGTGCAATATGAACATGCTGATCTTTCTCCAAGACCTCATTTAATCCCTCAATAATTTTCTCTATCCCTTTTTCAGCACCAGCACCTACATGTGCCCCAGGATGAAGAACGATTTGCTTGGCTCCAAGCGCATCGGTTCGTTCAATCTCGGAACGTAAGAAGTTGACGCCAAGTTCAAAAGTCTCCTTTTTCTCTGTATTACCAATGTTGATAATGTAAGGAGCGTGAACAATGATATCAGTAATACCGTTTTCCTTCATATGAGCGATTCCTTCGGCAATGTTCAAATCTTCAATCGCTTTTCTTCTTGTATTTTGAGGAGCACCTGTATAAATCATAAATGTATTGGCTCCATATGAAATCGCTTCTTCGCTTGAAGCTAAAAGCATCTTTTTCCCACTCATTGAAACATGAGAACCTAATAACATGTTTCCCTCTCTCCCTTCACTTACTTTCTTTTGTTTAGTCTTCTCTGTCTACGTTCTAATTTTTCTTGAGCCCAACGTGCTTTCTTTTTATAGCCAGGCTTTACTTTTTTCGGTTTGCTTTTTGCTGCACCCATGCCACCTTGAACCGTTGCTCTTTTAGTTCGTGGATCTTTTGAACCGAATCGAGGTTTTTCTATCGTAACCCATTCCCCTTTTTTTACATCGGCAAAAGAAAAGTCGACGCCTCGTTTCATCAGTTTTTGGATCGCGAGTTGGTCTGCATCTTCATAAACTGTAACGGCAATACCGCTCTCTCCAGCTCTTGCTGTTCTACCAACACGATGAACATAAAAATCTAAGTCTTTAGGTAGCTCAAAATTAATAACGTGGCTTACCCCTTTAATATCAAGTCCACGAGCAGCTAAATCAGTACAAACGACATACTGAATTTTGCCTTCTTTCACTTGTTTCATGACTTGCTTTCGCTGTCTCGGAAGCAATCCTCCGTGAATAGCGTCAGCATTAAGTCCTTTTGAAATCATCGCTCCTACTAGTTCGTCAGCGTTTTCTTTCGTATTCGTAAAAATAAGCGCTAGGTAGGGATTTAACAATTGTACAATACTAATTGTTAATTCTATTTTATTGCGATGACGAAGTGGAATTAATCGATGTTCTATCGTCGTCGCTGTTAAATGTTTTGGTTCAACATGAACATGCCGTGGCTGGTTCATATATTTCTTTAAGAACGGCTGCAGTTTTTCAGGAATCGTTGCAGAAAAGACAAGCATTTGTATATTCTCTGCCATCCTTGAAGCCGTTTTATCAACATCTTCAATAAAACCCATATCAAGCATTTGGTCCGCTTCATCAACAACTAAAGTTGTCGCAGTATGAAGTAATAATGCTTGTTCTTTCACCAAATCATTGATTCGTCCAGGTGTTCCAACAATGATATGCGGTTGATTTTTCAATTTTCCAATCGTACGTAATCTATCCGTTCCTCCAACAAGAAGACGGGCAACAATCTTTTGTTCCTCTTCTTTTTCAAGAAGTTTTTGCATTTCATCAAAAATTTGCGAAGCTAACTCTCTCGTAGGTGCTGTGATAACAGCTTGTACCTCTGGTCTGTCTACATCTAAACCATCAAGAATAGGAATTAAAAAAGCTAATGTCTTCCCAGAACCCGTTTGTGACTGCCCGATAACGTCCTTACCCGAGCGAATCGCAGGGATTAGCCTTTCTTGAATTTCCGTAGGTAACTTAAAGCCCTGTGCCGTTAATGATTCGATTAAAAAAGGTTTAACATCAAAACGTTCAAAATTTGAATTACTCATATCCTTCTCCTACTTTCAATACATTGTTTGTCCATTTTATCATAGTATGAGCCAAAACCAAAAAAAGTGGGGTTCTTTTTTTGGTTTTGGCAACGTAAAAAGGTGGTTTTTCCTTTTTACCCTCTTTTTAAGATAAAAAAAAGTGGGGTTCTTTTTTTGGTTTTGGCTTGTGTAGCTAATTAATACCGAGGTTCGATCACCATTTTGTCTGTCACAGCATATACCTAATCTTAGAAAATGATATTTTGGATGAAAGGATGACAACTATGTTTCCACCCATGTCTCCACTCCAGAATGCGGCATCTTTCGGAGCTCCTCTCATGCATCAACTACCTGCTCAAGCTGGCCAATTCTCAACAATGGCTCCCCAAGGGGGCGGTTTGTTAGCAAGATTATTTGGTGGTGGTGCTATGTCCGGATTAGGTGGAGGAGCTAATGCTGCAGGTGCAGTAGGTTCAGCAGCAAGTGCGGCTAGTTCTAGTGCTGGTTCTGGTTTAAATATTATGTCAATGATTAATAATACGCAACGCATCATCGGTGTAGTGCAACAAGTGACACCGATGGTTCAACAATATGGACCATTCCTGAAAAATGTTCCCGCTTTATACAAGATGTTGTCAAGTGCAGCTAGTAGCAATTCAGAAGACAGTACCACAACTGAAGAAAATCAAGCTTCTGCTGATATACAAGAAGCAGAAGTTACAGAAGTCACAGAAGTCACAAACGTTTCTGAGGAAAATAAACCTAAATCTAAGCCAAAGCCTAGAGCAAAACATAAGTCAAAGAATTCAACTAACAAAAAGGCTGAACGTCCTAAGTCAACGAAAGCCGCTCCTCCAAAAAAAACCATTAATGGCATCCCTGCACCTAAGCTATATATTTAACCTTAATTATTAATGTTTGTAACAATTGTTCTCCTCCTTTATAATGGGGGCAAAGATGATTTTTTTTCAAAGTAGGAGGACGGCTATGAAAGTCATGAAAATTTCCCCAAGAGGGTACTGCTATGGCGTCGTCGATGCCATGGTACTGGCTAGACAAGCTGCAGCAAACTTAGACTTACCAAGACCGATTTATATTTTAGGGATGATCGTTCACAATAAACATGTCACGGATGCCTTTGAAGAAGATGGTATCATTTCATTAGATGGTCCTAACAGGCTCGAAATTATCAAACAAGTAGACACGGGAACGGTTATATTTACAGCACATGGGGTTTCACCTGAAGTCAGAAAACTTGCTCGAGAAAAGGGACTAACGGTCGTTGATGCAACATGCCCTGATGTGACTAGAACCCATGACCTGATTCGTGAAAAAAAGGAAGAAGGGTATCAGGTAATATATGTTGGGAAGAAGGGACACCCAGAACCTGAAGGCGCTATCGGGGTGGCCCCTGAAATTGTTCATCTCGTTCAATCGGTTGATGATGTCAACCAACTCACACTCACTTCGGAAAAGATTATTATAACAAACCAAACAACAATGAGTCAGTGGGATGTCTCTGAAATTATGAAACAAGCAATGAAGAAATATCCTCATGCTGAAGTTCATAATGAAATATGCTTAGCTACACAAGTGCGTCAGGAAGCCGTGGCTGAACAAGCTAAAGAAGCAGACTTGGTCATCGTTGTAGGAGACCCTAAAAGTAATAATTCAAACCGGTTAGCTCAAGTCTCTGAACAAATAGCAGGAACGAAAGCCTATCGTATCGGTGATGTAAGTGAGCTTCAATTAGAATGGTTACAAGATGTTGAGATTGTTGGTGTAACATCGGGTGCTTCTACCCCAACACCAATTACCAAAGAAGTGATTTCATTTTTAGAAAAATATGACCCGAAAGATGAAACAACTTGGAAGATTGAACGGACTGTAACGTTAGATAAAATTTTACCAAAAGTGAAGTCTAAATAACATTCCTATGTAAAAAAGGCCGGGACAAAAGGTAAACGAAGGCACTGAAAAAGTTAAAAAACCTAACTTTTTCAGTGCCTTTAATTATGATAAACAACCTATTGTCAAAGCCTTTTTATATAAATGTAAATGGGTCAGTGTTGATAGTTGAGACAATAACTTTAGTATCGTATTTGTTTTCTTCAATAAATGAGGTTAAAAAGTTTTTAACCCCTTCTTTCATAATTTTTTCAACATTATGTCCTGGATCAACGATACGGAGCCCATCCATCATTGCATCATGTGCAACATGATAATAGACATCTCCCGTTACGAAAACATCTGCTCCTTTAAAAATCGCTTGATTCATGTATTTATTACCATCTCCACCTAAGACAGCCACTTTTTTAACTTTATCCTCCAGGTTCCCTACAACTCGAGCACCTTTTACATCAAACACTTTTTTGACATGCATCCCAAATTCATGAAGTGTCATTTCCTCTTGTAAATAACCTACTCTTCCTAGTCCTAGAATTTCCCCTGGATTGTCTAACGGATAAATATCAAATGCTGGCTCTTCATATGGGTGTGCTTTTATCATTGCCGCGATTATCTTTTTTTGTAACGGGGCCGGAAAAATGGTCTCCAGCTTTATTTCCGAAACTTCTTCAAGTTTCCCTTGTTCACCGATAAAGGGGTCTGATCCTTCCTCAGGCTTAAATCTTCCGACACCATGGCCACTAAAAGAACAATGACTGTAATTTCCGATATGACCCGCTCCAGCTCTTCCTAGTGCGTCTCTCACTTGAGTTGCATCGGATTCTGGTACGAACACTACCAGTTTTTTTAACTGAACTTCTGTCGTAGGAGCTAATACTTCTACATTACTTAACCCAATTGCATCAGCCATCATATCATTTACGCCGCCTTTTGCTACATCAAGGTTGGTATGGGCAGCATAAATCGTGATGTTATGTTTAATTGCTTTTTCAATAATTTTTCCATACGTTTTATCCGTATTTATTTGTTTCAATGGACGAAAAAGTAAGGGATGATGGGCAATGATTAAATCTACTTCATTCGCAATCGCTTCATCAATTACTTCTTCAAGTACATCTAACGTAACCAATACTTTATGTATTGGTTTTTGTAATGTTCCTATCATTAGACCATTTTTATCCCCTTCAACTGCAAGCGATTTAGGAGACCATGCTTCAAACGCTTGAATAATCGCTTGGCCATTTGCCACCTTACTCATCTGCAAGAACCTCCTCAACTTCATTGATTTTTCTTTGTAAGTCATCTCGTTTTTGAATGACTTCTTTTGTCTGTTTCGCCTGGTCAAATTGTGCCAATATCAAATTCCAACTCACCAGCTCACTTTTCCATTTCTTAATAAATGCCTGATTTTTCTGTTTCATTAGAAAGGGACCAAGTAGTAATTCAATTTCATCATCATTCGTATATGGAGTATCACCATTACCATTTTGTGCCACTAATATTTCATATACCTTATCATCTTCTTCTAGAATTTCTTCTTCAACTAGTTCCCACTGATGACGTCTAAGCCATCTCCGAATTTTATCAGCGCCTACATTAGGTTGCAAAATTAACGTAGACACACCTTCAAGTTTTTTAATTCCTGCATCAAGAATGTCAGTTATGAGTGCCCCTCCCATTCCACAGATTGTGACAACATCAATTTCTCCAGGAGAGACTACCTCTAACCCATCACCTTTTCGTACTGTAATCTTATTTGAAAGCCCGCTTTTTTCTACTTGACTCTTTGCAGATTGAAAAGGCCCTTCATTTACCTCACCAGCTATTGCCTTTGTTATTTTTCCCTCAATGCACAAATAGCATGGAAGATACGCATGGTCCGAGCCTATGTCAGCAAGACTACTTCCGTTCGGAACAAAACTAGCGACACGTTCTAAGCGTTTAGAAAGTTTATTTTCATTCATTATGTATCCTCACTACCTCATTGTTTTTCTTCCTATCTATCATAGCTTTCATTTTTAGATGGTGCAAGAATAGTTCATGCCCATAGAAGTCACGCAAATAGTTGAACATGTAGTAATGTCTTGCAATGGCTTCACTCGTAGCAAGGATCTTTTCGTCAAATAAAAAAGAGAGCAGTCTTTGCTCTCTTTATACCCAATTATTGTGAAATTGATAGTAAGTAGGCAGCAATCGCCTCTGCTTCAACTTCTTGTAAATGGCCTTGTGCTGGCATTGCACCAATTCCACCAGTTATAATCCCTGCAATCTCCTCTTCAGTATATTTACCTGCAAGGTCATTAATTGCTGGGTTGCCTCCGATACCTTGTAAGTCTCCGCCATGACAGCCAATGCATGAACGACTTGTAAGATCTTCCCCTGCAGCAATTGGGTCATCAATCGAAATTGGTTCTTCTTCTACTTCATCTCCATCATGAGCTCCTTGATTTAAGCCAATGAATGAAAGTGAAACTATAAGAAGTAAACCTACGATTGCGATAATCCCAAATGGAAGTAGTGGTTGTCCTTTCATGTGTATATCCCCCTTTACAATAAAATCTGGAAAACAGTTACTGCTAAATTTCTACTAGGAGTATGTACTTTTTCGTAACAATAGTATGGTCATAACAAACCAATACCTAGTACTTGTAGCTTCATTTTCCACTTTTAAACGAATACCCTCTATATTTTACTTGAAAACAGAAAAAGAGGAAAGAGTTAACGTGAGAATTGCTATTTTTGTCAATTGTTTGAACAAAACTTTACCCAGCCATTGACAACTAGAACAAAAGAAAAAATAATAAAAACAAAACACTAGCAATTCCAGCAAATAGAAAATAAATCATACTCCATTTTAGTCCAACTAGCACCCATGCTATACATGATAACAGAATCGTAATTGACATTGCAATTTCATTCCCTTGAAATATCAAATCTGTGGTTTGTACGGACCAAAGAAATATAAGAATACTACTTAACAAAAAAGATAATTGAGCGAGCATCCGACTTTTATTGTTGAGTTTCATCGAAAGATAAGTCATTATTCCTACCACTATAACGACAAATGCAATTTGCATTGCTAACGAAAAATCAGTAAAATGAATGACAACAAACGAAATAAAAAACAACAAGAGCGATAGAAGAGATAACCCATATAGTTGTTTCATTGCTATTGATACTTTTTTCTGAGATGTTGGTTCAAAGCTTTCTTCTCCTTCTGAATAGAGAGATAAGAGAAAATCACAATACTGCTTAGGAAGTAACTTTGATTGGTTCCAATATTTAATTTCATTAATTATTATTTTCTTACGTTCTTGGTTCATGAAATGAGCCTCCAACTGGTAGTAACCTTTATATCGGTTGCAACATAGACTAAGTTAACTAAAATGTTCCTTTTCTTTATTTTAAAATGAAAGTCTACAAAATAAAAAAGGCCTACTTCAATAACTTGAAGTAAACCTGTTTTCTTGAAACTTATTCTAAGAAATCTTTAAGGCGTTTACTTCGACTCGGGTGTCGAAGCTTACGCAATGCTTTTGCTTCAATTTGGCGAATTCGTTCACGAGTTACACCAAAGACTTTTCCAACCTCTTCTAGAGTTCGTGTACGCCCATCATCCAAACCAAAACGGAGTCGTAACACATTTTCTTCACGGTCAGTTAGTGTGTCTAAGACATCCTCAAGTTGCTCCTTTAAAAGCTCATAAGCAGCTGCATCAGATGGTGCTAACGCTTCTTGGTCTTCAATGAAATCTCCTAAGTGAGAGTCATCCTCTTCCCCAATTGGTGTTTCAAGAGAAACAGGTTCTTGGGCAATCTTCAAGATTTCTCGGACTTTATCAGGAGTTAAGTCCATTTCTTCTGAAACTTCCTCAGGCGTCGGTTCACGGCCTAAATCCTGTAAAAGTTGGCGTTGAACACGAATTAACTTATTTATTGTCTCAACCATATGAACAGGAATACGAATTGTTCTCGCTTGGTCCGCAATCGCTCTTGTAATCGCTTGACGTATCCACCAAGTTGCATACGTACTAAATTTATACCCTTTTGAGTAATCAAATTTTTCAACTGCTTTAATTAAACCCATGTTTCCTTCTTGAATTAAATCAAGAAATAACATGCCTCGACCCACATAGCGTTTAGCAATACTAACAACAAGTCGCAGATTGGCTTCAGCTAGTCTTCGCTTTGCTTCTTCGTCACCGTCTTCAATACGTTTAGCAAGATTTATTTCTTCTTCTGCTGATAGAAGAGGAACTCGACCTATTTCTTTTAAGTACATACGAACAGGGTCATTGATTTTTATCCCAGGTGGGACACTTAAATCATTTAAATCAAATTCTTCTTCTTCCTTGCCAAGCTGTTGAATATTAGGCGCATCATCGGTTTCGTTTAAAATTTCGATGCCTTGTTCTCCGAGGTATTCAAAAAACTCATCGATTTGGTCAGAGTCTTGGTCAAACACAGAAAGTTTCTCTGTAATTTCGTTAAACGTCAATACCCCTCTTTTTTTACCTAACTCAACTAATTGTTCTTTCACTTGATCGATTGACAAATCTCCTTCAGCCAAAGGGCGCAATGGTTTCTCAGCCATTCGATCCCCTCCTTCCATTGATCACAACACTACTGCTTGTTTTTTTATCGCTTTAACTCTTGTGTCATTTTTATAATTTCCATACCGATCTGAGCTGCTAATAACACATCTTTGCGTTTTTCAGCCTCTTTTTTCTCTATTTCCTTTTGTTCTATTTCTACCCATTTCGGATAGTTTTCAATCTTTCTTAAATAATCATCAAGTTCTTTGCCTGATATTTCATCAGAAATGTCCATCATTGCAATTTCTGTTGCGAGAGTTACTAGTCGCTCATCTTTTATCTGTTGGATAAACTGAGCGGGGTCTGGATAATGCCCCTCCGCATAGAAAGCATACAAATATGCTGCTATTGCTTGATATTCATCGACATTAAATTGGCCACCAATGCGTTGTTGTACTGTATCAGATATATCAGCATCCTTCATCATGTGAGCCAATAAAATCTGCTCAGCTTTATGAAAGGCTGGTAGCAACTTCTTTTTTTCAAAGCTCTTGCGCTTTGGTTCGGTTTGCTTCTGCTGTTCTGTCTTCGGATTGTTCGAAGATTTTTGGGCACGAAAGGCTTGATGTTGTTCCTGTTTTAATGCATCAAGAGATAATGAAAACTCTTCAGCTATTTGTCGTAAGTAATGATCACGTTCAACCGGTCTTGGCAACAAAGCTATCTCTTTTAGTACTTCTTCGATGTAACGCATTCGTTCTCCTTCATCTTGAAGGTTTTTGCCTCTTCGAAGATATTGCATCTTAAAAGCCATCAATGTTAAGCTTGCCCCTATTACATCCGTTTTAAATCGTTCCGCACCATATTTTTGAATGAAATCATCGGGGTCCAATGACTCTGGTAAAGTGGCCACCCTCACATAAGCTCCGAGCGCTTCCATTATGCTAGCCGCTCTAAAAGCAGCTTGAACTCCTGCCTCATCACTGTCATAACAAACTACAACATTTTCTGCGTTACGACGGATAATTTTAGCTTGTTGTTCTGTTAACGACGTTCCTAACGTAGCAACTCCATTAGGTACACCTGCTCCCCAAGCTGCAATCACATCCACATATCCTTCAAAAAGAACTGCCAAATTCTCCTTACGAATATGTGGCCTTGCCAAGTGTAAACCATAAAGCGTTTTACTTTTTGAGAATATTTTTGTTTCTGAACTGTTAAGGTACTTTGGTTTTCCATCCCCTAACGTACGTCCTCCAAAGGCAATAACCTGACCTTGACTATCCCATATCGGGAACATGACACGGTTTCGGAAGCGGTCATAATACTTTTGGTCAAAATCCCTGATAGAAAGTAATCCACCTTGTTCCATTATCTTTGGGTCACATTTTCGTTTATCTAAGAAATTCAATAGACTATCCCAACTATCTGGAGCAAAGCCAAGTTGAAAAGTGTCAATCATATCCTTAGTAAATCCACGCTTATAAAGATAATCGAGTCCTACTTTACCCGAATTCACATTAAGAAGAATGTGATTATAAAACTTTGCAGCTAAATCATGTCCTCTTGCCATTTCCTGTTGTTCATCAGTTTTACTTGCTGTGACATCATCAAGCTCAGGTAACGGAATATTGGCTCTTTCAGAAAGCTTTTTGACAGCTTCTATAAAGGTATACCCCTCAATTTCCTTTACAAAGGAAAAAACATTTCCTCCTACTCCACAGCCAAAACAATGGTACAATTGTTTTTCAGACGAAACTGAAAAAGAAGGCGTCTTTTCTCCATGAAAAGGACAAAGCCCAACATAATTTCTTCCTTGTTTCTTTAACTGAACATAATCACTGATGACTTCAACTATATCTGAGGATTTACGGATTAATTCTAGTTTATCATCATGGATACGTGTTCCCATCGATTACCATCACCAAGCTTTATTAAGTTTGTATCCGGATATACATTTTCGACCTTTTTCGTCAAAATCCTTCTTCTTTTTTAAAAAAATTTCGGAATGAATGACAAAACATTGCTCGGTCTTCGTTTGTAAACTTTCTAGGCCCTTTCGTTTTGTGACCAGCCCTCCTTTGTTTTTGAGAGACATATCTTTGCTCAAGCAACGAATTCATCTTTTCTTCCGTATAAATCACGCCTCGAGGAGATAAAACATCTGATTTTCTTGGTAACAGTATCGATGCTAAAGCATAATCCTGAGTGACTACAATGTCATTCGCTTTTACATGATTTACAATATACATATCAACTGCTTCCTTTTGATTATCAACAAGGACAGTCTTTGTTCGTTCTGAGCCAATTCCCCAATGTGAATAAGAAGTTACAAAAATGACTTCAGCCTCAAATTCTTCCGAAATCATAATGATTTCCTCTTTTACAGGACAAGAATCAGCATCAACATAAATCCGTTTCTTTTTAGCCATATTTTTTATTTCTACATCCCCCTACAAAATCCTTCTCTTTTTTAAAACTGATTTAGGAATTTTGTCGACAAACTTTCTTCAATAACTATCATTACCAAAAAAACAATAAAAAGTCTTGACTTTTTCAATTTATTTGTTCTTTTTTTGTTTTATGCTACTTTCCAAAAGTTTTTTTCAAGGGAAAAAAGGTATTACAAAAGGTTAATGAATTTACAACCTTTGTAATACCCATGTGAGTCTATTTTATTTTTGAAACATATTTGATATTAAATTGGCTGTTTCCTCTACTGCTTTATTGGAAACATCAATGACTGTGCATCCAATTCGATTCATTATCGTTTCAGAATATGCTAATTCTTGCTTGATTCGCTCTACGTTTGCATAATTGGCTTCGGGTTTTAATCCAAGTGACTTTAATCGTTCTGAGCGAATTTCATTTAGTTTTTCTGGACTAATCTTTAACCCTATGCACTTTTTCGGTGACACTTTAAACAATTGCTCAGGTGGTTCAACCTCTGGGACAAGAGGAACATTAGCAACCTTTAACCTTTTGTTTGCTAAGTACTGAGATAGAGGTGTTTTAGAAGTCCGAGATACACCAATTAACACGATGTCGGCTCTCATTATTCCTCTAGGGTCTCTACCATCATCATATTTCACGGCAAACTCAATTGCTTCGACTTTACGAAAATAAGCATCGTCCAAACGGTAGACGAGTCCAGGTTCATAGCGTGGTTCTTGATTTGTTAATTGTCCCATTTTATCAAGTATCGGGCCAATGATATCAACAGTCTCTACACCTGACTTTTTAGCCTGCGCTATTAAATAATGCCTTATCTCCGGGATAACGAGAGTGAATGCGATAATTGCTTTCACTTGTTTCGCTAATGAAATGACTTCATCGATCGTACCTCTATCCTCTACATAAGGAATTCTCCTTACTTCAATCCCTGAGCCGCTAAATTGACTAGCTCCCGCTTTAACAACTAAATCTGCCGTTTCACCTACAGAATCAGAAACAACATATACGATTGGACGGTGATTCACTCCCAAATCCTCAACCTCCCATTTACAGATCGATTTTCGCTAAATCAACAAACACCTTCGTGATATTTGTTTTTGACACTCTCCCAATCACTTCATAGCCACCTAGGTTAAATTCCCTTACTACAGGAAGTGCATCAACTTGTATCGAAAGTAATGTTTCCGCAACTTCTAGCATTGTATTTTCTGGTTTACACATTTCAATGTTAGGCATTCGAGTCATGATGATGTTAATGGGGAGTTTTTCTAGCTGTTGATTTCCTATAGTTGCCCGTAATAAATCTTTTCTAGAAAGTACCCCTTTCAACATTTTTTCCTTATCGCATATAAAAAGTGTCCCTACATCCTCCAAAAACATCATACACACCGCATCATATACCGACGCTCCATCTGATATAAGAACAGGCGGTGATAAATACTGTTCAACTTTCACTTCTTTCATTTTATCGACTAGTTGTTGTGAACGCTTTTTCCCTGTATAGAAATAACCAACTTTCGGTCTAGCGTCTAGGAAACCAGCCATTGTTAGAATCGCCAAATCAGTACGTAAGGTAGCTTTCGGGATTTGAGTATTTTCCGCGATTTGTTCTCCACTAATCGGACCTGTTGACTTGACCATCTCAAGTATTCGTTCTTGTCTCTCCGTTAGTTCGATTTGACTCACCACCTTTTATGCAAATACAAGTGTATTGAAATGAGCAAATGTCTGAATCGTATTCGCAAAAAGTTTCATTTGATTTAAGCGGTTGTCTTTTATTGCTTGGTCATCAGCCATGACCATAATATTATCAAAATACTGGTTAATCACTGGTTTAGCAAGAACTAATGCGTTAAAGGCTTTTTCCACTTGGCCATTTTCTAGTGCTTCTTCAACTTCAATTTTTGTTTTCTTGTAAGTGGTATACAGTTGTTGCTCCTCTGCTTTTTCAAATAACGCCTCAGTGATAATAGGATGATTGTCAGAAGCTTTTGCTGATATGTTTGTTACTCGATTTAGGGCGTCTACCACTTCTTTAAAATCAGATTGTTCTATATGTTTATTTAATACTTCTGCTTTCTGTATCAGAATTGGAACACGTCCGATATCGCCTGCAAGAACGGCATCAATTACATCGTACCTGATTCCTTTTTCCTGTAATGTATTTTTTATTCTTAGCTTAAAAAAGTCTAACATATCAGAAACCACATCAGTTTTACTTCTTTTTACTAGTTGTTTCTTCTCTGCCGTTTTCATGGCAAGAGAAATGAAGTCTTCAAGTTCAACCATAACATTATGGTCAACAATCATTTGAATAATTCCAGCGGCTTGCCTTCTTAATGCATATGGGTCTTGGGACCCTGTTGGTAATAAGCCGATAGAGAAACAACCTACGATTGTATCAATTTTATCGGCAATACTAACAACGGTACCAACTAAAGTAGTAGGTGAAGCATCTCCTGAAAATCGCGGCATGTAATGTTCATTAATGGCTTGTGCAACAACTGGATTTTCACCAGCTTTTATTGCATACTCTTCACCCATGCGCCCCTGTAGTTCAGGAAATTCGTAAACCATTTGTGTGACAAGATCGAACTTACAAAGCTTTGCTGCTCGTTCTACTTCTTGTTTATCCTGGACCGAAAGCATAGTTGCTAAGCCTAATGATAGTTCTTGAATTCGGCGGACTTTGTCACCAATCGTACCCAATTCCTCATGGTATACAACCGTTTCAAGTCTAGATAATGCATCGTCAATCTTAAGCTTTTGGTCTTCTTTATAGAAAAACTCCGCATCAGATAAACGAGCACGTAACACTTTTTCATTTCCTTTTTTCACATTTTCTAAGTGGTCTGCATTCCCATTTCGAACTGTAATAAAATACGGCAATAATTCACCCTTTTCGTTTTGAACAGGGAAATAGCGCTGATGTTCACGCATTGACGTAATTAATACTTCTTGAGGTAAAACGAGAAAGCTTTCTTCAAAGCTCCCAAATAAGGCAGTTGGGTATTCAACAAGATTTGTTACTTCTTCAAGTAAATCTTCATCCACTGGTACCGTCCATTTGTTTTGTTGTTCAATTTCAGTCAATTGTTGGCGGATACGTTCTTTACGTTCTGCAGGATTTACGATTACATATTGATCGGCAAGAGCTTTTTCATAGTGAGAAGGTGACTCTACTTCAATTTGGTTTCCTAAAAATCTGTGTCCATATGTAGTTCGTCCTGCTTCTACTCCTGTAATTTCAATCGGGATAATGTCTTGCCCATACATCGACACAATCCACTGAACTGGACGAACAAAACGTAAATCGTAATGGCTCCATCTCATGTTTTTAGGAAAGTGAAGTGCTGTAATAATTTCTTTTATTGCCGGTAAAACTGTTTTTGTTTCCTGACCTTTAATAAACTTCTTCGCAAACACATACTCTATTCCCTTGACTTCTCTAAAAAATAAGTCTTCTGGTGATACACCTTGGCCACGCGCAAACCCTAGAGCTGCTTTTGTCCAATTTCCCTCTTCATCAACAGCAATCTTCCTTGCTGGCCCCTTACCTTCTTCTTCAACATCTTCTTGCTTTTCAGCTAATGATGTCACCAAAATGGCAAGTCTCCTAGGTGTGGAAAATGCTTCAACTGAAGCAAAGGATAATTGTTCACTTTGTAACCATGCTGTTACTTTATCCTTCAATTGATTCATAGCCGTTGTGACAAAACGCGCCGGCATTTCTTCAAGGCCTATTTCTATTAGATAATCTCGACTACTCATTCACATTTTCCTCCTTTGTTTTTAACATTGGAAACCCTAGTCTTTCTCGCTCATCGTAATATACCTTCGCACAAGTTCTCGCTAAATTTCGAACTCTTCCAATGTATCCAGTTCTTTCCGTTACCGATATCGCTCCTCTTGCATCCAACAAGTTGAACACATGGGAACATTTTAAGACATAATCATACGCTGGAAATACAAGTTGTTCATCAAGCGCTCTCTTTGCTTCCAGCTCATATGTACTAAAAAGGCCAAAAAGCATAGCACTATCAGAAATTTCAAACGTATACTTTGAATGTTCATATTCGGGTTGCAAAAAGATATCTCCATATGTAAACCCGTTTACCCATTCTAAATCAAATACATTTTCTTTATCTTGAATATAAGAAGCCAATCGTTCAATCCCGTAGGTAATCTCTACAGCGACTGGATTTGCATCGATACCCCCAACTTGCTGAAAATAGGTAAATTGGGTAATTTCCATACCATCTAACCATACTTCCCAACCAAGACCCCATGCCCCTAGCGTAGGTGCTTCCCAGTTATCTTCGACAAAGCGGATATCATGTTCTAACGGATTAATTCCTAATTGTTTCAAGCTTTCTAAGTAAAGTTCTTGAATATTAGAAGGTGATGGTTTCATGATTACCTGAAACTGATGATGCTGATATAACCTGTTCGGGTTTTCACCATATCGACCATCAACAGGTCGACGTGAAGGTTCGACATACGCTACATTCCATGGCTCAGGACCTATACTTCGTAGATATGTCATTGGGTTCATTGTCCCTGCCCCTTTTTCTACATCATAAGCTTGGGCAATGATACAATTCTGGTCAGCCCAAAAATTTTGCAGTGTCAAAATCATTTGTTGAACGTTCATTTAGTAACCTCCTCATTTTTGTGTTGGAGATAGTAGTGAAAAAACAAGAAAAGCTCCCGTCTCTATGTCAATAGACATAGGGACGGGAGCTTACCCGCGGTTCCACCCTATTTGCTTTTCATATAGTATTGAAAAGCCACTTTCTCCGTGTGTGCTCCAGACTGCCTTCCTTATCCTATGTATCCCTAGCTCACACTATCCTAAGGTCGCTTGTTACAGTGAGGATAAGTACTACTTTCTTTCGTAGCACCATATAATTACTTAGAATCATACTTAATTTTTTGACGGATGTCAACTTTCATCAGTAGGGTCCATTCGTTCAAGTTGTTCTAGAAAACGTTTTGATTTTAGAGTAATTCCTGAATACTGGTCATAGTATGCAGAGATTACCAAGCCTAGCTCTTGTTTAGTCTCTTTCTTTACCGAAATCGTACCAAGCCTATGTAAGTCAATATAATAAAATTGTCTTAGTAGTTTAGCGGCTCGAGCTGATATCTTAATCACATGGCGGTCTTTTGAATAACACCGATGGCACAGAAATCCCGCTTCTTGAATTGAAAATGCAAATTCACCTTCTACATTCCCACAATTTGAACAACAGTCCAGTTGTGGACTAATTCCAGCTACCGATAACATTTTCATTTCAAAAATCCTCATCAGGATTTCGCCATCAACGTCATTATTAAGTAACCGTAGGGTTTGGCATAACAGAGCAAATAAAGCTTGATTGGGTTGACGCTCGTCCATAAGTTTGTCTGTTAATTCAACTACATATGATGCATAAGAGGCTCGAAACAAATCATTTCGAACCTCACGAAAAGATTCAATAATTTCACCTTGTTGCAATGTCCCTAACCCACTACTTTGGTAAAAAAGAAACGAGCCATAGACAAGCAACTGTGAAACAGCGGAAACACGACTTTTTGGTTTTTTTGCCCCTCTAGCCATGATTCCTATCTTGCCATATTCTTTTGTAAATAAGGTAATTATCTTGTTAGATTCGCCATAATCAATGGTTCGAATCACAATACCTTCTGCTGTTGTAAGCATATCCTCACCGCACGTATCAATTTGATACGCAAACTTGGTTTAATGAGCGTCTATTCTGTTGTATTCGTCTTCCATTTCGTCATCAACTGTGTCATTTAAATCTCTTTCAAGCTCCTTCATTAACAAATACGTGTCAATGCTCCCTGTCTTAGAAAACACTTTCCAGGAAAAATCAAGCATATGAGATTCCACCTTTCTTGAAAGGAAATTAGTAGACCGCTCTTTACATATAGGTTGACCTTGTTTGCGAATTTCATGTGATGGAAAAATTGTAAATTCCTTTGTTTTTTCTCATCATTTTTTAAATAGAACCCTATATCTATCATAAATATTATTAGAACAAAAAACAATGGCAATTCAAGAATCACCATTGTTAAATGTATGTTACAGTAGGTTTCACAAATGTTAATTCGTTTTAATAATCATCTTCTTTAAATCCAAAATCCTTAAGATGGAGCGGGCGATTTCTCCAGTCTTTTTGAACTTTGACATATAGCTCTAGAAATACTTTCGAGCCTAGTAGAGATTCAATATCTTTTCTAGCTCGTTTCCCTATTTCTTTGAGAAGTGAACCTTGTTTTCCAATGATAATTCCTTTTTGAGACGAACGTTCAACAATAATCGTTGCCGCAATATAGACATTTTCATTATTTCTTTCTTTCATTTGTTCTATCACAACTGCAATGGAATGAGGGATTTCCTCTCTTGTGACATGCAGTACTTTTTCTCGTACTAACTCTGATACAATAAATCGCTCAGGATGGTCCGTTACTTGGTCTGCCGGATAATATTGAGGGCCTTCAGGCATATAATCAAATACTTGAGTGAGCAATGTGTTAACATTGTTTCCTTCAATTGCTGATACAGGAATAATCTCTTTAAAGTCCAAACGAGTACGGTACTTATCGATGACTGCAAGAAGTTGTTCTGGGTGTATTTTATCAATTTTATTAATAACTAAGAATACAGGTGTCTTGGTTTGCTCTAAACGTTCTACAATAAATTGTTCACCTGAACCGAATGATTCTGTCGCATCAATTACAAATAGAATTAAATCAACTTCTCTTAATGTATTCGTGGCAACCTTCATCATAAAGTCACCCAGTTTGTGTTTTGGTTTATGTATTCCAGGTGTGTCCATAAACACAACTTGCCCCTCATCTGTGGTTAAAACACCTTGTACTTTATTTCTAGTCGTTTGTGGTTTGTCACTCATAATGGCAATTTTTTGGCCAATGATTCTATTTAACAACGTTGACTTTCCAACGTTAGGGCGACCGATTATAGCAACAAATCCAGATTTATATTTATTCATTCATATCCTCCGATGTAAATGCTCCAGGTAATAATTCTGAAACGGTAATTTCTTTTCTAATTCCCTCCAAGTTTGAAAGAATAACTTTCATCGTCGGTGGACAAAACTCTACTAATACTTGCCGACAAGCACCACAAGGCGGCACTGGTCTTGGTGAATCAGCGATAACTGCAATCGCTTGAAATTCATTTTCACCTTCTGATATTGCTTTAAATATAGCCGTTCTTTCTGCACAATTGGTTAACCCATATGATGCATTTTCAATGTTACAGCCATGAAATACGTCGCCATCTTTCGTTAGTAGGGCTGCTCCAACCTTAAATTTGGAATATGGTACATATGCTCTTTTTCGGGCCTTTTTAGCCTCTTCAAGTAGAATATCTTCCTTCATTATTCATCTTCTCGCTTTCCCTTAAGATTAATTCTCATTTGATTTTCATCAAAAGTTGATTCAAGAAATAGTTCTGCTTCTGCTGGATCTGGCGGAACAACAACACCACCAGAGATAATAAATTTCAACCCCTGCTCTACAGTCATATCTAAAAAAATCACATCCTCGTGTGGGACTAAAACTAACCAGCCAGATGTAGGGTTTGGAGTTGTTGGGAGAAACACGTTAATACACTCTCTTGATGTCACCCGTTGAACTTCTCCTTTTGATTCTCCAGTTAAAAAACCAATTGTATACAGCCCTTTTCTTGGATACTCCAATAAAACAACGCGTTGAAAAGAAGACCTTTCTTGAGCAAAAGCATGGATGATTTGTTCAACTGAGGTGTAAATTGAATTAGCTATCGGTATTTTTCGAAAACCTTTATCAATCGTTTGAAAAATCCTAACCCCGTAGCCTTTCAACCTCATAGAACCAATCCACGTAATGAGGATAATCGTTAAAATAAAGCCTATACCGAGTATTCTTTCTGAAAAAGGAGTATAAATTCCCAGGAAATATATTGTTCCTTCTCTGATTGTAATAATATTTATTGCCTTTAATATACCTGTAATAAAAGAGCCTAAAAATGCATCAATTAATGAGAAAAGGAATTGTACGACATAAATTGTTACGATTGCTGGCAATAAAAAGATAAGCCCTGCAATGATGTTTTTTTGAAGCCTTTTCCACATTGTGTTGAAACTCCTCTCCCAAGTATAATTACTACCTAATGAATAAGTCCAAAAGCGGTGGCAATAAAATTATAAGTCCAATGATAACAGCTATTAAGCTAAAGACAAACACAGCAGCAGCGGCAATATCCTTAGCTATTTTAGCTAGTGGGTGATATTCCGCTGTAAACATATCGACTGTTCGTTCAATTGCTGTGTTCATAACCTCAAGAGATAAAACGATGCCTATGACTAGAATAAGTATCGCTCTTTCTATTAGAGAAATCGATAAAGAAAAAGCTACTATGAGAATGACTATCCCAATACCTAAATGAATCCGTAAGTTCTGTTCATTTGAAAACACATAACGCAAGCCAGTCCATGCATAATAGAAAGAGCGGAATAAGCGTTTGAGACCCCACCGATTTTTATCGCGTAAGTCCATAGGCATTCAATATTTCCTCTTGTCGAGAAAACATTTCTTTCTCCTCTTCTTCACTCATATGGTCATAGCCGAGAAGGTGTAACATTCCATGCACAACAAGAAACCCAAGCTCCCGCTCAAATGAGTGATTATACTCTACGGCTTGTTCTTTTGCTCTTGGAATTGAAATGATGATATCGCCTAACACATTTGTCATTTCAATTCCTACAATTTCCAATTCCTCGTCGACATTATCATTAAACGCAAAAGAAATAACATCCGTTACCGCATCTTTATTTCGATATTCTCGATTAACTTCTTGAATTCTTTCATTATCAACAAAAGAAATGGACACTTCAGAATTCGCTTTTATTTTTTCCTTATTTGCTGTTTCTTTAAGGAGTTCTTCTACAAGTTTAAGTTGCTTTTCAGTTAGGCTTTCTGTTTCATCTAGCATATCAATTTCGACTGTCATTTTGAGTATCCCCCTTTTTTTCTTTCGGGTCTTCCGGATATTCAATCCTTGAGTGGAATGTTCCTTTTAATGTTTCACAAATCGATATCGCTATTTTATCTAGTTCTCTCATCGTTAAGTCACATTCATCAAATTGGCCATCCTCTAAGCGATCATTAATAATCTTACGAACAAGAGCATCAATTTTATCTGGGGTTGGCTTTGAGATTGAACGAACTGCTGCTTCAACAGAATCTGCGATTCCGACTATTGCAGATACCTTTGTTTGTGCTTTTGGTCCAGGATAGCGAAATTGAGATTCTGGAATAGGTGATTCACTATCTTGGTTTGCTTTATGATAGAAAAATTTTAATAACGTTGTCCCATGATGTTGTTCAGCAATGTCAATGATTTCCTTTGGCATCTTAAATTCTCTCAGAAGGTCTGCCCCATCATATGGATGGGAAATAATTATCGTTTTGCTCAGTTGTGGCGATATTTTATCATGCGGATTATCCATTTTCATTTGATTTTCAATGAAAAAATGTGGTCTCCTTGTTTTCCCTAAATCATGATAATAAGACCCAACACGGGCAAGTAATCCGTTTGCTCCTACTGATTCACAGGCTGCTTCAGCTAGATTGCCAACGACAACACTATGATGGTATGTGCCAGGCGCTTCTAGTAAAATTTTTCGCAGCAACGGATGATTTGGATTAGACAACTCAATTAGTTTAGTTGTCGATAAAATACCAAATCCAGCTTCAAAAAACGGAAGTAGTCCTAATGTTAATACAGCGGCTAAGAAGCCTGATAAAAAGGCAAAACCGATATGCATACCAATTTCAATTCCACTTTGCTGAAAGCTTTTCATGAATAGTATAGACAAAATTGAAATGATATTAATTGAAGAAACAAATAAACCTGCTTTTAATATTCTCGATGTCCGATTCGTCTTTCCGAGAAAGTAAACTCCAGCAAAAGAACTAAATAAAACATAGACACCATATGTGAAGTTAAAAGTTCCAACCGTTTCGTTATTAAATAAAACACTAGCTATAATGGCAAAAAAGATACTCGAAAATAACGCGACCCTTTCATGTATGAGCATCGTAAGTAGCATAGTTCCAACTGCAACAGGAACGATAAGTCCTACACCCGTATAATCTAGGTTTTCTAAAAAGCTTGTTATTTTCATTACGGTTATCGTCACGATAAAAATAAGAGTAAACATAAGCAAATGACTGTTGTTTGTCTTGGCTGTTGTTTTCACTTCATTGAGGTAATAACCTAACATTCCAATCATAAGTGCTATAAGCAGGGCTAAGCCAACATATGGGTAAAGGTTAAATGTCTCATCTAATAATCCTACTAATCGAAGCTGTTCATATACCTCATGGTTAATCATTTCACCAGCTTTTACTAAAAGCTGTCCCTCACGAATAACGACTGGGTCAACTGATTCTGCAGCTTCCTCTTGTAGCCTCTCTGTAGCCTTATCATCATATATATAATTTGGGATAATAGCAAACTTAGCTAGTTCTATCATCGCATCATGCAGCCTATTACTAACCGTTGAAATGATAATCTTATCTTCAACGGATTGCTTAGCTGCCGATAACTCATTAATAGGAATTCTTTGAATCATGATTTCATATACAGCGTTCATCGTTGTTTCTCGAGCCATTTGCAGTTGAATATCATTGGCCTGTAATAAGGTAAGGATCGTTTCATCTGATAAATCATTGCTTGTCCCATATGAAATGACACTTTGTACATATTCAAGTTTTTCCTCTAGGTTAACTTCATCTTCTTCTACAATTGCCTCTTCTTCTAGTACTTCTTCCTCATTTGTTTCATATTCCTCGTTGACCTGATTGATTAATTCAAAAATATCATTTATTTTTTCAACCTGTAATTGGGCATATTCCTTTTTTTGAACATACACAGGTCTAATAGCTTCTATTACTTCTTTCCGTTTCATATCTGTTGCAGCTTTATTTTCAACTGTTATAGGAGAACGAATATCTACCTCTGCTACCGTAGACATCTGAATATCCAATTTTTCAGGAATAACATTATCGATCATAACACCATATAAGAAAAGAGCTAATATTAAAAATAAGATGTTCCGAATATAGCGATGGTCTTTTATTTTTCTCCACCATTTACTTTGATCAATTGGGGTACGCTTTTTCATTTCGTTCACCGCCTTTACTTAAAATTCCGAGGGGGCCATGTAAACGATAAGACCCTCAAAACATGTTGAGGGTCTCAATAGTCACTGCTTTCCCTTTTCTTTTTCCTCTGATGTTTCATACGCATCTAATATTTTTTGAACTAGTGTGTGACGAACAACATCCGTTTGTTGTAGATAAATAAAATCAATTTCTTTTATACGTTCAAGTGTTTGTATCGCCATTCGCAAACCAGATTTTTTTCCTTTTGGTAAGTCTACTTGAGTTAAATCCCCATTAATTACCATTTTAGATCCAAAACCTAGTCTTGTCAAAAACATTTTCATTTGTTCTTGCGTGGTGTTTTGGGCTTCATCAAGAATAACAAAAGAATCATCTAAGGTACGTCCCCTCATATACGCCAGAGGAGCAACCTCAATCGTTCCTCGTTCCATTAATCTAGTGGTATGCTCCATCCCTAACACCTCATGTAAACCATCATAAAGAGGTCTTAAATAGGGATCTACTTTTTCTTTTAAATCACCAGGAAGAAAGCCAAGACTTTCGCCAGCCTCTACCGCTGGTCTAGTGAGGACAATTTTCTTAACTCGTCCGTCTTTTAAAGCTGTAACAGCCATTACAACAGCTAGAAATGTTTTTCCAGTACCTGCTGGACCAATTCCAAAAACCATATCACGTTTTTGAATGGCTGACACATAATGTTTTTGTCCAAGTGTTTTGACTACAATCGGTTTTCCTTTTGAATTAACAGCAAGCTTTTCTTCATATAAGTCCACAATTTCATCAAGCATGTCGCGTTCAGCTAATTGTATAGCATACACTACATCTCTTTCTGAAATGGAGACCCCTTTACGCACGAGTAGTAACAGTGTTTTTAGGACGTTGGAAACCCTCTCTACCGTTTCATCATCGCCTGAAACGGATACGGTCTCACCTCTCGTCGTAATAGAAATCCCTAACTTTTCTTCTATTCTTTTTAGATGAATATCATTTGGGCCAAATAAAACTTGGATTTCATTTTGGTCCTTTGCCTCTAATTGAATAAGCTTCATTTCTGACAATAACCTCAGTCTCCTTGAATAATCGGTTGCTCCGATGTAATTTCTTCTATGACTTGGTAATGAATCTTTAGTATAACTTTACCATTCTCTTTAGCTTGGTGCAAAACTTTTTCGCCAACGATCTCTGCATCGTCTCCTAGACTCTTGTTCAATTCAACCTTTGCCATCTCTATTCCCACTTGGACAGCCTCTTCTTCAGAATATTCCCGAAGCGTTTCCTGCTTTTCAAGAGCTTGCTTACTTTTATATTGCACAGGTAAGGTCCAATTTAAAAGTCGGAATGCATAGTTCCTTTCAAAAACCTCATAATGTTCATATTGAGGACTTCTAAACCCCCATATTGGAATATCAACGTTAAAAAAGCTTAAATAGTATTTTGTTTTTGAATCTCCAGTTAATGTCTCATACTTGGTACTAAGGGGAACAGACACGTCAGACTTGTACCAAATTTCTCCAAAAACTTCGGCTTGAGCCGCTACAATCTCTGTTTTTCCTTCTTTTCCAATAAATCCAGATACTAGTAACTCTCCCTTATTCACAAACTGATTCGGCTTGACCATAGCTTGCCCTTTTTCAACAAACATTTCATGGATAACTGCCTTCTTTTTTGATACTAAATGCCTTGGACTAATCAATCCTTTTTCTTCAGGTAATGTTTGCTCAACGACTTCAAAATGGTAGGTCGTCCCATTTAATTGTACCCCAACCCATGTTGCTTCTTCTAAACT
Organism: Bacillus alkalicellulosilyticus; assembly: GCF_002019795.1. GTDB lineage: Bacteria > Bacillota > Bacilli > Bacillales > Bacillaceae_F > Bacillus_AO > Bacillus_AO alkalicellulosilyticum. The sequence continues at coordinate 1,400,162 of NZ_KV917381.1, read as the reverse complement.
ATCTGTCACAACTTTTTGAATATCTTCTACACTTGGTAATGAAAATAAGAATTTTCCTCGTTTTATTCCAATGTCTTGTACAATTTGCTTTAGTTGATGTTCAACTTTTGGTGATGCTCCTTGAATTGAAATTCCCCATACCATATTCGATAATAGAAAGATAAGAAACAAAAAGCCGGCGATTCCAGCGGTAAACCCGCCTCGTATCGCCATTTTTTTTGTAAGGAAGGGAATGCCTATTCTTTTTGTAAATGATACTTTACAGTCAGTCATCTTTACGATTTTCTTGATTTTTCTGACATCCTCTAGGGCAAGATAGCACACCATCTTTTCTTTCCCAACTCGCTTGATGTTCCAAATATCAATATCGTTATGAATACATTGATTTAAAAATCGTTCTGCATATTGACCTTCAATTGTCATTCTTACGTACCCATACACATAGTGTAACCAGTTATTCTTCATTTGCCTCCCCCTAAGCTTTTGTTCAAATTATTCATTAATGTATATAACTTGGTCGATTTTTCCTTCTAGTAACAATTCTTCAGGAAGAATCGTCTTAATAACAAATTGTTCTCCTTTAATTAGAAGTTGCCCCTGTGATAATAACAACCGCAGTTCCTCATTTGAAAATTGAAGAACACCACGATGGTTTTCAATATAGATATGTAATTGTCCGATCATCGTGATTCGCGGTAGGTCCATGAGCACGTCAGCTGGAAGGTCCATCCCTTCGGTTATCCATTTTTTCATGCGTTGCTTGAATCTTTTCATGTCTCAAGACCTCCTCTCCTAACATTTTTATGAGAAAGAAGACGATGCTATCACTAAAAATTAAGAAAAACGGCAAAGCTGTCTATTATGGACAAAATTATTTGCTTTATTTATCTACAAGAAAAAAGAGCTTATCATAAAGTCATTTGACTTTTGATAAGCTCTTTTTGTTCAGTTATAATTACTGACGATGTGACCGTTTTGCTCTTGGCTTTCCAAGCACCTCTGCCCAAACTACACCTTTCATTGCTTCTTCATTTGTGATCTGATTAAAATGAAGCGCTAATCCTGGTTTTTTGCCAATTTCGTTAACTTTGATGCCGTCACTTATTCCACCAGTAAAGATGTTATTGTTAACAAGTTCCTGCTTTTGGCGTAATTCATCTCGTTCAATTTGAAGAGACGTACGACGGTCTTCTTCTATTGGCAAAATCTCTGCTGGACTCGGTTGTAGTGGCCTTGGAGCAGGCTTTTCCTGTTCAGGAAACTCCTCTTGTCGGAAAATTTCTTTCCAATCGATTTCCTGCTCTTGTCTTTGCGCTTGCTTTTGCGGCTGGCCTTGTTGTTGCTGTTGGGCACTAGCTTGGCGTCTAAACCTATTAAATACCCAAATCGCAATGAGAATAAGCAAAAACGGATTATTAAATAAAAAATCTACAATACCCAATTGGAACTCTCCTCTCTAAGGAGCTTCCTCCTATTTATTATCCTTTTTGTTTTCTCCAGTTGCTTTCCCGATTGAATCTCTCATATCTGTATCAGCACTTATGTTTTGGTAATTTACATAGTCCATAACACCCATATTACCGCTTCGTAATGCTTCCGCTAATGCCATAGGTACTTCAGCTTCAGCTTCCACAACTTTTGCACGCATTTCTTCAACTTTAGCTTTCATTTCTTGTTCTTTCGCTACTGCCATTGCACGACGCTCTTCGGCTTTCGCTTGAGCAATTTTCTTATCGGCTTCCGCTTGGTCAGTTTGAAGCTCAGCCCCAATATTTTTACCGATATCAATGTCAGCAATATCAATCGAAAGAATTTCAAATGCTGTTCCTGCATCTAGTCCTTTTGATAAAACAGTTTGTGAAATCATATCTGGATTTTCAAGTACTTTTTTGTGATTACTTGCAGAACCAATCGTTGATACAATCCCTTCACCAACACGAGCGATAACCGTATCTTCTCCAGCACCCCCGACTAAACGGTCGATGTTTGCTCGAACTGTAATACGAGCCTTTGCTTTTACTTCAATTCCGTCCATCGCTACACCGGCAATGAATGGTGTTTCAATAACTTTTGGGTTAACGCTCATTTGTACTGCTTCTAATACATCACGACCAGCAAGGTCAATCGCAGCCGCACGCTCAAATGATAAGTCAATATTCGCACGTTGTGCAGCAATGAGGGCATTTACAACCCTGTCAACATTACCACCAGCAAGATAGTGACCTTCAAGCTTACTTGTATTTAAATCTAAACCTGCTTTTACCGCTTTAATTAATGGATTAACAACACGAGCTGGAATAACTCGACGGAGTCTCATTCCCACTAATTCAAAAATTCCAATTTTCACCCCAGCTGCTAAAGCCGAAATCCAAAGCATAACTGGTACAAACGTAAATAATACCGCAAACGCAATAATAATTAACCCGAGTACAACTAAAATCATAATATCTCCAGTACCTGGCATAACACTACCTCCTCATATTTAAAAAACTTAGTCTTTTACTTCACGTACTACAATACGAGAACCTGAAGTATAAATAACCTCAATTTTCCTTCCCTGTTCAATATATCCTCCCTCAGAGACAACGTCAAGACGTTCATGCTCAAAAACAGCTGAACCAGAAGGTCGAAGCGGAGTTAAGGTTTCTCCAATTGCTCCAATAAGCTCTTTACGTGTTACATTTGATATATAGCCCTCTTCAGTTGTCGTTGCACCAGCCAACACTAACCTCTTCATCGGTCCACGGTTCCCAAAGTATTTAAACACCAGTACCGAGGCAATAGCAGACACAATAATCGCTATTAATATAGATATTAGTATATTGACCGTTGAAAATGAGGCTAACACCATACTTGCAATGATTGAACCTATTCCTAATACACCGAATATACCGAAACCCGGTACAAATATTTCGATAAGTATTAAGAGAATACCTACCCCAAACAACAAAATTGATTCCCAACCAGCGAACCCTGCAAATAGGTGACCAAAGAAGAACAAAAGAAGTGCACTTAAACCCATAATCCCCGGAATACCAAACCCTGGCGAATACAATTCTAACACTAACCCTAAACTTCCAATAGATAATAAAATCGGGATAACAATAGGATGCGTCACAAATCGTGCAACTTGTTCTGCAAAACTTATCTCAAATTCTTTTTCAATTGCATTTTCCAAGCCGTGGAACTGAAGTAATTCTGCTCGGCTACTCGCAATAGCTTCAGCATACCCTACTTCTAAAGCATCTGTTGCGCCTAGAGTCAGAAATCTACCTTCAGGTGCATTGTACTCTGGTAATGAAATTGAATTATCAGCCATTGCTAAAGCATAGATTGGGTCCCTATCATTTAACTTGGCTGATTCTGACATTTCGGCCAACCAATAGGATTGTGTTTTTTCCTCTGCCGCATTACCTGCACCATCAATAACACCAGCTGCCCCCATTGTTGAACCCGGAGCCATGATAATATAATCTGCGTTTAATGAAATATACGCTCCTGCAGATATCGCTTCCTTTACAACATAAGCAGTTACAGGGATTTCAGTTTGTCGTAAGAGTCTGGCGATATTACCTGCAGCCTCAACCGCTCCCCCTGGGGTATCAATTTCTAATACAATGTGATCCGCACCTTCTTCCAAAGCACTCGTGAAGGCTCTACTCATAAACGCCTCTAACCCACGTTCAACGGCCTGTTCGACTGGAACATAATAGACAACGGGACGATTAGTATCATTTTGAGCCTGACTATGTACGAATAGTTGAACAGGAATTAATAATATCGCAAGTAAAATCGTTGTTGTGAAAAAAAGTAATCTCCATTTAGGCTTCAACGACTTTCCTCCTTTCTGTAGAAATGATAGTAAGGAAAAAAAGAGCTATAACTATCTTTACGTTACTAGTATAACAAGGTTTCACTTTTTTAAAAAATGAAAGCCTATATTAAAATGAATATTAATGTCTGTCAACCAAACATATAGTGAATATAGAAGCCACTTAAAAAGTACAAACCAACTTTTCCAATGCCTTTAATTATGGTAAATATGTTTTTTGTAAAAATTAAAAAGCGCCCTTGTTCATTTTCATGAAACAAGGACGCTTGATTATTATGATAATTGTTGTTGAACAAACTTATTCACGACATTACCATCAGCTTTGCCTTTTACTTTTGGCATAATGGCACCCATTACTTTACCAAAGTCGGCTTTTGAAGTAGCACCTACTTCAGAAACTGTTGCCTTAACAATTTCAAGGAGCTCTTCCTCTGATAGTTGTTCTGGCATGTACTGTTCAAGTATTTCAATCTCTTCTCGCAATTTAGAAGCTAAATCATCTCGGTTGGCTTTTTCAAACTCATGGAGGGAATCTTTCCGTTGCTTTAATTCACGATTAAGAACAGTCAGAACATCATCTTCACTGAGCTCATGCCCTAGTTTAATCTCCTCATATTGCAATGAGGATTTAACCATACGAATGACAGAGAGCTTTTGTTTTTCTTTATTTTTCATTGCTGCCTTCATATCTTGAGTCAATCTTTCAAGAAGAGTCAACCGAAACACCTCTCTAAATTAGAACTTACGCTTTCTAGCCGCCTCTGATTTTTTCTTACGTTTCACACTAGGCTTTTCATAGTGCTTACGCTTTTTCACTTCAGCTAACGTTCCTTCTTTAGAAAGTGATCTTTTGAAGCGACGAAGAGCAGCATCAATCGATTCATTTTTGCGAACACGAGTTTCTGCCATTACAATTTCCCTCCCTCCGAAACAACCAACTAAAGACTTATAAACAAGTCTTGTTTGATTATAATACAACAATTTTAATAGGTCAACTTTATTTGAGAATAAATCGTTTAGAACTGTCGAATTCCTACGTTTTTGAATCAAAAAATGAAATTATATGGCATTCAACATTTTTTTGTCATGGCGATTTGCTCTTGTCCATATGATGGTACAAGAGGTGGTCTCATGTCCCAACAATTATTTATTTTATTTTCTGTTTTTATAGGATTGTTTTTATTCGGTATGACTGTCATGAGGACAGGTCTTCAAAATCTTGCTGGAGACCGCGTTAAAGAACTGATGGTTAAAATGACAGACTCTCCTTTTAAAGGATTGCTTGTCGGTACGTTAATTACTGCCATCATTCAAAGTAGCTCTGCGGTAATGATAATTACAATTGGTTTTGTAGCAGCAGGAATAATTACCTTTAAACAATCCATCGGCGTCATTCTTGGTTCGAATATCGGAACCTGTCTTACTCTTGAAATCATTTCATTCGATTTATCTCAACTTAGCCTTCCATTGTTACTCGTTGGGGTAACATTACTTGTTCTACCAAAAACAACTCTATTTTCGCTTGGTTGTGTCTCTTTTGGTTTAGCTAGTATCTTTATTGCGATGGATGGATTGAAGGAGCTTGCATTCCCTTTATCGACATTACCACTCACGAATACATATTTTTTATTAACAAATGAGTACAGTCTTATCGGCATCGGAATAGGCACCATTTTGACAGCGATTATCCAATCAAGTACTGCAACAACTGCGATTACGATGGGGTTTATTAATGAAGATGTATTGGGTCTACCTGCAGGAATTGCAATTATGCTTGGAGCGAATATTGGTACTTGCTTTACTGCATTTTTAGCGAGCATAGGCTCCACACGGGCCGCTAAAATGGTCGCCTTTGCACACATTTGGATTAACATCATTGGAGTTCTATTGTTCATTCCTTTTATTAATGCGTTAAGCGACTTTGCGATGCAACTCACATCCATATCAAACCTTCAATTAGCCCATGCAAGCACGATATTTAATGTGGTTACTTCATTAGCAATATTGCCATTTGTCCACTGGTTCTCTAAGTTCATCCTTCACTTCCACAACGGAGGAAAAAAGCTATAAAAGGAAAACAGTCAAGGCCGGGTTTTGGCCTTGACTGTTTCTGTTACACGTGCGAAGCCGATGGTGCTTTTGAGTACATTGGAGCGGGTTTCTCCAATTCACGCCAGCGTGCGAAGCCGTGTCCCAAAGGCCGGGTTTTGGCCTTGACTGTTTTTTCGTTGTTTATTCCCAACTCACCCTTGCAAGATAATTCATTGTGAACACGGTCTAATGTTTTTTTGCTAAACACGTTCGTATTTTCGTTTACGTACTCATTTTCACCATATTTCTTCTGAATCGTGTTCGTATTTTTATTTACGTACGCCTCTTCACCGTATTTCTTCTCAAACGTGTTCGCATTTTCATTTGCGTACGCGTCCATTTCAATTCCTTCTTAAACGCGTTCGTAAACACATTTCTACCACTAATAAACAGCGATAACTGACCCATGTCAGCTTTTAATAGTCAGTTTGTCCTACTTCACCTTTGACAATCGATATGCCAGCACTAGCTCCTATTCTTGTAGCTCCTGCTTCAATCATCGCAAGTGCCGTTTCACGGTCACGTACTCCACCCGAAGCTTTTACTCCTAGTGTTGGGCCTACTTCTTCACGCATAAGGGCGATGTCACCAATCGTAGCTCCTCCTGTTGAGAATCCAGTAGAAGTCTTCACGAAATCAGTGCCAGCTTTTTTGGCCAATTGGCATGCTCTAACCTTTTCTTCGTTTGTTAACAAGGCTGTTTCAATAATCACTTTTGTAATTGCCTTACCTTTCGCAGCTTCAACAACGGCTCGAATGTCTTCTTCAACTAATTGGTTATTTCCATCTTTTAATGCACCGATGTTAATTACCATGTCCACTTCTGTTGCTCCCGCTTCAATCGCTTTTTCTGTCTCAAACGCTTTTACAGCTGGCAGTGTTGCCCCCAGCGGGAATCCAATCACGGTACATACTTTGACCTGTGTGTCTTTTAATATATCGTAAGCTGTCGCAACCCAAGTAGGGTTCACGCAAACTGAAGCAAATTGATATTCTTTTGCCTCATTCGCTAATTTAATAATTTCATCCTGTGTAGCATCTGCCTTTAGTAACGTATGATCAATGGTCTGTGCAAGGTTATTCATCTTATCACTCCTAGTGAATTTGGTTATAATATGTATCTTGAATCCTTTCAATAGTACCATAATGTTGTTGTAAGAAAAAATAAGAAATGTAGTTTTGAGATACAATTTCCTAAAGGACATGAGAGCCCTTATTTTACGTTTTTTTCCGCTTTTAAAGATGTATCGACACCAGAGACCTTATTTTTGTAAAAACTAGTGAAAATCTGGTCTTTTTTTAATAATAAGGGCTCCTGTGTCCGTAAGAGTAACGTTTACTTTTTCAAGCCACAAAAAAGAAGTTGCTCACAAGGCATCACCTCTTGAACAACTTCTGTACGTTATGAAACAGCTTCTATTTCTTTTTCTTCAAGTACTCGGACAAACTCTCCTATGTTATATGGGTAGCCTGCTTTATTAATTTTTACTTTTACTATTTTTCCAATCATGTCTTCAGTAGCTGGAAACTTTACTTTCAAGTAATTATCAGAGTACCCAATAAAGAAAGCTCCACTTGTATCTTCTTTATCCATTTCTTCAGGAATAACCTCTAATACTTCTCCTTCAAACTGAGAAGCATACTCTTTGGCAAGCTGGTTAGAAAGTTCAATTAAGCGATGAACTCGCTCATTTTTAACTTCTTCATCAACTTGGTCTTCCATTCTAGCTGCAGGAGTTCCTGTTCTCTTTGAATACGGAAATACGTGTAGCTCGGAAAATTTATGTTTTGCAATAAAGTCAAACGTCTCCTGAAACTCTTCTGCAGTTTCACCTGGAAAACCAACGATAACGTCTGATGTTACCGCTAACCCAGGCAACACTTCTTTTAGACGTTCTAGACGTTCTGCAAAAAAATCCATCGTGTATTTTCTACGCATGCGCTTTAAGACACTATCAGAGCCCGATTGAAGAGGAATGTGCAGATGACGAACCACCTTTTGGGAACGGTCAATCACATCAATAACCTCGTCTGTAATTTGACTAGCCTCTATAGAGGAGATTCGAATACGTTTTAATCCTTCGACTTGCTCTAAATCTAACAACAATTTTGCTAGACTATATTCTTTAAGGTCCTCACCGTATCCACCGGTATGAATTCCCGTGAGGACAATCTCTTTATAGCCAGCCTCTACAAGCTGATGGGCTTGCTTGATGACATCTTGAGGGTCACGGGAACGCATTAAACCACGAGCCCAAGGGATAATGCAGAATGTACAGAAGTTATTGCAACCTTCTTGAATTTTTAACGAGGCTCTTGTACGGTCCGTAAAAGCAGGTACATCAAGTTCTTCATATACTCGGGCCTTCATGATATTTGAGACACCATTTATTGGTTGTCTTTCTTCTTTAAATTGTTCAATGTACGTGAGCATCTTCGTTCTATCTTGTGTTCCAACGACAATATCAACACCCGGTATAGCCATAATTTCGGCAGGAGAGGTTTGAGCGTAACATCCCGTCACACAAATGACTGCATCGGGATTTTTACGGATTGCTCGTCGAATAACTTGACGGCTTTTTTTATCACCTGTATTCGTTACCGTACATGTATTTATCACATAAACATCAGCTGCTTTTTCGAATTCTACTTTATCATAGCCTTCTGATTTAAAGAGCTGCCAAATGGCTTCTGTTTCATAATGGTTCACTTTGCAACCTAATGTTTGAAATGCTACTGATGGCATTTAGTTTCACCTCACATAATTTCAAAATGATAGGATAATGCCGAAAGCACATAAAAAGGAGCCGTTTCCGTACGTAAAATACGGGGCCCTAAGCTACAGCAAATAAATCCTGCATCTTTAAGTTTATTGATTTCTTTTTCACTTAATCCACCTTCAGGACCTATGACAACAACGACAGAATCCCCAGCTTTCATTGTTTCAAAAGCTTCATGTAGGCGGCTCTTTCCTTGATGCTTCGCTTCTTCCTCATAGGCAACAATCTTACACGTAACATTCTTTACTTTATCAATCATTTCTCCAAGAGAAAGTGATGAATGAACTTGCGGAATAATGGAGCGGTGTGATTGTTCGGCGGCTTCCTTCGCAATTTTTTCTAGTCGTTCTATCTTTTTGGCTTGCTTTTTTTGATCCCATTTCACAATAGAACGTTCCGCTTGAAAAGGAATAAAAGAAGTTGCACCGAGCTCTGTTCCTTTTTGGATGATTAAATCTAGTTTGTCCCCTTTAGGAAGCCCTTGTACGATCAGTACTTCAATCGGCATTTCGCTAGTACTAGACAGTTCTTCAACAATAACTGCCTTAACTGTGTCTTGATTTATATCGGTTATTTCACAACGGCATACTCTATCCTTATTGTTACTGCATATCATTTGGTCGCCAATCGACATCCTCATCACACGACTAATATGCTTAACATCATCACCAACGATGATTACTTCTTTTTCGGTCATCTTGTCTACAAAATACCGTTGCATAAACTCACCTACAACATTCTTATTTTACGCCTTTTTCGCAATAATCGCTACCCAATCTTCCATTTCAACTATTTCCTCAATTGTAAAACCGTGGGATAGCAAACTATCTTTTACTTCGTCTTTTTTCCGACTAATAATTCCGGACGTGATAAACACTCCATTTGGTTTAAGTACCCTTGCCGCATCTTGGACAAAACGTACGATAATTTCAGCTAAAATATTTGCAACGATGAAATCATACTCGCCATCAATTCCTTCTAGCAAGTTATTTTGCTTTACTGTCACTTGCCGGTCTACTTTATTTAATTCTGTGTTGATTTTGGCACTTTCAACAGCAACTTCATCGAGATCAAGTGCTAGTACATCTTTTGCACCAAGTTTTGCCGCAGCGATACTTAACACTCCTGAGCCCGTTCCCACATCAATAGCTGAGTCTCCTGGTGTAATCATTTTTTCAATCGCTTGTATGCATAAAACGGTAGTAGGATGTGTCCCTGTTCCAAAAGCCATTCCTGGGTCGAGTTCAATGACGCACTCATCCTCACTTGAAGGCGTGTACTCTTCCCAAGTTGGACTTATCGTAATTGTATTGGAAACCCTAACAGGCTTATAATACTTTTTCCAAGCGGTCGCCCACTCTTCCTCTGCTACTTCATGAACAAGTACTTTATTGTGTCCAAGTTCGATATCTAGATCACCCAAAGCTGTAATTGACGCTTTCATTTCTTCAATTAAAGCGGCTAATGCATCATTCACTGGAAAATAAGCTTTCACAATGACTCCTTCTTCAGGATAATCATCAGGGGAAAGCTGGTAGATTTCTCCGAGATCTACTCCCCATTCCTTTATTAAGTCATGAGGATCTTCAATCACAACGCCAGCCGCACCAGCCTCATGTAGAATATGACAAACTGGTTCAACCGCTTCCTGTGTTGTGTGAATACTAAATTCAGACCATTTCAAATCTACCAACCCCTATTTTCTATAATATTACCCTTTAAATGCTCGCTTTACTTTAGCAAAGAAATTTTCATTTTGCTCATCAACGGCTTGATTTCCTGATTCCATACCGAATTCACGAATTAACTCTTTTTGTTTATCAGTTAGATTACGAGGCGTAATCACTCGTACTTTTACGTGCTGGTCCCCTTGACCTCTACCACGTACATTCGGAACTCCTTTTCCACGTAAGCGGAAGCTTGTTCCTGTTTGTGTCCCAGCTGGAACTTTTAACTTGATTTTGCCTTCTAGGGTAGGTACTTCAATTTCATCACCTAAGGCGACTTGAACAAATGTTAACGGCATTTCGCAGAAAACATCATCACCATCACGTTCGAAAAACTCATGAGGTTTTACGTTGAAAACAACATATAAATCTCCAGGAGGCCCACCATTTGCTCCTGGCTCCCCTTGGCCAGTAATTCTAATTTGTTGACCATGATCAATTCCGGCAGGAACTCTAACTTTTATCTTTTTACGCTTACGAACGGTTCCTTCTCCACCGCACGTGCGACATTTATCTTTAATGAATTTCCCTGTTCCACTACAATGATGACATACACGACGATTTACGATGCGTCCGAAAGCTGTATTTTGTTCTACATTTAGTTGGCCTGAACCACCACAATGAGAACAGGTTTCTGGTTTTGTCCCCGGCTTCGCACCTGACCCATCACATGTCGTACATTCTTCATCTCTTGGAATCTCGATTTCTGTTTCTTTTCCGAAGACAGCCTCCTTGAATTCAACCGTCATCGTATATTGAAGGTCTGCTCCTTGTCTTGGGGCATTCGGGTTTCTTCGACCACCGCCACCACCAAAGAACATGTCAAAAATATCACTAAAGCCACCAAAGTCTCCTCCACCACCGCCACCAAATCCTTGATTTGGGTCAGTGTGACCAAATTGATCATAGTGCGTTTTCTTCTGTGGATCACTCAGTACGTCATAGGCTTCTTTTACTTCTTTAAATTTATCTGTCGCATCTGGAGCCTTATTCACGTCTGGGTGATATTGTCTCGCCAATTTTCGGTAGGCTTTTTTTATCTCGTCGACTCCTGAGCTTTTATCTACTCCGAGTACATCATAGTAATCTCGTTTACTCATCCTATCCACTCCCGATTCCTATTACATAACGATTATCTTACCATTTATCGTTTGATCTAAGCAAGGGTAAAACCACTGCATCTTTAGAATATAATGACCTTTTTAGACTTAAGAAAAACGGCAAAGCCGTCTTTGACTAATTGCGATGCGCGAAGCCACTGCCCTCTCTTGAAAAGTATATTAATAAGCGTACTTCTTATTAATATACGCGCAGTGAGCGAAGCCATCGCCCTGCCTGATCTAGCTTAAAAGACATCTATGAGCATCTAAAAGTTTTCTTATATTTTAAAAAAGTCAAAGTCAAGAAATCCTGACTTTGACTTTTGCTTCGCTTCTTATTTCTTTTCTTCTTCTTTTACTTCTTCATAGTCAGCATCAACTACATTATCGTCAGCTTGGGCTTGTTCTGCACCTTCAGCACCTGCTTGCGCTTGAGCTGCTTGCTCGTAAAGTTTAACAGATAGCTGCTGAACGATTTCTTGAAGCTCATCTTTTGCAGCGCGAATTGCTTCAATGTCAGTTCCTTCAAGAGCTGATTTCAGCTTATCTTTTGCTTCATTTGCTTTATCGATTTCAGCTTGGTCTACTTTGTCACCAAGGTCTTTTATCGTTTTTTCTGTTGAGAAGACAAGGTGGTCACTTTCGTTTCGTAGGTCAGCTTCTTCACGTTGCTTTTTATCCGCTTCCGCATTTGCTTCTGCTTCTTTTACCATTTTTTCAATTTCATCATCTGATAAGCCTGAAGATGATGTGATTGTAATTGATTGTTCTTTGTTCGTTCCAAGGTCTTTCGCTTTTACATTCACAATACCATTGGCATCAATATCAAATGATACTTCAATTTGTGGTACGCCTCGTGGTGCTGGAGGAATATCAGAAAGTTGGAATCGACCTAATGTTTTATTATAGGCTGCCATTTCACGCTCCCCTTGAAGAACATGAATATCTACTGATGGCTGATTGTCAGCTGCCGTTGAGAACACTTGAGATTTACTTGTTGGAATTGTTGTATTTCTATCAATTAATTTTGTGAATACTCCACCCATAGTTTCGATACCAAGAGATAAAGGAGTAACGTCAAGAAGAACAACATCCTTAACATCACCAGTTAAAACACCCGCTTGAACAGCTGCACCAAGAGCAACTACTTCATCTGGGTTAACCCCTTTATGAGGGTCTTTACCTGTTAATTTCTTAATCTCTTCTTGTACTGCCGGAATACGAGTAGAACCCCCAACAAGAACAACTTTATCAATGTCATTCGCCGTTAAGCCCGCATCTTTAAGAGCTTGACGAGTTGGTCCTAATGTTCTTTCTACTAAATCAGATGATAATTCTTCAAACTTCGCACGGCTCATCGATACTTCTAAGTGCTTTGGACCTGTTGCATCAGCAGTAATAAACGGTAAAGAGATTTGAGTTTGAGTTACTCCAGATAAATCCTTTTTCGCTTTTTCAGCTGCGTCTTTTAAACGTTGCATCGCCATTTTATCTTGAGCTAAATCAATGCCATTGTCTTTTTTGAATTGCTCTACTAAATAATCAATGATTACTTGGTCGAAATCATCTCCACCTAGCTTGTTATCACCAGATGTTGCTTTAACTTCGAAGAATCCTTCTCCTAGTTCAAGAATTGAAACGTCAAATGTACCACCACCAAGGTCATACACTAAAATCGTTTGGTCTTCTCCTTTTTCTAATCCATACGCAAGAGCTGCAGCTGTTGGCTCGTTGACAATACGTTCAACTTCAAGGCCAGCAATCTTTCCAGCATCTTTTGTCGCTTGGCGCTGTGCATCGTTAAAATAAGCCGGAACGGTAATAACCGCTTTTGTTACTTTTTCTCCTAAGTATGCTTCAGCATCTGCTTTTAATTTTTGTAAAATAATTGCTGAAAGCTCTTGAGGAGTGAATTTCTTTCCGTCTACCTCTTCTGTATGTGAAGTACCCATGTGACGTTTAATTGAAATAATGGTGTTAGGGTTTGTGATCGCTTGACGTTTTGCCACTTCCCCTACAAGTCTTTCACCATCTTTAAATGCAACAACTGAAGGTGTCGTACGGTTTCCTTCTGCATTCGCAATAACTACTGCTTCGCCGCCTTCCATAACAGCTACACAAGAGTTTGTTGTACCTAAGTCAATCCCGATAACTTTACTCATTTTTATTTCCTCCTAAAATAACATCTTTAAATTATGTAACTACGCGTTTACTTTAACCATTGATGGGCGGATCACTCGGTCTTTTAAGCGATATCCTTTTTGCAATTCTTCGACGACTTGGTTTTTCTCATGGTCTGGGCTATCGATTTGCATGACGGCTTGATGAAGATGAGGGTCAAATAATTCTCCCTCGGCAGGAATCACTTCCACTCCTTCTTTTGTAAGAGCATCATGAAGTTGACGGTACACCATTTCCATCCCTTGTAATAACGACTTTGTTTCGTCCTGCTCTACAGTTACCTGTAGCGCTCTTTCAAAGTTGTCCAATACAGGTAATAGCTCTTCTACCAAGCTTTGTGCTCTATATTTGGCTGCCGCTTCTTTTTCAGATTTTGTGCGACGGCGTAGATTATCGTAATCTGCATGAACTCGTAATAATTTTTCATTTAATCCTTGTACTTGTTTTTCGAGTTCGTTCATTTTTTGTTGTTCTTCAGTTACTACTTCCTCTATTACTTCTTCGGTAGTTTCTGCTTCTTGTTGCTCCCCATTAGCATCAACCGTTTCATCTTCTACTAGTTCTACAGTTGGGTCGTTTTTTTGTTCCAATCTGTTCACCTCCCTAAAAAATAATACATAACTATCTATACTTTTTTTCATAGGTAATCTGCGAAAAATAAGGTATTTGCTTAGGCGATAAGGTAGCCGCTACAAATTTTATATCATATGTAGCGGACCTCTGCTTTGCCTTTGCAACCTAATTGTCAATATTACCATTCCTAGCCTCTTTGATACAAGTGCGTGAGGATTTTTGTTAAATCTTTGGAAATAAAATCAATAATCCCAATCACTCTTCGATATTCCATGCGAGTTGGTCCGAGAATACCTATCGTTCCCATATCTTTGCCACCGAATGAATAAGATGCCGTTATAATACTACAATTTTCAAATGCTTTTTCATCATTTTCATGGCCAATCCTAACTTGTATTCCACTTGTATCTGTTCTAAATATTTGTTGCACTAGCTGGTCTTCTTCTAAAATGTTATAAAGCAAGCGAACCTTTTCAATGTCTTTAAATTCAGGCTGTGTTAGAAGATTGGTTTTGCCTCCATAAAACACTCTATCATTTTTTTCATACTTCAACGTATCATCTAGTACGGTAAGAAGTTGTTGATAGTTTGATACTTGTGATTTAAGTACAGCAGCAACCTCATTTACAAGTTTTTGACGAAGCTGATATAACGGTACACCTTTTAGCCGTTCATTTAAAATGTTAACAACCTTTTCGAGGTCATCTGTCCTCAGACCTTCAGGAATTGTAAATGTATAATTTTCTACATGACCTGCATCTGTTACGAGAATAATGACAGCCTTTTGCTCTGATAAAGGAATGATTTGAACATGCTTCATTCTTGTTTCATACATTTCAGGACCTAAAACGACTGAAATATAACTTGTAACTGTTGAAAGGATTTTTGCAGAATGTTGAATGACTTGTTCTGTTTCCTGAAACCTGTCTCTAAATAGTTCTCGAATTTGTTCGACCTCACCTTTTGGGAGTCGGTCAGGAAAAAGTAAGTTATCGACATAATAACGATATCCTTTTTGAGATGGAATTCGACCAGCTGAACTATGGGGCTTTTCAATAAAACCTAGTTCCTCTAAATCCGCCATCTCATTCCGGATGGTAGCGGCGCTGTAAGAAACATCATCTCTTTTCGAGATACTACGTGAGCCAACTGGCTCAGCAGAACGAATATAATCATCCACAATCGCTTGCAAAATAAGAAGTTGACGTTCTGATAACATCGCATAATCACCTCTGTTAGCACTCTAGTAGCTTGAGTGCTAAATCTAAATAAAAATTATCAAAAAGGGCGGTTTTTGTCAACCATTTGTTCTCATTTACTGGCATAAAAATTGTTCAAATATCTCATTGGAAATAAAAATACCTTTCTCGGTCAATGATATAAAATCCCCATCCTCTGTAAGAAGGCCTTGTTCCATGAGTTTTTCGATTTGTTTTGAGTAAATGTACATCATGTCTTGACCATAGCGACGTTTAAATTCATTTTTTGAAATCCCTTTTCTCTTTCGTAATCCCATAAACATAAATTCCTCAATGTTCTCAATAGTTGTCACAAGATGAGTTTCTGTATAAGGTAATTTTCCATTTTGCAACGCACTTATGTATTTTGTCACGGGACCCGCATTGACATGACGTACCCCATTAACATAACCATGAGCACCTGCTCCAAACCCATAATACTCTTCATTGTTCCAATACGTTAAATTATGCTTACTCTCAAAACCAGATTTGGCAAAGTTACTAATTTCATATTGGTGAAATTGATGTTGTCCCATCACTTCACGCAAGGTATCATACATCTTTACCTCAGCTTCCTCAGGCGGAAGTTGAAGTTTTCCTTTTCTCTGCATATTATAAAAAACTGTTTTTTCTTCCACCTTTAATGAGTACGCCGAGAAATGCTGCACGTCAAGATGAACTGCTTCAATAAGGGTTTCCGTAAAGCTTTCAACTGTTTGTTGAGGCAAACCAAACATTAGGTCTACCGATAAATTAGTAAATCCTATTTTCTTGGCTCTTGCTATTGTTTCTAACACATCTTCTTTTAGATGTGTGCGCCCAATCGCCTTGAGTTGTCCGGAATCAAACGTTTGAGCACCGATGCTTAAGCGATTTACTCCACCCTTTTTTAATACAGCTAACTTTTCATCATCAACGCCACCCGGGTTTACTTCTACTGTCCACTCTACCTCTCCTATTTGAAAATGTCTGTGAAGCGTTTGTAGAAGCCGTTCTAACTGTACCGCACTTAACGCAGTTGGAGTACCACCACCAATATAAATAGTATCAATTGGTTCAGGATCTGATACTTGTCGTAATGTAAGTGATAGTTCTTTATCCACCATGTCGATATATTCATCAACAGGCTGACCTTTTAGGAATACTTTATTAAAATCACAATAGTGACAAATATGCTCACAAAACGGAATATGAAGATAAATCGATTTAGGCATGAATACACCTCTTTATTAATAATATAGCGACCCAAATCGTCCAATACAGACATTTGAGTCGCCTTTGTTAGCCCATAGCTAGGATTATTTACTTTCATCCATTCGTAAAACTGCCATGAAGGCTTCTTGTGGAACCTCAACGCTACCTACAGACTTCATTCGTTTCTTACCTTCTTTTTGCTTCTCAAGAAGCTTACGTTTTCGTGAAATATCTCCCCCGTAACATTTGGCAAGAACGTTTTTCCTCATTGCTTTAATTGTTGACCGCGCAATAATCTTTGTACCTATACTCGCTTGAATTGGCACTTCAAATTGTTGTCTCGGTATTAATTCTTTTAATTTCTCAACGATGATTTTTCCTCTTTCATACGCCGAATCACGATGAACAATAACTGACAGCGCATCTACGGTTTCGCCATTTAAAAGAATGTCCATTTTTACAAGCTTAGATTCCTTGTATCCAATCAATTCATAGTCAAACGAAGCATAGCCTTTTGTACTTGATTTTAATTGGTCAAAGAAGTCGTATACGATTTCTGATAAAGGGAGTTCATATACAATGGAAACTCGGTTCTCATCTAAATATTGCATATCCCCGAAAATTCCGCGTTTCCCCTGGCAAAGCTCCATAACAGCGCCAACGTAATCATTTGGTACCATGACGCTTGCTTTTACATATGGCTCTTCGACGCGCTCAATTTTTTGCGGGTCAGGCATATTGGCTGGATTATCAATATTAATCGATTCCCCATTAGTCATGTATACATGATAAATTACACTTGGTGCTGTTGTGATAAGTGTGATGTTAAACTCCCGCTCGATTCTCTCTTGGATAATCTCCATATGAAGAAGTCCTAAGAAGCCACATCTGAAACCAAAACCAAGGGCTTGTGACGTTTCTGGCTCAAACTGTAACGAGGCATCATTTAATTGCAAACGTTCAAGCGCCTCACGTAAATCATTATAGTCATTTGTATCAATAGGATATAAACCACAGAACACCATTGGATTCATTTTACGATATCCTGGTAGAGCTTCCTCTGCTGGTTTAATCGCACTAGTCACCGTGTCACCAACTCGGCAATCACTGACATTTTTAATCGATGCAGTTAAAAACCCAACATCGCCAACAGTTAATTCATCTCGTTTTTGTGGTTTTGGTGTGAATACTCCAACTTCTGCCACTTCAAATTCTTTTCCTGTTGCCATCATTCTAATTTTTTGTCCAGGCTTTACAGACCCTTCCACAATCCGAATATACGCAATGACTCCACGGTACGAATCATATAATGAATCAAATACCAATGCTTTTAACGGAGCTTCTGGATCACCTGGTGGGGCAGGAACCTTCTCAACGATTTGCTCGAGTATCTCTGAGATTCCGATTCCGTTTTTAGCCGATGCAAGAACGGCTTCTGATGCATCTAACCCGATCACATCTTCTACTTCTTTTCTCACACGCTCAGGCTCAGCACTCGGCAAATCAATTTTATTAATCACAGGTAAAATTTCCAAATCATTATCTAATGCTAAATACACGTTAGCTAATGTTTGCGCCTCAATCCCTTGGGCAGCATCGACAATGAGCAACGCTCCTTCACAAGCGGCTAAACTTCGAGATACTTCGTATGTGAAATCCACATGTCCTGGAGTATCGATGAGATGAAAGATATAATCGACACCGTCTTTTGCTTTATATACGAGTTGGACAGCATTTAGCTTTATTGTAATACCTCTTTCTCGTTCAAGGTCCATCGCATCTAACATTTGATCTTTCATTTCTCGTTGTGTTAATGCACTGGTAGCCTCAAGAATCCGGTCAGCTAATGTTGATTTTCCATGGTCTATATGAGCTATAATCGAAAAGTTTCTTATTCTAGATCGTCGCTCTAAGCGCTCTTCTTTGTTCACAATTTATCACTCCTACAACATATACGATACAATCACTCTAGTACATAGGGTATTTGAAGTATGCTAAGATACATACTGATTCTACCGACATCCTAAATACACTAACTTTCATTATAGCAATGTGAGGGCATTCCTTCAATAGAGCAAGAGGATGTTCCTTAGGTTATTATTACCCCTTTGGAACATCCTCTTGCTTTTATCCGTTTAAAAAACTATGAATAGTTGTAATAATCGTTGTCACAACTTGGTGAAATATGATTTCAAGACCTTTCCCCATCTTAGCCCCAAGCTCTGAATAAAAATTAAACGGCTTAACTTCCTCGACTCTTTTTTGTTTTTCCATTAGTTCTTTGTTCGTTGAGCCATCCTCTTGGTTATTTTCTTCTTTGGCTTTTTCTTTTTTTGGTTTTTCTGTCGCTACGATGTTGCTTTCTGGTTTTGTTTCTTCACTGATTTGAGTAGCTGTTGCTCCTAATTCTCCATCAGTGGCTTGGTAGATTCCAAACAATATCCCAAAGAGAAGAATGAAAGAGAAGAAGACACTCACTTTAATTGTTTTTTTCACAGTTCATCCTCCTACTCTTGACTTACTTTTTGAGCATCCCAATAAAATTCACTAAATACATCTGCAAATGCATCGGCGGTACGGAATGTTTCTTCAAGTGTATTTTCAACTCCACCAAATTCAACAAGTATCGATTGTTTTGATAAATCCTGATTATATATACCATTTCTTCCCGCTCCGCCATACGCCACTACCCCACGACTTAGTCCTGGATAATGTTCTTCAAGTAAATCATGGAGCTCATTAGCCATCTTTCGGTTATGTTCATAGTTTTCATGATTTCTTCCTAAGACAAACCATGTTCGAGCGTATTCTTCGCCGTTAATGGTAACGGTTGTCGTTTTTCGTGGAGCCGTGTCTCGGTGAAATTCGAAAAAGAAGTCTAAGTCTTCATTGGAAGCCATCGCTTCTTTGACAATTTCTCTACCGGCATTATAGGATTGGCCATACTGCCAGCCACGATTACTTAATATTGCCATCACATCTGTCGTATCCACTTCAGCACCAATTCCATTTCGCTCAAGCGCTTGTCCAAATCGTTGGCCGACTAGCGTGATATTCACTTCTGGATGGAACGCATCGTTCATGTCAGTAACATTTTTGAGTTCTGGTAAAAACGATTCACGATTGTGAGAATGCATGACATGAACCACTCTTCTTCCTTCTGTTGTCATGGATGGTTCTTCTCTTTCAGGTTCTTTCAGTTTTTCCAGTTCCTCTAAACTACGCATCGATGCTTCTCGCTCTTCCATTAAGACTTCTAAAGGCGGAGCAGACTCAACAGGCATAGTTGTATAATCCGTACCTTCCCCAGCTACAACAATTTCCCCATCAAATAAGGCAAACCCAGGTAATTCTCGTCCGAGAAGACTACGGGTATCTTCAGGGTTGATACTTGTCATCAGCTCAAACGCTATTCCCGAGAAGTTTGGGAGCTCACTTTCTTCTGGTAACGCTTGTGAAAAATAAGAATTTTCCATAGCAAGAACATGAACTAAACTTTCTCCATCAATTTGCGATGACCATTTATAAATTGA
Source organism: Bacillus alkalicellulosilyticus (assembly GCF_002019795.1). Lineage (GTDB taxonomy): Bacteria > Bacillota > Bacilli > Bacillales > Bacillaceae_F > Bacillus_AO > Bacillus_AO alkalicellulosilyticum. The sequence goes on along the minus strand of NZ_KV917381.1, from coordinate 1,379,913 downwards.
GGACGACGCCAACCCATGTCTTGGTTCAAGCGAGGTTAGAATCCCCGTAAAAATAAATATTGCGATTATGGAAACGATTGATAATACGGCCATTCTTCGAAGACTTGTCCGATTAAAATTGACCGAAAAACCACGGAATTGGTTTCTCCTCATACATTCCACCCTTTCTTCTCTCTTGTCAGATGTATATGTACAAGCTTTTTTCGATAGAACCACAATTAAAGAAAAGTTCGGACAAGCTACCATTTTATTTTAGTTTGCGTACATGTTTTGGCTTCTTCTCCTCTTTTTCGTGTTCGCAAATCTCTGCGCCAAAAAAAAGAACTACTGTCGGTTAGGTTAGACAGTAGTTCTTTTTATTAATGAGTATATGAATTAACATTGGATTGATTAACTTGACCGTGTAGTGCCGCATTCATCCCTGAAGCTATAACATTGGCCATATCTTCAATAAACACATCCACTTCTTTAGGGGTCACCATTAAGTTGTGACCAAGTGGGGCAAGAACCTCTTGGATTAATTGACGTTTTTCATTTTCCTCTAACGTACCAATCATACCCATTATATTTTGACGCTGTTGTTCATTTGGCATGTCTTCATCGGTTAGTTCTCGTCTTTCGCCAAACGTCATTCCAGCTGGCACTAAGTTGCGGGATGGCTTATTGCCTTCTCGCATTTCTCTTCCAAAGTGTTTAAGTACAAAGTCAATCGTATCACTTGTAATCGAAACCGCATCAACAACGGTTGGGATACCCACAGCAATGACAGGAATACCTAATGTTTCTTTCGATAATTCCTTACGTTTATTTCCTACACCACTTCCAGGATGGATTCCTGTATCTGACACTTGAATCGTTGTGTTGACTCGCTCGATTGAACGTGAAGCTAAAGCATCAATCGCAATCACAAAATCTGGTTGTGTTTGTTCAATGACACCAAATATGATATCGCTAGTTTCTATTCCTGTAATCCCCATTACACCTGGAGTCAGTGCACTGACAGGTCTAAACCCTTCTTGGACCTGTTCAGGAGCTAGCTTGAATAAATGGCTGGTTACTAGTAAATTTTCAACGGCCATTGGCCCGAGTGCATCAGGAGTTACGTTCCAATTTCCTAAGCCAACAACTAAGCACTTATCATTTTCTTTGATCCCACATGATTTTAAAAATTGGTTGAATTCAGAAGCAAAGACTTCCTCTACTTGTTGCTGAAGTTCAGAATCTTTCTTTCGGATTCCCTGTGATTCGAACGTAACATACCGCCCAGGTTTTTTACCTAAGCGGTCAGCACCATCTGCTGTTATCTCAACCGTTGTAATTTTGACATTTTGCTCTGTTTTTTCCTTGACGACAACACCATCTATCGTTTTTCGTTGTTTTTCTTTTTTCGCCTCTTGTTCTTGAACAAGTTCATGAGCCTCAAGTGCTAAGTCCGTTCGAACCGCATACTGACTAAGATCTAACTCATTTTTCAACACGTTCACGCTCCTTATTGTAGCTGTAGAGTTAGATTTCCCTATTCACCGCTTTTCATTCTCCTATTGCATCTTTCCGCTAATTTTGATAAAATGCAGATTGTTGTAGATCCGTCAGGGAGGTGAAAGATATGCCTAACATTAAATCAGCGATTAAACGTGTAAAAACAAATGATAAACAACGTGCACATAATGCCGCTATCAAGTCCGCTTTACGTACAGCTCTTAAAAACTTTGAAGCAAAAGTAGCAAGTAACGATGTTGCAAGTGCAAACGAGGCTTTTGTAGTTGCAGCAAAAAAATTAGACAAAGCAGCTTCTAAAGGACTTATTCATAAAAATGCAGCTTCACGTCAAAAATCTCGTTTACAAAAACAACTTAACAGCATTTCTGCATAAGAAAAGCGACCCTAGCCTTTTTGCGATGAGCGGAGAAACCTGCCCGATGTATTCTTGCAGCAAGCGAAGCCATCGCAGTTAGCTACATACTGCTTGTGGACAGGCTACATTTTTAATGTAAAAAAACCGGAAAGGTCATCCCCTTCCGGTTTTTTTACGTTAATTTCATTAAAAACAGCTCAACCGCTAATTTTTTATCAATTTGTCCTGTTTTTATTTTATAATCCATTGTTGCTAGTTCTTCCAAACAAAAGAAAAGCCTTTTATCTTCAAATCCTTTTGCTTGCTGTGTAGCCAGCTTTACCGCATAGGGATGGATTTTTATTTGAGAAGCAATTTGTTTTTGGGCATATCCTTGTTTCACTAATTCTTTTACCATATATACAATTCTGAACTGACGAGCAAGTAATGCGATAATCTTTATAGGGTCTTCTTTTTGGCGGAGCAATTCAAAAAACAAATCTAACGCTTTATCAATCCTTGAGTGAATGACATGGTCAATTAAAGCAAAAATATCTTGCTCTAACGTTCTTGCCACCATTTGTTGTACAATCTGTTTCGTTACTGTACCATCGCTTCCTACGTAAAGTGAGAGTTTCTTCAACTCATTGGACATCATTAACAAGTTGCCACCTAATAATTGCATCAATAGTTCTTTAGCATCATGGTCCACAGCAATTTGGTGCTGTCTCGCTTGGTCATCGACCCACTCATTTATCATTTTCTGGTCAAATTCTTTCGCTTCAAGAACCTCAGCTTGGCTTCTTAATTTTTTTGTGATTTTTTTACGTTCATCAAGCTTCTCATAAGGTGCCGTTATAATAAACACCGTTTCCGGCATAGGGTTTTCTATGTATTCTTCTAAGCGGGTTACATTGTGGTCAAGCTTACTGTCTATCCTTTGCGCTGTTAAAAAATAAGCATCTTTGACTAACACCACTCTTTTACTACCAAGAAAAGGTAAGGTTTGTGCATCTTCCACCGCAACGTCAATCATCGTTTCCTTCATTTCATAAGTAGATAAATTAAATTCCCGCTCTTCAGGTTGTAACGTTTTCTCAATGACCGCATGAATAATATCGTCTACTAAATAAGCTTCTAATCCAATTAATAAATAAAGTGGAGCAATTTGATTTTTTTCAATTTTTTGTTTCATTTGTATATATGACATATTGTTCCATTCCATTCTTCCTATAAGATAGGATCTTTTTATTCGCTTAGTTCTATCGTAGACAATGGACAAACGTTTGACAAGCAGAAAAAAGCCAAAGGTGTTTGAAGCCAGTGCTACAAATGAAAAAGGGAGCTAGCATCGCAGCTGCCAGCTCCCCATTTATGATAAACGCCACCAAAAGAGCCCTAGGAAATCTTTTGATGACGATAATCATTGACTTATTACATTACTTATAGTATCCTATGCAGTCCAAAACTATAGGTGACAACTCTTAACAACTCAGGCAAGAAGAATTCATGTATATTAAAAAAGCGACAAAGTCGCCCTTTTTTAAATGCAAGGAGCGGAGCCACTGCCCTCTTTTGAAAAAGTACTTTACTAAGTGTACTTCTTAGTAAAGTACGCGCAGTGAGCGAAGCCCTTGCTCTTCCTGAGTTATCTAAAGGGCATTTATGAGCATCTAAATTTCATACAGGATTTTACCATTTCATATTTTGTACATTAATTCAACTTTTCAACTCTTTTTCAGTTTGATATATGGATTTTTTGTGTAGCTTAGCTTATACTAATAAATGAACTAGGAGGGATTGTTGTGAGCGATTTTGAAAAGAAAGTTCAGTGTAAACGTAATGATGCAATCGACTCAGCTGTCGGTTTTATCGTTCCTTTTGGGTTTTTCGCGTTAATCTTTATCATTGCTACACTTGTTGATGTTTTCGGAAACATGTAATTATAAGGTTACGCAAAAAGAGGCATTCCAATGGTTCTACTACATACATGGAATACCTCTTTTTTATTTCTCTTTTTATTTTTGACCAATTTTTCTTTCAAAATACCCAGAGTCGCCCTTATAGCGGTACCTGATAGCTCCATTTTGATCCGTTCGCATAATCATCACCTTTTTTTCATGTAAAGCTTGAATCACTTCGTCATGTGGGTGTCCAAAACGATTACTTCGTCCTGCAGAAATAATTGCCACTTTAGGTTGATACATTTCCAAGAATTCAAGGGTTGTTGAAGTCCTACTTCCATGATGTCCCGCTTTTAAAATATCCACTTTTAGATTAGGATAATCCCGCTGGAGCCTGGCTTCCCCTTCCTGTTCTAAGTCTCCTGTAAATAGCCAGTACTTCCCACCAATCTTCGCATATAGAACAATAGAACGATTATTCAAATTGGTATACTGCTCTTCAACTTTAGGTGATAAAACAGCAAAATTAGCTTTGCCCTCTCTCCATATCATTCCATCATGTACAAAGGTAATGTCTGCTCCAGAGCGTATAAGTTTCTCGAGTAATAGTTGTTCAAACTCTCCTTCTACAGGCCCCACACTATATAAAACCTCTTTAATTTTAACGTTATTAAGTAAAGATTCTACTCCACCTATATGGTCATAATGGCCATGACTTAAAATTAATTTATCGATTTTCTTTATTCCCTTTGCCTTCAAGTATGGATTTACAATATCAGCACCGACATCAAATTTTCTGCTTCTTCGCTTCCACTCTTCATCTGTACCAAAAGATACTGCTCCTCCTGCATCAAGTAAGTATACGCCTTTCCGGTAAGGAAGCTCAATCAAAATACCATCGCCCTGCCCAACATCAATAAATGTAATTTCTCCATATGAAGATAGATACGGAATGTTCAGTTGGATAGTGATTACAGCTGCAATAAAACTAAGAGGGAGTATCATTTTTCTTTTCTTCCCACTTTTCTCCCAACATATGAATGTTGTCCCTATAGCTATAAGTAATGATAACAACACTATAAATTGCGGTCTACCTGTTGTAATGGTTGGAAATGAAAGTTCTGCAGTTTGCAAAAGAAATTGGTGAGTCACGATAATGAGTGGATGCAGTACCCATATAATTGGTTCAGCCAGAAATGGAATTGTTAACAGGAGTACGACAATAATAAAACTAAGAGGTAAGATGCATAACGAAATAAAAGGAATATAAATGATATTTAACGGGAGACTTAATAACGATATTTCATAAAAGTGGTAAAGAATAATCGGTATTGAGCAAAGTTGAGAAAGAATCGTAACGGCGATTATTTTTATTAAATAGCTCTTATACTGACTGATTTTTGACGCAGAAACAATTAAACAAAAACTAATAAAAAATGAAAGTTGAAAACCTATATGGAAGATATAAAAGGGTTGAAAGAGAAGGATAAAGATGCCTGCTATACAAATTCCGTCAAGTGGATGAAACGAAACTTTAAAGCGGATGCAACATAAAGCAACCATTGTCATCACACCAGCACGTATGACAGAAGGTGCAGCTCCAGCAATAATGGTATATAGAGGAATAGCAATGAGTAATCCTTCAATTGCCCTCTCCCGGGTAATCCCTATTCGTAGTAATACAAAATAAATAGAACCCACTAATAAGGAAACATGCAACCCAGAAACCGCTAATAAATGAATGATACCCAACGATTGATAAGCCTTTAACACATCGTCTTCAATAAATCCTCTTTCCCCATACACAAGCGCAACAACAATACCTGCTAACGGTTCTGGCACGTTTTCTTTTACTCTCACGATTCCTTTTTGGCGAATGTTGACAACGGTATGGTACATAGAAAACTTGCCGACTTTACAATCTTGAAGTGGTGAGGAAGGAGTGATGATCCAATGAATATGTTGATAATATAAGTATTTTTGATAATCAAAGCTATAAAAGTTTGTTGCTTCTAGCGGTTGTTTTAACGGACCGACTATTTTACAACGGCTTCCTATTGACAGTTGTTCGAGCCTAACCTTTTCTTCTTCTGTCTGAATCGAATAATGAATTTGAAATGTTTCTTTACGGTCTGTTTTGAATTGGAAACTAATCCGGTCGCCATCGACCTTTGGATTTGAAGAAATCGTTCCGAAGAATGTAAGGGGATGTTCTGAATGATTCGTAAATTCGCTTTGATTTTTTTGAATGACCCAGTGAGTAAGTAATGTGAAAAAAAGAAAAGAAAAGACAACGAGTAGCGATAAATAACGAAACACTGCCCTTTCTTTTACTACAAGAATAACAAGACATAAGCTTGCGACAATTAATGGAAAATGAACTTGATAAACCACACTATATATCGCTAAGATTCCGGATAATAACGGCATATACCACTTACCTGCCACGCTTCCCTTCCTTTCTAGAACTACGGGGAGGTATATAAATGATTCGCTGTATCATGCAGCGAACGAAGCTCTTGGTCGTCTACTCCTGCTTCCTTTAATTTTTGTAATAATGTTGCTGTGAACTTCAACTTTTCGCTATTGTTTCGGTCTAGTATCATTTCTTCGAGCTCAACTTGTTGAACTGTAATACCAGCGTTCTCAAATAATTCTTCTGCATAGGGATTGTTTTTATAGTCCGTAGCATAATAAACAGCCTTAATGCCCGCTTGTATAATCGCTTTTGTACAATTTAGACACGGAAAATGAGTCACATATATTTCAGCACCATCTGTTTGCACACCAAATTTGGCACATTGTAAAAGTGCATTAATCTCAGCATGCACGGTTCTGATACAATGATTCTCAACAACATAACAGCCTTCATCAATACAATGGGCCCCACCGGAAACAGATCCATTGTATCCACCAGCTATGATACGTTTATCCCTTACTATTGTTGCTCCTACCATTAATCTTGTACAAGTACTCCGTAATGCAAGGAGATGGCTTTGTGCCATAAAATACTGGTCCCATGAAATACGATTCAATCTCTTCAACTCCTAATCGTTCAACGAATAAAGATATTTTATCATAATACATATGGACTGTCTCACCTTGTTCAGGAAGAGGTTGTGACATAACTAGTCATATTAACAACAATGGCTTCATTCGCCACAAATCCCTTTGCGAAAGAACACTCACACTGGAAATAAAATAGAAGTGGCGATTCCGCTCATTGCTTAGAGGGTGGGACAAAGCTTATACCTATTGTCCCACCCTCTCTATAACCCTTAAGACTTCTTAGCTTTCTTGGCTTTTTACCAATGCTTGTTCAAGGTCATGAATGATATCATTACTATTTTCAATTCCGATTGAAAGCCTAATTAATTCAGGTGTCACGCCTGCAGAACGTTGGTCTTCTTCAGATAGTTGTTGATGTGTTGTACTCGCTGGATGAATCACTAATGATTTTGCATCCCCTACATTAGCTACATGAGAGAAAAGTTGTAATGCATTAATAAACTTTTTACCCTCTTCCATTCCACCTTTAATACCGAATGTTAGGATTGCTCCTTGTCCATTTGGCAAGTATTTTTGCGCCAAGTCATACGAACGATGAGAAGGCAAGCCAGCATAACTAACCCACTCCACCAAGTCATGGTTTTCTAAATAATCGACGACTTTCTTTGTATTTTCACAATGACGCTCCATTCGTAAGTGTAACGTCTCTAACCCTTGTAAAAGCAAGAATGAATTTAATGGTGCTATCGCTGGACCAAGGTCACGTAATAACTGAACTCTTGCTTTAATGATATATGCTAATCCTCCTAATGCTTCTGTATAAACTAAGCCATGGTAACTTGGGTCTGGCTCAGACAGACCTGGGAATTTGCCATTACTCCAATCAAACTTTCCACTGTCAATGATAATTCCACCAATTGATGTTCCATGCCCTCCAATGAACTTTGTAGCTGAGTGAACAACGATATCTGCTCCGTGTTCAATTGGTCGGCATAAAGCTGGCGTACTTAACGTTGCATCCACCATAAGTGGGATACCATGGTTATGAGCAATGTTCGAAATAGCTTCAATATCTAGAATGTCCCCTTGAGGATTTCCAATAACTTCACCATAAAGTAATTTCGTGTTAGGTGTAATCGCCTTTTCGAATGCTTGAGGGTCTGTCCCATCTACAAGGTGAACCGTAATGCCCATCTTTTTAAAGGTATGTACAAATAAATTGTATGTTCCACCATATAGTGCACTTGATGCAACGATCTCATCGCCATGTTCACAAATGTTTAAAATAGCTAAATGAATCGCAGAACTTCCACTAGCAGTAGCTAAAGCAGCAATTCCTCCTTCTAGCTCAGCCATTCTTTTCTCAAAAACATCCTGTGTCGGGTTCATTATCCTAGTATATATGTTACCGAATTCAGATAAAGAAAATAGGTTAGCAGCATGGTCAGTGCTTTTAAAGCCATATGATGTCGTTTGATAAATTGGTACCGCCCTTGCTTGTGTTGCTGAATCTACTTCTTGTCCACCATGTACGGCTACGGTTTCTAAAGCCCATTTGTGCTCACTCATATGTAAATCCCTCCGTGTTTTTCAAATATACTTTTTCGTGGAAATTATAACCATAATCGCCGGAAGTGTCAATGAATTCTGAAATATTATGGTACGACAACTGAATCTCTTAGTTTATCAATTGACTTTACTCCTATACCTGAAACTTTTTGTAGGTCTTCTATTGTTTTAAACGGTCCATGTTCTTCGCGATAACTGATAATTGCGGAAGCTTTTGCAGGACCGATTCCGGGAAGTTGTTGTAATTCTTCTACCGATGCGGTATTTATTTTCACTTTCCCTTCTGCTTGAACTCCCCCGATGCTTATCGTTTCAAATGAGCTCTCTTCCTCACCGATAACAGGAACATAGATTACGAGTTCATCTTGAACACGTGCTGCTAAATTAATTTTCGTCTCATCTGCCTGTTCTAACAACCCTCCCGCCAATTGAATAACATCATACACTCTATGTTTCTCGCTTACCTCATATATACCTGGATTCTTTACAGCCCCTTTCACATCAACAATAATTTCAGTTGCAACATCCTCTAGATCTGTCATTGGTTCTTCGTCTTGAATAAACCAATCTTGAGTTTCATCAACTTCTTTATTGCTAAAGAACGCGAAGAAGCTTACACTAACAACGAGTACTATTCCAACAGAACTATATAAAATCCATTTTTCTCTTTGAGAGAAATGCATGGAACTCACCACCTACTATTTTTAAATTAAGGAAGGATGAACACAAATGGCTGTACATTTACAAATTGCAGAGCAAGTGAATAAACACATAGATGCTCAAAATCGATTCAAACGACTAGAGGCGTTCAGAGAAGAAGCAATTGAAGAAGCAATAAAAGACGCAAAAGAAGCTAGAACCGTTTCTACAGCGAAGATAAACGCCATTACAGAAGAAATGAATGCCATTGCAAAAGCATTTCAATTTCCTACGAGGAAGTTGGTTACACCAGAAATGGTGTTAGAATATGTAAAAAAATAGCTTTTCACTCATATTCCTTGTTCCCTTCTCATACAATTGATCATAAAAGACTGTTGTTGTGCTGCCTTATCTTTTCTAACAAGCACTCACAATCAAGGGGGAGGGGATGCAGGAAATGAATATTGGAGTAATTGGAACAGGAAGCATGGGAACGATCCTACTTGATTCTTTTATAGAATCAACTGCTGTCACTCCATCACAACTGTTTATTACCAATCGTTCTTTGGAAAAGGCTGAAAAAATGAGAGATAACCATCCGGGCATTCATGTTGTTGAACAGCCCGAAGATGTAGTATCCCAATCTGATATTATTTTTATCTGTGTAAAACCACTTCAGTTTCACAATGTGTTAGAGCGAATATCAAACGAGTTAGTGCCAGAACAGCTACTTGTTTCGATTACTAGCCCTATCTCAGTTGGTCAACTCGAGGACATTGTTGAATGCAAAGTAGCAAGAGCCATTCCAAGTATTCTAAACAGGGTTCATGCTGGTTCATCATTACTTAGCTTTGGAGAAAGGTGTACTACAGAAGATAAGGACAGATTAACTAGATTAATGGGTTGTATCTCAACACCACTTGAGATCGAAGAGGATATTACTCGTGTCGCATCTGACATTGTTAGTTGTGGTCCTGCCTTCTTCAGTTATTTAACGCAACGTTTTATTGACGGCGCTGTAAGGCAAACCAATATTACAGAAGAAGAAGCAACACAACTGGCTACAGATATGTTAATAGGAATGGGGAAACTATTGGAAAAGGAGATTTTCACATTACCTACACTTCAAAAACGAGTATGTGTCCCAGGTGGAATCACTGGCGAAGGAATAAAAGTACTTCAAGAAGAGATTGGACATATGTTTGACCATTTGTTTAAACAAACCCACGCAAAGTATAACGAAGACAAAGAACTAATCGAAGAACAATTTAGATAAGAAAAAAACGCCTGCGGTCTTTTCTTAGAAGCAAGGAGTGAAGCCACTGCCTTTTTTAAAGTGTATTACAAGTGCCTTTCTTGTAATACACGCGCAGTGTGCGGAGCCCTTGCTCTTCTTGAAATATCTTGAAGAGCATCTCGAATTAGCTATAATACTAATTACAAATAGGGGAAGACGACATCATCGTCGTCTTCCCCTATTGTATTCTATAGGAATAATTGAATTCCTTTACATTTATTTCTTTGCTACAAAAAAAATTCTCTCGCTCTTTTCTGTTGGAATGGCATCAGTGAAATCAGCCGAAATAGATATGTCTTTAAACCCGATAGCGGACAAACAGTTTTCATATGTCTTTACAGGAAATGTTCGTTGAAGATGCAATTCGATAAATTTTTCGTACAAATTTACCTTGTCATCTTTTACAAAAAACGATAGCTCATGTTCAACCGAATGTTCATGTTCTCCTTTAAAACTTTGCCAAATGTAAGATATATCCTCACCATCATATGCGAAGGTTTGATTAATAAAAAATGAATTCACTTTATATAGGGAATGGACATCAAATAATAAAATACCATCGTCCTTTAAACATGAATAAAAGCTATTCAATGCTTTTTTCACATCTTCCTCTAATTCAAGGTAGTTCAGTGAATCACAAAAGACGGTAATCACATCAAAAGGACCAATCTGCTCTAGGTTTCTCATATCCATCTCAAAAAGGGGAACCTGGTAACCAGATTGGCCAAGCTTATCATTGGCTACCGTTAACATTTCCCCTGATAAATCCACTCCGCTCACATCATGATAGCCCGCTTCTTTTAGCTTTATGATAAATTCCCCGGTACCACAGCCGACATCAAGTATTGCGAGAGAACGAGTAGCTGGAATGTTCTTTTCTGTAAATTCCAACCACTGCTCATATGGAGCTTCTATCATCAGTTGGTCATATAAATAAGCAAATTTTTGATAACTCATTGCTTCTCCTTTAAGTAAGTCCAGCCTTCCTTTTGGTACACTAACTGTTCTTTCATTAATTTACCTAAAGCTCTCTTAAAGGCAGCCTTACTCATATTAAATCGAGTCGTTATGTCTTCAGCCTGTGACTTATCTCCATAAGGCATAGCTCCGTCCCGACTTTTCATATATTCTAAAATCTTTTCTGAGTCTTCAACTTGACTTTTCATCTTATCCGCAAAAGCTGATACATTAATTCTTCCATCGTCACGAACATAGGTTACACGGACCGTTAACTGTTGACCTAGTCTAGGAACAAACGAGGATTCACTCTCATGGAGAAAGGCAAGATAGCCTTCTTCCGTTAAAAGAAAAACACCTTCATCAACAAAATGATATACTGTTCCTGTTACTTCTTGATTAAGTGAGAGTTCGGTGGCCTTTTTAGCTTGTTTTTCAATCAGTGGTCCTTTAATATGCTGAGCCATAACTCGTCCCTTTTTATCATTAATTAATGATACTGGTAAGCGATCTCCGGGCTTTGGCCAGCGCTCTCTTTCAAAGGGAAGCTCATCAATTGATAAAAATAAATCTCTTGAGATACCATTATTTAAAAACAGTCCATCTCTAGGCAGGACCGACACAACTTCAAGCCAAGCGATTTCCCCAAAGGTTATCAATGGTTCCTCCATTGTGGCTGCTATACGTTTTTGATGATCATGGTATAAAAAAACCTCCACTTTTTCATCAAGTTCTAACTCTCTCGTTGCCTCACGTTTGTGTAATAATATATCTTCAGTACCATCAGTTAAAAAATAACCAAAGTTTGTTTTTCTCGCAACAGTTAGCGTTGCCATGTGGCCTGGTAGCAACATTATAATAGCTCTCCCTCAAGCTCGACGACTTGTGCATCGCCCCATAATTTTTCTAGATTATAAAATAATCTCTCATCCTTATGGAACACGTGCACGACAACATCTCCTAAGTCAATTAAAACCCAACGAGCTTGGTCAAACCCTTCTAAGCGTCTCATTTCCATTCCTTGCTCTTGTGCGACCTTCTTCACTTCATCTGCAATGGCTTGAACTTGTTTCTCAGAATTACCATGGCAAATGACAAAATAATCGGCAATTAGAGAGACCCCTTTCATATTTAACGCTACAATATTTTCAGCTCTTTTGTCATCTATCGCTTTTACTGCAAGTTCCAGTACTTTTTTTTCTGACATCTTGTAATCCTCCTTTTAGTTCTCATTTATTTTGGAGTAGCTCATTATATGTTGCTAATGTTCCAGGATATATCGCATGGCTCTTTTTTAATAAAAAGGTCATTGTATTCCTCAAAGCTAAAATCATTGCCTCATCTAGACTTGTTTTAGCAAGTTCACGCGCTTCTTCTACTCCTGGGAACTTCCGATTCGGTTCAATGTAATCAGCAAGAAATACTACTTTTTCAAGTAGGGTCATCCCTGGTCTTCCTGTTGTATGAAACTGAATAGCGGTTAGTACTTCCTCATCCTCTATTCCCACTTCAGTTTTAACTAAGTACGCTCCACACGGGGCATGTAACAATTCATCTCCATACTCAAGCATATCTAATGAGATTTGTTTGTCGAGTAGGATTTGTTTCATTTCTGTTTTCGAACGAAATTTAGCATAGTCATGAAAGATACTCGCTAATTCAGCTTTATTTTCATCTGCACCAAAGCGTTTTGCTAGTTCTTTCGCAGTTTTCACAACCCCGAGTGTATGCTCATATCGGTGTTCAGTCAAATGGGGTTTTACAATAGCAAGTGCTTCCTCTCTATTCATATAATCCCCTTTCACAAATATATTTTCTTACGCTTTCTGGGATAAGGTATTTGATATTTTTTCCATCCCTTTTTCTCTCTCTAATTAGCGAAGAAGATATATCAAGTTGTGGCACATCAATTTCAATGATGTTCTTTTTGTATGGAGAATCACTATTATATTTTGGACGTCTTAACCCTACAAATGTCACTAAGGTCAGTAGCTGTTCTATTTCAACCCAGTTATCTAACTGGTCTACCATGTCTCCACCTACAATAAAATAAAAAGAGGCAGTGGGGTGATCCTTAGTGAGTTGCCTCATTGTATCGATTGTAAAAGAACGTCCCTTTCTCTCTAATTCTATTGTCGATAAAATGAAATGTTGATTATCTTCTATTGCAAGGGTCACCATTTTTTCTCGGTCCTCTGAAGATGATAAATCATTTCTTATTTTATGAGGAGGGATGTGGGATGGCATAAACCACACCTCATCTAAGGTTAGTTCTTTTCTAACTTCTTCTGCTATTAATAGATGACCATAATGAGGAGGGTCAAATGTACCCCCAAGGATCCCAATTCTTTTCATTTAAAAAACCCCTTGTCCTCCAGTTTCCCCTAGGGTAGTTCAATCTCCTTATGCTCATTCGATTCCTTGTATAACACAACTGTATTTCCTATTACTTGTACAAGCTCTGCTCCTGAATTCGAACTTAGGCTAGCTGCAACTTCTTTTTTGTCATCTTCACAATTTTGTAGAATACTGACCTTTATCAGCTCTCTAACCTCAAGTGCTTCTTCAATTTGTTTAATCATATTCTCATTGACTCCACCTTTACCAACCTGAAAAATAGGTTGCAGGTGATGGGCTTTTGCTCGTAAAAATCGCTTTTGTTTACCTGTTAACATGTTTTACCCTCCAATTGAGCAATTACTAACTTTTTCATTCGAATTCTATCTGGCAGGATGCCTGTCCATTTTTGAAATGCTAATGCGCCTTGACCAACAAACATTCCTACGCCATCATGAGCGATAGCCCCCTTCGCTTCTCCATCTAATAGAAACTTCGTTTTAAGGGGATTGTAAATTAAATCACTCACAATCGTTCCTTCTTTTATCTTTTCTACTGATAACGGGAGAGCATTTATGTTCGGACTCATTCCTACAGAAGTTGTATTAATAATCAGGTCAAAGTGATTCAACTGCTCTTCTGCACCATGAATCGTCATCGTTCTGATTTCTGTTTTATCCTGACATTGCTTTGCCAAATCTATTGCTTTTTCAATTGTTCGATTAGCTATCGTTAAGCTTGCTACCCCATATGAAGATAAAACCGTAACAATAGCTCTAGATGCCCCACCAGCTCCAACAACAAGTACATTTTTGGATTGTAGCGTGTCAGTTATATCTAATAGCGACTGTAAATAACCTTGTCCATCTGTATTATACCCGATGTATTGACCATCCTCTAATACGACTGTATTAACAGCACCAATCTTCTTAGCTTCTCCATCTACTTTATCCAGGTATTTCATGATCTCCACTTTATGAGGAATCGTGACATTAAACCCAGCAACTCCTAACGCTTTTAAACCAGCTACTGCTGCTTCTAGGTCTTCTTGTTCGACTTTAAAAGCATGATAATGATGGTTCATTCCTAGTTGAGAAAATGCATCATTATGCATGTGTGGTGATAATGAATGACCAACCGGATTACCAATTAAACAAAATAACTTCCCCATATTAATCCTCCCCACCTTTACACTAACGAGCTTCGAATTGAAACTCCGACACCTTTTGGTGCATAAGCGCTTACTCGTACATTTGGTTGATGAACAGTTACCCAGCCAAGACCTGAAAAGACAATGTCACTTTTTTCGTTTTTAATACTAAAATCATGACGAACTAACTCGGGTAAGTTTTCTTTTGTCTCTCTTCCTGGTGGCACCAATAATTCTCCTAAGTGGTCCTTATATAACTGGTCTGCTTTTTCTAATTTTGTGCGATGGATCATCAATTCATTTGAAAAATAACATACGAACGAACCACGTCCACCCTTAACAAAATCTAAACGAGCCAATCCTCCAAAATACAAGGTTTGTTCTTCATTTAATTGAAAAACCATTGGCTTAATTTCCTTTTTAGGAGTAATAACCTTCAATTCTGTCTTATCAATATAATGAGCAATTTGATGATGGTTTATAATTCCTGGCGTGTCAAATAATTTCTGCCCATCATCTAATGGGAGATCAATCATATCCAATGTCGTTCCAGGAAAGTGGGATGTTGTAATCATCAGCTCTTCTTCCCCACCAAACTCTTTTATCATTCTATTAATGAAAGTTGATTTTCCTACATTCGTACTTCCAACAACATAAACATCTTTCCCTTTTCGAAGTTCATCAATTTTACTTGCTGCTTCGATTACACCGTGACCTTTATGGGCACTCATTAAATGAACATCGACAGGTTGCATTCCAAGATCTTTAGCCGATTTCTTCATCCAGTTAATTAACCTGTTCTGATTTAAGGATTTCGGAAGCAAATCGACTTTATTCCCGAGCAGTAATACATCGTTATTCCCAACAAACCTGTGCAATCCAGGTAACCAACTGCCAGTAAAATCAAAGATATCAACGATTTTTACAATGAGAGAATTTGTTTTCCCTAAGTTATTTAAAATTTTTAAAAAATCATCATCAGTTAGAGACACATCTTGCACTTCATTATAATGTCTCAATCTAAAACAACGTTGGCAAATGACAACATCTCTTTCTAAAGCTGATTTTGGCGCATAACCCAGGCCTGATTTCTCAGTTGTTTGTACCTTTACTCCACACCCAGCACAAATGGTCTCTCTTCCATTAGTTTGAAGTTCTTCCACTTTATCATCCCTTTCTCCATCCTCTTTGTTCCGATGCTATGTTTTATCTGTATTATTTGATTGGTTCATCAACTTAATGCTCACTTATTTCATTTTTTAAACAATCAACTTTACTAACTTTCTCGTTTTATGTAATTTACCCTTTAATTCTGTCAAAGATAGTATTGTCAAGCGGTAAGTATACCCTTTTCTATCTTTTTTTTCAACGGTTGTGTATCAATGCGTCGAATCTTCACATTTTCTCTATGACTTTTCATGGTTCGTGGTAGACAATTATCGATATACATTCATCGTCAAACTTCAACAAAACCAAGTAAAAAGACGTGTAATAATATACTTGAAACGGAAAATATGTCATTTTTCAAAAAAAATAACAAAAACTTTTCGACAAATTTTCCCTATTCTCAACACCTGTGGATAACGTTATTCACTTGTTAACCATACATAAATCAATGGAAAATCCTGTTATAAACAAGTAATCAACAAGTTATCCACCGTTAATTGTGGATAAAACGAACGGTTGTTCCACTTATTGATTCATGATAGGATAAACGTAATCAAACAGGACAAACATATTAATTTATGAAAAACATAATGTAAATATGCTAAATTAACTTATTTTTTTTAGGCATTAAGATACAAAACACAATTCGTTATTTTTAGGAGGTGACTTGCCTTTTAGGCAGGATACGATGAGAAAACTTTCTGATGATTTATTGATTGAAACATACTTTAAAGCCGTTGAATTAAACTTAAGTGACGATTTTATCTACCTCATTAAAAATGAAATCGATCGCCGTTCATTAGCTGATAAAATAAAACTTTCTTCCTAATAACTATCTTGAAGCACCTAAAGGATACAAAAAGCAAAAGAGGCTGACATTGAATGTCAGCCTCTTTTGCTTACTTTCTTGATTTTACGTATTCTCGTGGTTGGAACGTTTCTATTGGGTATCCTCCTGGATAGGTTTGAATATTTACTCCATTTGGTTCCTCTAGGTTTTGTATCTTCACATAGCGGGTATCATAATTTTCATAGACCCACGCACTAACAAACATAGTTACAAATATGATGCCTGCGATTATACCTTTTTGTTTTTTCATTTAAATCACTCCAGCTAACACTTCTTACTATTAGAATGAGTTAACTTTTATACTTTTATACATATTTTTCAATTTTGAATAGGATTAATTCTTTTATGCAACGCTATAGCTAAACCTGCCTTTATTTTTTTCACAATAAAATTTTTTTTGTGTATTTATACCGTTTTCTTCTTATTTATAAATACAAATGAAAACGTGATGAAGTCAGATGTTCTCAGATGCAAGGGAACATAATTTGTTATATAATTTGATTTGTCTTGCATATGCATGCGTAAGAGTACCGTCCTCATTCCATTACTACATAACTTAAAACCTATAAGGAGGGAACATTATTGACTTTGTTACACTGGGCTACAATTGCACCATTTTTATTGGCCATCCTAGTCCCATTTCTTTATAAATATATAAGAAATATTCATACAGGATGGTTCGTACTACTTCTTCCACTTGCTCTGTTCGTATACTTTTTAAGATTTCTTCCTACTACATCAAATGGAGATGTCATTCAAGAAACGTTTCCATGGGTACCGTCTCTTGGAATCAATTTCACAGTATACCTTGATGGATTGAGCATCTTATTTGCTCTACTCATTACTGGAATAGGAGCATTGGTTGTCCTTTATTCAATCTATTATTTATCGAAGACCAAAGAGAAACTGAACAATTTCTATGTATACCTATTGATGTTTATGGGAGCTATGCTAGGAGTTGTGATTTCAGATAATCTAATTGTTCTTTATGTATTCTGGGAACTAACAAGTTTAGCATCTTCATTATTAATTAGTTATTGGTTTCACCGTGAAAAATCCATTTATGGTGCTCAAAAATCAATGCTTATCACCGTATTTGGTGGCTTTGCTATGCTTGGGGGATTCTGTCTCCTGTACGTTATGGGCGGTACGTTTAGTATAAGAGGTCTAATTGAACAGGCTGATTTACTAGTTACCCATTCTTTATTCTTACCTGCAATGATTCTTGTGTTGTTAGGGGCTTTTACAAAATCAGCTCAGTTTCCATTTCACATTTGGTTGCCTGACGCAATGGAAGCACCAACACCAGTAAGTGCTTATCTTCACTCCGCAACGATGGTTAAAGCCGGGATTTATCTAGTAGCCCGTTTAACTCCAGTTTTTGGTGGGGTGTCAGAGTGGTTTTGGATTATATCCGCATTCGGGATATTTACGCTCCTTTGGGGTTCCATTTCAGCTGTCCGTCAAAAAGACTTGAAATCAATCCTAGCTTTCTCTACCATTAGTCAACTAGGTTTAATTATGTGTTTACTTGGATTAGGTTCTGCGTCATTGTACTTCCAAGGGGGAGAAAACACGGATTTTTATACCCTTGCGACTGTAGCAGCCATTTTTCACTTAATTAACCATGCTACCTTTAAAGGGAGCTTGTTCATGACAGTCGGAATCATTGACCATGAAACGGGCACTCGAGATATTCGTAAGCTTGGTGGTCTTATGGCTATCATGCCAATCACATTTACCGTATCTTTAATAGGTTTAGCGTCAATGGCAGGTCTTCCTCCATTTAACGGTTTCCTTAGTAAAGAGATGTTCTTTACAGGACTACTTAGAGCGAGCGAATTAGGCATATTTAACATGCAAACCTTTGGATTCCTGTTCCCTGTCTTAGGATGGGTCGCTAGTGTATTTACTTTTGTTTACTGTTTAATTATGTTTTTCAAAACGTTCCTTGGAAAGTTCAAGCCTGAAAATTATGATGTAAAACACGTGCATGAAGCTCCAATGGGAATGTTGGTTAGTCCTATCATTTTAGGTTCTCTAGTCGTAATATTTGGATTTTTCCCAAATATTCTATCTCGAACATTAATCGAACCTGCTGTTGCTTCAGTTCTTCCGGGGCAATGGACACATGTCAATATTTATCATTGGCACGGTGTAAATACAGAATTGTTAATGACCATCGCCGTGATTTTACTTGGTACAGCGATTTTCTTGCTTGCGAAAAAATGGATGGAACTTTCTATCTACCTTCGCGAAAGAGATCCATTAAATTACTTCTACGACCAAGGTCTAGTAGGTTTGATTAAAGGGTCAACAAGAGTCACTCAAATTCAAATGACAGGTTTACTGCGAGATTATTTTGCTTATATGATTACATTCCTAATTGCTATCATGGGCTATACAATACTTCGATATGACGTGTTAGCAATTGATACAACGAATGTCGCTGAAATCTCTCCTTTCATGTGGATTTTAACGGGAATTTTTATTGCAGCTACTGTTGCTATTCCTTTTATACAACACCGCATTACGGCAATTATCATCGTTGGAGTAATCGGATTTTTATTAGCCTTGTTCTTTAACGTCTTTAGAGCACCTGACCTTGTATTAACTCAATTACTTGTTGAAACGGTCATGGTCGTATTGTTTTTACTTGCGTTTTATCATTTACCAGAGCTACGAAAAGAGAAATTTATTCCTAGATTCAACGGAATTAACTTGATTATTTCGATAGGGGTAGGAATAATCGTAACGGCAACTGCCTTTAGTGCTCTTGCACTGAGCGGTACGAATGGCCTTGAACCAATCTCATGGTATTTCATTGAGAATTCTTATGAATTAGCTGCCGGGAAAAATATGGTTAACGTTATCCTCGTCGACTTCCGTGGCCTAGATACGTTACTCGAAGTCCTCGTTTTAGGAATTGCAGCCCTTGGGGTTGTCACTCTGATTAAGCTTCGAATGACAGGGAAGGAGGACGTATGATGAAAACAAACAATGTCATGCTTACTACGATTACAAAAGTTGTTACTTTTATCATCCTAGTCTTCTCTGTTTACTTGTTCTTTGCTGGGCATAACAATCCTGGAGGGGGCTTTATCGGTGGATTAATGACTGCCGCTGCACTTTTACTGATGTACATCGGCTTTGATATGAAAACCGTTAAAAAAGCAATACCATTTAACTTTATTCATATGATTGCGGTTGGTCTCCTTATCTCAATTGGTACTGGGGTCGTTACAATGTTGTATAATGACGTCCCGTATTTAACCCAATTTGATAGATATGTTGATGTCCCACTTTTAGGAACGTTTCATTTAACAACTGCGTTACCATTTGACCTTGGAATATATTTAGTTGTAGTAGGAATTGCACTACAAATCATTTTAACAATTGCGGAGGATGATGCGTAATGGAAATATTAATGTCCGTCACCGTTGGAGTCCTCTTCATGGTAGGCACCTATTTAATTTTGACAAAGAGCTTGTTGCGAGTGATTCTAGGACTTGTCCTTCTCTCTCACGGAGCACATCTCCTTCTGCTTACAATGGCAGGCTTAAAAAGAGGAGCACCACCATTATTGGGCGAAGAAGCAGCGTCGTATGCTGACCCTTTACCCCAAGCTTTAATTTTAACAGCGATTGTCATTAGCTTTGGGGTCACCTCATTTCTCCTTGTTTTGGCGTATCGAACGTATAAGGAGCATAAAACAGATGATTTAGATAAGTTAAGGGGATCTGCTGATGAATAATTTAGTGATATTACCAATATTGATTCCGTTTATTATCGGAACGATTTTAATCTTTTTTGTCAAACAATATACGATTCAACGTATGGTTAGTGGGATAACCGTCTTTGTTATGCTAGGGGTATCGATTTATCTAGCTATCGTCGTCTATCAAAATGGCATATATACTCTTAATTTAGGAAATTGGCAGGCTCCATTCGGGATTGTACTAGTCGCCGATATGTTTGCTACGATGATGGTTATTTTATCAAGTATTGTTGGTCTTGTGTGTTTATTTTTCGCCTTCCAAACCATATCAAGTCAAAGAGAAAAGTTTTATTTTTATCCCTTTTATTTCTTCTTATTAGCCGGGGTTAATGGAGCTTTTCTAACAGGTGACTTATTTAACTTGTTTGTCTTTTTTGAAGTGATGCTTATCGCCTCCTATATTTTAATTGTGATAGGTGGTACAAAATATCAACTTCGGGAATCGCTAAAATATGTGATTATTAACGTCTTTGCCTCTATCTTATTTATTGTCGGTGTAGCGTATCTCTATGCGGCGACAGGAACGTTAAATTTTGCAGATTTAGCAGTGAGAGTTGCCGAGTTAGAACAGCAAGGCGTACTAAATGTAATTGCAATTCTCTTTTTAGTCGTATTTGCGATGAAAGGGGCATTATTCCCTCTTTATTTTTGGTTGCCACGTTCCTATTACGGACCACCAGCAGCCATTGCTGCTTTGTTTGGGGGGTTATTAACGAAGGTTGGAATTTATGCGATTATTCGCATGTTTACGTTAATCTTTAATCATGACCCTGGATTTACACATAATATTATTTTAGCGCTAGCTGGTTTAACTATGTTCTTTGGAGTATTAGGAGCTGTTAGTCAATTTGACTTTAAACGAATTTTGTCTTATCACATCATTAGTCAGGTTGGATATATGGTTATGGGGTTAGGTATTTTTACACCACTTGCTATAGCCGGAGCCATCTACTATATTGCTCATCACATCATTGTAAAAGCTGCTCTATTTTTATTCGCAGGAGCCACACAAAAGCTAACAGGAACAACAAACTTAAAAGAAATGGGTGGGATATTAAAAACACATCCGCTCCTTGCTTGGTTGTTTTTCATATCAGCTATATCATTAGCAGGGATTCCACCACTAAGTGGATTCTTTAGTAAATTTGCTTTAATCCTTGCTGGGTTTGAAGCTGAGCGCTATGTGATTGTTACGGTTGCATTACTTGTAGGATTACTTACGTTGTTTTCGATGATGAAGATTTTCATTTATGCTTTCTGGGGAGAACAAAAGATGACGAAAAAGCAAGCAGAACTTAAGGTTGGAAAGCTTTTGCTTCCTATCGCACCACTTGTCGTGTTAACGATTGTACTTGGCTTTTTCGCAGAACCAATCTTCCAATACTCTCTTGGAATTGCTCATGAAATTTTAGACCCATCGATTTATATTAATTCGGTATTAAAGGAGTAGTTGCTATGGCTTTTCAAATTCTATTAAATGTCGTACTTGCTTTTATTTGGGCCTTTTTGCAAAACAGCTACACCTTGGTCGACTTTTTCATCGGGTATATGGTTGGTTTGCTCATCTTGTTTGTATTACGACGTTTTCTTACGTTTGACTTTTACTTTCGCAGAGTCTTTGCGGTCATAAAACTAGCTCTTTTATTTGCAAGAGAGCTAGTGCTAGCAAATATTGATGTAATCAAAATTGTTTTAAGTCCGAAAATGAATATCCAACCTGGAATTATTGCTGTTCCTACTCAATTAAAAGCAGATTGGGAAGTAACATTACTCGGAGCACTTATTAGCTTAACTCCAGGAACATTAACAATGGATTTCTCAGATGATAATCAAATTCTTTACATTCATTCGATTGATGTTCCAGATAAAGAGGCAATGATTAGGCAAATTCATAATACGTTTGAAAAAGCGATTATGGAGGTGAGGCAATAATGCTACAAACGGTATTATCCATTGTATTAGTCATTATGTCCGTATCATTATTGGTTTGTTTTATTCGAGCCATAATTGGTCCAACGATGCCTGACCGTGTTGTTGCATTAGATACGTTTGGAATTAACTTAATTGGTTTTATAGGTATACTAATGATCCTTCAACAGACAGCGGCTTATGCTGAAATCATTCTTGTTCTTGGGATTTTAGCCTTTGTAGGTTCAGTTGCTCTTGCGAAGTTTTTAGAAAGAGGTGTTGTCTTTGATCGAGATCATCATTAGTATTTTAGTCCTTTTAGGCGGCCTGCTTAGTCTACTTGGTGCTATCGGAATTATCCGATTTCCAGATGTATATGGCCGGCTTCACGCGGCCACAAAAAGTGCCACATTAGGTGTTATTTTAATCATGTTAGCAACTTTTTTATATTTTCTTATCATTGAACAGCAATTTGTAGTCAAAGTGTTATTAACGATTGTTTTTGTTTTTCTGACTGCTCCTGTAGCTGGATTAATGATGTCTCGTTCGGCTTACCGAATTGGAGTCCCACTATGGGAGAAAAGCGTACAAGATGATTTAAAACATAAAGTGAGCATAGAAAAAAATCGAAAACTAAACGTAACAGATAAACAGTAGCGCTTTAAACGCCCAAATCGTTCCCGTACCGAATTTTGATGACATTCTAATGAAAATGTATGATGACATATTAAAATTTCAACAACGGACCAATAAATGTGTTTAGAAGCAATAGAAAAAGACCGTGTGCATGACGGTCTTTTTCTATGAGATGAAAAGTACTGTTACCAACTATTGTTGAATATCATTTAACATTCACTATCCTTATGTAAAAGTGGCAAATGTTTCTCCTACTTTAATCTCATGAGGAAGTTGTAGTGGAGGAATCGTTATCAGACCTTTTTCAAACAAAAGGACAACCGTTGACCCAAATGAAAAATAAGCAAGTTCTTCTCCTTTTTTCACTTCTGGTCGAGGATGAGTCAGGTGAATGCTATTTACATTTAACGCCCCAACTTTTACTAAAGACAAGCGCTTGTTTCCTTGGACTTCAAATTCAGAAATAAGTCTATAGTTTTTCGATAAAGGTCTTTTACCTAAACGTAAACCAAGCTCATTAACTGGATAGGATTTTCTACCTAATGTCCACTGCTCTATAATCTGCCCAGATATTGGACTGTGAATTCTGTGATAATGACTTGGACTTAAATAAAGAATAACAAACGAGCCATTTTGATATCGTTCGCTTTTTTCTTTTGATCCTAGCATCTCATCAAGAGTATACGTTTGACCCTTCACAGTAAATGTACGCTGTTCTGTAATCGTCCCTACTGTTGCTAAAACACCATCCACTGGACTTACAATAGCCTCTTCATTTTCATCAATTTTCCTTGCATCTGGCTTAAGCCGTCTAATAAATAATTCATTTAGACTTTTATATTCTTCAAGGGGCCTTTCCATTTCCTGAAGATTTAAGCCGTAATAGGAAGCAAAGGATTTATTTACCATCTTGCTAAGACGTGAACGAGCAAAGCTTTTTAGTAGAAATGAATTCAGCCTGTTTCCTGATAATTCAACAAACGAATGATAAATATGTTTTTTCACTATAATCATGACCTCCAATTAAAATGCAATGAAACGGGTGTTATCACTAGTTTCTATCAAAAGATGTATGATAAGATTTATAATAGCTATCTTTTTATTGATAGTATAGCATAAGGAGTGATACGAATGTTTTTGTTGCAACATTTGGATCATACTGTAAAGAAAATAAAAAGTCAGTCTGCTAATCTTTTAACAATTATTAATCTTAGCCTAGGTGGCTTTGCAATTATTTTTGTTATTCAAAACGAATTAAGAACAAGCTTGTTGTTTATCACTCTTGCTGCTGTATTTGACAGATTTGATGGTATGGTTGCCAGGAAGCTACAAATCACCTCAGATTTAGGGAAACAATTAGATTCACTCAGTGATATCATTTCTTTTGGGGTAGCACCTGCTATTTTACTTCATCAAGCAGTTCTAAATCAATTTGGGATTGCAGGTACGTTCTTTACGGTATTATTTATTGCCTGTGGAGCTATTCGACTCGCTAGATTTAATGTTTCAGCTCCAACCAAATACTTTGTCGGGCTTCCAATTACAGCCGCTGGTTGCTTGCTTACGCTAAGTTTTTTATTCGTTCCATTTCTAGAGGGCTTTATCTTTATGTTTCTCACATTGCTTTTAGCTCTTCTTATGATTAGTACGTTTACGGTCAAAAAAATCTAACTAAGCTGCATCTTGTCGAAAAATAACATTTTTTGGCTGTTTTATGTAAGAAAAAAGAACAATAAAGTCGTATAATGTCAAGAAAATTATCAAAAAAAAGAGAAATATTGGTTTTATTTCTTTTATTTCTCTGAAAACCCTTGACACCACTAGGTTTCACAGTTAAATTTGAAATGCAGGTATTATTTTGCAATGAAAGGGAGTAATTTTCATGAACAAAACAGATTTAATTAATGCAGTTGCTGAGCAAGCAGAACTTTCAAAAAAGGATGCATCTAAAGCGGTTGACGCTGTTTTCGAAAGCATTTCTGGAGCTTTAAAAGAAGGCGGAAAAGTTCAATTAGTAGGTTTTGGTAGTTTTGAAGTACGTGAGCGTTCTGCTCGTAAAGGTCGTAACCCACAAACTGGGGAAGAAATCGAAATTCCAGCTACTAAAAACCCTGCTTTCAAGCCAGGTAAACAACTAAAAGACGCTGTAAACTAAACAGCAAAAAGAGCAATGATTCTATCATTGCTCTTTATTTTTTGGAAAAATAGATTGCTAGTCCATGGTTTTGCTAAAATGGCTTAAATGATATTTAATTCTCTAACGGACAGGAGATCACTTATTTTAAGCTTTTAAGGAGGATTTGAGGTGTAACGGACATCAGTGCTCTTATTTTCGTAAAATCAGGATAAAATCACCCCTAATAAGGTAAATAAGGTCTCCTGTGTCCGTTACGCTTTGCTTTTACCTATTTTTGTGTAAATAGAGGTCCCTATGTCCGTAAAGAAATATATTGCTGTTTTTTGGAATCAGGTTTTAAGTCTACAAGGTTTATGGTAAAATTATCAAAAACGGAAAAGTGGTATAGTGAAATGGAAGGGTTTAATTTAGCTTCAATTATTTATTTATGCTTGGTTATTGTTCTTATCGTCATATTTGTTGTTTCCTTCACGCTTTTTATCAGAAGACTCATTATCAACTCTGCCGCTAAAAGTAATCAAACCGTTGAAATTGAAAAGAAATTGGATAAAATAATAGATTTACATGAAAGGGAAAAAAATCCTAACTGAAGTTATCTAGACTCCTACAAATAGCCTATTTAAAAAAAGCCGCCAGAGGCAGGCTTTTTTTAAAAGTGATAACAGACCTATTGTTACCCCTTCTGATTCGATTCAATTTCTTCAATGAGCATGGAGAGTTCGGTCCATCTCTCCATCGTTTCCTCAAGCTTCACTTCTATTGTCTTTTGTTTATCCATTAATTCTGCGATCGCTCCATAATCACTACCGGCCTTGGATATTGCAATACCAATTTCTTGTTGTTGTTCTTCTAATGCTGTAATTTTATCTTCTATTTCATTCCACTCTTGTTGCTCTCGATAAGAAAGTTTTTTCTTTTCCTTAACAACTGGTGATTCATTTTCAACTATGGTCACCTTTGGCTTTTCTAGCTGTGCCACCTCATGGTTTCTTTCCATTAATTCTGAATAGCTGCCTTGAATACGAGAGACTAGACCATTTCCTTCGAATACTAATAAGTGGTCAACGACCTTATCTAGAAAATAGCGGTCATGGGACACCGTTAGAACTACTCCCGGAAATTGGTACAGATAATCTTCTAACACACTTAACGTTTCTGTATCTAAGTCATTTGTAGGCTCATCTAAAAATAACACATTGGGTTCACCCATTAGCACACGAAGTAAGTATAACCTACGTTTTTCACCACCTGAAAGTCGACGGACATATGTCCATTGCATAGGCCTCGGGAACAAGAATCGTTCGAGCATTTGTTCTGCTGTGATAATTTGACCATCTGCCGTATAGACAATTTCAGCTACTTCTTTAATATAATCAATGACCCTAAGCTCTCCATTTATTTCTTCGTCATCTTGTGTATAGTAGCCAATCTTTACTGTTTCTCCAATTTCAACCGTCCCCGAATCAGGTTGTATTCTTCCAGCAAGGATATTAAGTAATGTTGTTTTTCCGCTTCCGTTTGGTCCAACAATCCCTAAGCGCTCGCCCGGAGTAATTAAATAACATACGTCTTCAAACATTTTCTTTTCATTATATTTTTTTGAAATCTCTTGAAGCTCGATGACTTTTTTTCCGAGACGTACAGAACCTATCGAAAAATCTAAATGCTCCGTTGAAACAGGACCAGATTGTTCTTTTAATGCTTCCGCACGCTGAATCCTAGCTTTTTGTTTTGTCGTTCTTGCTTTTGCACCACGTTGCAACCAAGCAATTTCTCTTCGCAATAAGTTTTGACGCTTGCTTTCCTGTTGCTCTTCATTCGCTAAACGCTCAGCCTTTTTTCCTAAGAATGTTTCGTAATTCCCCTCATAAATATAAAGTTGACCATGGTCTAATTCATAGATTAAGTTGGTTACTCGATTTAAAAAATAACGATCATGTGTTACAACGATGAGTGAGCCTTTGTATTGAGTTAAATACATCTCTAACCACTCAATCGTCATATTGTCTAAATGGTTTGTAGGCTCATCTAATATTAATAAGTCGGCCGGGTGTATCAAAGCCTTGGCAATAGCCACTCGCTTTTTTTGTCCACCTGACAACTCAGCTACTTTTTTGAAATAATCCGTAATTCCTAGTCTCGACAATATGGTTTTAGCTACTGAAATTGCATCCCATGCATCATGTTCATCCATTTTCTGTTGCGCCTGTAGTAACTGACTTTGGAGTTGGGCACTTTCAGGTTGTAGTTCTAATTGAGATAGTACTCTTTCATACTCTCGCATTGCTTTCATCATAAATGAGTCACCAAAATAAATTTGGTCGAGAACTGTTAATGTTTCATCAAGCTGTGGTTGCTGTGGAAGATATTCGATCGTCATATGATTGGCGTGTTTAATTTTGCCCTTCTCTGCTGTCTCAATACCGGCAATTACTTTCAATAAGGTTGATTTTCCTGTCCCGTTTGTTCCAATTAAACCAATTCGTTGTTTTGGTGCAATTGAAAACGAAATCTCATTAAACAAAACTTTTTCTCCATATGATTTATATAATTCTTCAGCAAGTAAAATCGTCATCATCTTCAAATCCTTTATATAATTTACAATCTGTTTCTATTGTACCACGTCATAAAAAAAGTGCTAGAAGTCTAGTCACCACCGAAATTTATGGTAAAATTATACTATACCTAAAGGAGGCATTTAATTGACTGAGCTTATAATTATACTACTAATCTTACTACCCATCATTACAGCTATCATTTTATTTTATGTGAAGCCTGCCACATTAAAGCCAGTTCGTCTACCCCGACAAAAGGGATGTACGTTTTGTAAGAAAAAACAAAAAAACATGGTTCCCTATTATAATGACCACGGTAGTTCTATTTTAGTTTGTACATTATGTCTTGAGTATGCGGAAAGACGTGCCTATCGAAGACAAAGGTGAGGTGATGATACATGGTAATCGAGCAAATCTTATTACTACTTGTATCTTCTTGTATTGTTCTTTTTTGTGTGTTTAATATCCTATCCATAAGGAAGCAGAAGGTAAAACCTCGCTTACTATTAGTTCCACAAAGTAAAAGGAAGCGTCCCTTACTCTCTGTGAAAAAGGATAATGAATTAAAGAAACTTGCATTTGACCAAGAACATTACTTATTTTTAGTTGCTCTAGAAGAAGGTAGAGTCACAGAAAAAGAATATGATGATTGGGTCCATTCAAGAAGTAGTGAAGGAATGACCGTGGTAAAGCAATTATTAAAAAGACCTTATACAACTAGAAGATTATAAATTGAGTCAATTGTGGTCATAAGTAGAATGTGAAACGTAGCAATCTCTTACCTGAAATTGAAAGCGGGAGGACAAAAGGTGCCCAACCATTTATCCTCCCCTCTTCTAATTCTAACCTAAATAAGCTTTAAGCATCCATGTGTGCTGTTCTAATGTGGTTTTAATTTGTATAAACATATCTCCCGTTGACTCGTCATTCTCTCTTTCTGCTATCTCAATAACAAAATTCGCTTCCTCTATCAGTAATTCAAAATCAGAAGCAATTGTAGCTACCATGTCTTTTGCTTGTTCTGTACCAACTGCTTCGGTTACTACGGAAACCTCTAAATAATCTTTTAGCGTTCCTAGTGGCCTTCCGTTAATCGTTAGTATCCGTTCTGCAATTTGGTCGATTGTCGTAGCGACTTCCGTATAATATTCTTCAAATTTCAGATGTAGAGTAAAAAAATCTGCACCCGTTACATTCCAATGATAGTTATGAAGTTTGGTATACAACACATTCCAACTTGCTAATTGACGATTCAATGCTTCTACTAAATGGTTTTTCATAGTATTCTCCCCTTTACGTTTACTATTTTTCATTTTCATCATACCAAGTATACCCATATAAATTCCCAGTAAAATCCTACAATTATTCGACAATTACCTCTACCTTTTCACAAAAAGTTGTGATAAATTAAGTAATAATACCTATACTTTTTTATCTTAATAGGAATATAGTATGCCAAAAGAGGCGATTAGAATGGCAATAACGACACTTACCCTTTTTCTTTTCTATTACCCATTAATTATGGGTATTACCTGGGTTATTGGTGGGATACTCTACTATATTCGTAGAGAAAAGCATGACACTCTTCCTTATATTGATGATGCAAATCTACCATTCATTTCAATATTAATACCCGCTTATAATGAACAAGATACGATTGAAGAAACAATTCGCCATACTTCAAAATTAGCTTATCCTAATTTTGAAATTATCGTCATTAACGATGGCAGTAGAGACAAAACTATTGACATATTAAGAGACATATTGCAGGATTATCCACGTCTTCGTGTCATTAATGTGATGCAAAATAAAGGTAAGGCCAATGCACTACAACAAGGGGTTCTAGCCTCTAAAGGTGAACTCATTGCCACAATTGATAGTGACGCTATCTTGGATAATTACGCTTTACATCACATGGTACCCCATTTCATAAATCCTGGTACTAGTGAGCGAGTAGGGGCAGTGACAGGAAATCCACGGATTCGAAATCGGACAAGCCTCTTAGCCAAGATACAACTAGTCGAATATACAAGTATCATTGGCCTTATTAAAAGAACACAACGAATTCTTGGCAAGGTGATGACGGTCTCAGGGGTATTTGTTGTATTTCGAAAAAAAGCATTGCTTGATATCGGTATGTGGGATAACGACCTAATAACCGATGATATTGGAATCACCTGGAAACTCCAACGCCGCTTTTGGGATGTTCGATATGAACCTAAAGCGTTTTGTTGGATGCTCGTTCCCGAAAC
This sequence comes from Bacillus alkalicellulosilyticus, assembly GCF_002019795.1. Taxonomy (GTDB): domain Bacteria; phylum Bacillota; class Bacilli; order Bacillales; family Bacillaceae_F; genus Bacillus_AO; species Bacillus_AO alkalicellulosilyticum. The sequence continues at coordinate 1,349,934 of NZ_KV917381.1, read as the reverse complement.
GTTACGCGGAATATGGAAGCAAAGATTGCGTTGGACACAAGGTGGAATAGAGGTTATCTTACGTCATAAAGATATCTTTTTTGATTGGAGACAGAGAAGATTATTCCCCATATACCTTGAGCAATTGTTTAGTATCGTGTGGGCATTGCTATGGCTGGCTTTTGCGATTCTAGCACTCATTCAATATATTACTTTAGACCACTATATTCAGCCATTAACGTGGATGGGGTTATACTTGGCTCTTATATGTTTATTACAATTTGCTGTTGCGTTATTTATTGAGAGGAAATACGAGAGATATATTTTCAAGTATATACTGTGGGCGATTTGGTATCCACTATTCTACTGGCACATTAATGCACTCTTAGTTATATTTGCTTTACCTAAAGCAATAAAAATATTGTTTAAATCAAAGAAGGAATATGCAACTTGGGATAGCCCAGACCGTGGCATGCATTTATAAGGAGGTTGGTAGAGTATGATTATTTCAATCAAAAAAACAAGAGTACGAAAAATAGTGGAATCAATTTGTACAGGACTTGGTTGGCTATTTTTACTCTTCTTTATTTATACGCTACTAACTTATGTAAAGCCTGAGTTCAATTATCAATTTTATGTAATTGCTATTTCGAATTCCAACTCTATCATTATTTTTACTGGTTTCGTCTTCTTAATGATGTTCATTATGCTGATTAGTTGGGGGACCTACAATAAATTACGATACGGGCCTTTAAATAGAAGAGCGTTCCCTGCAGATACACAACTTGAAGAGGTAGCCACATACTTTGAATTAACTGAAGAAGAGGTTACGAAAATACAAGAAGAACGTTATATTGAACGATAACATTAGGATTGGTTACCATCACTACTAATTATCTTATGAAGCAAAAAACAGCCTTTTGTTGAAGGCACTGAAAAGTTATTTTGTACCTTTTCAGTGCCTTCCTTTTACTAGGCTGTTTTTTGTGTCATTACTCTTTTTAGTAGCGTATCTGTAAACGCCTGTAATCGTGTGAAATCTTTTTGCTGTGGAGCTAGTTCTATTCTTATTGTGACTGCCAATGTTGTCTGAACAAACAACATATCTCGAAACTCATCAACCGCCCCACAAAAATGCGGATAGAACCGGTCCCCTGTTCCATAGACTCCCGTAACTAAACCTTTGCTATTATTAGTTTCTATTGCTCGATATAGCGGAAGCATCTCCTTAGGTATGTTCCCGTTTCCCCATGTATACGTTCCGATAACCAGTGCATCATAGTGCTGAAGCCGTTCTAGTGGAAAGCTCAATATTGTGTAGCAATCAACGGTAATCCCTTTCCGTAAAAATAGAGAATAGAGGTGCTTAGTTACTTCCTCTGTATTTCCAGTAACAGAAGTATACACTATCGCTATCTTATAGTTCATCAAACCCATTAGATTGAGACACCTTTGTATAGGTTCTTGATTTTTGTTCAAAGAAATCTGACTTCGTTTCGTTAATCATTTCATCACTAAAAACTTGGATCCAAGGCATCGGATTGTCTCTATCTTCATAATAATTAGGAAGACCTAATTGACGAAACCTTTTGTTCGCTAAATACTCAACATACCCAGCAAATTCATTTAAATCAATTCCTTCGATTCCATCTAATATAAACGCAGCCCATTCCTTTTCTAGCTCTACGGCTTGTGCAATGGTTTGATAAATATAGTCAACGTTTTCCTTTGTGTGTAGTTTTGGATTTTCAGATAAAAGAATTCTTAAAAATTGGGAGATAAAATAGGCATGCTGCATTTCATCTCGTTGAATATAGCTTATCATCGTACTTGTTTTCAGCATTTTTTGTTGTCTTGCTAGATTATAGAAAAAAGCAAATCCTGCATAAAAGTAAATTCCCTCTAAGTTAATGGAATTGACAGCTAACTGAAATAAATGTTGCGGCGTAGGATTTTGCCGGAACTGTTCATATGCATCAAGGATGAGTTGGTTACGTTTTTGGACAATTGGGTCTTCTTTGGCCTGGTCAAATCGTTCATTTTGCTCTCGTAATGGAACCAGCGAGCTTAAAATATATGAATATGATTCATTATGGACTGCTTCTTGTTGAGCAACAACAGCAAAGATAGCTTTAAAGCTTGAATCAGTCACATAGTCGAGAACTTGTGTCATCGTTGGCGTTTGCAAACTATCTAATGATGCGAGCTGTGTATTAATCCGCAAAAACACGTCTTGTTCTTTAGGAGAAAGTAAATCCCATTGCTTTATATCATCCTGCATGTTAATTTCTTGGGCCTTCCAAAAGTTTGATAACAGGGTTTGATATAAATCATACATTTGTGGATAAGCAATATCATTCCAGTTTAATAACCCCGATGATTGACCATTAATGATTCCAGTCGACTTATTGGGAAAATCTGAGTTTAGTAGATTAATTCTAGTTAACGGTTCTGTCACATTCATCCTTTATTCCTCCTCTTTTCCTTACGCATGACAAGCTTCACACTCAGCGATCTCTGCTTGTGACGTACTTCTTACATAATAGGTTGTCTTTAAACCATGCTTCCAAGCTTGGAGATGTAAATGTAAGAGCTCTTTTGCTTTTATGTCATGGCGAACATATATATTAAAACTAATCCCTTGGTCAACATGGCGTTGACGCGCACTGTTTTGTTTAATACTCCATACTTGGTCTAACTCATGGCGTACACGGCGATAAAATGGATACGTATGATGAGTAATGTCTGGTGCTGTTACTTTAAATTTAAAATTTTTCTTTTCTTCTGCATATTCAATTGCATAAATGGGGTCAATTCCATCAGTTGAGCCACCAATTTTAGCTGTAGATGAATTAGGGGCAACCGCCATCATCCAACCATTGCGAACTCCATGTTTCGTTACTTCTTGCTGAAGTTCAGACCAACGTCTTGAAGTGTAGCCTTTTCGTTTAAAGTAAGCTCCCGTTTCCCACTCAGAGCCCTTACATTGTTTGTATGCTCCTTTTTCTTTGGCTAATTCCATTGATGACCGGATGGTATGATATGCAATTTCTTCGTATAATTCATCCGCATAAGAAACTGCTTCGTCAGTCTCCCAGTAGATTCCTTTCACTGCGAGTAGATGATGCCACCCAAATGTTCCTAGTCCCACTGCACGGTATTTTTGATTTGTTTTTTGGGCTTGACCGACAGAAATTGTATTTAAATCTATTACATTATCAAGCATTCTCATTTGTATAGGAATTACATCTTCTAACACATTAGCTTTTACAGCATTAGGTAGATGAATTGATGACAAGTTGCAGACAACAAAATCGCCAGGCTTACGAACAATGACAATGTTCCCATCCTCATCTTCATACTCTTTTGTAATGGTCGTAGCAGACATGTTTTGAGCAATCTCTGTACATAAATTACTACAATAAATCGATGTGCGCCCTACCCCAACTACATGCTTATTAGGGTTTTGACGATTTACCTCATCACGGTAAAACATATACGGAGTTCCTGTTTCTAGCTGTGCCACCATAATTCGTGCCATAATATCCATCGCCCGGTAGGATTTCCGAGGCAATAATGGATGGTTTACCGCCTCTTCATATTTTTCTGTAAACCACTTTCTATCCGTCTCGTCATAATAATCTTCAAGACCTAATAAGTTTCCATTCTCGTCTTTCCAACCCATGATTTGTTTCACTTGGTGCGGACAAAATGTATGCCATTCTCCGATACTTCTACCGCTCTCATCGACTTCCTCAAGCTTTTGCATAAATAAGTCTGGAATTGTAACCCCCGTAAAAATATCATGAGCCTTTCTACGTTCATCTCCATTATTGGTCTTTAAGTCAAGAAATCCATTCATCACATCTTTATGGAAAATATCCAAGTAAACAGCAACGGCACCTTGACGTTGTCCAAGTTGATCAACACTAACAGCTGTGTCATTTAATAACCGAATCCATGGAACAATCCCGGATGAATTTCCTTTGAACTTTTTAATATCAGATCCAAGGGCCCGAACTTTTCCGTAGTAAATACCAATTCCGCCGCCATCTTTACTTAATCTTGCAATATCCCAATTATTTAAATAAATACTATCTAGCGAATCATCTACAGTATCTATAAAACAAGATGAAAGCTGACCATAGCTTTTTCCTGCATTAGAAAGCGTAGGCGTAGCTACCGTCATATATAGATTACTTAAAGCCCAGTATGCTTTTTTTACCAACTCTAGACGTTTTTCCTTTTTTTCTTTTTGCATTAAAGTCATCGCAATCACCATGAAGCGTTCCTGAGGAAGCTCATAAATGTTCTTCTCGTAATCTTTTGCAAGATAACGATCAGCCAGTAAAAACAAACCAATATAAGTGAAAAGCTCATCACGTTCTGGAGCGATTTCTTTACCTAGATCGTCAATGTCTTCTTTGGAATAACACTCTATTAATCCTTTATTATAAATACCCATTTCCGATAGAACGGAAAGCAGCGAGTAAAAATCACCATATTTTAATCCGCTATCATAGCCACGGTTTGTTGCGGCCTTTTGATACAATTCATTTAAATACAACTGAGCAGCAACAAATGTCCAGTTAGGTTGGTCCATTGCTATGTTATGTAGAGAATAAAAAAGAGCCTGCTGATTCGCTTCTATTTCAGATACATTTAAATTAGCTAGTTTCTCTAGTAAATTTGTTACATCGGTTGGATAAGTTGTTGCTGCTTTTTTTATCGTTTCTATTACGGCTTGTACATGTTCTTGTACTTGTTGACTCATTATGTTTCCCCCTTATATTTATTCCGCGCTACACATAAGGATGGCACCAAAAAAACCATCCTAGCCGGATGGTTGGGTGCAAACAATGATAAATGAATGGAAACATGACTACACAGTCATCCACTCTACCACGTTGCATCTTCCCAACTCCCGAAGAAGATAACATTCTAAATATACGGCAGGTCTCCTGACTCGTGCTTCACTCTACTCTATGTCCTTCCCGTCTTTTAATAAGACAGTGGTTTACATATTTCGTCACACTTACAGTTGCGGGTACAGCTCTGGATTCTCACCAGATTCCCTTTTTAAGCAAAAAAGCACCGTAAATTTTCGGTTACATTACTATATGTAGTATGAAATTAATCTATTACACTCAAAATCTTGTATATGTTTGATTATAAGTCAAACTGCATTTTTTGACAATATTTTTATTTTTTTTTGCTACTTAATTCGTTACAATGTGGCAATAAACATTCCAAGTAATAAAGCAAATATACTTCCTACTAGTGAAAGACAAATATACACAATGGCTTTTTGAAACAATTTTTTTCTAAGCAAGTCCACTGCTTCCATACTAAAAGTCGAAAACGTCGTAAACGCACCAAAAAAACCAATCCCAAAAAATAAAAACAGCGGGTCTTCATAAGCCCCAAGTTGCACTCTTCCTATTGTTACGCCGAAAAAAATTCCAAGTCCAAATGCTCCAAGAAGATTAACGGTTAACATAGCAATTGGAATAGGTGGGTGTGGGAACTTTCTCATGATACCTAGGCCAAGCAGGTATCTTGAAATTGCTCCAAGAGCTCCACCAACCGTAATTAATAATATGCTCATGATAATTCTCCCTCTTTTGGTTTTTGTGTTTTCTCTCCTAATTTCATTCCACACATAAGTCCTACAAGACCAAACAAGATTCCACCCAAAAACGAAATGGTTAGATAAAGGAATGAAGCTAATAAACCACTACTCGTTATATATACGAAATCAGCTGCTAGTGTAGACATCGTTGTAAATCCCCCACAAAATCCAACACCTAGCCCTACTTTAATCCATTCCTTTGAGCTTCGGCATAAAAACCAGCCTGTAAGGAAACCGAGCAATAAGCTTCCACTCACATTTTCAATAATTGTCCCAATAGGGTACCCTACAAATAAGGTATACACATTTAGTGAATATCTCAGTAACGTTCCAAATGCTGCCCCAATCGCAATCGCGACAATGTTTTTTAGCATCAATAATCCTTCTCCTCGCCACTAACTCTCTCCTAAGCGTATTATTATTGTATCAGGAAAATAAATTGTTTACACGCAAAGCAAAAAGGGGCCAAATAAAAGGTAGTTTTTACCTTTTACTCGGCCTCTTGTTCTATGTTCCACTTTGGTTTCTTCGATAAAATTCATGAAACAGCTTCATTAAAGCTCTTTTTTCAATACGAGATACATAACTTCTAGAAATATCTAGTTCCTTTGCAATTTCTCTTTGCGTTCTTTCCTTTTGCAAGTCTAAGCCAAACCTGCCTACAATCACTTCTTTTTCTCGCTCATCTAGTACATGGATATAGTCATAAATTTGTTTTTTCTCCATTTTAAGCTGAATCGTATCAACGATGTCATCCGTTTCCTCCTGGAGGACATCGATTAAAGTGATTTCATTACCTTCTTTATCAGTCCCGATTGGATCATGTAACGAGACATCTTTTTTTACCTTCTTTAGAGCACGAAGGTGCATAAGAATTTCATTTTCAATACATCTAGCTGCGTAAGTCGCAAGCTTTGTACCTTTTCCATAGGAATAGCTCTCTATCGCTTTAATTAACCCAATTGTACCAATTGAGATTAAATCTTCAGTATCTTCACGAGTATTTTCAAACTTTTTCACAATATGAGCTACTAATCGTAAGTTATGCTCAATTAATCGGTTACGGGCTTCCTCGTCACCTTGTTCCATCAGTAGTAGGTATTTTTTTTCTTCTTCTTTCTTTAATGGTTGTGGAAACGCATTATTTTTTACATATGAAACAAACACAAAAACTTCTTTTATAAAATACGATATCGCTGCAAATATGCTAGACACTTCCTCACCCCCAAAGACTGTTATCTTATCTCTATGTCGCTATGGGCTTGCTCGTGTCTGTACAGCATAAAAAAACATATAAAATCATTTAAATCCGTATACCATTTTCCATATAATTACTTTAATTCTTTTTTCTCTAATTCTATCCTTATCCAACTGCTATCTTGTTTAATTGCTCTTTACTTTGTATTAAAAACCATGACTTCTAAATTTTCCCTATAGTTCATTATAACTATTCCATTAACTTTGTACCTACAAAAAAAATGTCGGATACAATCGAGCGAAAGAAGAATTTGCTATATACTATCGACATTAAAACATCATGTTGTAATTACTCCTGAAAAACCTAGATGTTACGACTTTTAAAACATTCTAATTTGCCACGATTTATGTGACTAAAAATATGACTACAGTAACTTAATCTAATAGTCCACTATGTATAAAATGAAGAAAGATAATAACAAGCCCGTCAACAATACACTCTCTTCAAATCATTCTTCGTACTAATGCACGCCAATTTTCTCAATGAGCCATAAGAGTATATGAAATGTAATAGGAGGAAAGTAGAAATGACAACTAAAACATATGAGGTTCTGGACCAAGAATGGATTATTCTCATTAAAGAAGCAAAGCAACTTGGTTTATCAGTCAAAGATGTAAAAGATTATTTGAATCTTCATTCCATCAAGCAATCTTAATACTTGGGTTCTATTTACAGAACATATCTATACTGTTATAATTACAACAGTATACGCTCAAAGAGAGGATAAGATGTTATGATTGGAGAACAAGTAAAAAAATACCGCAAAGAAAAAGGCTTGTCATTATCAGAATTAGCAGAAACTGCTGGTGTAGCCAAGTCATATCTTAGCTCTATAGAAAGAAACATCCAATCTAATCCTTCTATACAATTTCTTGAAAAAATATCATCTGTTTTAGGTGTTTCTGTTGAAACATTATTACATGGAGATAATGAAGCTAATCAATCACTTGATTCTGCCTGGGTTGAAATTGTAAAAGAAGCTATGGATTCCGGTGTAAGCAAAGAGCAGTTTCGTGAATACTTAGAATTTACTAAATGGCGTACAAAGCAAACTAAAGAATAGCCTTAAAAAATAACGACCCCCCTCAGCCGCGTTGAAGGGGGTTATTGTAACATTATCTACTTTTTCCAGGACCGTTTATTTTCTCAATTAAACGAACCAATTCAATATCAAGCGCTTTAGAAATTTTTTCTAAAACGGTTAAGCTTGGGTTGTTTTGAACTCCTCTTTCAATATAACTGATATAGGACTTTGAAACTCCAGAATGCTCAGAAAGATCGTTTAAAGACATCCCTTTCTTTTTCCGTAATTCTCTAAGGTTCCCCCCATTCATGCATAAATCCCCTTTTCCTAATTAATTTTTTTCATTGACCCTTCTTCTACATCGCCTAAATATTTTTGTTTATCTGAAACTTGATAGGATTGATTACCCATAGTTGACTGATTCAAAAGTAAATTAAATTGATAGAAATATACTTTTCTATCATCCATTTTTACTGAGGTTAGAATTTCACCATAAAAATCTAGTGGATCTTCATAAAGAGTAGTTGATAGTCTATAAATAACATCTTCAGATACTGGAAATTTCAATTCACTCTCAAACTCTATTGAAGTTGCGGACAAATGTCGGATATGTATAACCGTTCGTTTAGAATCAATGAGATTCCCCTTTACCTGGTGTATAGAAATGTGTGCATGAACCGGTTGCTTAAACTCAATTACCATTTTCATCCTCCCTTCTACCAATAGCTTTTGTTCTAGACAGACATACCATTAATGTTCTCTAATAAGAACATTATAAACTATATGTTCTTTATAGTAAACTAATTTATCTTAATTTTTCTTAATAAAGAACAAAAAAATCCTTCTTTTTCATAGATATGTATAAAATAAGTCAATTATGTTGTTTTCACTAGGGGGTTATTTGTAATTAAAAGTATATCTTTTTATACACAAAAAAAGACTATCCTCTGGGGAAAGGATAGTCTTCAAGGGGAAGTGGAGAGAACAGTTGGAACCAAAGTTAGTCATCAGTTCTTTAGATAGAAGAGGTCATTTACTACCTTTTCTTCGATAAATACTAATTAACTACTTTGTATATGTTTAGTGTAGCTGATATTTATATATAATAACCATTTTTTGAAAGATTATCTCTCAGCTTATTTTCTTCTCTTATAATTGTTTTGCATATAGTCCTAATTTCTTTAACAGCACAATTAATTCTTCTTTTTCCGTATCTGATATCCCCGCAGTAATCTCTTCAATACGGTCCCAATGTGTAGGAAAGATATCTTCCATTAATTTCTTACCTTCCTCGGTTACGTGAGCGTAAGTAATTCGTCTGTCTTTATCACAAGAAACCCTTTTTAATAATCTTTTTTTCTCTAATTTATCAACAACATACGTAATACTACCACTTGTAATCAATATTTGTTCCCCTATTTTTTGAAGGGGTTGTTCTCCCTTATGAAAAAGTAGCTCAAGCACTCCAAATTCTGTTGGATTTAATCCATATCCTCTTATATCTTTTTCTATATGAGCAATAATAGATTCATATGCTCTTGTTAAGACAATCAGTAATTTTAATGATATTTGTTTATTATCTTCCATTTCTTCTCACCTCTGTTCTTCTTATTATACACGAAAACAGATGTAGTGTTTAGCATTAAGGTAAAAAGAGGCTGGGAAAAAGGGAGGCCACTGAAAAAGTACAAACCAACTTTTTTAATGCCTTTGATTATGGTTGCAATGGCTCCCCACGTTGCCCGCCTGCTACGAGAAACCCACTCGTAGCAGGCTAAAAAAAAGCAACGGTTACGCACATTGCTTCGATGCAATGTGCGTAATCGCCACTGTTATAATTCCTAGTTATTTTTCACCTACACATACTACATGTTTAGATTCGACCTAACCCTTCATCCTTTAACATGTATTACGGGAAATAACCATCCTTTTCTTCAATTGAAAAGTAATATTGTAGTTCTTTCAAAACCCCTTCGGCCTCAGGTGTTTTTCCCTGTTGACGGATTAATCGTTCCATTTCACCATAAGAGTTAAAAAGCATGAACTCAGGATCATCCTTTGGATGACTGTGAGTATGAGCTGGTGAAGAAAACGTGTTATCTGTCTTCATTTCCACTTCATCATCAGACATTTGTTCTAACTGTTGTTGTGCATTAGATAACGTTTGTTGTAATGTGTCTGGAATATTATTAACATTTTCTTGGAAATCGTTAATAATTTGCAGTAGTCTTTCCTTTTTATTCAAGGTCATCACCTATCCTCTTCCACAATTATCCTCGCTCTCTATAGTATGGCTTACGAATGATAATTTTATGAACGCAAATTAAGATAGTGTTATCACCTTTGTAACTTGTTCTGATAATGGAAGACGTATAACTAAAGTAAGACCGCCACCCTCCGTTGATTCAACATGTAAGCTACCGTTTAATTCAACAACTCTTTCTGACATTGACTGGAGTCCAAATCCAAACGTAAGCTGATCTGTACCAATTCCATTGTCTGAGAGGATGCAAATAATCTCATTATTAATTTGAGAAATCTCAATTGTAAATTCACTACACTTGCCATGTCGTATAGCGTTCGTTACTCCTTCTTGAAAGGCGTGATATAACACTTTTTTCATCAATAATGGTAATGCCGGTAATGTAGAAATATGTTTATGAATTACAATGCCTGCATGCAAACTCGTTTGCTGGACAAGTTCATTTAGTTCCACAAAGAAATCAAAAGTTGAGCCTGTATCTTTTAACATTTTCACGGAACTTCTAATATCATTTAATCCTTTTCGAATTAATTGTTGTCCAACATCTAATTTTTCTAAAGCGAGTTTCGGGTCCTTAGAAAATAAACGTTTACTTGCTTCCATTTGAACAATAGTCGTTGTTAACGTATGGCCAACAACATCGTGGATTTCTCTAGCGATGCGGTTACGTTCTTCTAGTACAGACTTTTCAGCCAACGCTTCAGACGTCTCTCGTTGCAACTGTTCTATATTTCGTGTTCGTTCCTTTACTTTCTCTTCAAGCCTATCGTTCAACTCCTGCATACTCGTATATAAGCGTGCATTTTCGATAGAGATGGCTGCCTGTGATATTAACAAATCAAGTATGGTCGCATGCTCATTTGTAAAAGCAGAAGTGGATAAATTATTTTCTAAATAAAGCATGCCCATTAAGCGTCTTTTATTTAGGATAGGTATACATATAACTGACTTTGGCTTGTGCTTGACCACATATTCATCAAAATGAAAACGACTATCTTCACTCAAATTCTCACAAATAACAGCTTCTCTTATCTTTGAACAATAATGAATCACCGATAGAGGTAACATAGATGTGTTGGTTGCTGGAACCGAGTCCATAACTTTAATTTCTTGAGTTACTCCTTTTACTCTTGTTTCTATTTCAACAAATAGTTCATCTTGTCTCTCTGACATTAGAAGACCATATTGTGCAGCTGCATTTTCCGTTACAATTTCCATGAGCTTGGTCAAAATGGATTCCACGACAATTTCCTTAGAAAGTATGTGCGATGCTTTAATTAAACTAATCGCATCAATTGATGGAGATGCTGGTTTGTACTCATGTCGTTCTAATAAAAGCGCGTTTTCTTGAATGACACTATTCGCCAATGATACCGCTCCACACTTCTTAAATAAGTTGTAGGCGTCCCTATAATAGCCTTGTGAAATGGTTTGCTTTTGTTTTTCTTTATAGATTTTAGCGATTAATGTTGTAAAAAAAGCTTTGTATTGATATAAGTTTTTCTCACCTGTGATGTCTAATGCCTCGTCGAGAGTTGTGATGGCTTTATCACTCTCACCGTTCCAATATTCCCACACTCCACGAGCAAACAAATAACGAAATAAGTAATTTTCTTTAGACTGCAACGACCACTTCTTTAATTTTTTAATCATCTTTTTTACACTATTTCGTTGTTCCTGTTCATCTACTGAACATGACAAGCAAATCGAAATGCTATAATACAACCAAAAGTCCGCCACTGCGAACCCAAAGACATTATTTTGTTTACTTAAATACGTTTCAATGTATTTCCCCTCTTTAACAGCTTTGCTAAAATCATTTGTATAAAATGAGTAGTAAACCATGGCCCATTTCATATATAACTCAACACTTCCGAAACCGTCATAAAGCGAATTAAAATGCTTATATGATTGTTCTAAATGAGCTTTTTCCTTGCTAGAATTGGTTTCACTTCTTAGTATCTCTATCATCTTCTCGATTAAATAGAAATAATGAGTAAACTCCTCTAACCGAAGTGCTTTTACATTATTCACTTGTTCTTTTATGGTAAGATGAATTTCGTCCACATGAACACCACACATCATTTGAGATAGTGTGAGTTGTACTAGTGAACCTCCTGCAACAATCACATTCCCTGATTCCCGGTTGAATTTAAAAGCACGTTGAAAGTACCCGATGTTTTGCTCAATGGGGTGTTCCAAGTGATTGATAAATCCTCCAAATATAAATTCAACTAACCCTTGAATGTAATGGTTATTATATTTATTAGCTAATGCCAATGCTTGATTTCCAAGTTGATACCCTTTTTTAAATTGCCCAAGTCCTTCAATCAGTAAAATAGAATATTCCATAAATGTAAGGGCCGCCGAGGAAGAACCTGGACTCTTAAGATGAAGTTGTACCATTTTAAGAATATGCAACCCATATAATTCTCTATTATGTAAATAGAGTGATACGCCTAGGCTTTCTAGTACGGAGAACAATAAATCGCTTTTCTCATTATCACTTTCTTTTCGATATGTATCACTAAGTTGCTGATTTCTTAATTTCAACTTAACTGCTAGCAGTTCTTTAAGGATAATAAATTTATTTGCTTTTTGCGGAAAAGAATAGCCCAGTAGCTTCAGTCCCTCATGTGCAGTTGCAATGATTTTTTCTGGATGTCGCAAGTGATGAACGATTTTCATTTTTAGTTGGATTACGTTAATCTTTTCTGCAAGAGTTAAACTATGGTCTTTAAGGATTTCTAATTCCTTTTCAGCCTCTTCTGGTTTCCCCATTAAATAGAGACATTCAATAACAGAGTACGTTAGAGAAAAACTTAAGTTATGCTCAATCCAACCATCTGAACCTAGCCATTGTAAGCCTTTATTAAAATATGACAAGGCTGAATCATAGGCGATTGCATCTTTAGCTCTTTTCCCAACCTTAAAATTATAATAAGCAATCACTTTTCGTTCTCTTTTATCGATTATCATATCCATACCAAAATTTAGTTGTTGAACTATGTCATAGGTAATATCCTTTGAGAATTTTTCACTTGTGTTTAGCTTACTTTTCCCAATTCTCCAATGAGTTTTGATTTTTACTTCAACTGGGATTTGCGCGTAAACGGCTTTCCAAATTTCATCATGGATAAACATATAAAAGCGATTTTCAGTTATAGAGGTAGAGATTGAAATATGCTCTCTTTCCTGAATAAGTCCTTCTTTCAAAGCAATTCGAATATATTCCGTGATTTCTTCTGAAGGAATAGAGCTTACTCTTTCAATTAAAGTTTGTGTAAAGACATTCCCTATACATGCGGCAATGTGCAGTATATCTCTTACTCTTTCAGAAAAGCTTGATAGTTTATGAATCATTAGGTCAACAACATTGTCTGATACATTATACTGCTCTAATAAGGTTCGGCTCATATTCCATAATCCTTTATGATGGTCAAAGAATAAAATTCTTTGGTCATAAATTGATTGAAGAGAACGATGAAGAAACAGTGGATTCCCTAATGTTTTATTTGACAATTCGGCTGCAATAAATTTCAACTGTTCCTCTGGTAAACTAATTAACTTCCCTAACCAGTTTTCAATTTCTACTAATGAAAAAGGTTTAACCACAATGTCTTTGCTTATGTTTGAATGTTCAACAGCAGCCAATAGCTCTTTCAATGAACTTTGGTTTTTATTTTCAATGCGATACGTTCCAATAACCAATAGATGAGAGTGAATCGTTAATGATACGACCTCTTTAAACCATTGGAGCGTTGCTTGATCTGCCCATTGAATGTCATCAAGAAATAAAACGAGTGGTTCATGATTTCGACGTAGACTTTGAATGAAATCATGAAACACAATTCGAAATCGATTTTCAGATTCTACGATAGGAAGATTGGATACTGGCTCTGTGTTTCCAACAATTAAACGAAAATCTGGTAACAACTCAGCAATGATATTAATATTATTTCCTAAAATCGAAGAAAAATGGTCTTTCCATTCTTGGATGACGTCAGGTCCTTGAGCAACTATAGTATGAATAAATGTTGTAAACGCTTGAATCAATGGGCCATATGGCTGTTTTTCTTCCGTTCTTTCAAATTTTCCATATAAAAACAAATAGTCGTTTTTTACATTTCCTTGAAAAAAAGAATGAATTAAGGTAGACTTTCCTACTCCTGTTTCACCTGAGACTAAAACAATTTCTAATTCTCCATTTTTTACATTTTCCAAGCTTTGTTCAAGCTGGGCTTTTTCTTCTTCTCTTCCGACAAATTCTATTTTGGAAAAGGATAGGTCTGTTACATGGTCTTTTTCCCCTAATGTAAATGCTTGTCTTTCTTCCATTGCTTTTTTGATATCTTCTATAAATCCAAAGGCACTCTGATATCTGTCATCCGGAGTTTTTGCCAACAACTTCATAACAATGTTAGATGCTGATTTTGGTATTGAGGGTGTCATCGTATGAGGCTCGACAGGTAATTTTCCGATATGAGCATGAATCCATTCTAGATAATCATTTCCTTGAAATGGTTTAGATGAGGTTAAAAGTAAATACAACGTGACACCAAGAGAATAAAAATCTGTTCTATAATCAACTATCCTTCCAATCCTTCCCGTTTGTTCCGGAGACAGGTAGGGTGCAGCATGCTCAATTAGACGTTGAATTTGTGAACTTGTAAGCGAGTTAGAAAAAGTCGTAGAAAAAGAAAAATCAGTCAAGCGAATTTCTTTTGTGTCTGGAGTAATTAAGATTGATGATGGATTAATAAAATGGTGAACGATTCTATGTTGATGTATATTTCCAATCACTTTTGCAATTCGTATTGAGATGTCATAAAAGTCTTGTAGTGAAGGTTGATATTGAGAGATATATTGTTCAAGCGTGATAACTGGATAGTCTTTACTAACGAGATATGCATTCTTTTTCGGAATCGGTTCATGGTATAAAGTGAATGGTAAAATAAACTCTTCAGAAAGGCTTAATCCCCTATCGACCTCTCGTTTAAAAGATTCTATTTGCTCAAACGTGGGGTGGTCATATAACGATGTTTTAATGATTACGGTCTCATTCGATTCAATTGACCTTGCCCGGTAAAGGATAGTATCTTTTCCTTCAACTATTTTTTCTTGAAATTCAAATCCTGCTATCATAAAACCTCTCCTCACAGATTGAACGTCATTCATAGTGTTTCACACACATTATAGCTTATAGAATAATCTATTTTTAGTGAAGATAGTCATACCTAGGTCATGATTGAAAGTCTAATTCATTTAGGTAGACAATTGCCTTTGCACGGTCTTTTACACCAAGCTTGCTGTATATTTCACTAATGTAATTCTTGACTGTGCCTTCAGTGATAAATAGTTCTTCTGCAATTTTTTTATTACTTAACCCTTTGACGACTAAATTAGCCACTTCTCTCTCTCTCTCGGAGAAATGAATACCTTGTTTTTTTAACTTTCCTAAATTCAGTTCATGTTCCATTACCGTGTTTAAACTGGCGAGCCGTTTAGCTAACTTCACTGCAACGACTTGAGGTACCATCAATTGACCTCCAACTGCATCTCGTATAGAAGATATCAATTGGTCATAGTTCATGTCTTTTAATAAAAAGCCATCAACTCCGTTTGATAGAGCTTCAATAATATATTCTTCTTCAGCAAAAGTCGTTAATATTAAAATGCAAGTCTTTGGTTGGTTCTTTTTTATTTCTATTAAACTTTGTATTCCGTTCATTCGAGGCATTTGTATATCTAGTAAAACAACATCAGGCTGATACTCTTTTGTTTTTTCGATCGCGTCCATCCCATCTTGTGCAGTGGCTACGACTTTCATATCCTCTTCTAGGTCTATAATCGTACGCAAGCCTTCTCGCATTAAAGTTTGGTCATCCGCAATGAGTACTTTTAACCCCATGTCGCCTCTTCCTTCCCTGTATACCTAGCCTTGGCTAAGTTCATCTCACTTGAATTTTATCACAGAATCTGACAAATGTGCATTTTCTTTTTACTTCTATTATTGCTTGATTTGGTGCGATTTTTGACCTGAATGTTCGGAATCCGTAATTTTTTTCCTTTTCTTCCTTTGTTCGTCTTTGCTATGATAGATAAAAGTGAGGGGGTTAATGGCAATGCAACTTCAACAAGTCTTAGACACACTTGAAAATCGACCAGTATCAATTTTAGGGAATCGTTCATTTATGAAATCAGCTGTCATGCTGCCACTCATACAAAAAGAAGACGGTCTCCATGTGTTGTTTGAAATTAGAGCATTACATTTAAACAGCCAACCTGGGGAAATTTGTTTTCCAGGCGGAAAAGTAGATACTTCCGATGATGACGTTGAGGCTACAGCTACAAGGGAACTATGTGAGGAACTAGGACTAGAAAAACAAATGGTTACTTGCTATGCACAACTTGATGTCCTTGTTACACCGTTTCGGGGAATTATTTATCCTTTTGTAGGCGAAATCATCAAACCTGAGCATATTCGTCCGAATCCGGATGAGGTGGCAAAGACCTTTACTGTGCCTTTATCTCACCTATTGCATACAAAACCTGAAGTATACGATATGAACATATCCTTTGATGCGGGACCAACATTTCCTTTTGATAAAATACCAAACAAACTAGCATATAATAAAAGAACGCACACGGTTTCAGAGTTCTTTTATTACTATGAAGATTATGTAATTTGGGGATTAACAGCAAAAATTCTCCATCATTTCCTAGAACTTCTTAAAGGCGACATAAGCACCCTTAAGAAGTAAGTAGGATAAAGGAGAATTGTTCTGTTACTCTTGTTCTTTTTTTCGGTCATGGGGAAGTAAGCTGATAAATACCAAGCTAATGGTTGCAAAGATTGCGATTCCCCAAAAGACAGTAGATAAAGCATGGATTAGTCCTTGTTGAAGGATGATGATTTCTCCTGCCGATAGAGAAGTCTCCCCTGTACGGTCGAGCAAGCGCTGCACCGCATCTGTTGTAACTTCAAAAGACAATATGTCCTGATGTTCTTGTAAATAGCGAATTAATCTACTATTTAATAATCCACCCAGAAGTGCGACCCCGACCGCTCCTCCTAATGTTCTCATAAACATATTGGCTGCGGTTGCGGTCCCTCTCTGTTTCCAATCTACATTGCTTTGAATCGCTACGATAAAAGTAGTCGTTGAGAACCCCATTCCTACCCCAATAAAGAAGGACCCAACACCTGCCCAAACTGGTGTATTCACATAAGGAAGGGTGATGTAAAAAAGAGACCCAAAGACAAGCGCACTCCCTCCTAAGACAGCTGTCCAACGAAAGCCCATTTTTAACATTAACTTCCCAGCTATCGTTGAAGAAAGCGGCCACCCAATGGAAATCATCGTAACAGTAAACCCTGCAATCATTGCTGGTTTACTCATAACCCCTTGAACATATGTAGGTAAAAAAGACGACACCGCTAGTAATAACGCACCTGATGTAAAAGAGGCTAGATTCGCAAAAAGAATTAATTTATCCTTCCAAATGTCTAACGATATAATCGGGTCAGGTGTTCGTTTCTCTTGTGCGATAAACGTAAGTAAAGCAAGGCTAAAAACAACGACGGAGACGATAACTTCTGTGGAATTCCAGGCCCACTCCGTTCCTCCTTGAATAAGGATAAGCATAACAGCAGTCACACTTATAAAAAGCAAAGTTGCACCCCAATAATCAATCGTATGTTTTTTTGTTTCCACTTCTTCTTTTAAAAAGAGGACAACCCCAATAATAGAAAGAATACCAAATGGAATGTTCATCCAAAATATCCAGGACCAGTGCAGGTATTCAACAAATACGCCACCTAACACAGGTCCAAGAATTGAGGAAATCCCCCAAATACTCGCTAGGTAGCCTTGGATACTTGCACGCTCTTCTTTTGTATACATATCGCCCACAATCGTCGTAGCAATTGGCTGAACCGCTCCTGCACCTAATCCTTGAATAAAACGGGCCAATATGAGCAATTCCATTGAACCAGCCAATCCACAAATAAGTGAACCAATTAAAAATATTATAATTCCAATCGAAAATATAATTTTACGGCCAAATAAATCAGACAGTTTTCCATATATCGGTATAGTGACAACTTGCATGAGCAAGTAAGAACCAAATACCCAAGTGAATAATGAAAATCCACCTAAATCAGCCACAATCCCGGGCATTGCTGTAGCAACAATCGTTGCTTCGACCGCAGCCATAAACATCGCTAAAATAATTGCTGCTAACACGATGGGTCGTTTTGTTTTCATAAAAGCCTCCGCTCTAAAGCATTTATGTCATTATACCGTGTTCAAGCCATGGGAGAAAAGTTAGAAATGAGACATAACCCTATTTTCATTATCCACAAAACTGCCGAATCATGACTACTCTGAGTTGGATTGGGAAACGTCGTTTACATTGGGTAATGGAGTTGGACAAAGAATTTATAACTATTTCCCTTTACAATATACTTCGAAATACAAAAAAACACTGATTACCTTATTCAATAGTCAATCGAGTGCTTTATCCATATATTTTTCTTTTAATCAACGAGCCTGTTAATTATCTTAATCCTTTGGGATAATGTTTATGACACTATGAAATTGGTGATTCGGTGCGATTCACTGCCCTATAGAACAGGTTGTGTAAAAATCAGTTTCCCTTATAATTCTCATTTTTTCATATCGGTATCTCTATAAATCAAATCTGACAAGTTAAAAGTTATGTCTAGCTACAAAACCTATAAATTGTCAATTCCTTCTTGAAACATATCAAGTATAAATTCGTCAAAACTTCTGTAATGCATTACTGGTTCTTTCCCACTTCTATCCCCGCAATAAACTTTTTCACCTTCCGTAATACCTAGAATGCACATGAAAAATTCTCCACCGTCATAAATTACTACCTTATCATTATTTAATCCTAATTTCCTGTATCTTTCAGTGGTATTCACTACAGAAGCACCCAGATCCCCTTCAATGCCTTATATCTCAATTCCGCATATTCCACCAGAACCAAAGTTTTTAACGTACTCACGATATCCTTTGGGAAATTTCAAATTAAGTGTAGCTTCAGCATGTTGAATATATTCTTCAGAGACCTCTCCGAATAAATCCCCCTTTACCCGATATTTCTTAATCAAATCTAAAATCTCTTTGTTCATAGTAAACCTCCAGATTATTCATTTGCACGCATCTTCCAATATTTTTTTCTAAAGTTATCGTACTGTTTCATTTGGTAAACCCTTCTAGAAACGTCTACTTCGATTCCAGATACTTTAACAGTACCCTTTACCTCAAGAGCAGTATATTTTTCAGGCAACCACTCTAATTCAACTTGTGCAGAAGATAGCTTTGTGGATTTAAGATTACCCGTACCATTACCAGGCAATCTCACAGACCCATTTTCATTAGCTACTAGATACCGGAGTGATGAGTTTCCCAATGTTAGAATGTTGCCTGTTTTAGAGCTTACTTGGATTGTTAGTTTCGTTGTACCATAGCCTAGTCCTACGACTTCTCCGACTCGGACGGTGGCGTTTCCGAAAGAGCGTGCTTCTTCAAAACTTGCGGTTCCACTTAGGACCGTTTTTGCGTTTTGGAAGAAAACGGTGAAGGCGTCGGTATATTCGGTTACGATACCTGTCTTGATGTCGTTTGCTATCGTTCCACCAAGTTGTTTCAAGCTGAAGTTACCTTCTGGTGTTGAGCCCATGTGATAAAGCGACCATGCAAACTGAGTTCGTACCTTATGATCCTTAGTAAATTGATCGATGTAATATAATAGTTCAACTGCTCCCTTTATGTCTTCGTAAAGTTGTTCTCCTACACCGTAGGCCAATCCAAGTTGGCTCTGCACACTTCCTCTGCTTTGGGAAAAGGAAGTAAAGGCTAGCTCAACCACTTCTCGGTTGGACATTATCGATGCGAGAAGTTCGCCGGTAGTGACTATCGATCGCCATTTGCTAGCGGCTTCCTCAATTTTGGTGAAGGTGCTTTTCAATAGACCAGAGCTTACTACATTGTATACGATTTGTTGAGTGACCTTCTGTTTAAATGTTACATAAGCTCCGTTTAGCATCTCCCATGAACTTGGCCTTGTTTGATAGGAATGTTGAAGTATGGAAGCAAGTGTACGCGTAAGATCAATTTTCCCTTGAAACCAACTTTGTATATTTCTAACAGACTCTAGTGCTGTTTGAGCTTTATCGTTTAAATAATTTAAATCGAACAATGAAAAGGTATGATTTCTTTACTTTTTTGAGTGGTAAAGGTTACAGCTTGTTGATACCAATGATATGGTTTATTAAGCGTTTGTTCCTTGGCTTGGGTTACTTTATTTTCAATGTACGAACTGTTAAGGACCTTGTAAACCTTTGCCATTAATTTTATTGTTTTCACATCTGCTGTGCGTACTTTCGGCTTTTTTAAAGTGAATTTGACTTTAGTTCCTTTAAACGCATTCAAAATGTATGTTTTGACCGATTTTCTTGAAAGAGTATGCTTTTTTCCTAGACTCACTAGTCTTTTTTCATTGTTTGAGTACGCGGTCATCGATTGGTTTGTAAATTTCTCAATCGCTTTTAGTTGTTGTTCAATGTCAAGAAGAGCTCGTTGTACATCGTCTAAGCGCCCACCAATGTTGCGTCTTGCTGCAATCTTCCTATCTAAACTATTCGATACTGACTTTATATTTCCTCTTGTGGAGGATATCATTGTTCTTTGTTTCTCTATCTGACTGATTTCTTGTAGAATCTCATTTATTCGTATATCAATCCGAGACACACTCCCACCCCGCTTTTTCAAAGACATGTAACTCAAAGAAATACGTACACATTAATTTTGTCTTAGGTGTGTAGAAGATTGTTTTTTTTACGAGTTTGCTTTTGCAGCAGCTGCCTCTCTTGCGGCTTTTTCTGCGGCGGCTTTTTCTGCCGCCTCTTCTTCTCTTCTTATTTCATATGCCACAGATTTGATATCTTCTTGTATGGAAATAATACGATTGGCTAAATTTCCTAAATCCTTATTAAGACGTAGAATCGAGTTGTTTACATACTTAATTTCAGTTCCTCTCCATACACCCCCTATACTCCCACGTGTCTGCTCTAAACTATTTTTCCTATCAGAAAGAATCCTTGCATTACGTGCAAGTTCACTGGCCTGTTGTATGGCCCAATTCACATTGATACTCACGTCATCACCTTCTTAACAGTATTCGTATATCCACAAACTTGGGCAGGCAGGAATCGATATTACTGTCCTCCCCAAAACCTTGGATGCGATAGAGAAATAGAGGGATCCCCAAAAGACAAAACTGCCTTTTGGGGACGACTCACTTATTTAAATGCTCCAGCATTTGTGTTAATAGTAGTTTCAGCCGTATTATAGCTCTCAACTGTCATATCTAAAAATTTTGCATACGCGTCAACAATCTCACGGTAATTCTCAAACTTTGGAGCGAGGGCATTAAAGTTTGCACGTATCGTTTCAGATGCATCACTTTGCCATGTTGCAGAAAGTTCATTCATTTCCTTTTTAATTTCTTCAAGTCGTACCATGAGGTTTGTATTTATAGAACGAACGGTACCCGCCGTCTTCGAAACCTCTCCTAGCGTAATTGTAATTCCTTCCAAAGACATATTAAATTCCTCCTTTTTAACTACATATTAGTTTGTTAGTCTTTTTGCATTGTTAGCAATTTCACTTTGAGTTTGACGATAGGCTTTGGCACTTAATCTAAGAAACTCTGCATACTCTTTCATCAACTTTGTCATTCTTTGAAAATCATCAGTAAATCCTTTGATTTGTGTTACATACGCAGTATTATCTACACCTTTCCAAGCGGCTCCCATGCTATCTATTTCTTGAAAGAGTTGAAGATAGAGCTTTTCATAATCCGCTGATTGTGAATCCACTTTGGTAGCTGCAGTTTCTAGTCTTGCAGGGTCAACAACAATTCTTCTTGACATAGGTAAAACTCCTTTCAAACATTTTGTTAGTTTTTATATCAACATCAGCTTTGACCCATTGATTAATTCTAGGTCTAACACTGATTTGTTAATATCAAGTACCTCTCCGGTATGTCGATCACAAATTACATTCTCGTGTGAGATAAAATAACCAGCTGTCATATCTTCTAAAGCTCGTACTAATAAAATTTTAATTTCATAGACTTTACTAGTGAGTGGAAGATAAACATCAAAGTGATTATTTAAAACAGGAACATATACTTCTACTAAAATTTTATTCATCACTCTACACCTCCACGGTATCCTGTATTGGTGTTAATGAAGGTGATAGTAATTTAACAAGAGTGAGTCTTCCTTTTTCCATAACATATCCTGAATCTTCACCGATGTCTTGATAAATGGTATTGTTCGCTTTTATCTTAAGTTTAAATTGATAGTCTCCAATTCCATTACCTACCCAAATGCCATCACTTAGTGACACGTTCTTTTTAAACCATGGCTCAAGCGAATAGCCTGAGATGTCCTCTGCTCGTTCAACCATAATTACTGTGACGTTATACTCAACTTCACCTTTTTCTAACAAGACACGAATTTTATCCTTTGAGTCTTCAGTTAGCCTTGATAACAGTCCTGTAAGAGAGTGAATGATGCATATCAATCTATCAAACGTAGGAGGCTCTATCCCTTGCTCTAGCGCATCTTTATAAGTATTATTACGCTCGACCAAGGTGCTAAACAGTTGAACAACTTGTCGCTCAAGTTGGGCATCTTTATCCCCATACTGATACTGATAGGTTGAAGGACCTCTGGCAAACATCGCTAATGGGTCAAAGACTAGGACATCTATCTTGTCTTGTAGGTGAGTCACTTCTGCTAAACCTTGAATGAAATGAGCGTTATCAAAACTATCAAGTAACACCATATTGATATAGGAACGGTAAAAGTCGTAATAAGCAATTTCTAAACTATTTTTTTCAACCCCTACTGGAATTTGCATAGGATTTTGGTTTACTATCTCCTCCTTTAGATAATTTATATCAACCCGCTCTGGTAGAACAGGGATTTTCTTGGCACTCTCATGAGTCCATATAGCGGCATATTCTTCACAGTAAGTCCTGATATAATCAAACACATTTTCTTCTGTAGCTGTTACATGCGCAATTTGAAACTCATATATTTTGTCTAATTTAAACAGGCCTCTGCCCTTATGCTTAGACGGGTATAATCCATATACATTCCCTAGAATGGTAGAATAGTCTGTTTCGTCATTAAGTTGCAGGACATACATTTGTTTAAAATTTTGTTGTATCCGGAACCGAACTGCCCCTGTATTTAACGCTGTTACGATAAAATAAATCCCATATTTTAAACCTTCTCTTGTTAGGTAGCTTATCGCTTCTTCTTTATCCTCATACGTTTCTGTAAAAGCTGAATAGTTATGAACAACGACCACAACCACTGGAATTTGCTCATTTGTCCCACGGAGATACGAATGATAATCTCCACCATAATCCGCAAACTTTTTCTTTCGGTTCATTATTTCTGAATCTAGCATCTTGAATAAATTGTCTATTTTTTCAGCATCACTCGAAAAGAGAACATCGCCTACATGAGGTGCCTTTGCAAAAGCTCGTAATGTCTCAGCACTAAAATCCAACACATAAAAATGTACTTCATCAGGGGTATGCGACTCCATCACTGAATATAGTAATGTTGTTAAAAAAGTCGTCTTCCCATTTCCAGCTGAACCATATATAATCGCATTTCCTTCACTTGTTAATGGAAATGACAATTCCATTTGTTTTTGATTCGTTGGGTCATCCACTTCTCCAATGATTGGGTTTATGATACCCCTTTGCTTACTGGAACTATTGTATTTTTGTTTTAAATCGTTTATATAAATCTTCGCTGGGATAGGGTCTAACCAAATCTTTTTAATAGAGATTTTTTCTTCTTGAGCAATGGTAGCTAAGTATTTGGTAACTTCATCGATTTGTTTAGGCGGATTTGTTCCTTTTCGTTTATCAATCCGAACGTCCTTAACAATTCGTCCTAATGTATCGATGATGGTGACACCATCATCTTGTATACTTTCCACTCGGTCAGATGGGTAATACGGTGCCCCTGCCCAAGAAGATTGCCCAAGCTCGAATAATTCATTAAAGCCTACCTGTAAATAAAAGCGACCCGTAACTGATAACTCGGCGGCATCTGGTCGTTTTATGACATCCATACTATCGGCTTTCTCTTGTACCTTTAGAGAAATTCTAAATTTACTGTTACTCCAAATTTGATCATCGACAACACCCGATGGTTTTTGTGTTGCTAGGATTAAGTGAACACCTAAACTTCGCCCAATCCTTGCTGCACTCACAAGCTGTTCCATAAATTCAGGTTGTTGTGTTTTTAACTCTGCAAACTCATCTGAAATAATAAACAGGTGCTGCACCGGTTCTTGTACTTTTCGTTCGCGGTACAATTTTTGATATTTATAAATGTCAATGTTACTAACTTCAATCGCTTTGCTTGCTTCGTTAAATAAGGCTTGACGTCGCTTTAACTCACTTTGGATAGAAAGTAATGAACGATTCACAGCAGCCCCATCTAAGTTCGTGATCGTCCCCGCTAGATGAGGAAGATTTGTAAATGTATGGGCCATTCCCCCACCTTTATAATCAATTAAAATAAAGGCTACTTCATGTGGGTGAAAATTAACGGCAAGCGATAAAATAAAGGTCATAATAAACTCACTCTTACCAGAACCCGTCATCCCGGCTACTAAACCGTGAGGACCGTGAAACCTCTCATGCAAATCTAGGTTAAACCAACCACCACTTGTATTAACTCCTATTCTCGTTTCTAGGTTAATCGTCGGGTCATTTTCCTTCCAACGTGTTAATGCATTTAAGTGTTCGATTTTTCCTACTTCAAACATTTCTAAAAAGGTTAGCATATTAGGCAAAATATAAGCTGAATCCGAAGTTATTAACTGAGTATTAGCTAATTTTATCGCAAGTTTTTCTTCATCCCCTTTTAAATACCCCTCTGGTTGAACGGCTGTGTACTTGCCGGAAATATCATTTTTATCAAACAGTTTTGTTACTTTCTGCCCTAAATCTAGTACCATTGTACATTGAATTGGTAAATCAATTACTTGATCATATAAATGGATGATACTAAACCCATAATTCACTTTTTTCTTATAGAGTGAGCGAATAATTTCAGCTTTTTCTAGTAATTTTTTATCAAGAGCAAAAATCACAAAATAAGGCGAAATTTCTCCTATATTTTGTCCATCTGAAAGAGTCTCTCTTTTCGCTAATTCTCTTTCAAGGTAAACGGAAAGCTCTTTGATTTCACTAGGCTTCGTTGCAATAAAACGAATGCCACTTTCTTTATCCCATACATGAGGAAACCACTTAACAAAATTCCAGACATCTTGCTCTTTTTTATCATAGAGAAAGACCATCTTAACTTCATCGTAGGAATGAAGAGAGGCGATTTGGATGATAAGGTTCTTGGCTACATCTATCCCACGACTGCGATTTCCAACAATCCCATTAATTGTTTTTTGAACTAATGAAAGAGTTATCGGAACTTGTACTAGTTCTTTAGGAGATTGAGCGAGTTGGTATAATTCTTCTTGTAAATTATCATCTTCTAGGCTAAAACGCTTTTCAGGGTAACGAATATCTGCTTCAAGTGGCCGATTTCCGAGCCCCAGTCGTAATGCTAAAAAGTCATTTTGCTCACGTGTACGTTCCCATAACTTACTTGATGTTTCCTTAATCCTGTTAACACACTCTCCAACGGTTACAAAATTTTCGTGAAGTATCTCACTTTGGTGGATACATTCTTGTTTAATCACTTCTCCCATATCTTTTAGATACTTTGAATACTTTTCTTGTCGTAGCTTTTCTTTCTCTACTCGCTTTTTTCTTTCATATTTCCTCGTTAGAATTGGAAATAGAACAGAACCTATTAACATACTAACGGACATCATTAGTGTTGGAATGGCAAACATTAGATTTCCGTTGTTACTAAGTGCATATTGAATCGTAAAAACCCCTATTACTAAAGAAGCTAATGCCATTGTAATAGACGGACCAATCATTAACATCAATGGCGTTTCTTCCATGTTCCCTAGTGCAGGGGGAGGATCAACCTTAATTTCTCTTCTTTCGATGTCCCTTTTGAACCGCGGAGACCGATAGAACGTATTCATAACAGAGTCGTTCTCTTCAAGTAATTCAAGCTCTTCTTCAACAAATTCAACCTCTTGTTGCATGAATGGCTTTAATACAGTTTGATTAATAGTTACCTTTCCGTCTGGATTGTTTAACGCAATAAACCCTTGACCTACTATGATTTTCAATCCTATTATAGTGATTACATCACCAGGTTTTAGTTTTTTTTCTGCTAAGCGTTCTCCGTTTATATATGTTCCATTAGATTGACTTATATTTTTTAAATAGATTTGATTGTCGCTACAGCGAAGTGTTGCATGATTGGATGAGACATACTTATTTTGAAAAGAGATATCACATCGTTCACTTCGACCAATTAACAATTCACAAGTCGAAGGTAATATAAACTTAGTATATTTTTTTCTATCATGTGTAATAGGGTCAGCATATAATAAGACAGTTTCATTTGAACGAGGGATGTATATACGATATACTTCAGTTTCTTCAATATGTTTCTCTTTTATCTTATTGTTTTGTTCATCTAATATGTAAGCCTTACGATTAGATTTGAGGAGCCATTTCCCCTCCACACCTTCAACACAAATAATCTTCTCTTCATACTCATTTTTGCCTTTGTGAGTAACCCAAAATTGTCCTTGCACCTTTGTAGGGAGGACACAATCATATACTATGCTTCCTTTAAAAAGTGAAAGTAGCATAAAAAAACTCCTAACTAACTAAACTACTACTGTTATTTTTTCTATATTAAGGATGATTTTACCATGACTAATTTTTTATTGTAATTACCTTTTTACCTATTTATTTACAGGTACAATGTCATACTTTGTCGTAGAAAAAAGAAAGAGGGTATTCCAAAAGTCTGGTTGACCTTTGGAAGTACCCTCTTACTCTTCTTCATTTATTTTATTTTGACATATTGTTGCTCTTCGGTTAAAGACAACAGCTGTAAACAACATGATAAATACCACGGCTACCATATATTCTGGTCCTAATGTTGTTTCATTCGGAATTAATAGTCCTATAAACAAAAAGATAGAAATGGAAAGCAGAATATAGGCGTAGCGACGGTAGTCAACAACTTTATCCTTTAATGTTTGTAATTGCTTTTCATCCACTTACATCTCCTCCTGCATCTATTTTACCATCGAAATGATAGATACGTAGAATGCAATGAAAGGGATATAAGGAAGAAGGTGTGGCAAAAGGTAAAACAAACCTTTTCTCACACCCTCTTGTGAGATTACTGTTTTAAATTCTCGACCATAAGTAAAACAAGATTTGCTGAGTTGACGGAAGCTGTTTCTAGGAATTGGTCGTACGATATCTTAGCTTCAGTCCCTGCAATATCAGATAAAGAACGAATAATTACAAAAGGAACTTTAAATTGATGGCAAACTTGAGCAATTGCCCCGGCTTCCATTTCAGCACATTGCGGTTCAGAAAAGCGCTGTTTTAGTATTTTGACCAGTTCATGGTCGCTCATAAACGAATCCCCTGAAAGAACAAGACCCTCTACAGAATGGACACCTACATCTTGAGCACATCTTTTGGCTGTTTCGATTAATGATTCGTCTGGTTCAAAATAGGCAGGCATTCTTGGGACTTGACCAAATTCATAACCAAACACCGTCGCATCAACATCATTATAACGAATTTCAGTTGAGATAACGATATCCCCAACTTTAAGATTCTCATTAAATCCACCTGCAGAACCTGTATTAATAATTGCATCCGGTTTATGTAGTTGAATAAGCAAAGTAGTTCCCACGGCTGCATTCACTTTTCCAATTCCTGATTTTAAAATAACGACCTCTTGTCCGTTGATTTGCCCACTGTGAAATTCACAGCCTGCGATGGAAGTGTCTTCTCGATTTGATAATTTACTTTTTAGAAGCTCTACTTCTTCATCCATCGCTCCAATTATTCCTATTTTCATAACTCCAACCCTTTCTTACTTTATTATATTAGGTTGTCAAAACCAATGTATAGTATACCTTGTTCGAGCCATGATTTCACATCTTTTCTTTTTTTGGTATTATATTATTGATAATTTATTTACTAGAGGAGTAGAAAAAATGATTCAATTGGACAGAATCGAAGATAAAATCGAGTGTTTTGAAGCTTTTGACCTGAAGACACTAGAACTAAAAATCAATGAGCAAGTTGAAAACAATAAAGTACTTTTGCTTCAGGTTCATCACATTTCCTACAACGTTCAAGTTGATCCACAGATGGATAAGCTGAAGTACAGTGCCATTGTTCATTTTAAAGCAAAAAACTAACCGACATATTTGCCGGTTAGTTGTATGGATTTTCCGTTAACTTTATTACCTCTACAGGAAGCCATCCTTGATTGGTCCACTCTAGTCTAACTTGATAAGGAGTGTTTTGGTTTTGACCGTCACTTACTGTACCTACTGCACTTTGAAGATTTCCACCATTTCCTAGTCGCCAAATAATCATATCCTCTTCCGTTAACCCTGTTGCTAATAGAATTGCTTTTGTCATCTCATTCCAATTGGTACTGTCTCTTGTAAAGTCAGCTTGGAAGTTCTCAGTTTCTTGAACAGTCCCAACCGGTTTCCATTCACCATCCGAAAAGGATTCTTCCATTTCTTCTTGTTCAGCATGATTATCCTGCTCTTCTTCTAATGGAGGAACTTCAGGTTCACCGTGATTTGTCTGAGCATCTTCCGTTTCTTCACTTTCTTCAGCTTCAATAACTTCTGTCTCTGTCGTTACTTCTTCCGTTTGTTCTTCAGCAACAGGTTGGTTTGGAGGAGGACCAAAAAACATCTTATACGTAAAATAAATGATTAATAATATGACTACGATAATAGCTAGATTTAAAAAGTGGTTCATTTTTTGTTTTTTACGTTGTTGGTATCTTGTTTGAAACTCCATAATCCATCTCCTTCCTACCTTACCTCTATTATACTATTATATGTAATATTTATGCTAGACCTGATAAAATCTATTCTAATGAAAATTGTGTTACTGTCAGAAAACTACTAAAAATCGAGTCATAAATCATATGATTTAAAACTCGATTTGTAAAAAAAATTAACCTTTAATTCCCTCTAACCAATCTCGATAACAATCATAACAAAGGGGTTTTTCAATATGGTCACCTGCTTGTAAAAACGGAGCAACATACGAGTGATTTTCAATGTCAGTATGACAATAAAAACAATTTGACTCATCCATTGTAAATACCCTCCCCTTTTAGGTTCGGTATTATTATGCTCCTCGACATCAACAAACTTGCTATTGGCTTTAAGGGAATGTAGGAAGTTTATATTTTATATAGAAGGGACTGTTAGTAAAAAGGAAAGACTGACTCAATAGGAAAATCAAGTCAGTCAACTGTAATTACTTCACTTCAAGAATTTCAACTTCCATTTCTCCACCTGGAGTGTTAACGGTTACTTTTTCACCAATGGAGCGACCAAGTAAGCTTTGAGCCATCGGAGAATCATTTGAAATTTTTCCTTCGAATGGGTCAGATTCCGCACTACCAACAATCGTATATTCCTCTTCATCTCCATCAGGTAATTCAACAAAGCGAACTGTTTTTCCTAATGAAACTACATTCGTATTGTTTCCGTCATCTTCTATAATTACTGCATTTCTGAGGATATTCTCTACTTGAGAAATTCTTCCTTCAACAAAGGCTTGCTCCTCTTTTGCAGAATCGTACTCAGAGTTCTCTGATAAATCTCCAAAGCTTCGCGCCACTTTAATACGCTCTACTACTTCTTTTCGACGCTCCGATTTTAAATATTCTAATTCATCTTCTAACTTTTGCTTTCCTTCTAATGTCATATAATGCTTTTTTTCTTCTACCATGACTTTCACTCCTCTTTCCTGCTAATCAATAAAATGGTACGATATAAAGCCGCATATGTAAGAAGAAAGCGAAGGTGTGATACCCCGCTTTCCTTTATGCTATTATAAACAAATTACGTCATGTTGTCATGAAAAATTTGGACAACAACAATAGTTTATCAATTTTTTACCTCATTTAGCAACAAAGCCTTTTCAGCAAAAATCGACTTTACCTTAGTAACCATTAAATCAATTGCTACTTTATTTTGACCACCTTCAGGTACAATGAGATCAGCGTACCTTTTTGTTGGTTCAATAAACTGTAAATGCATAGGCCGTACAATGGATGTATATTGTAAAATAACATCGTTTATTGTGCGCCCTCGTTCTTCTATATCTCGTGTAATCCGTCTGATAATCCGGATATCCGCATCAGTATCGACAAATAGTTTGATATCAAACATATCGCGTAAGCGTTTATCTTCTAAAACAAGAATTCCTTCTACAATGATAACATCCTTAGGTTCTATTGTTACAGTTTCTGATGAACGCGTATGGATTTTATAATCATATACAGGCTTTTCAATAGCAATTCCTTGAGATAACTGCTGTAAATGAGTAATCAGCAAATCATTATCAAATGCTAACGGATGGTCATAATTCGTTTCAATTCTTTTAGACATAGGTAAGTGGCTTTGGTCTTTATAATATGCATCTTGCTCAATTAATACTATAGATTTATCCGTAAACTGCTTAAATATCTCTTTGGCCACTGTCGTCTTTCCCGAACCTGTTCCACCAGTTACCCCAATTACCACTGGTTTTGCTTTAATCATTATCGAACCTCTTTACGCATCATGTTATTAGGATAGACTTTGTGTTTTACCTTTAATTTAACAATTTGTAACGGGTGTCTTGCGGCATCAAGTTCATTCCCGTCCTCATCCCATATCGTCTCAACGGTTTGTACAAAATTATCGATTTCAGGCCCGAAAAATTCAATTTCATCACCAGGCTTAAAATGGTTCCTTTGTTGCAATGTAACAATTGATGTCTCTTCATCATAGTCTAGGACAAGACCAGCAAAATCATACGTCGTTCGTTTCGGATGATTTCCGTACATTTGCTCTTGATACGTTGGAGTTCCCTCAAAAAACTGTGGAGCAAAATCACGATTTGCACATTTCTCCAACTCTTGAACCCATTCCTTTTTAATAACAAAATTGTCAGGGTCCTCACAATATGCGTCAATGACTTTACGATACACAGAAGTTACTGTAGCTACATAGTGAATGGACTTCATACGCCCTTCCACTTTAAGGCTGTCGATCCCTGCCTCAATTAATTTAGGTATCGATTGAAGTAAGTTCAAATCTTTTGGGCTCATTGTATATGGGGCATCCTCATCCCCGTACAAAGCCGTTTCTTTATGCACTCCGTCTTCTTCCGCTTCTTCAAAGAGATTATAATCCCAAC
Source organism: Bacillus alkalicellulosilyticus (assembly GCF_002019795.1). GTDB lineage: Bacteria > Bacillota > Bacilli > Bacillales > Bacillaceae_F > Bacillus_AO > Bacillus_AO alkalicellulosilyticum. The sequence goes on along the minus strand of NZ_KV917381.1, from coordinate 1,318,298 downwards.
GACACGATTGGCAACAGCCGCCGCGATTGGAGTCTCTAGCTGTCATATGATTACTCAATACACAACGACCTGAATAAGAAATACACATCGCCCCGTGGATAAATGTTTCAATTTCAATGTCAACATGCTTTTTCATTTCAAGCATCTCTTCAAGGCCTACCTCACGCGCTAATACGACACGGTGAAGCCCTTCATCTTTCCAGTACTTAACCGCTAGCCAGTTTGATAATGACTGCTGAGTACTTAGATGAATTTCTACATTCGGAGCAACTTTACGACAGGTTTCAATAATAAGTGGGTCTGCCACAATAATTCCTGTTACTCCAACTTCCTGAAGACCTTGTAAATATTCTTCCAACCCATCCATATTTTCATTATGAGCAAAAATATTTGTAGTGACATAGACCTTGGCTCCGTATTTATTAGCAAATTCTACGCCCTCACGCATTTCTTCTTTTGAAAAATTATCTGCGTTAGATCGTAATCCAAACTCTTGTCCACCAATAAAAACAGCATCTGCTCCGTAATGAATCGCTATTTTTAGTTTCTCAAGGTTACCAGCAGGAGCTAATAACTCTGGTTTTTTTACGATAATTCGCTTTCCTTCTGCTGTTCGTTCTGATATGGCTTGCATTCTATTTCCCTCCTTAGTAAACCGTTTCTTTAAAGAAGAAGCCTGTATCGATATCTCGATTAGGAGGTTGTAAATCTCTAATCTGTTCTAAATACTCTTCTTTTTTATCTTCATACCGCTGCTCGTCTTCAAAATATAATTGTATCGCTTCTTTATAAAGCGCAATAATCGATTCCATGTATTCCGTTGACTTAAATAATCCTTCAATTTTAAAGCTATCTATTCCCGCCTCTAACATATCCTCAAGCTCATCAATAATACAAATATCCTTTGGACTCATAATATGAGTTCCGTTTATGTCTTCATAAATAGGATATTTGGCTCCTCGTTCAGGGTCATATAAGAACATTTGTCTACTTTTATCTGTTTTTTCGACTTTTAGGTCTTTACCTTGATATTGAAAATAATTTCCGATTAATGTTCTCTTTGATTGAAACATGTTGGTCATTCCATGAACTTGAACTTCAACTTCTACTTCTGCATGCTCTTTCATTTCGACAATGGCATCCATATTGATTTCGCGAGCTACTACGACACGAGTTGCTCCTCTTTTCCCCCAATAGTTCGCAGTAAACCAATTTGTAGCTGTGGTTTCTGTATTCCAATGTAACCTCATGTTTGGCGCTACTTCTTTGGCGGCCATGATAACAGCTGGGTCACCAAAAATCACAGCATCTACATTTATTTTATCAAGAAATGCTAGATAATCCGGCAGTTCTGCAATTCTATCGTTATGAAAAATTGCATTCATTGCTACATATACTTTTGCTCCATGCTCGTGGGCAATCTTTGTTGCTTCTTCTACTTCAGCACGAGAAAATTCACCCGCTAGGCGAAGTCCAAATTTTTCTTCCCCAATGACAACCGCATTGGCTCCTGCTTTAATAAGTCGTTCAACAGCCGTAACACTATTTGGAGTAACCAGTATTTCTGGTATTTTATTCATTTGTGTCACCTTCCTCTCCCTTAATACTAATTGCAACACCATCACCTATAGGTATGATTGACGTATCATAGTTAGCTAAATTCATTAACCATTCATTATACGTGGAAAGTTTTTTTGCCAATGATTTTAGCCTCTTTTTTTCCACTTGTTCTATATTTGCAACATACCCCTTAAAAAGCACATTATCTGAAATAATCGTACCACCGTTTTTTACATATGAACTATACTTTTCGAAAAAACGTTGATATTGTCCTTTTGCAGCATCAATAAATAATACATCAAATGGAGCTTGTTTTTCAAGTTTCCCCTCTATTTCAAGTGCATCTCCTAATATAACGGTTATTCTATTTTCCATCTGTGCCTTAGCAATAAACGTTAACGCTTTTTGATACCGTACCTCATCTCGTTCAATTGTGACAATTTCACAGTCTGGTAGTGCTTCAGCCATTCGAATCGCTGAATATCCTATTGCTGTACCTATTTCGAGTATTCTCTTTGGTTTAGCCAGCTTTAATAGCTGTAGAATCATTTCTATTCCTATTAACTCCATTATGGGAACGTTATGCTCTTTGGCATACGCTTCCATCTCTATTAGGACCTCTGACCGTGTTGGTATGAGGTTTTCTAAGTACTGAATAATTTCATTATTCCCTATCATGAACAATCCTCTACTTTATGAATTTTCTCTTTACTTCATTAATTGTTTCTTATTTTAGAAAGTTTAAACCATAGGAAAAAGGGAATAGGAGTCATTCTCCCTATTCCTCTTCCGTTTCTTCCTGTTCTTCTTGTGCATTTTGCTCCATTGCGTCTATCCATTCTTGTCGATATTCCTGCTGTACACGGCTATGCTCAGCATATGTTTCCGTATAAATCACTTCACCGTTATAGCGGGCATAGAAGAATAAATAATCAATGTCATCAGGAGTAAAGGCTGCCTTAATTGACGCCTCCCCAGGATTAGCTATAGGACCTGGCGGAATGCCTGTATACCTATATGTGTTATAAGGAGAATCAATTTCTAACGCTGCAAATGATGTCATGTATTGATGTTCTCCGTGAGCATAAGCGACCGTAGGGTCAACTTGTAGCATCATCCCTCTTTCTAGACGGTTGTAAAGTACTCCAGAGATTTTAAAGCGATCCTCATTCTGTTTAGCTTCTCTTTCTATAATGGACGCTAATGATAGCAGTTCATGAATCGAATATTCACTGTCAGGATGCAATGTAACTAAAGGCATGACGACATCATTTGTTCGTTTGATCATCGTTTCTATAATGGACTTAATCGAGACATCCGCATCAAGGAAGTCGTATCTTGCAGGGAATAAATACCCTTCTAACGGGTGACGTATTTCTTCATTTAAGATATCATCAGTTAGGACATCATACTTACTAATTAATTGTTCAAGGTACTCTCGGTCTTCTAACAACTCAAGGATTGCTTCTTCTTCATGGTCTGTCTCTTTTGCAATAATTTTCACTACAGATTCTAACCATAATCCCTCTGGCACAGTAAATACGAGTTCTGCTTCTTGAAGAACCTTACCTTCTTTTAATTCGACAATAATATCATCAATTGTCATTGAAGGTGAAAGTTCATAATTACCTGCTTGAAACCCTGACTCGTTTTTATATCGAATATAATAACGAAAGAAAGAAGCATTCTTTATAAGTCCCTCTTCTTCAAGTATTCTTCCAATTTGTGTACTTGAAGACCCTATTGGTATCTCAACATTTACCGTTTCGTTACTTTTTTCATCTATAGGACCTAGTGCTGATTGAATGTAATAATAAGCTGAAGTGGCTCCAGCTCCAGCAATAATTATGAGTATGATAAAACAAACAAACACAATCCGTCTAACTATTCTTGCTTGAGCAACCCGTTCTGCATATAAATCTCGCTTACGGTCTTTTTGCTTAGTCACTATAGCTCCCCCTTTCACCCTGTATATTATACTATATCAAAAGAGGAAATAGCAGAATTATGTGTAAAAAAGTCGAAATTAACAAAAGAAAAGCGATTTATGAGGGGTTTCTCGTAGCAGGTTGGCAACGAGTGGAGCCATTGCAACCATAATCAAAGGCATTAAAAAAGTTGGTTTGTACTTTTTCAGTGGCCTCCGATTTATTTCGAATTTACCATTTGAAATTACCGGCCTGATCGTGCAAAGCTTTAACGTTTCTACACTTTTTTTGAAGGGGTTTCTCAACGGGATTTGTTGCTAGTAAAGCCATTGCAGTTGTTTTAGCTGATTATGTTCCAGCGCCTTTGTAAAAAAGGGTGTATGAAAGAGAAAACTCTCTTTCATACACCCTCGTATTATTTACTCGTCGTCGTCCTCTTCTTCACTATCGTTAAACGTGTTAAGCATTTCTTCTACCATATTCCATTCCTCATCAGTTTCAATGGGGAATAAAGCGATGTCAGAATCTTCATCTTCTTTATCTTCATAACGGAAGGCAACAACCTCAACGCCCTCTTCATCATCTTCTTCCTCACCTACTGGCAAAAGAAGGATATAGGATTTTCCTGTTTCATCTACAGAAAAGGTAAATAATTCTTCAAATAAATGCTCATCGCCGTTTTCGTCTGGGATGATAATGCGTTCTCTTTCTTGTTCCATATCATTGACACCTACTTCATTTTGATTGATTATCGAGATAACCTTGTAAAATCATTACTGCAGCCATTTTATCAATGACTTTTTTTCTTTTCTTGCGACTCACATCAGCAGATATGAGCATTTTTTCAGCTGCCATAGTGGTCAGTCTTTCGTCCCAAAGGACAACTGGATGTTCTTGAAGTTGAGAAAGACGATCAGCAAATTCCTGGCATGCTACCCCACTAGGTCCAATCGTTCCATTCATGTTTTTTGGCAAGCCCACTACAATCTTTCCTACGTTGTTTTCAGTAATAATGTCCACTAACTTTTGAAAATCAGCAGAATCATCCTCAACGTTCCTTCTTAGTGTATCCAGTCCTTGTGCGGTCCATCCAAGTTCGTCACTGATTGCAATCCCAATTGTTTTTGTACCTACGTCTAATCCTAACGTTCTCATTATTTACCCTTCTGGTGCTGTGACAAATAGGACTTCACAAGTTCTTCAATAAGCTCGTCCCGTTCTAGCTTTCTGATTAGAGTTCTCGCATCGTTGTGTCTTGGAATATACGCCGGGTCTCCAGAAAGTAAATATCCCACAATCTGATTAATCGGATTATATCCTTTCTCTTCTAGCGCTTCATATACAGATAACAGCACTTCCTGGACATCAACATCAATCGTTTCATCTTGAAAATTAAACTTCATAGTATTGTCCATTGAGCCCATCACAAACACCTCTTTCTCATACTGCCCTTACTTCCAGTATTAGTAGAATACCAATACATGGATCTTACTTTTATTGTACACCATAGAGGGCTATTTAGGAAATTGAATCGACATATTCTCTTACAAATTGTAATGCTTCGTCAAGTTTTTCAGGATTTTTTCCTCCAGCTTGCGCCATATCAGGGCGACCGCCACCTCCACCGCCGCATCTTGAAGCAACTTCTTTCACTAGCTTACCCGCATGGAAACCTTTATCAATTAAGTCTTTAGAGACACCTGCTACTAAATTGACTTTTCCATTAGTCGCAGAGCCAAGAACGATGATTCCAGAACCAATTTTCCCTTTAATGGTATCTACAATCGAACGTAATCCATCCATATCAGCACCTTGGACTTGTTTTACTAACACTTGGACTCCGTTTAACGTTTTCACTTCATTGACTAAATTCCCTGCTTCCATATTACCCAATTTAGCGGATAAAGATTCATTTTCTCGCTGTAATTCTCTAATTTGTTGTTGTAAGCCAGAAATACGTGCAGGAACATCATTCACATTTTTTGCTTTTAAGCCTTCTGCCGCATCTTGTAACAGTTCTAGCTTATCATTCATAAATTGATAAGCACCTTTACCTGTCACAGCTTCAATACGTCTAACACCAGCACCTATACCTGACTCAGATGCAATTTTAAACAATCCGATTTCAGCGGTGTTGCGAACATGGCATCCTCCGCATAACTCAATACTATATTGGCCAACTTGAACGACACGAACAACATCGCCATATTTCTCGCCGAACAAAGCCATAGCTCCCATTGCTTTAGCCTCATCAATTTTTTTCGACTCAATATTAACAGAAATAGCATCCCAAATCTTCTGATTCACGATTTGTTCAATGGTAGCTAATTCTTCAGGGGTAATTTGACCAAAGTGTGAGAAGTCAAAGCGTAATCGCTCTTCCGTTACAAGTGAACCGGCTTGGTTTACATGTTCTCCTAATACATCTTTTAAGGCTCGATGTAAAAGGTGAGTGGCTGTATGGTTTTTAATTACGCCATGACGACTTGTTTCTTCCACTGTAGCTAATAGCTTAATACCCTGCTTTAATGTGCCTTGAACAATTTTTACAGTGTGAAGATTTTGGCCATTTGGTGCCTTTTGAACATTGATGACATGTGCTTTCACACCATCACCAACTAAAGTACCTTTATCAGCAATTTGTCCACCACTTTCAGCATAAAACGGTGTTTCATTAAGCACGACTTTTACCTCTTGGTCGACTCCAGCAAAATCAACAAGTTCCTTTTCATGAATGATTGCCTCAACAATGGCGTTGGTTTCAAGGCGGTCATAACCGACAAATGTACTTGCAACTTTTATCTCACTTAACAGTTGGTCTTGGATTTGCATCGAATCTGTTTTTTGTTGGGCTGCTCGTGCACGCTCTCGTTGTCCTTCCATTTCTTTTTCAAAACCTGCTCGGTCAATCGTTAACCCTTTCTCTTCTGCATATTCCTCAGTTAAGTCAATTGGAAAACCATATGTGTCATATAAACGGAAGACATCTTGCCCAGAGATGACAGTTTCCTTCCTTGCTTCTGTATCTTTTATAATTTTTGAGAGAATCGCGAGTCCCTCATGAAGCGTTTCATGGAAGCGTTCCTCTTCATTTTTAATAACTTTTTGAATGAACTCTGTTTTATCCTTCACTTCAGGATAAAAATCAACCATAATGGCTCCAACAACTGGAACTAGTTCATACATAAATGGACGCTCTATCCCTATTAATTTTGCATATCTTACTGCACGACGAAGTAAGCGTCTGAGTACATAGCCTCTTCCTTCATTTGAAGGTAGGGCTCCGTCTCCTATTGCAAATGTAACGGTACGGATATGGTCTGCTATCACTTTAAAACTAACATCAATGTCTTTATCGGAACCATATTTTACTGAAGTTAACTTTTCCGTTGCCTCAATTATAGGCATAAATAAATCCGTATCAAAATTGGTTGGGACATCTTGAATGATTGACACCATTCGCTCAAGTCCCATGCCAGTATCAATGTTTTTCTTTGGTAAAGGAGTATATGTACCATCAGGATTATGATTAAACTGAGAAAACACAAGATTCCAGACTTCTAAATAGCGGTCATTTTCTCCACCTGGGTATAATTCAGGGTCATTTGGGTCAGCACCATATTCAGGTCCACGATCATAGAAAATTTCAGTATTAGGGCCACTTGGTCCTTCACCAATATCCCAGAAGTTCCCTTCAAGACGGATAATTCTTTCATCTGGTACACCTATTTTCTCATTCCAATAGGCAAATGCTTCATGATCCTCAGGGTGGATAGTAACAGAAAGTTTTTCAGGGTCAAAGCCAATCCATTTTTTACTCGTTAAAAACTCCCAAGCCCAATCAATGGATTCTTCTTTAAAGTAATCTCCTATTGAAAAGTTTCCTAGCATTTCGAAAAACGTGTGATGCCGAGCTGTTTTACCTACATTCTCAATATCATTCGTACGAATCGATTTTTGCGCATTCGTAATTCTTGGATTATCAGGAATGACACGGCCATCAAAATATTTTTTCAATGTGGCGACACCACTGTTTATCCATAATAATGTCGGATCCTCAACCGGAACCAAAGAAGCACTTGGCTCAATATCATGTCCTTTCTCTTTAAAAAAGTCTAAAAACATTTGGCGAACTTCTGCCGATGATAATTTACTCACAATCTTTTTCCTCCCACTATTTAGTTTCATGCATAAAAAAAAACTCGTCTCCTATAACAGGGACGAGATTTCACATCACGCGGTACCACCCTAGTTATGAATACAATGTATTCATCACTCAAGAACTGTAACGTAGTTAACGGCAGGTTTTAGCTGCACTCAGGATTAGCTTTCAGTTGCCCTTCACATCATGCTTCTTTCAGCCAAGGAAGCAATTCTCTTCTATGTGGGGTATTCAACCTACTTATTCCCTCATCGTATTGTCATAGTTAATATCCATTTTCTATTATAAAAATGGCGGAATCGGATGTCAAGCCAATGACTAGAGCTCATTATGAAGATTTGTCCGTAAATGAAGTAAAACGACTTTGACAATAGCCAAAGTAGGTACCGCTAACACTAAGCCTAAAATACCACCAATTTCGATTCCGACGATTAAGGCAAGCATAATTAATACAGGATGCATATGCAAAGTTTTTCCGACAATGACAGGTGATAATATATTCCCCTCAACTTGTTGTAACACAAAGATAACGAGCACTGTCAGTAAAACCATGTTCCACGACTGAAGAGCCGCCACTAACACGGCAGGAACGGCACCCATAAATGCACCAAAATACGGAATAATGTCCATCATCCCAATAAACATTCCCAACAAAATAGGATAAGGCATACCAATAATCCACAACCCGATAGTCGCTAAAATTCCAACACTTAAAGAAACGAGGATTTGACCACGAATGTAGTTACCGAAAGAATGGTCAACATCTCTTATAAATGCAATTCCTTCTTTTCTCCATCTTTTTGGTGTCAAATACCAGGCTACTTTTTCAATCAATTTAAAATCTTTCAGTAAATAAAAAACTAAAAAAGGAATGATAATAAAGTATATAAAAGAACTTAAAAGTCCTTTTAAAAACACTACAATACTTTCAAATACTTGTTCTACTCCTCCTTCTAACCCTTGAAACCACTCTTCTACCTGTACTTGCATACCCTGTGGTAAAATAGCCAGTTGACTTGAGAACATCGTGAACCAGCCGTGGACCTCGTTGATATAAACAGGTAAATTTTCAATTAATTCTTTTAGTTGATTAATAATGTAAGGTGTTCCTTTATAAATCGCATAAATAATCCCCCCGAAAAATAAAAAATAAATCAATAAAACAGCAATTGGACGAGGAATTCCAGTTGCATGCGATTTTTCAATAATCGGATGAAGTAAATACGTAATTAAACCAGCAATCAAAAAAGGGATAAGCACCCTCACAAACACGTTAAGAATAGGTAGCCACATGGGAGAAAGCTTCATCACCAAATATAAACATAAGAGGACCACTAACAATATTGTTGCTCGTACTAACCATTGAGTATTCGAAGTTTTTTCCATTGTATGTTCCTCCTCTCTAACCATATGTTGTGCAATCAAAGGAAAAATATAAGAAAAACGGCAAAGCCGTCTTTCTTAATTGCGATGCACGAAGCCACTGCCCTCTTTTAAAAAGTGCTTTATTAAGTGTACTTCTTAATAAAGTACGCGCAGTGAGCGAAGCCATCGCACTTCCTGAATTAGCTTTCAAGACATCTAAGAGCGTTTTTTGATGCAATGTGAGGTTCTTTTGTTTTACGCGTAGCGAGCGAAGCCAGTGTTCTTCCTGAGTTATCCTGCATGCTTCTATGAACTTGCTAAATTTTATAGATTACAATAATCAACCTTTTTTCAAAAAAAAACCTGCTATGAGTTTTTCTCATAACAGGCCTTTTAGTTAAGCAAATGTTTTTGTAAATTGTTTTCTCATTCGTTTCATCGTGGAACGCTCAGGCATAAATGCTTGTATATCGATGTTTCTTAAAGGCTTTAACATGTTATCCATCTTCTTTTGAGTTTTACGATTGGACATACGATATGCTGCTGCCGTTACTCCAACTGCAACGATTGATGCGATGAATTTGCGCATTACAAACACCTCATTTCATCTACATTTCAACAGTTAAATCCTGATCCTCAAACAAATCATCTAATGAGCTTAGGGAGCCATCTTCTTCAACTTGATGGAGAGAAAGCTTGCCTTTCGTAATCGTCATTTCAACGAAGCAATTCCAACAATAATACTGGTTTGTCCCAATTTTCCCGATATCCTTACAACTACAATTTGGGCATTGCATCATAGGTCCTCCTTACGGTCTTTTCACTAACGCCATTTACTTTTTCATCATTAAAATATCTTTCCCATAGAGAAGGGGCTCTGTAATTTTCACTACTCGTTTCCCTTCTTTTAAATCAGCTAGTAAACCTTCTGTCACTTCATACCCTATGATGGTGCCCAATTCTTCCATAAAATATACATCTTCAACTAAACCAAGTTTTTCTCCCTCGGCCGTTAATAATGGCATTCCCGCAAGGCGTTTTTTTCCTTGTTTCAAAGTGAAACCTGACATATGATGCTTATCCAAGGAACGTAGTTGTTTACGGTTCGAGATAAACACACCATCCGCACCAATTTCAGTAATTGCAGATAAAGGAACAAATCGGTCACGCTGCAACCATGCTTTTATATCTAACTGCAGCCCAGTCACTTGTCCATGCTTATTGATAAACAGATCTTCGACAATGCCTAGCTCTTCTCCAGTTTCAATTTCATAAATAGGTCTCCCGCAAATGGATGAAAATGTCCGCAAAGTGTATCGCCACCTTCCAGAACATTTATAGGTTGTGTGAAAGAACGATTGATTATGTTAGTCTGCTGTTTCCATAACTGTTTGTTTTAACTTATTAGCAAGACTTGAGTTTCTTAATTCATCCCCTTGATGCTCAGTTGCCCTTTGCCATGCACTCATTTCTCCACATAAAATCAAGAATTTTTTCGCTCGGGTAATTCCTGTATATATTAAGTTTCTCCGTAGCATTCGATGATATCCCATTACAACTGGGAGAATAACGATTGGAAACTCACTCCCTTGTGCCTTATGAATTGATGTACAATAGGCATGAGTCAATTGATTAAAATCTTTTTTTTCATAGACGACTTCGATGCCATCAAATGAAACAACCAGTTGGTCTTTCTTTTCTGTATTTTCTTTGGCATAAAAAATGGAAACAATCTCTCCTCGGTCCCCGTTGTATACCTGTTCCTCGGGATTATTAACTAATTGTAGTACCATATCACCCGTTCGAAAAGCGCCATCCCCAAATAACAGTTCTCGCTTGCCTTCCACTTTAGGATTAAACAAGTGTTGTAGCCTTTCATTTAATTGCTCAATTCCAGCCGTTCCACGATACATTGGGGCTAACACTTGGATATCTTTAGCGGAATACCCTTTTTGAATTGCATTTGAACAAACCTTTTCAATCACTTCTTGGACTTGCATTTGCGAACAAGGAAAAAAGCTCCTGTCTGGTTGAGGTGTTTTTAAATCTTCAGGTACTTCACCTCTATTTATCGCATGCGCTAATTTAATTATCGATGACCCTTGCGCTTGTCGATAAATTTCAGTTAAAGCTATCGTTGGGATAACTGATGAGTCGAGAAAATCACGTAACACCTGTCCTGGACCAACAGATGGTAATTGGTCTTGGTCTCCCACTAATAACACCTGCATTGTATTGGGAATTGACTTAAACAATTGATTCGCTAACCAAATGTCAACCATCGAAACTTCATCTACAATAAGCAGAGAGCCTTCAAGTTGTTGGTCTTCATCCTTTTCAAAGCCCCCATTTCCACCCTTCCATCCTAACAACCGGTGAATTGTAGTGGCTGGAAGTCCAGTTGCTTCCCCCATTCGTTTCGCTGCTCGACCAGTTGGAGCAACTAAGAGAACAGGAAATGGTTCATCACGCTTATAGTCCGTTGGTTCTAATGAATGTCCATGTAGCGCAGCAAACACTTCCACAATCCCTTTGATAACTGTTGTTTTCCCTGTACCTGGACCACCCGTTAAAATCATAAATGGAGATGAAATGGCAGTTTGAATCGCTTCTTTTTGAGTTGGTGCATATTCAATATTAAGTTTTTCTTCAAGCGCACCTAATGCTTTTAAGAATTCCGATTCTGGATAATCATCCATTTTTTCTTTGTTTTTTATGATTCGATTAATGCTTGTTACGATTCCTTTTTCAGCGAAATACAATGACGCCAAATAAACTGCATCTCCATCAATCATAATTTTGTCTTCCTCATCTAAATGAAGAATCTCCGTCTCTACTTCATCTTTTGTTATCTGTTCGGATCCGGCAGATAATAAAGAAATAACTTCTCTACAAAGGTCTTCTTTATATAGGAATACATGACCTTCCTGCATGCATATTTCATGAAGAGAAAATAAGCAACCAGCTTGAATCCGTTCTGGATGATTTCCAGATAATCCGATGGCTTCTCCTAATAAATCAGCTCGTTTAAATCCAATTCCTTCTATATGGTGGATTAATTTATATGGATTCGTACGGATAATTTCTAACGCTTCATCTTTAAATGTTTGATATATCTTCATCGTCAATTCCACGCCAAATCCATGTTTGGCGAGCTCGGTTATCAACTGCTCAATGCCCTGGTATTCCATAAGACTAGAATACAACTGGTCTGCCTTTTCAGCAGGAAGCTTTGGCACTTCTTCTAAAACACGACGATCCGCCAGGATTTGTTGAATTGCATTTTCGCCTAACGTTTTTACTACTTGAGCTGCTGTTTTTTTTCCAATCCCAGGAAAGCGGTCACTTGATAAAAAATGGATGATGCCTTGCATGGTTCTCGGTATATCTCGTTGAAACGTATGTACCTGAAACTGTAATCCAAATCGACGATGATCATGTAAAACCCCTTCAAACAGATAGACTTCATGAGGTTCCAGCGTGGGTAAAAGACCTACAATCGTAATGGATTTCTCAGGAAGCTCCTCGGATGACTGGATAACGTGTAGACTTGCTACAGTATAAAAATTTTCAGGATTATGAAAAATAATATGATTCACTTCACCTTTAATATAAGCGACTGAATCCGCTTGAACAGGTATTTCTTCTATCATATTCCCCGCCCCTTACTTTTGTAGCCGTTCCATCATGTTTTTCTTTCCATAACCAGCCAATAGATGGTCAGGTTGTATCTCGACCGCTCGTGAAAAAGCTGCTAACGCTAGTTCATTTTCTTCTTTAACCGAATAAGCAACACCTAAGTTAAATAAGGCATCTGTATGCTCAGGAGCCTGTTCAAGAACTTTTTGAAATTGCTTCATTGCCTCGTCTATTTGATGAACTTGAGCTAAACATAGTCCATATTGAAAACGAGCATCCAGGTCTTTTTCATTTAATTCAACAGCTCGTTGAAGATGTACAAGTGCATATCCTAGTTTGCCAAGTTGGTATAAGCACATTCCCAACATAAAATGACTATCACCGTCATCAAGTTTTCGGTCAATAGCTCCTTTAAATAATGTAGAAGCCTCTTCATACTTGTCCAATTTATAAAAAGCAGTACCTGCACTATAAAAGGCAGCACCCGCCGAATCATCTAGCTCAATCGCTCTCTCAAAAAACACAATTGCCTTTTCCATATCATTTGATGACATTAATAAATTACCAAGGTTAATGTAGGCCAAAGGGTCCTGAGGATTCTCTTCAATCGCCTCATTAAACAAACGAAAAGCCAAATCCATCTCCCCACGCCTCATCGCATCTATCCCTTGCTGAACCTTACTACCCATAAAACTCCCCTTCCTCAACCTACTGACTATAGTATAACAAAAAAAATATGAATCAAAAGGGCGCTTTTTACCCTTTTGATTCATATTTTTTTATAGCCTGTGCGATAGGCGGCTTTCTCTTGAGGAGGGAGGTGCTTTTCCTCCTGACGTGCAAGCCGATTTCCAGGCCTTCAAAAGGGCGCTTTTTACCCTTTTGATTCATATTTTTTTTATAGCCTGTGCGATAGGCGGCTTTCTCTTGAGGAGGAAAGGGCAACCAAAAGAATGAGGAGGTACTTATTTTAGTTTGTGTACACGTTTTGCTTCATCCTCCTCTATTTCGTGTTCGCATTTTGATTTGCGTACACGTTTTGCTTCATCCTCCTCTATTTCGTGTTCGCTTTTGATTTGCGTACACGTTTTGCTTCATCCTCCTCTATTTCGTGTTCGCATTTTGATTTGCGTACACGTTTTGCTCCATCCTCCTCTATTTCGTGTTCGCATTTGATTTTCTTACACGATTTCCTTCCTTTTCAACTCATTCGTCTAAAAAAGCTTGTCGTACCCTTTAAATTAAAAGGAAACGACAAGCTCACAAATTATACTTTATGTTCTTCATAGACAATCACTTGGTCAATCGTTGCTCCGCCTAGACAAACATCGCCATCATAAAATACAACAGCTTGCCCAGGTGTGATGGCTCTTTGGCGTTCATCGAAGGTAACTTTCACTGTATGTTCATCAACTATAGTTACGGTAACCCCTTGGTCAGGCTGACGATACCTGAATTTTGCAGTACAGTGAAAAGGTTCTGAAACGTCGACCTTCTCTGAAATCCAATTTGGTTTAATTGCAGTTAGTGCATCTGAATATAACCCTGGGTGATGATATCCCTGTCCGACATATAGGATATTTTTTTCAAGATCCTTAGCGATAACAAACCATGGTTCACCAGACCCGCCAATTCCCAAGCCGTGTCGTTGCCCTAACGTATAGTACATTAAGCCGTCGTGCTCCCCTTTTTTCCCACCATCTAGTGTGAGCATTGGACCAGGTTGTGCAGGTAAATAAGAGCTGAGAAACTCCTTGAAATTTCGCTCTCCAATAAAACAAATCCCCGTACTATCTTTTTTCTTAGCCGTAGCCAAATCGGCTTCCTCAGCAATTCGTCTAACCTCTTTTTTCGGCAAATGCCCTATAGGAAACATAACCTTCGATAACTGTTCTTGACTAAGTGCATTCAAAAAATAGGTCTGGTCCTTGCTTTCATCAATGCCACGGATCAACTGATATTCGCCGTCCCGAAGTTCAACTCGAGCGTAATGACCTGTTGCAACATAGTCAGCTCCTAAAGCAAGGGCATGTTGCAAAAAGGCCTTAAACTTTATTTCTTTATTACACATGACATCAGGGTTTGGTGTCCGACCTCCACGGTATTCGTCTAAGAAATAAGTAAACACCTTTTCCCAGTATTGCTTCTCGAAATTAACGGCATAGTACGGGATGCCGATTTGATTACAAACTTGGATTACATCTTCATAATCCTCTGTTGCCGTACAAAATCCGTTTTCATCTGTGTCATCCCAGTTTTTCATAAAGATGCCGATGACATCATACCCTTGTTCTTTAAGTAAATAAGCGGTAACCGAAGAATCCACTCCACCGCTCATTCCTACTACCACACGTGTGTTTTCAGGACTTTTTACTTGATTACTCATTTTTTCACCACCGTTCTATTACACCGTTCGAAGTCTCCGAACAATATTTGCTGTCTCTATTGCTACTTTTTTTACTTGGTCTACTGTATTTCCATATCCAAAGCTAAAACGGATAGCTGACAGACTTCGTTCACTATCACCACAAGTTGCTTCTAATACGTGAGAGGTTTGGATAGAACCTGCTGTACAAGCCGAACCACTTGATGCTGCTATTCCAACCATATCAAGATTTACCAGTAGTGCTTCAATACTTACACCTGGAAAACTAACATTCAAAATATGCGGCAAACAGGATGTTGCTGAACCGTTTCTACTATAATCTACACCCTCATTATCAAAAATCTCAAGCATTTGCGCTTGAAACTGTTGATACATTATTTTCCTTTCGTCAATGGTTTCAAACGCCAACTCTGAAGCCTTGCCAAAACCAACAACACCCGCCACATTTTCCGTACCCGCTCTTCTCTTGCGCTCTTGTTCGCCGCCATAAGAATGAGGTGTCATTACTAGTCCTTTTTTGGCATAGAGAAAGCCTACACCTTTTGGCCCATTGATTTTATGAGAGGATACCGAAAGAAAATCCACACCCAATTCTGCCACGTTTATCGTTTCGATCCCATAGGCCTGAACCGCATCTGTATGAAAAACTGTCTCTTTTCCACGAAGGAATTCCCCAATTTCTGCAATCGGCTGGATGGTTCCTATCTCATTATTTCCAAACATAATTGATACTAGAATGGTATCCTCTCGCACCGTATTCTTTAGATCGTCTAAAGACACCATACCTGTTTCATCCACTGGTAAATAAGTCACCTCAAACCCTGAATTTTCAAGGGCTTTGCACGAATGGAGAACGGCATGATGTTCAATTGATGATGTAATAATATGTTTCCCTTTATCTTGATGACGAGTCGCATAACCGATAATCGCTAAATTATCAGCTTCTGTTCCTCCACTTGTAAAAATAATTTCGTCCACGCTTGCACCGATCGAACGGGCCAATGTTCTTCTAGCCAGATCAAGAGCTTGTCTACTTTTTCTTCCGAAGCGATGGATGCTCGATGGATTACCGAAAACCTCCGTAAAATACGGAACCATCGCTTCAACAACAAGGGGATGCACAGGTGAAGTTGCTGCATGATCAACATATATTTCTTCCACTTGATTCACCTATCTTTTTGCTTTATATATAAAACATGTAATATTCTTGTTCACCGTTATCTTCATAGTTTGCTAAATCATCTAATGTTGTACTGTCTAATACATTTTTGACAGCATCGCGGATTTTAATCCATAAATCTCGTTTTGCTGGTTCTTCATCATCCATAACTTCTACAGGACTTATTGGACCTTCTAATACACGAATAATATCACCAGCCGTAATCTCCGTTGCTTCTTTTGCTAACATATAACCACCATATGCTCCTCTTACGCTTTTTACTAAGCTCGCATTACGAAGTGGAGCGATAAGCTGCTCTAAATAATGTTCTGATAAATCATGTTCCTTGGCAATCGATTTTAAAGAGACAGGCCCTTCACCTGACTTCTTTGCTAATGCCATCATGATCGTAAGACCGTAACGCCCTTTTGTCGAAATTTTCATCTGTATTCGCTCCTTCTAATAAATGATCTATGAGTTTTTTGCACTGTGGCAAGGTTATCCCAACCACTGTTCCTATTCCTACACAAAAAATAAGCGTTCCTATAAAAACGGGGCCTCCTAATAAAAAACCAACCGTCAGTACAATTACTTCCATGCCACCACGAACCCACTGTACCTTCCAGCCTGAGCGTTCTGTCAACACAAGCATCAAGCTATCTCTTGGTCCCGCTCCGCAATTAGGAGCAATGTATATCCCCATCCCGTAACCGATAATGATAATCCCAGCTAATAACATGACGAGTTTTACTATAAACAACGAAGGCGTATTTAAAAAGTATAAAAAAATGTCTATAAAGATACCAACGACTCCCATGTTAATAAAAGCACCTAGTTTGGGTTTTTGCTTCGTTAGTATCATCGTTACTAAAATGATACAAAAGCCTGAAAGAATCGTCCATGACCCGATCGTTAACCCGAATTGGAGAGTTAATCCGATATGAAAAACATCCCAAGGAGCGCTTCCTAATTGCGCGGTAATCATGAGTGCTATTCCAAATGACATGATGACTAAACCGACCATAAAGATTAACCAACGTAAAACGATGTGCTTGGTCTGATTTCTACTTAAATGAATGTTCAATATAGATTTCTCCTACTATTTAAATGTCTGTTGTTATTATAGCATGAAAAAAATGGCAGTAGTGAACCTTTTTACTGTCCCTTTAATTGTTCAATTTTTGTATAAAACTCTGATAATCTCTTTTCTTTTCCTGATTCTTTAGGTACATAGTATTTTTTATCTTTAAGATTATCAGGTAAGTATTGTTGCTTGACCCATCCTCCATGGTCATGTGGATATTTATACTCAATTCCTCTGCCAAGCTCTTTGGCGCCCTTATAATGAGCATCCTTCAAATGGTCTGGGACATCTCCAATGGTCGATTGCTGTAAATCAGATAACGCACTATCCAACGCCTTATAAGCTGTATTGGATTTTGGTGATAGGCAAACTTCCGTAACAGCTACTGCTAACGGTATTCTAGCTTCAGGCAATCCCAATCGTTCTGCTGAATCAATAGCGGCTAATACGGTTTGAGCTACATTGCTATTCGCCAACCCTACATCTTCCCAAGCAGTCACTAATAATCTTCGACAAATCACCTTTAAATCCCCAGCTTCAATTAGACGAGCTAAATAGTGAAGGGCTGCATTCACATCCGAGCCACGCAAGCTTTTTTGAAAGGCACTTATAATATTGTAGTATTGTTCCCCTTGTTTGTCATAATGGAGGTTCTTTTTTTGTAAACATTCTTGTAAAATTTCAGCAGTGATGTAGATTTCCTCTTCTTGATTTACACTTGATGAACGGACGGCAATTTCAAGAGCATTTAAAGCCGAACGGATATCCCCACCACAGCTCGTAGCTAAAAAATCTAATCCTGCTTCTTCTACAGTGACATTGCTTTTTCCAAGACCATTCTCCTCGTCCACCAACGCTTTTTGAAGTACTTTTTTTATATCATCAGGGTGTGGATAATGGAGCTCTAATATAGTACATCTAGATTTGATGGCATGATTAATTTCAAAATACGGATTTTCTGTCGTTGCCCCAATTAATATTAGTAGTCCATTTTCAATGTAAGGCAACAAATAATCCTGTTGTGCTTTGTTAAAACGATGAACTTCATCTACAAACAAAATCGTCGTTCCCTCAAACTTGGCTTGGCCAACAATGACCTCCATATCTTTTTTCCCTGCTGAAACTGCATTAATTTGATGAAACGGGAGCTTTGTCGTTTTTGCTATTACATTAGCAATTGTTGTTTTTCCGGTTCCAGGAGGTCCAAATAAAATAATCGAGCTTAATCTGTCTGACACCATCATTCGTGTCAAAAGCTTTCCCTCTCCAACAATGTGATCCTGTCCTACAATATCTGATAGCTTAGATGGTCTCATCCGATAAGCTAATGGTTCTTCTTTCCACATGTATATCACTCCAACTTGTTTTCACACATTTCAAAAGAAAACTAGTAATAAATTAGTTGTCCAGTATAGTTAATAAGCTATTTAGTTACAAGCTTACCTAAATTAAAAAAAGAAAGCTAGCAAAAATAAATACTCTACGTATACATCGTAGATTTGTTGGCAATATTATAGATAAAAAATAAATTGAGGAGTGAAAAACTATGAAAGTAAGACAAGATGCATGGTCACATGAAGATGATGTGTTATTAGCAGAAACTGTATTACGACATATTAAAGAGGGAAGCACACAATTACGTGCTTTTGATGAGGTGGGAGATGAACTCCACCGAACGTCAGCCGCTTGTGGTTTCCGTTGGAACGCTGTAGTTCGTCAAAAATACATCAATGATATAAGGGCTGCTAAGAAAGAAAGAAAAGAACTTAAACGCTCAATGTCATTTGTGGCAGCACCAAAGAAAACAAATCAAGCGTTCTATCAAAGTATGCCAGTTTATCAGGATCAATCCATTTCATTATCTACTGTTATTGATTATTTAAAGACATTAAACACAGAATCAAGCGGAACTGATGCGTTACGTAGAGAAAATGAAAAGTTATTAAAAGAAAACTTAGAGCTTCTAACGAAAAACAAAGAGCTTGAAAATGAACTTTCTAAAGTTCAAAACGACCACCGTGTCATCGAAGAAGACTATCAATCACTAATCCAAATTATGAATCGTGCTAGAAGAATGGCAATCTTACAAGAAGATGAGCCAACGTCACCGGCAACATTCAGAATGGATAAAAACGGGAACTTAGAAAAAGTAGCAAAATAAAGCAACAGTCACTGTTGCTTTATTTTTTTTACCTATTAATTTCAATATCTTTTAGTAATGTTGTAATGACATGACCAGCCATAATGAGCCCTGAGACAGAAGGGACAAATGCGTTTGACGATGGTGGCATTTTCGCTTTTCGAATGGGACCATGTTCTGCAGCTTCTGGTACGATTTCTTTGCGAATGTCTTCTCTGATTTTCACTGGCTGTTCATCCGAAAATACAACGTTAATGCCTTTATGAATGCCTTCCTTGCGAAGTTTCGTTCGAATAACCTTAGCAATCGGGTCATAGCTTGTCTTAGATATATCAGCAATACGTAATCTCGTAGGATCTAATTTATTGGCAACACCCATACTTGAGATAATCGGTATTTTTCGTTGTAAGCATTGTTTCATTAAATGAATTTTATAGGAAATCGTGTCACTTGCATCAACGACAAAATCTAAGTCATAGCTGAAAAATTGCTCATACGTTTCTTCTTTATAAAACATTTTTAACGCGATCACTTCACATTCTGGGTTGATATCGGCAATACGTTCTTTCATTAACTCAACCTTTTGTCGCCCTACTGTCGATAATAATGCATGGATTTGCCGATTTACATTTGTAATATCAACATCATCTTTATCCACCAAGACAAGTCGTCCCACTCCGGAACGTGCCAACGCCTCAGCTGAAAAAGAACCAACACCACCAATTCCTAATACCGCAACTGTACTGTTTTTCAATGTATGTAAACCATCTTTTCCAATAGCTAATTCATTTCTTGAAAATTGGTGCAACATTAATAAATCTCCTCCAAACCCTTTATTTACATCTTCCGGAATAGACTATACCACAGCTTTTATTAAAAAGGAAGAAACACACTAACAGTATAGGTTATGTCATTTCTAAACATACTATAAAAAAAAACGGCAACTCCGTTTTTTTTTAATTGCGATGAGTGAAGCCACTGCCCTCTTTTGAAAAAGTGCTTTAATAAGCGTACTTCTTATTAAAACACTCGCAGTGTGCAAAGCCATCGCCCTTCCCGAATTAGCTTTTAAGACATCTTTGAACACAACAAAAAAATCTAAAGTGAAAATCACCTTAGATTTTTATTTTCTTATGTAGGAGAGCCCCAAAAGTGCCGTAATGAACTTGGTTTTGAACCTGCCCTCGCAGGTGGGTGCCTCGCTTCATTATTCAAGCGTCCTATGCCTTAATAAAAGGTAGGCTTGCAATCCTAATCAAGACCAAAGCTCCCGAAAAGATGATGTTGGCTCAAAACGTAAAGTATCCCACGTACACCTTAGGACTCAATTTCTATATTGTTAGTATAGCATCTGTAAGCGGTTTCGACAAGGGAAATTAGCGATGCCACAAGATTGTCACCGATTGGAATGTCCTTATTTAATATGTTACAGTAATGGTAACCCTAAGAAAAAAGGATTGGTTTTTGTGAAGCCTATTGCCACTCAATTATGCGTAGAATACAGTCAAGAAATAACGTGGACAGGGAAAAAGACAGTTGAATACAGACATAACCTAGAGTTATTTGAAGATAAAGTCACCATTAGACAAAAGAGCTATCCTCTAAAGAATGTGTTTGATATGTCTTTCAGACAAGCTACCAAGAAAATTGGATTTCTTTATTTACACACATCAAATGGTGTGGTTTCCTTATATGTTGAATCAAAACCAACTTTACTGTTAGATTCGTTTCGTAAACTAAAAATGACCAAACCTGAGTGACTTCCACTTCAACATGTGGAAGTTTTTTTATTTTTCAAATTTGCGTTTTAGGACATACTTTCGATATACCCTATCATCTATTGAAGAAGGAGAGTGTCCAATGATTAATATCGATGAACGAATTCATGAAATCTTTAAAGAAACATGTGGTACCTTTCAAAAGTGCAATGAATCTTCTATCGTTTCTTTTTTATCTGAATGCTGGAAACATAGCATTGACCCGCAATATGCCATAGATTGGTTGGAACAATACAAGGTGCAAATGGCTCATTGGCCTGAGTTTGTTGACAAAGCTCATGAATGGGTAACCGAACACACATCATCCGGATCACCATTTACCACAGACGAATAGCTTTTTAGTACAAAGCTGGAAACAACAAAGAGGGGTGAGACAAAAGGTAAAATACCCTTTGTCTCACCCCTCAAACATTTTTATGTTATGCGTTTGCGTTTGCGTTTACTTTTTCTTCTTTTTTCGGTTCAATGTTTAAGTTCAACTCTTTTAGTTGAGCTTGACTTACTTCACCAGGAGCATTTGTTAACAAACAGCTTGCACTTGCTGTTTTCGGGAACGCAATCGTATCTCTTAAGTTTGTGCGACCTGCAAGTAACATAATTAATCGGTCAAGACCTAAGGCAATACCGCCATGTGGAGGTGTACCATATTCAAACGCTTCAAGTAAGAAGCCGAATTGTTCTTTTGCTTCTTCGGGACTAAATCCAAGAGCTGAGAACATTTTTTCTTGAACAGGTCGTTGGTAAATACGTTTTGAACCTCCACCAAGCTCATACCCATTTAACACAAGGTCATATGCTTCTGCCCTTACTTTTCCTGGATCTGTAGCTAACAACTCCATATCTTCTTCTTTCGGACTTGTAAATGGATGGTGAAGAGCAACATAACGCTTCGCTTCCTCATCGTATTCCACTAACGGGAAGTCTACAACCCATAAGAAGTTATATTTACTTTGGTCAATCATGTCAAAGTCTTTACCAAATTTTAAACGCAAGGCTCCAAGTGCATCATAGACCACTTGTTTTTTGTCTGCTCCAAAGAATAATAAATCTCCAGGCTCTGCATTCATTGCCTCTTTTAGATTATTCGTTTCTTCTTCATTTAAGAATTTAGCAATTGGACCTTTAAGCTCGTTTTCTTCTACCTTTAACCAAGCTAACCCTTTTGCTCCATAAATGGCTACGAACTTTGCTAAATCATCAATTTCTTTTCTTGTTAGCTTTGATGAACCCTCTTTTAAGTTTAAGCCTTTAACAATTCCACCATTGGCAATCGCTCCTGTAAAGACTTTAAACTGAGAATTTTTAACGATGTCCGTTAATTCAACGAGCTCAAGACCAAAGCGTGTATCTGGTTTATCTGACCCGTAACGATTCATTGCATCATCATAGGTTAAGCGCTCAAATGACGGAGAAATCTCCACGCCTTTTGTTTCTTTCATAATTTTAGCCATTAACTGCTCGGTCATTGCCAATAAGTCTTCTGTATCCATGAAAGAAGTTTCGATATCGACTTGTGTAAATTCAGGTTGACGGTCTGCTCGTAAATCCTCATCGCGGAAGCAACGAACAATTTGATAGTATCTTTCAAATCCGGATACCATTAATAATTGCTTAAATAACTGTGGTGATTGAGGCAATGCATAGAATTCACCATGATGAACACGGCTTGGTACTAGATAATCCCTTGCCCCTTCAGGTGTACTTTTTGTTAACATCGGAGTTTCAATTTCATAAAATAAATTCTCATCTAAGTAATCTCGAATAAGCTTTGTTGTTCTATGACGTAGCGCAAAAATCTCTTGCATATCAGGTCTTCTTAAATCTAAATAACGGTATTTCAGACGAATATCCTCTGATACATCAGTCCCACCTTCAATTTGGAAAGGAAGAGCTTTAGCACTATTTAAGATGGTAATTTCAGTAGCTTGTACTTCTACCGTTCCTGTTGGAATTTTCTCATTCACCGTTTCTTCGTCACGTTTCACTACAGTACCTACGATATCTAAAACATACTCACTACGTACTTTATCAGCAATTGCATGTGCTGCTTCAGAAAACTCAGGGTTAAACACGACTTGAACGATTCCTGAACGGTCTCGTAAGTCGATAAAAATGACCTGCCCTAAATCGCGACGAGTTTGCACCCACCCTTTTAATTGAACTTTTTCCCCAATTGTACTTTCAAGGATTTCTCCACAATGATGACTTCTTCCGATCATTTTATTTCCTCCTTAGCATTTTGCTTTCATGTAATTAACGAAATCAGATAGCGCTACTTCCTCTTGGTTTCCGCTCTCCATTTCTTTGACATTGATTTTATTCGCTTCGAGCTCATCATCACCTAATACCGCCGTGTATTTCGCTTGTAGGCGGTCCGCTGTCTTGAACTGAGCTTTCATTTTTTTATCAAGATAGTCTTTATCAGCAACGATTCCTGCTTTTCTAAGTTCAAATAGTAAAGAAGCTGCTTTGTCTTTTGCTTTATCTCCTAAAGCAATGACAAAACAATCGATGCTTTGTTTTACAGGAATCACAACATTTTGCGATTGAAGAGCCATTAACAAGCGCTCAATACTCAACGCAAAACCAATCCCAGGCGTTTCCGGTCCACCAATTTCCTCGACAAGACCGTTATAGCGCCCGCCTCCGCTCAGTGTTGTGATCGCTCCAAACCCTTCTCCGCCAAGCATAATTTCAAACGCCGTGTTTGTGTAATAATCAAGTCCTCGCACTAGACCAGGGTCAACCTCGTAGGCAATACCCATGTCAGCTAGGTAGTTCTTTACTTTTGAAAAATATGCTTGTGAATTTTCATTTAAATAATCAAGAATAGATGGAGCTGTGCTCATTAATTCATGGTCTCTATCCTTTTTACAGTCTAAAATTCGTAGTGGATTTTTCTCAAGACGCTGTTGACAGTCCGCACAAAATTCATCAATTCTTGGTTTAAAGTGTTGAATAAGAGCTTCTCTGTGTGCATTTCGGCTTTCTTTATCACCTAGACTGTTAATGACTAACTTTACATTTGATAACCCAAGTTCGCGGTAAAATTCCATCGCTAATGCAATTACCTCTGCATCAATAGCTGGGTCGTCACTTCCTAACGCTTCAATTCCAAATTGTACAAACTGTCTCATTCTTCCTGACTGTGGTCGTTCATAACGAAACATTGGTCCTATGTAATAAAGCTTCGTTGGCTGATTCGCATTTCCATACAGTTTATTCCCTACAAATGCACGAACGGTAGATGCCGTTCCTTCTGGTCGTAACGTCAAACTTCGGTCGCCACGGTCTTTAAATGTATACATTTCCTTCTGAACGATATCAGTTGTATCTCCCACACCTCGTGCAAACAATTCGGTTTGTTCGAATATTGGTGTTCTGATTTCCTTATAGTTATAGCGTCGGCAAATGTCATGTGCTTTTTGTTCAATAAACTGCCATAACTCAGAATCTCCCGGTATAATGTCCTGTGTCCCTCTTGGGATTTGAATACTCATAAACTTCCCTCCTACAACTTTAATCTATTATGTACTTTTGTTTCCAAAAGATAAATTCACCCTTTTGGAGTTTGCCTCCGCTCGCTGCTCGTGGTAGGAGAAAGGCACTCCTACCACCTTTAAGTGCGGGCAGCGGCTTCCGGCTCACTGCTTTTGTTTCCAAAAGATAAATTCACCCTTTTGGAAACAAAATAAAACTCCCATCCTTGATCTTATTCGATCAGGGACGAGAGTTACCCGTGGTGCCACCCTATTTGAAGCTGTTTCATTCGCTTCCACTTTCATACAGTTAACGCCTGTCTACGTTTTCTCCTACTCATTTTTTCAGAGAAAAGCCTACTGGGTGTTTTTTCATTAAGGTCCATGGAAGAACGCTTTCAGCCTAGGGCACTCTCTCTCTGACCATTTCTATCTTAATTACTTTTCCCACTTTACAGCTTTATCGAGTTACATTTTTATTAATCATACGAATGAAATCATATGATGTCAATGGTTTTTGTCGAAATCAATTAGTTTCGCTCAAGTTTTTTCTTTAATACTTTTATATCTCGCACTGATAGTCCAAATTCTCCAGCTAGTTCAACAGTAGATTGTTGTTGTTCTTTTTCTACGAACTCATGAAAATCAACAGAAAAAAGTCCGTCTTCGCCATTCATTCTTCGTTGGTGATTCATGCTAGATCTCATTTGTGGTCGTCCCTTCTTGTGACAGTCAAGATCTAGCATATCCAACTTTTAACTATTTCTTACATCGCGAACATTATTTATTTGGACTTTCGATTAGTAACGTAACAGGACCATGGTTAGTTAATTGAACATCCATCATCGCTCCAAACTTTCCTGTTTCCACGATAATGCCTTTGCTTCGAAGTTCTTCGTTAAACGCATCATACAATTCTTTAGCCAAATCCGGCTTTGCCGCTGCCATAAAATTCGGTCGACGTCCTTTTCGAGTATCTCCATACAACGTAAATTGAGAAATCGATAAGATTGAGCCCTTCGTATCTAGTAATGACAAGTTTAATTTTTTTTCATCATCTTCAAAAATCCTAAGATTTACGATTTTATCAGCTACAAATTTCACATCATCAATCGTATCTTCATGTGTAATTCCGACTAATAACATCAACCCATTGGTAATGCTTCCGACGACTTTATCTTCTACTGTAACAGAAGCATCTGTTACTCTTTGCAATACAACTCTCATGTTTCTAACTCCTAATGCATAATTCTTCTCACTGAATAAATGTGAGGTAATTTTTTTATTTTATCAACGACTTTATGAAGATGGTCAAGGTTATGAATCAAGATTGTCATATGAATCGTCGCGACTTTATTTTTATGGTCCGAACGTCCCGACACGGCATTAATCGTCGTTCTTGATTCTGTAACTGCCTGAAGAACATGATTTAATAAACCATTGCGGTCATACCCCGTAATCTCAATATCGACATTATAGCTTTTCGTTTGCTGGAGGTCTGCTTCCCATTCTACAGGAAGTAGTCTATTTTTTGCATCCTCCGTTAACACATTTGGACAGTCCGTTTGATGAATAGAAACACCACGACCTTTTGTAATATAACCAATAATGTCATCACCAGGAACCGGGTTACAACACCTTGATAAGCGAATTAATAAATTATCAGCTCCAATGACACGGACACCAATGCTCGTTTTCTTTTTCGGAGCAATGGTTGGTAACCCTTTTACGGCTTCATCAAGTGATTGCTGCTCGTTATCAATGCCATGATCTTTTTTATATTTTTCAGCTAATCGATTTACAATTTGTTTGGCACTAATTCCACTATAGCCGACAGCCGCAAACATATCTTCTTCCCCGGCAAAACTGAACTTATGAGCAATTTCAGCAAGTGCTTCAGACGTCATGACTACTTTTGGATCAAGGTCGATAGCTTTGGCTTCTCGTTCAATCGCCTCTCTTCCTTTTTCCACGTTTTCTTCACGACGTTCTTTTTTAAACCATTGTCTGATTTTATTTTTTGCATGTGAGCTTTGTGTAATTTTCAACCAATCTTGACTAGGACCATAAGAATGTTTTGATGTCATTACTTCGACGATATCCCCTGTTTTCAACTGGTGGTCAAGCGGTACCATCTTCCCATTCACTTTTGCTCCAATACAACGGTTACCAATTTCACTATGAATGCGATAAGCAAAATCTAAAGGAACCGAACCCCTTGGTAGCTCAATTACATCTCCTTTAGGTGTAAACACAAAAACCATATCGGAAAACAAATCAATCTTTAACGATTCCATAAATTCTTGCGCATCATCGGCATCATCCTGCCATTCAATGATTTCGCGGAACCACGTTAATTTTGAAGCCAAGTTCTCTTCACTCGTCACTTGTTTGCCTTCTTTATACGCCCAGTGAGCAGCAACCCCAAATTCAGCAATGCGATGCATTTCTTCAGAACGAATTTGCACCTCAAGAGGGTCTCCGGAAGGTCCAATCACTGTTGTATGAAGAGATTGATACATGTTGGCCTTTGGCATCGCGATATAATCTTTAAATCGACCAGGCATTGGTTTCCAACACGTATGAATGACGCCAAGACAGGCATAGCAGTCTTTAATGTTTTTAACAATAATACGTACTGCCAACAAATCATAGATTTCATTAAACTGTTTGTTCTGCATCGCCATTTTTTTATAAATGCTGTAAATATGCTTCGGACGACCAGAAATATCAGCTTGAATATGAACATCTTTGAGCGATTGATTAATTTTTCCGATAACTTCCTCGATGTATTGTTCTCGTTCCGCACGTTTTTTCTTCATCAGATGAACGATACGGTAATATTGTTGAGGGTCTAAATACCGTAGAGCTGTATCCTCTAGCTCCCATTTTATCGTCGAAATCCCAAGACGATGCGCAAGAGGTGCAAAAATCTCTAACGTTTCATTGGAGATTCGACGCTGTTTTTCAGGTGGCAAGTGTTTAAGTGTTCTCATATTATGAAGACGGTCTGCCAACTTAATTAAAACAACTCGAATATCCTTGGCCATCGCAACAACCATTTTCCGATGATTTTCGGCTTGTTGCTCTTCTTTTGATTTATATTTAATTTTCTTTAATTTGGTTACTCCATCAACAAGCATCGCAACTTCTTCATTAAATTCGCGCTCAAGGTCTTCAACGGTAACCGGCGTATCTTCCACCACATCATGCAAAAATGCAGCAGCAACAGTATTCACATCCATACCTAATTCAACAAGGATGCCAGCCACTTCTATCGGATGCAAAATATATGGTTCACCCGATTTTCGGTACTGACTACTATGAGCTTGTTCTGCATATTGGTATGCCTTTTCTATAAATGTCATATCTTTTTCAGAAAGATACGTTTTAGCTTTTTCTAGTACTTGACCGATCGTCATCGAATCACCTTTTTTATAATCAATATTAAAAAATAATAACAGTAAAACTTTATATCCTTCTATTATCATGAAGTTTACCCATCATGTAAAGAGAATTGAAAGAAAAATGTCGGAATTCAGACTTAAAAATTTATCCATTCCTAATCCTTTCCCATTATCACCTTTTTATGGATAGATTATATGTGGACATTTACTAAAATATCTTTACATAAGAAAAATCAATAAGAAACCCTTAATTTTTATACGTTCTTAAAAACGGCAAAGCCGTCTTTGGTTAATTGCGATGCGTAGAGCTCTTTATGAGTTAGCTTACGAGACATCATTGTATCTTTATTTACTCCGTTCTCCAATAGACAGAGAAACTCTTATTTCAAAGGCTTATCAACTTTTTCGGACTCGGTCATTGTGGTTCTTTCTTGTCCTGTCCGTATTGCTCTCGGTTACGGACTCTTCCTGCGCTTTTTCCTCTTGTCCTGTCCGTATTGCTCCCCGTTACGGACTCTTCCTGCGCTTTTTCCTCTTGCACTGTCCGTATTGCTCTCGGTTACGGACTCATCCAATGCTTTTTCCTCTTGTCCTGTCCGTTTGCACACGCACTCATAGGGAAAATAGCGGTCCTGTATCACAAAAAAGGAACAGCATATAAAACTTAATATTAAAACAGCAATTCGACCTTTCTTAGAAGCAAAGCAGTAAAGGTCCAGTAGAATACTTCCCATCTTTTATAGTTTCTTATCTTTTACAAAAAAAGACACGAAAAAAGTTAATAACTTAACTTCTTCCGTGTCCTCTATCCATATCAATATTGAGTCAAAGTAAAAATATCATAACCTTTTAATCGGTCACGACCTTCTAAATAAGTTAGTTCAATCATAAAGACAATTCCTACTACAACTCCACCTAACTGTTCAACCATTTTCACCGTAGCTTCAATCGTTCCACCAGTTGCTAGCAAATCATCGGTAATTACAACACGTTGCCCTTTTGTAATCGCATCACGATGAATGGTTAAACTATCCTTCCCATACTCCAACCCATAATCTACCGAGATTACTTCTCTAGGTAGTTTTCCTGCTTTACGAACTGGGACAAAACCAATCTCTAGTTCATAAGCAACCGGACAACCAACGACAAATCCCCTTGCTTCAGGGCCAACGATGACATCAGCGTTTTTTTCTTTCGCAAATACAGACATTTGCTTGACCGCTTCTTTATAAGCTGAACCATTTTGCATTAACGTCGTAATATCTTTAAAGCGAATTCCTTCTTTTGGAAAATCTTCTACAATCGTAATATACTGTTTGAAATCCATTACTTCACCGTCTCCTTGAGTTTACTTTCATTTTTCATGATTCCATCAAACCATAGTTTTAGTTGAACATACGAAGAATAAACAAACTGGTTTTCAATAGTCGCTTGCGCTTGGCGTCTTCGATACGAAATTGAATCAACTAAATCCTTTTTTGATGGATTCGAATGCAATGTAATGATGCCATTGTTTATTGTAACAAAACCCAATTCAAAAAACACGTTTGTCATCCAATCAATCGTTGATTTTGACCAACCTTTATGTTTAGCAAGTTGTTCCCCGAATTTAGAAATTTCAAATGAGCCTCTTTGCTTTAGAAATGCATAGTACCATTTAAAGTGCTCTCTTGTTGGATTGGTTTCAAAATAATGACTCTCTTCTTGATGAAACACAGTATAAACTCTCTCTGGGCACTGCTCTTGGTTGAACAACATCTCTAATTCTTTTGTTTCATATGGCAGATCCAATAATACTAAATACTTCCCCTCTAGTTGAACGTTTTGTTCAGTAGAGACTAGTTTCACTTCCTCTGTAAAAGAATGCAGTGATAGCTGATCAACTGTCGTTTCACGGAAGGCTACAAGCGTTCTTTTTTCTTTTGGAAGTGACAGTATTCTTGCCTCAATCTGTTTACGGTCACGCCAATCAAACAATTGCCAGTCCGATACAGCAATATCATCAAGCATCAGTTGCGGTTTACAATGGCCGTTCCATTCATTAATTGATAGTGTACCAATGGCTGATACTCTAGCATACGACGTCATTTCGTCATGTAAATGACCTAGATGAAACCCTATCGCGTCTAGTTTAGAGCCTTCATGTTCAAACATCATTTTCAAGTGGTTCTTTTCGCTTCCAATTTTGCGGATTTGCTCAAGACCTACGTCTTCAATCATAATCTTCGGTGTTGGGTTTGACACGCCATATGGTGCTAGACGTTCCATTTGTTCTATGACTCCAAGTGTAACTTCTG
Organism: Bacillus alkalicellulosilyticus; assembly: GCF_002019795.1. Classification (GTDB taxonomy): domain Bacteria; phylum Bacillota; class Bacilli; order Bacillales; family Bacillaceae_F; genus Bacillus_AO; species Bacillus_AO alkalicellulosilyticum. Next base: position 1,287,914 of record NZ_KV917381.1, on the reverse strand, counting down.
AAAGGCTTGTCCGTAAATCTACCTTGGTAGATGGTATAAAATCTTCAGCTGTCATAGTTTCCTTTGCTTGCTTATTTAAGCGGTCCCGAAGAGTTTCAACATATTCTAGTTTTATCGTTAATCCCGCCGCCATTGGATGCCCACCAAAATGAGGTAAAATGTCTCTACTCATCGATAGGTTCTCAAACATATCAAAGCCTTCAATGCTTCTTGCGGAGCCTTTGGCTTCTCCTTTTTCCTCGTTTATACTTAACACAATGGTAGCTCTATAAAATCGTTCCACTAATCTAGAAGCAACAATTCCTATGACACCTGCATTCCAGCCTTCTTTCCCAACAATTAATACTTGATTATCACTTGGCGGAAACTCACTTTCTACCATAGCAATTGCTTCTTCTGTCATTTCATTTACGATGGCTTGACGATCTTTATTTAATAGGTCAATACGTTCTGCAATTTGCAACGCATCTTCATAATTATCAGCAATTAATAACTCAACAGCCGGGTCAGCGCTTTCTAGACGCCCCGCAGCATTAATTCTTGGACCAATTCCAAAACCTATATGTTCAGCGGTAATCGGCTGTTCATCAATGCCACATACCTTTTTTAATGCTTGAATCCCAGGTTTCTTGGAATAATGAAAGGCTTCAATTCCTTTTTTAGCTAGTAACCGATTTTCATCTACTAATGGAACAAGGTCAGCAATCGTTCCGATGACAACAATATCTAATAATTCTGTTGGGGTTCTCTCAAGTAACGCCTGAGCTAACTTGAAAGCAACACCTACTCCTGCTAATCCCTTAAAAGGATAAGTACACCCTGGCTTTTTTGGATTAACAATCGCATACGCATCTGGCAAAACAGGTGGTGGTTCATGATGGTCAGTTATAATAAAATCAAGTTCAAGCTCTTTAGCAACTTCAGCTTCATGCACGGCAGATATCCCCGTATCGACCGTAACAATCAAATCATAGCCTTCTTCTTTCGCTTTACGAAACGCCGGCTCATTTGGTCCGTACCCTTCAGTAAATCGGTTAGGTATATAATAATCAAACTGCGCCCCTAACTCTCGCAACGTATATATCATAACGGTTGTACTACTTACTCCGTCAGCATCATAATCTCCAAAAACAAGAATTCTTTCTTCTTTTTCAACAGCTTCTTTTATTCTAGTAACCGTTTCTTGCATTCCATCCATTAAAAATGGATTATGAAACTCTGCTTGATCTGTATTCAAAAAATGGCGTGCAGATTCTACTGTATTAAATCCGCGAGTTACAAGTAACTTTGCAACAAGTGGAGCCACTTGTAGTTCCTTCACAAGTTCAGCAACGAGTACATCATCTACTGACTCTAGTTTCCATCTTGATTTTGGCTTCAACATAATAAACACCCCTTGACCATCCTATTATACTAGACAGCCAAAGGGTGAGCAATCAAACGTTTACTTGTTTTCATTTCCAACGTTTTCATTTTAACTATTCATTTCAGACAGGTCAGAATAACTTCCTTCATCATGTTCTGTCTTCTCGACATTCTTATAACTATCATTCTGGTTCAAACGTTTGATTTGTTGTTGTAGTTGATAGACCTTAACCATCCCAACGGCTCCAACAATGACTCCACCCATTAGGACCGACCCAAGAATAATTAAAATTAATGGTATCGCCGCAGTACCAAATACATAATTCACTTGAACGGCTTCTACATTAATAACTGCAAAGACAGCAATAATAAGGGCTGCTATGAATCCAAATATTAAACTCCATTGTCCTCTCATCTTCCCACCTCCCTGTTATCCGGCGTAAGGATTGATGTGGACTAACACATCATGAACATGTTTTTCCTCCATGAGCTTTTCTTTGACTTCTTTTCCAACAGCATGAGCTTTCTCTACAGACATATGCGGGTCAACAGCGATTTTTATATCTATAATGACATAATAACCGTGTTCTCTAGCATGAAGTGCATCAATACTCTTGACACCTTCTACTGAGTCAACTATCCTTCTTAATTCAACCGTATCTTCTTCATGTAATACATGGTCTAACGTATTATGAATGGATTCTTTTCCTAGCTTCCAAGCCATTTTTACAATTAATAAAGCAACAAAAATTCCAGCAACAGGATCTCCATACGTTAACCAGCCCACTCCCAAATGACCGCCTATTATCGAGGCGCCAATCCCAATAAGAGCAGCGATTGATGAAAAGACATCTGAGCGATGATGCCAAGCATCCGTCATTAAAGCATCACTTTTATACTTTTTACCCAAATTATACTTGTATCGAAACATGATTTCTTTCACAACGATGGAAAAGACAACTGCGTAAATCGCAATAACCTTTGGAACAACCACAGGTTCAAAAAAAGACTTAAAAGCATTTATCGCTATTTCGACACCGACAATAAAAAGTAAAACAGCGACAATTATCGCAGCCACTGATTCCGCTTTCCCATGACCATATGGATGATCCTTATCTGGAGGTAACTTGGCAGCTCTCACACCGATTAGAACCGCGACTGAGCCTACTACGTCAGAAGCCGAGTGAACCGCATCTGCAATCAAGGCTCGACTATTTGCTAAAAAACCAACAATTCCCTTAATAAGTGCTAAGATTATATTCCCAATAATTCCAACCCAGGCTCCAAACTGAACCTTTTGATAGCGAACATCTTTTTCTTCCAAAAAGTACACCACCGAACTTTAAAAGTATCCAACAACTAAATTATACCAAAAAACAACAGTTACTATTCAATAGAGGTTGGGGAAAATCTTTTTCCCCAACCTCTAAGCAATGAGCGAAACCGCCACCATTTTAAAAGCCCGTTGTGAGTGGGTTTCTCAAAACGGGCTTTGTGGCGAGTGAAGCATTTGCAGACGTTTCTGCTAGTTATGCCCCACCCACTTTTATGTTTATTCAACCTCAGGCTGAGGCTCACTTCTGAATTTTCTTCTTTCAAGTTGTTTTGTTTTCCAAATCAACCAAAGTTGTGATGCTAAGAACATGGAAGAATACGTACCTGCCACTAATCCGATTAATAACGCAAAAGCAAATGAACGGATTGCTTCTCCACCAAACAGGAAAATAGCAGCAGCTGCAAACACAACTGTTAACACCGTATTAATTGAGCGAGCTAATGTTTGAACTAAACTTTTATTGACAATAGCAGCTAAGTCATCAAATCCTTTTACTCGCTTTGCATATTTTACATTTTCACGAATCCGGTCAAAGGTTACAATCGTATCGTTAATGGAATAACCAACAATCGTTAATACCGCTGCAATAAACGGGACATTGACCTCAAACTGAACGATACTAAATACAACGATAATGAAGAATGCATCATGAAGTAAAGCGACAATTGCCGCAACTCCGTATAACAATTCAAAGCGAATTGTTACATAAATGATTATCCCAATTGAGGCAATTAACACTGAGATAAAGGCGTTACGTGCAAGCTCCTTACCGACTTGTGGAGAAACCGTACTTACATTTGGTTCAGCCCCATATTTATCTTGAAAAAACAATTGAATTTCAGCAATTTGTTGCGAAGACAATTCTTCCACAAACCTTGCACTCGCTAAATACTCATTCCCACCCTCACCTAATGTAATATTCGATGGGGAATATCCTTCTCCAATTTCGTTAAAATCCGTTTGGATTTGCTCAGCAGTTAAGCGCTCTTGGGCACCAATGTCAACTCGTGAGCCACTCTGAAAATCAATCCCAAGGTTTAACCCGATTGTTGATAATAAAATAACTCCTAGTAAGGCAAAGGATAAAGAGAAGAGAAAGAACTTTTTACGATGCTTTACAAAGTCGATGTCACGGTCATAAAATCTAAAGTTCATTTATTTCATCCTCCTTTACACCAAATAAGCCATACTTTTTATTTAACGCTTTACTGTTGACCCATAAGCCAAGTAACAACCTCGTGCCAAAGACAGCCGTTAAAAAGCTAGTTAATATACTGACGATAAGCATTACCGCGAAACCTTGAACCGAGCTTGTACCAAAGTAAAAGAGAACACTCGCAGCTAAAATCGTCGTAATATTGGCATCTAATATTGTTGATAATGAACGACGACCACCCGCTTTAAAAGCAGACATTACTGTTTTTCCTGATCGTATTTCTTCTTTAATTCGTTCATATGTGATGATGTTTGCATCAACTGCCATACCAACCCCTAAAATTAAGGCTGCAATTCCTGGTAATGTTAATACAGCATTCATCCAGTTAAAAATGACTAAGACTAAGAAAATATAGGCTGATAGTGTAATAACAGCAATCATACCCATAAAACGGTAGTAAAACAGCATGTAAAGGAATATTAAAGCGATTCCAATGAAACCTGCATAAATTGTCTTTTCCATCGCTTGTTCCCCAAGTGCTGCCCCAACAGATACAGACGAGATTTCCACTAATTGCACGGGTAACGCCCCAGCATTTAAAATATCCGCTAAGAACCTTGTTTCATCTTGAGTGAAATTACCTTCTATCATGACATTTTGAGAGCGAATCGGTTGCCTTACACTTGCGGCTGAACTAAATTTCGGATCGGGATTTAAAGCTTCTTGGAAATAAGAATCTCCCTCTTCATAATCAAGCCAAATGACAAGTAAGTTTTCACCAGGTGCTCGTTGAGAGATTTCTCTTGTAATTTCTTCAAACATTTGTGCACTTTTTAATGTTAATGTAACGATTGGTTGATTCGTATCAGGATGATAAGAAGGTCTTGCTCCTCCTTCTTGCAACTCTGACCCATCAAATAGCAGTTCATCATACACATCTCTAAATGTTAATTGTGCTTCTGTCGCTAAAAGTTCTCGAGCCGTTTGCTGGTCTTCAACACCTGCTAACTGAACTCGAACTCGATTCGTGCCTTCTATAGAAATGTTAGGCTCTGACACCCCGATAACATTGACACGCTGATTTAAAGCGCTTACGGTTGCGTTCAACATCTCGCCGTCAATCACATCACCATCATTTGCTGGCAGGACTTCATATAAAACTTCAAATCCTCCCTGTAAATCTAACCCTAGCTTAATTTCTTTTGTCACATCGGTAATCGTAGTAAAGATAACACCAGCGATTAAGATGACAATGAGAAAGAAAGCGACAATACGACCTTTTTTCACCATTTGTTAAAAAGCCTCCTACGATAAATTCAATAGTAATAAGTCCGAGCTTGTCCTATTGTTTTAAAAGACAATAGTTTTATTATATAAACCCAATATTTTCCCGTCAATGAAAGATGGGTAGGTTATTCTTTGATAAGGTCTTCTAGAACGCCTTCATTCGCAAACCAATCATCCGCTTGATAGCTTTCAACCGTCAACCATGTCATGTATTCTGTCGGCTTTATCCGTAAAATAAAGTTTACAAACGTATGCAAATGCATAAAGTGCTTTTTCTTTCTAAGCTTATACATCACACATTCCCAAACCTCTTCTAGCGTAGCCTTTTCATAGCCTAATAAATGGAGCTCATCAAGCTTACTTTGAAGAGCCGGCAAGACATTTTCCTTCCAAACATCAAATTGTTGTTTTTCTGCAGCCATACTTATCCTCTCCCTTACTGTTACTTATGTTCAAGCCTACCCAAATAAACAGCAATGTAAAATCCTACAACAAAAGTAAATATGCTTACTAGTAAAAGTCCTATACTTTGTTCAATCCCTGGAAATATCACAACCATTGAACCGATGACGATCCCAATAATAAAGGCATAGGTCATGATAGGTAATTTTTTCAGCAGCATGCCAATTACTTTACTACTTACGATAAAACCAAGAGCAATCCCAGAACCGACTAAAAGGATCATAGCAATATTCATTGATTTAATAGCTTCCATCACAAACTCATATGTACCAAATGTTAATAACACAAAAGAACCACTTATACCGGGTAACAACATAGCCATACTACCGAAAAACGCAGAAACAAATAAATAGATAGCATCCATAAAAGATACAACTTCAAAAGATACATTGTTTCCTTCACCGATAAAAATAGTTGAGCCTAAACTAATCGCAGCTATAACTAAGACAAGATAATGAATTGGAGTAAATGTCTTTTTGTAGTCGACTTTACGCAATAAATAGGGAAGGATCCCTGCAATTAATCCGAGAAAAAAGAAATAAGTCGGCTGCGCATAGGTAGAAAGCAACCAAGTTATCAGATGGGCGAGTAAAAAAATCGCTCCGACCATCCCAGTACCTAATGGAACTAAAAACCCAAGTTGTGCTTTCCACTCCCTGCTGAAAAACTTACTAATCGATGAAATAAATCTATCATAAATTCCTAAAACGACCGCTATTGTACCTCCGCTAATACCTGGTACTAAATCACTAATCCCCATCATCATACCACGAAATAAATTTTTCCACTCTATCATTATGTAAACTCCTTAAATTTTTTAAATATTTCTATATCTTTTTCACCATTTTATAAAGTTTACAAGGATCTTCTCATTGTTGGAAGCTGTTGTCAATTTAATTTTAGCAAATCAACTTGAATAATAACTTGTCATGCTTGGCCCCCTCATAGGCATATATATAAATACAGAAAATCCGTAGATTACTTAGAAGGTGGCTATCACGCTATGTCTAAACAAACTTTCTTACAAGGAACATTAATCCTCATAATTGCTGGACTCATCACGCGCTTTCTAGGTTTCGTCAATAAAATTGTCGTAGCTAGAATTATGGGTGCAGAAGGTGTGGGTCTTTACATGATGGCTGTACCTACCCTTCTTCTTGTTATAACGATAACTCAATTGGGACTCCCTGTCGCCATTTCAAAGCTAGTTGCTGAAGCAGAAGCACAACAGGATCGAAGCAAAATTAAGCGAATTTTGGTCGTATCACTATCAGTAACCGGGGTGCTAAGTATTGTTTTCACGATAGGAATGATTGCATTTGCACCATTCATATCACAAACTTTACTTACAGATGAACGCGCTTTTTATCCACTAATAGCGATTGCACCGATTGTGCCTATCGTTGCTTTATCGAGTGTATTACGAGGGTATTTCCAAGGACGACAAAACATGAGACCGACCGCTTATTCTCAAGTAATTGAACAAGTGGTTAGAATTACGTTAGTTGCGATTTTAACGATGGCCTTTTTGCCCTACGGTGTTGAATATGCAGCTGCAGGAGCGATGATATCTGTTGTGATTGGTGAGTTTGCGTCACTCTTTTATATGGTTTTCATGTTTAAAAATTATAAAAGAATTCGAATTCGTAGAGGATTTCTAGAGTACTTACGAAAAGGAAAGCATACATTCCAGGAGTTAATGGGTATTGCTTTGCCTACAACAGGAAGTAGACTCATAGGGTCGTTATCATTATTTTTTGAACCTATCGTAGTTGCCCAAAGCTTAGCACTTGCCGGAGTTGCTACTGTAGTCGCTACATCACAATATGGTGAGCTTGCTGGTTTTGTTATTCCATTACTTTTGCTACCAACTTTCATCACATACTCTCTTTCGGTTTCACTTGTACCTGCTATTAGTGAAGCATCTGCAAGAAAACAATATGCTTTAATTCACTATAGACTAAGTCAGGCATTACGCTTAGCTATGATTTCTGGAGGAATCTCTGTTGTCATCCTTTATGTTTATGCGATCCCAATAATGGAGTTAATGTATGATGCTCCAACAGTTGCTAGTTACTTAAAGGTAATGGCCCCTTTTAGTTTCTTTTTATATTTCCAAGGTCCATTGCAAGCAACTCTACAAGCTTTAAACCTAGCAAAAGCTGCAATGATGAACAGTTTAATTGGTGCGGTTGTTAAAATATCCGCTATCTTTGTCTTAGCATCTAGACCTGAGCTTGGAATAATGGGAGCGGCACTTGCCGTTGTAATTGGAATGGTTCTCGTGACATTGCTCCACTTTGCTTCTGTTGTAAAAACAATTAGCTTTACACTACATGTCAAAGATACAGCTAAAGCAGTCGGAACAATGATCCTAACAGGTGTTGTCGGTCATCTTTTATATGTTCATGCCTTTTTATCATCAACCATGATAGTAAAGACCTTATTATGTATTTTTATAACAACTGCATTCTACATCATTTTACTATTCCTTATCGGTTTAATTAAAAAAGAGGATGTTATTCGCATCCCTAAAATTGGTCCTTGGCTTTCAATGTTTGCAAAATCATAGGCAAAGTCGTATCCACGAAGACATCATTATTAAAACCAAAGAACTTTATAAAAAAGAAGCCAGGACAATGTTTTTCTCTTTTTGTCCGGGCCTCTTATTTTTATAATTTAAATTGTTCTACTACTTTATTTAATTCATCTGACATTTTCGTCAATGATTCAGCTGAAGACGTGATTTCTTCCATGGAAGCTAATGTCTCCTCTGAACTTGCACTAACCGTTAACGTGCTGTTAGATGTTTTTTTCGATAAGCTAGCCATATCTTCAACAATCGCTTGGGCTTCTTGAGATTGAGCTGCTATTTCTTGCGATGCGATAGACATGCCTTCAATTTGTTCTTTAATTCCTTTTAAAGAATTAATAATCATTTGGAATTTATCCTCTGTTTCATTTGAAATCGAAAGTCCCATATCAACCTCTTGTTTTACTTCGCTCATCATTTCGACGGTTTCATTCGTTTGGTTTTGGATGTTTTCGATAATGTCGTTAATTTGCACAACAGATTGTCCAGATTGTTCAGCTAGTTTTCTTACTTCGTCTGCTACAACAGCAAATCCTCTACCATGAACCCCTGCTCGTGCGGCTTCTATAGCAGCATTCAATGCTAACAAGTTCGTTTGTTCAGCAATCCCCTTAATTACACTTAAAATGGTCCCAATCTCTGTCGACTGTGTTAATAATTCTTTACTAACCCCATCCATCTTAAGAACAGTATTATTAATTGATGTCATTCGTTGTAATGTTTGATTTACAAGTTGACCGCCTTCTTGTGCATAGGTATAAGAAACATCTGAATTCGTTGCAATTAGTGATGCATTTTCTGCTATCTCTTCTACCCCTTTTGACACAACATCCAATGCTCTTACGCCTTTACTTGCTCCTTCAAGCTGTTCATCTGTTCCACTAGCTACTTCCTCAATCGCCAATGAAATTTCTTCTGAAGCTCTTGATGTTTCTTCTGCACTGGCTGAAAGTTGTTGTGCTGAAGCAGCAACTTGTGAAGCATTGTCTGAAATCGAGTAAATGACAGTCCTTAAATTTTCAGCCATATTTTTAAACGCTCTTGTTAAATCACCAATTTCATCCTCAGCTTTTGTTTCTTTAATCTCTACTGTTAAGTCGCGTTGTGCCACTCGTTCAGCAACTGCTGCTAATTCATTGATCGGCTTCGACATTCTAGAGGCAACCAGAATCCCAACAACGATTGAAATGATGATAGCGATTACACTAATTAAAATAATTGTTGATACTGCACTAATGATATTCCGATTCACATCTTCTTTAATGACTAGTAGTAAACTTTCTTCATGAGTAACAACTTCTTCAGAAAGGTTTGACATTGAATTCCCATAGGTTATCAATTGAAGATTAACATATTCCATTGCACGTCTTGTTTCATTAGCACCAAAGAGATAGACAATTTCATCAAAAGAGCGAAAAGTTAATCCGTTTAATTCTTGAATTCTTTCTAATTTATCCAATGTGACATCGTTTTGAGCCATTTGAATACTTCGTCCAACTAATTGATTCACTTCTTCATTCGCAGCAGTAAAAGCTTCAATATACTCTTCCGTTGTTCCTTCTAAGGCAATCGCATCATCTCTTCGGTTGTTAATATTCGTTAAATTGGAATCAATCTCTTCCACTTCGGCGCTAGTCGATTGGATAACCACAGAAAATGTATTCGTCATTTGCGCCCTCACATTCGCTTCTATGTCTTTCATTATTGCTTGCAATTCAAGCGCATTTTGAAGTTCTGCGTGTTTCTCATTAATCGTTGTTACATTAAGTACCGTCAACCCACTACCTATGGAAAACAGTAAAGCGATAAATAAGAACGTAAATATAAGCCGTTTTTTAATTGTTAACTTTAAGAAGTTTCCTTTTTTATTTTTTTGAGTTTCTTTTTTCTTGGAGGTATCTAGATGAATATTCAATTTCGGTCTTTGATTCAGTTTTTTTTGAAAGAGTTTTAACTGCTTGTCTTTTTCCTGTTTAGTACTCTTACTTTTGAGCATTTCCTCACCTCTCCATTTGTAACATGTAATAAATTATAATTTAATAATGCAACTATTAATTATATATAGTTTACCGGTTAACAACTTTATTTTCTTAAGTAAAAAGTCCTATATTTCACAAAATGTTTTATTTTTCAAGTATAAATTACCTATATTACACTTAAAAAAATTAAGTATTTCGTCTATACAATAAAGAATTTTAAAAAAAGAAGACCCAAAAGTTTTTCCTTTTGGGTCTTCGGGATTATTCTAGTCATTTACCAGAAAAATGCGGCACCTAAAGCGAAGCCACCTATTGCAGCTAAGGCAACCGGAAAAATTGGTCTGTAGCCAGGGTAGCCACCATATCCTGCTACTGTATAGCCAGATTGATAGTACCCTCCAGGATAACCTCCATAGCCAGGGTAGCCATAACTATATCCGCCAAACCCTGTTCCTCTCTGAACTGGTTCTATCCAAACATATTGTTTATCTACATTTACAATTTTTCCATAATGTTGCTTGCCACACTTTTCTTTAATGATTACTGTCTTTCCTCTGTGTTGACAACAAATGTCGTAATACTGTTGAGCATGCATGTTAAAACCCTCCTTTCTATCCATCCTATTTAGACAGGTAGGGTTTTGATTGCACATCCGTCCCATAAATATGATTTTTTTTATATCTATGTCAAAATTCATCTTTCAAATCGACAAAGAATGTATTATCGCCTTGATAAGCACAATAAGATATTTTCTTAACATCACGATACCCAAGTTTCCTCAATTCTTGCCTTAGCCATAAAGAGGTTTGTCCAATTTCCTTTAAATGGTCTTCCTTTACTTTACCATCTAAGATTAATGGAAGAGGCAGTACTGTATTCTCATCATCATTTTTTTCAATGACAGAGAGCTTTCCAGATGGTTCTAGTATCGCAAATTCAACATCTGACAGTTTACTGACTTTATTTTGACGTAATTGGATCATGAGGTCATCGAAATTATATCTTTGCTTCCGCATTTCACCTTCATCAATTTTTCCCTGATTAATTAAGACGGATGGTTTACCGTCAACCAGCTTTCTAAGTCTTTCGCTTTTTAGTGAAATAAAGGCAAAGATAATTTGAATAATTGACAATACTACAATTGGAACAATTGTATTGAGCATTGGAACTCGTATATTCTCAATAGAAACAACCGCTAACTCTGCAATCATAATCGAAACAACAAAATCGAGAACTGACAACTGTCCAATTTCTCGCTTTCCCATAAAGCGAAGAACAAAGAGGATTATAAAATATATAAAAATTGTCCGCAGTACAATCGTTCCATAGTCCATCTAATGTCCTCCTAATGGTCCTGAATAATCGTTGTACTTAGTTTGGACAATTCTTCTAAGAACATAAGATGAAGCTTTTGGTAAACGAAAGGGCATCCAAAGGAAGTACGCCTTTGGTTCGGCTTGCTTCCGCTCGCTGCAATGGAATGAGAAGTACACTCATTCCATTTTAATACATGCTGCGGCTTTCGCTTCGCTTCGAAAGGGCATCCAAAGGAAGTACGCCTTTGGTTCGGCTTGCTTCCGCTCGCTGCAATGGAATGAGAAGTACACTCATTCCATTTTAATACATGCTGCGGCTTTCGCTTCGCTTCGAAAGGGCATCCAAAGGAAGTACGCCTTTGGATGCCCTTTCTTTAGTAAAAGAATATGAGGTATCTGAAGTAGATGTATATGGTTGAAATTATAAAGGATACTAAGGCTACAGGGGCTCCTACTTTTAGAAATTCCATATAGCTAAAGGAATGGTTTGCTTTTACGGCTAATCCGGCAACAATTACGTTTGCCGTAGCTCCAATAATTGTGGCATTACCGCCTAGACATGCGCCAAGTGCTAGTGCCCACCACAGTGGGTCAAGGTTTGTCATCCCATAGCTTTGAAATTCAAGAATGACCGGAATCATCGCAGCTACAAATGGAATATTATCGACAAAGCCAGAGAGAATACCAGAAGCCCATAAAATTAAAATGGCTGTTTTCGGTAAATCTCCATCCGTGTAATAAATAATCGACTTTGCGATTTCATCAATTAGACCCACTTCTTTTATCCCGCCCACCAGCATAAATAATCCGATGAAGAAAAATAAAGTGACCCATTCCACTGATTTGAAAACTTCTTCTACATCTTGGACTTGATATGTAAGTAGCATTAAAAGCAATGCTCCACCCATAGCAATACTAGTAATATCAACATTCAGTAAAGGCTGAATGATAAATCCAACCGTTGTCATTGTCAGAACTGTAATCGACTTTATTAATAGCACTTTGTCTTTTAAATATTTTTTGGGGTCAACTTCAACTAATTTTCTTTGGTCTGCTTCTGTAACATGTAATTTGTTTCGATAAAAGAGGACTAAACCTGCCATAACTACAAAAAAGATAATGGCAACAACGGGTCCAAGGTGCACTAAAAAGTCATTAAATGTTAAATGTTCAACGGCCTGCCCAATCATTAGGTTTGGTGGGTCACCTATCAATGTTGCCGTTCCTCCAATATTCGAAGCCAAAATAATCGAGAGTAAATACGGAACTGCATTTAGTTTGAGCATTTTTGTCAATGTCAATACGATTGGAACTACAAGCAGTACAGTTGTCACATTGTTTAAGACTGCAGACCCTAGTGCAGTTAGAAGTGAAATAAGGATGAGTAATGGGATAGGCTTTCCGTTTACTTGCTTTGCAACTTTAATCGCGACATATTCAAAAAAACCACTTTGACTCGTGATCGAGACCAAAATCATCATAGCAAGAAGCAACGCAATCGTATGCCAATCAATATGGTGAATAAATGCACTATCTAAGTTAATGACACCTGCATATAACATTGCAGCGCCCCCTAGACAGGCTACCAATGCTCTATTTACTTTTTCACTTATAATAAAAACGTAACTGATGATAAAAATGATAAAGGCCAAGGTTACTTCCATCTAGTTTGAACTCCTCTCCCCCACCCATTTCTACCATCCTATGATAGGGATGTCCCATTCATGATATTTCTTTTTCAACTTGTCTATAATTCTTTTTTTAGAAAACAAGCTAGTCTAAAATTGACTTTTCTGAATATAGTGTAGTAATAACTTGTCTATTGAGAGGAGAATTCATATGGAATATCGGGGAATGTTTAGTTCTATGCTATATGGGCTTGTTTCTATCGTTATCATCGCACTATCTTTTAGCCTCGTCGTATCGTTAATCCTAACATTCAGCTCACTAACAGAAACATCGTTTTCATGGATTATTTTAATCGCTTCATTTTTAACGCTATTTATTGGAGGTCTTATAGCCGGAGGAAAAGCAAAACAAAACGGATTAATCATAGGCGCTGGTACAGCATTATTATTTACCGTAGTTACTTTTCTTGTTCAATATTTAGGCTACAACTCAGTGTTTTCAACAGAACAGCTATTATATCATGGAGGATATTTACTCTGTGCCGCATTAGGAGGAATCATCGGGGTAAATTTGGCAGGCGAATAAGGATAATAAGAAAAAAACGCTCAAAGTGTTGTCATACTTTGAGTGTTTTTTTTAGTTACAGGAGAGGACGTAAATGAAATCCTTAAGCTTGGACAATTATTCTCTACCTCTTCTTCCTTTTGGCCTTCCAGAACTTCTCCTCGGACACTTCTGCTCTGCCTCTTCTTCCTTTTGGCCCTCCAACCCTTCTCCTCGGACATTTGCTAGCTCAATGTCATCACCAGCGAACTTAGAAAAAACCTATGCAGAGACTGCCTTTCCGAAAAAAAAAGAACGAATCCAATGGATTCGCTTCTTTTTTATGTACTTATTAATTTGGATTGACTACTTCACGAATCGAAGTACGGTCAAATGTTAACTTACGGTTATCATGTACTAAAATTACAACGATATCTTCATCGATAGCATCGATAGTTCCATGAAGTCCACCGATTGTAATAATTTTATCTCCCTTTTGGAGAGCAGAGTGCATTTCGCGAACTGCTTTCTGTTTCTTTTGTTGTGGTCTAATTAAAAGAAACCAGAAGATAGCGAACATTAAGATTAGTGGCAATAAAGCACCAATCATTCCTCCTCCTTCACCCATTTGTTTCACCCCTTTCGTTTAGTAAACATGAGTTAGAAGTTTTTTGCATTAGGTTTGTTAAATCCATACAGCTCAAAAAACTCTTCTCTGAAGTCAAGCAAACGATCCTCACGAATAGCTTGTCTCACTTGCTCCATTAATTTTAACAGGAAATAGAGATTATGATAAGAGGTTAATCTAAATCCGAACGTTTCTTCACATTTGATGAGATGTCGGATATACGCTCTCGTATAATTTTTACAGACATGGCAATCACAATTCTCATCAAGCGGTCTGAAATCTCTTGCGAACTTTGCGTTTCTGACAACGAGTCTTCCTGTACTTGTCATGCATGTGCCATTTCTAGCAATCCTTGTTGGTAAAACACAGTCAAACATATCAATGCCACGAATTGAACCGTCGATTAAGGCATCCGCTGAACCAACACCCATTAAATATCTAGGCTTATTAGTCGGCATAAGTGGAGTCGTGAATTCAAGAACTTTATTCATGACATCCTTTGGTTCCCCAACGGAAAGGCCACCTATCGCATACCCCGGAAAATCAAGTGACACTAAATCTTGTGCACTTTGTCTTCTTAATTCTTCGTACTCTCCCCCTTGAATAATTCCAAAGAGAGCTTGGTCTTGAGGTCTTTGGTGGGCTTCTAAACATCTTTCAGCCCAACGACTTGTTCGTTCTACAGAGCTCTTCATATATTCATATTCTGCAGGGTATGGCGGACATTCATCAAATGCCATCATAATATCCGAACCTAACGCATTTTGAATTTCCATTGCTCCCTCAGGACTTAAGAAAAGCTTGGCACCACTTAAATGGTTTCTAAAATGTACGCCTTCTTCTTCAATTTTACGTAA
This sequence comes from Bacillus alkalicellulosilyticus, assembly GCF_002019795.1. Taxonomy (GTDB): domain Bacteria; phylum Bacillota; class Bacilli; order Bacillales; family Bacillaceae_F; genus Bacillus_AO; species Bacillus_AO alkalicellulosilyticum. The sequence goes on along the minus strand of NZ_KV917381.1, from coordinate 1,272,763 downwards.
ATCACTTAAACTAAAAACTTGAAAACCGCCAGAATCAGTTAATATCGGTTTGTCCCAGTTCATAAATTTGTGAAGACCACCCGCTTCTTTAACAATATCATGGCCTGGTCGTAGCCAAAGGTGGTAAGTGTTACTTAAAATAATTTGTGACCCAATTTCTTTAAGCTCTTCTGGGCTCATCGTTTTGACTGTAGCAAGTGTTCCCACTGGCATGAATATCGGCGTTTCAATGGAGCCATGAGGGGTGTGAATTCGTCCTAACCTCGCGCCTGACTGTTTACATGTCTTTATTAATTCATAAGTCACCGCAGCCATCAGTTTTTCCCTCCTTGCCCTTGAATAAACATTGCGTCACCGAAACTAAAGAAACGATATCTTTCTTTAACTGCGTGTTCATAGGCCTTTAACGTATTTTTTCTTCCGGCCAGAGCACTTACCAACATAATTAGTGTTGATTTTGGTAAGTGAAAATTCGTAATAAGTCCATTTATCCCTTGAAATGTATAACCTGGGTAAATAAAGATAGATGTCCAACCTGAGTCAGCTGAAAATGTACCATTCCCTTTAGTCGCAATTGTTTCAACTGTGCGAAGCGAGGTTGTTCCAACGGCAATAATTCGTTTCCCACTTGCCTTGACATCATTTAATAATTTGGCTGTTCCTTCAGTCATTTGATAAAATTCCGCATGCATTTCATGTTCCTCTATATTTTCCACACTGACTGGGCGGAATGTACCTATTCCAACATGGAGTGTAATAAACGCGATATGAACTCCTTTTTGCCGAATGGTATTAAGTAACTCTTCTGTAAAATGCAATCCTGCTGTTGGAGCTGCAGCAGACCCTTCATGCTTAGCGTATACAGTCTGATAACGATCCTTGTCTTCTAGTCTCTCTTTAATATAAGGTGGCAATGGCATTTGTCCAAGGCGCTCTAACACTTCATTAAAAATGCCTTCATATGAAAACTCTAGAATTCGTCCTCCATCTTCTAGCTCTTGTATACATGTCGCTTGTAGTTCTCCTTGACCAAAATGAATAATCGTCCCATTCTTAATTCGCCTTGCAGGTTTCACGAGTGCTTCCCATCGATCCCCTTCTTCTTGTTTAAGGAGGAGTACTTCGACACTTGCTCCTGTTTCAGCTTTTTCACCAATTAATCGGGCTGGCATGACCCGTGTATCATTTAATACGAGGCAATCGCCTTGATTTAAATATTCTGGGATGTTTGCAAACTGGTCATCCTTGTATTGTTCATTTTCGCCAACTACAAGCAATCTTGAAGCACTTCGATTCGCTAATGGCGTTTGTGCGATTAATTCTTCAGGTAAATAAAAATCAAATTCATTAACATCCATTTCGTATGTTTCACCTTTTCGTATGTATTCAAATTACCGTAAAAAACGACCAATCACTAAAAAAACAAGTGATAGTACGATACTAATTATAATTGACGTCATAATCGGAAAATAAAACGTCGCATTCTCTCTTTTGATTAATATATCTCCAGGAAGCTTTCCAAGAGAAATGAACTTCCCACCAATTTGCCAAAGAACTCCTACAATAATCAAGATGATTCCAATCGTAATAAAGAGTTTTGGGATGAAACTCACTCTTTTGGCACCTCCATCTGAAAGTGTTGATACACTGCTGGTGTAACCATTCTTCCTCTTGGTGTTCGTTGTAGAAAGCCTATTTGTAATAAGTATGGCTCATATACCTCTTCAATTGTATCTGTCTCTTCACCAATCGTAGAAGCTATTGTTTCTAATCCAACTGGTCCACCTCTATATTTTTCAATAATGCCTAAAAGTAATTTATGATCGATATGATCTAATCCTAGTCGATCTACTTGAAGGCGTTCAAGTGAACTATGTGCTAACTCAAGCGTAATCTCACCATTCCCCTTTACTTGAGCAAAATCTCGGACTCGACGTAATAAACGATTAGCAATACGTGGGGTTCCCCTAGAACGCTTCGCTATTTCTGTGGCACCAGCATCATCAATATCAATTTGTAAGATGGTAGCTGTCCGCTTCACGATTTCTGTGAGTTCTTGTTCCGTATAATACTCAAGTCTTGATAAGACTCCAAAGCGATCTCGAAGTGGTGCAGATAACATCCCAGCTCTTGTCGTAGCTCCGACTAATGTAAACGGAGGCAAATCAAGACGCACAGACCGAGCTGTTGGCCCCTTACCAATGACAATATCTAAGCAAAAGTCTTCCATTGCAGGATAGAGGACTTCTTCTACAATTCGGTGTAGCCGATGAATCTCATCTATAAAGAGAACATCTCCAGGCTCAAGTGCTGTTAAAATTGCTGCTAAATCTCCTGGACGTTCAATAGCTGGGCCCGATGTTGTTCGAAGCTGAACCCCCATTTCATTGGCAACTATTGCGGACAATGTTGTTTTCCCTAGTCCAGGGGGTCCATATAATAATACATGGTCTAACGCCTCATTGCGAATTTTTGCTGCTTCAATAAATACCTTAAGGTTTTCTTTTACCTTATGTTGTCCAATATAATGGTCTAAATCGCTAGGTCTAATGTTATGTTCTTCAACCGATTCATCACCATCTTGCTCATGAGCAGACACTATTCTGTCTTCCATTATCGTCCTCTCCCCTTATAACGATAGCATCAGCTGCAACGCTTTTTTAATATATTGGTCTGTAGATAGCTCTTCTTTCTTCAGTTCTTTTTCGACCTTTTTAATTTCTCTTTCAACATATCCAAGTGCTCTTAATGCTTCAAGTGCTTCACTTAACTCATGAGCATCAGCTTTTGTATAATCTGGTTGTAGAGACAATTGATTTGGTACAAAGTCTTCGAGTTTTCCTTTTAAGTCAAGAATCATTTGTCTCGCAGTCTTTTTACCAACACCAGGAAACTTAGTAAGAAATTCTTCCTTTTCGCCTTCAATCGCTTCAACCAATTGACTTGGTTCGCCTGTAGCCAATATTGCTAATGCACCTTTTGGTCCTATTCCTGAAACATTAAGAAGCTTTTCAAACATTTTTCGTTCTTCTCTTGAACTAAAACCAAAAAGACGCAAGATATCCTCTCTTACATATTGATGAGTATATACTTTAATAGTTGTATTTCTATATTTTTCAAAGGCAAACGGATTTGGACAAAAGACCTGATACCCAATTCCCCCCGTTTCAACCACGATATAATACGGATCAATGCATTCTAACTTTCCTTGTATCGATTCAATCAACACGCTCTCCCCTTTACTAATCGAACATTAATTCTATTTTACCATAACCTGCAGTTGTTACGAAAAGAAAGGGAGTGTGTTTGCTTTTCAACTTGTAAACGTCACTCCATACTAAAAGGCCAGGACATAACTAAAGGGTGAAACAAAAAGTATAAAAAACAGAGGGCACTGAAAAAGTTAGGTTTTTAACTTTTTCAATGCCCTCTAAGCAATGTGCGTAACCGTTGAATGTTTTAAAAGCCTGCTACGAGTGGAGCCTTTGCCACCATAATTTAAGGCATTGAAAAAGTTGGTTTGTACTTTTTCAGTGGCTTCAAAAAAACAACCTTTTGTCCCACACTCCTCATTACATTTTTTTTACAGCATACCGTTCGAAGGTTTTTAATACTTCTTGGAAATTTTCCCGAGATAACACGGGAATCCCTTCTTTAAGTTCATGGTGTTGATGACTTTGTAATTTATTTGTATTTATTTGAAAAAACGATTGAATGACCTTCTCATGATTGGGATGTCCATCGTAAATATTTAATATCCCCTCTTCAGATATTCCAAAATAACCATTGATTTTTAATAAAGGTGAAATGTCATTGACTTCCTGTTGGAAAGTAACTCGACTTTCATTTTGGTCTAGTAATGTCCAATCGGCATAAAAAGCCCAAAAATCTTCCATTGACCAAATGGTTTCTTGAACCACTTCTTCACTTATTTCTCCATCCAAATATACTCTTTCAAGAACGACCTCTACAGTTTTTGGCGCCATTACTTCAAAGGCTTCTTGATTTACATTTACTGTTTCTTTGTTTTCAGCTACTGTTTGTCCCTGATTTCCGACAATAATACTTCCAACTATCACAACAACCAGAAGTAACACAAAAGTTCCTTGTCCAATTGTTATGTCTTTTATGATTTGACGAATGTTCATCAAAATCACCCCAAATTTTAAAAGTGTATAAGCGATATTCATAACTATGTTTACCATCTAATGAAAGTTTTATCCAAAAAAATAGAATACACTAAAAAAGTTCACAAATATGTAACCCCAAAAAAAGAGCAGGATGTCCCTGCTCTTTCATTTATATTTAGCGAGTACGCTCAAATGGGCGTTGCGCTGCTCTTCCTAAATCATTAATCATTTCTGTAAAGGTAGCACCTACTTCTTCCCAAGCAGCTCCACCTCGAAGGCGGTCATCCATTGTGCGAACACGACTAACAGCATCTCTGTCTGATACTACATGAATATTTTTGGCATCAGACGTGTCACCGACTGTATTTCGAACTCTCTTTTGAACATCTCTGTCATCAGAATCAACAGCTACAACAACTGTGTCATCATGGACAATTACGCGAGAGTCTCGAATATCATTTTCAGCTAAACGATCTTGAATCTTTTGAACAGAAGCTCCATCATATGAACGATGGTAATTAGCTGCAGTGCCTTGACCTCTTTGAGTTCTATCAGCTGTTTGTGTGCGAGCTCTGTCTCCAGTTTCTCGTGTTTGGTTAGCTTGCCCGGTTATCCCCTGCCTGGGACGCACCTCATCACGAAGTACTCCTCGGTCATCTACCATTCCAGGACGGTCACCAACGATTCCACTATGGTCACCAGAACGACGTCCAGCTGCACCCATACGTGTACCTGTTGTTCCTCTTCCTTCATGCATAGATTGACGAGTACCATCTGGACTTATTTCACCAGCACCTACACCAAATGGTTCTCCAGTACGGTTATTTTGAGTCGGAGCATACGTACTTATTCTACGACCTAAGTTTAACTCACCCATGTCTTGTACACGAACAGCATTCCCTCTTTGTGTTAAACCAACTGAATGTTGACTTTGAACACGGTTTCCACGCTGTCCATTCTGAGTAGCAGTTGTTCCTCGATTACCCGTTGCAGTACCTCGAGTTCTAGCACGGTCGTCACGAGTAAACATGTCAGTGATTGGACCTTCACCTGTCCAACGTGCTTCAGTCCCTCTAGTTACACCTTGGTCTGCTTGTCTTTGACCTGTTCCTACACCATTTAGGCCGTGAACAGTTCCTTGTCCTCTCCAAGCACCATCAGTTTGTCCCATTTGACCAGTTCCTCGAGTAGTATCACCAAGCATTCCTTGGCCACCACGAGTTCCTGTACCATGTCCACCAAATAAGCCACCTTGATTTCCAGTACCTTGTCCACCAAATAATCCGCCGCCTTGGTTTCCAGTACGTTGTCCACCAAATAAGCCACCACCTTGGCTTCCAGTGCCTTGTCCACCAAATAAACCTTGTCCACCTTGGTTTCGGGTACCTTGCGTACCGTGAGTTCCATCAACACCTGGAGTTGTTCCATGTGTACCTTGGATACCAATTGTACCTTGGTTACCTAGTTGACCTTGCGTACCATAACCTTGTCCTTGACGTGCACCCATATCTTGTGCTTGATTATCGACACCACATCCGGCTAAACCACCTAGTAACATAGTTGCTGCTGTAACTGTAATCGCGAATTTTCGCATGTTTTAACCTCCTTTCACAACTTATGATGTCTATTTCAAGCTTGTATTACACTGTTACATTGTAGGAGTGTTGTTAATATTTTGTTCTACATAAAAAAAATGAGACGACATAATGTCGCCTCACCTTTTTTAATCGTCGATATCATCGTATTCTTCATACTCATTCGGTAATCGTTGAGCAGGAAATCCACTTGTTGGATGTGTTGGTACCTGGTGTCCTGAAGCCGGAAAACCTGGTTGTGCATACGTACTTGGTGGTTGAACTCCGCCAAATTGAACAGGTGCTTGTGGTTGCTGAGGTGGCATTGCTTGCTCATACCCATAAAAAGGTACTCCACCTTGTTGTTGCGGAAATCCATAAGGTGGCATTTGTTGTTGAGGAAATGCACCTTGATGTTGTGGATATCCTTGATATGGACTAGGGTATGCTTGAAAACCTTGTTGCATCCCATACGGTGAGAAACTTCCTGGACTAGCGCAACCAGGCATGATTGGCGATATTGGATACATCGGCGGACATGGTTGTTGTGGCATCAGCACCGGCGGACATGGTTGTTGTGGCATTGCCATTGGCGATATTTGTGGTGGTGGTGCCATTGGTGCTACTTGTGTTGGTGCTGGTGGCATTGGCGCTTTTGGTGACTCTAATGGTGGACATGGTTTTTCTTTTGGTTTTTCCATAATAGGAGCTTTTACAACTGGTTGTTTAGGTGGTGCTTTAATTTCTGGTTTTTTTGGTGGAGCTGGTGGTTGTTTGATTGGCTGCTGTGGTTTGTAAATGTTAAAGTGCATCTCATGCGATATCGGCTGGACATAAGGAACTTGTGGCATTTGAGGCATAACTGGCTTTGGCTGCTCTTTTACAACTGGTTGCTCTTTAATGGGAGCCTCTTTTTGAATCGGAGCTTCCTTTTGAATTGGTGCTTCTTTTTTAATCGGTGCTTCTTTTTTCACAGGAACACTACCTGTTGGAATTTTAATTTTCATTCCTGGCATAATCATATCAGGGTTAGATAAGTGATTATTTACTGCTTTTAACTGTTCAAAATCTACATTGTACTTTTGAGATAATTTCCATAACGTGTCACCTTTTTGAACGATATGAATTTTCAACTTCTTCCCCTCCTCAAACAATTCTGTACATTATATGCAAACTTGGGCTAAATGGTACACATAGATTGATACCTATGAGAAGCTAGCCGGAACAATACTCTCAGCACAATCTATGCGGAATTTTCTTGCTTTATACCAAAAAAAGAAAGAGGGTGAGACAAAAGGTTGTTATTGACCTTTTGTCTCACCCTCTAAGCAATGAGCGAAACCGCCACCTTCTTTTAAAAGCCCGTTGTGAGTGGGTTTCTCACAACGGGCTTTGTGGCGAGTGAAGCCAGTACAGATGTTTTGTTTTAGCTAGTTCTGTCCTAGCCCATTTCTTAAATTTATGCTCTTTGTAACATACGTTCCAACGCTAGGATAGCTTCTTTAGCTACATCTTCATCAACTTTTATTTTATTTAAAACTTTACCTTCTTCAATCGCTTCTAATGACCATAATAAATGAGGAAGGTCAATACGATTCATCGTTAAACAAGGGCACATGTTTGGATTAAGAGAAGTAACTACTTTATCTGTATGAATTTGACCAAGGCGTTTCACGAGATTCATCTCGGTTCCGACTGCCCATTTTGTGTTAGCCGGTGCTGCTTTTAACTTCTCAATAATATAGTGTGTTGAGCCGGCATAATCTGCTAATTGTACAACTTCATGTGAACACTCCGGATGAACAATAATGTTTGTTTCTGGAGAAGACGCTCTTAACTCTTTTATATTTTCTACCGTGAACTTCTCATGAACAGAACAATGTCCCTTCCATAAGATAATCTTCACGTCCTCGACATTTCCTTCATACTCAAGCTTATCTGAGATAGGATCCCATACAGCCATATGTTCTAACGGGATGCCAAGATCAAACGCTGTGTTACGGCCAAGATGTTGGTCCGGTAAAAACAAAATTCTTTCTTTTTGTGTAAAAGCCCACTCCAACATTTTTTTAGCATTAGATGAAGTTACCGTTGCTCCTCCATGTCTTCCACAAAATGCTTTAATCGCTGCTGTACTATTTACATACGTTAACGGTAAAATTGTATCCGAAAATTTCTTTTGTAGTGCGTCCCATGCACGGTCAGTTTGGTCCATATCAGCCATATCTGCCATTGAACAGCCAGCTCGCATATCAGGTAAAATAACTTCCTGATGGTCTGCTGTTAGGATATCCGCAGTCTCTGCCATAAAATGAACACCGCAAAAGACAATATATTCTGCATCCTTATTTTGAGCTGATAATTGTGCTAACTGCAATGAATCTCCTGTTGAATCTGAAAATTGAATGACTTCATCCTTTTGATAATGATGTCCAGGAATATAAATACGGTTCCCATATTTATTTTTTATTTCTCTCACTCGTTCTTCCATTTGTTGTACTGACATTTGTGCATATTTCTTTGGAAGTAGTGTTTGTTTTTCAATCATTTCTAACATACTCATTATTTATTCCCCCCAGTTACATTAAAACTTATGTCAAGTGCTTTCACCGAATGAGTTAAGAACCCAAGCGATATATAGTCAACTCCACTAAAACGATAGTCAGCAAGGTTAGATAACTGAATTCCACCTGAAGCTTCTGTCACAATTCCAGAAGGGACTAATTCAACAAATTGCTTCACTTCTTCCGGGGAACGGTTATCAAACATAATAATATCTGCTTTTGCCTCTACCGCTTCTAGAACAGCTTCTTTAGATTCGGTTTCCACTTCAATTTTCACCATATGCCCTAAGCTTTCTCTTACTTGCGCTACCGCTGCTGAAATGCTTCCTGCAGCTGCGATATGATTGTCTTTTATCATCACACCATCATATAACCCAATTCGATGATTATACCCACCACCACATTGTACAGCATATTTCTCAAACATACGCAAACCTGGTGTTGTCTTTCTCGTATCACATATTCTTGTTTTTTCACTTGATAAAGCAATAACCGCTTGCTTAGTAAGTGTAGCAATCCCGCTCATACGTTGCAGTAAGTTGAGGATCACTCTCTCACCAGTTAGTAAAGAGGCGACAGGACCAGATACAGTTGCGATAACTGTTCCTCTTTCAACATAATCCCCATCCTTATAATTTGTACGAACCACGATGCTTGAGTCGAGCAGGTGGTATCCTTCCTTGATGATGTTAATTCCAGCTATGATACCATCGTCTTTTACAATAAAATCACCGGTTCCATGCTGGTTTTGAAAAATAGATGCTGAAATGTCACCACTTCCGATATCTTCAATAAAAAATTGTTGTAACTGCTGTTTCACTTGTAAGTAATTCATGATTTCACTCCTACCATAGGTTTACAATCATCTTTAAGTTGCACATCATGAACAGGATTCGTTTGGCGATTTGACCAGTAAAGACTTTTTTGTAACCATTCTGAATCGAGTTGAGGAGCATCGGAACGGAAATGGCCTCCTCTGCTTTCAGTTCGTTCAAGAGCTGCAGAAATAATAAAATAACAAACCGTTAACATATTACAAATGGTTTTTTCATCAATCTTTAATCTGTATTCTTGGTTATTCCATATTGCCTTTTCATAAGATTTCACCCATTGCAGAGCCGTTTCTAACCCCTGCTTATTACGGACAATTCCTACAAACTGAGACATCAATCCTTGTATCTCGTATACGTTAGGTAACTCAAAATCCCTTGCTTTTAATTCGTCTCGATTAGAAAGGACAACTAAAGGGGCTTTAAGACGATTAGCAGAAAGAATGAATGATGCTAATTCCGAAGCAAACACAATTCCTTCAAGCAACGAATTGCTTGCTAAGCGATTGGCACCATGAACTCCTGTTCGGGCCACTTCTCCTATCGCATATAATCCTGGAACCGTTGTTTGACCTTGTTCATCGGTTACGACTCCTCCCATCATAAAATGAGCGCCAGGGGCAACAGGAATCCGTCCATCTTCTATTTCTAATCCAGCCTTTATACATAATTCTGTAACAGATGGAAACCTAGACTGAAAATCAGGAATTGATGAGATATCAAGAAATAAAGGTTTGCCTAAGGATAATTGTTCAAAAATAGCTCTAGCTACAACATCTCTTGGTGCCAAGTCCATTTGTTCATGCTTGCCATCCATTAGATAAGTGCCTTGCTCAGTAAGAAGTCTAGCCCCCTCGCCACGAACTGCCTCCGATACAAGCCCATATGCTTTTCCGTCCTTGACTAACATCGTTGGATGAAATTGAATAAATTCCATATCAGCAAGAAGTGCTCCAGCTCGGTATGCTAGTGCCATTCCATCGCCAGTTACCTGCTCACAATTGGATGTCACTTCATATAGCTGTCCTGCTCCGCCAGTAGCTAAAATCGTGTGCGGAGCAAGGTATATTTTCTCTTGCTCGTTTTGTGTATGTGTTATGACACCATAACAGCCCGTATTCGATACTAAAAGGTCGATTGCTGTTTCATGTTCAATGATTGTTGTATGTTTTTTGACTCGTTCAATTAATTTAGTCACTAGCTCCTTGCCAGTCGCATCACCGCCAGCATGAAGGATTCTTCTTCGTTGATGAGCACCTTCTTTTCCGAGGGAATAGTTTCCATCATTGTCACGGTCAAAGTTTACACCGAGCTCAATTAATTTCTCAATCATTTCTGGCCCTTTTTGCACGAGAAGTTTCGTCACTGCTTCGTTATTATGAAAACTTCCGGCCACAATTGTATCGAAAAAGTGGTCACTCCAACTGTCTTCTTTGTCAATTGCAGCCGCTATTCCACCTTGAGCCATTGAAGAATTACTACATTCTACATTTGACTTTGTGATAATTATCACATTCTTATGCGTAGAAAGAATCTCAGCTGCCATTAACCCCGCCAGGCCACTTCCAATGATGATCACATCTGCTACCTGTGTTATTGTCATTCAAATGACCTCCCTTTTAACGAGCGCACTGTAAAGGTTTGTTATTCGAGGGCACTGAAAAGTTGTTTTGTACTTTTTCAGTGGCTTCGGTTTTTTACCTTTTAGTGCAACAGGTGTCTTGACACCTATATTTACATAAATTTAAACTAGTGACAAGAGTTTTTTTATGTAATTCTATAAGATAAGTTTTATTCTTTAGTATTAACAAGGCCTTAAGAAACCAATATAAATGTTTACCAAATACGAAAATGGAGCGATATCATGATTTATTTAGATTATTCAGCAACAACACCTATGTCTGATCAGGCTCTACACATTTATACAAAAGTAGCTCAAGAGCATTTTGGTAACCCAAATAGTTTACATGACTTTGGACTCATATCTAATGAAATTGTTTCACATTCAAGGAAGATAATCGCTCAATTAATTAATGGTGAAGAACGTGGAATTTATTTTACAAGTGGGGGATCAGAAAGTAATTTTTTATCACTCCTCTCCCTCTCTAAAGCCAAAAAAGGAAAACATATCATTACTACAGAAATTGAACATCCCTCTGTTCTAAATACGTTTTTATGGCTTGCTGACTCTGGTTTTGATGTTTCATACCTTCCAGTAAATCAGTATGGCGAAATTGAAATGGATGTGCTCAAGAATACAATACGAGAAGATACAATCCTTGTTTCCATCGGTCATTCAAATGCAGAGTTAGGTACGTTGCAAGATATTGAAACCATCGGGAAGTATTTACAGGAGAGGAACATTCTTTTTCATAGTGACTGTGTCCAATCTTTCGGAAAAATACCAATAGATGTTCAAAAATCTCATCTTGATTGTATTACGATTTCTGGACATAAAATTTATGGTCCAAAAGGAATTGGTGCATGTTATATTAATCCTAAAGTAAGGTGGAGACCGTTGCTAGAAAACGGGACACATGAATCAGGATTTAGACAAGGAACGCTCAATGTTCCAGCAGTAGCTGCTTTTGCAACAGCAACTGAAGAGATATCAAAAGAAATGAATGCTGAAGCGGCACGCCTCTCTTCTCTTAAAGAACTATTCCTTGGACTAATTAACAACGACTTTTGTGTATTAGAAGGTCATCCAAACAAGAGGCTACCTCATCACATTTCCTTACGCATAAAAGGAATTGAAGGTCAATACGTCATGCTTGAATGCAATCGCAGAGGAATAGCAATATCCACGGGTAGTGCCTGCAAGGTTGGACAATCTGACCCACCTAAATCTATGATAGCAACTGGAAAAACAACTGGAGAGGCACATGAATTTATAAGAATTACATTAGGAAAACATACAACCGAACAGGATATACGTACGACAGCCACTTGTTTAAATGAAATCATAGCTGCCTATTTTAGCTAGAGAGGAGTAAAGTGTATGACGGGGAAACGAAAAGTATTAGGAGAAGAACGAAGAAAGCTACTTTTACATTGGTTACTTGAAACGACAGAACCGATTACAGGGAATGATTTTGCTGATAGAACAAACGTGAGCCGACAAGTGATTGTCCAAGACATTTCAATTTTAAAAGCTAAAAATCACCCTATCATTGCAACTGCCCAAGGATATATGTACTTAAAAAAAGATACTCGTTACATTCAAAAAGTCATCGCTTGCCAGCACTCACCGGCTGAAACGGAAGCTGAATTAACCATTTTAGTTGACCATGGGGTTACAATTAAGGATGTTATGGTAGAACACCCGGTTTATGGTGACATCACGGGCTCACTGATGATTGCAAATCGTCGAGATATCAAATCGTTCATCGAAAAAATCACCAGTACAGGAGCCACTCTTTTATCCGAACTAACAGATGGAGTCCATCTCCACACTATTGAAGGTTCCTCTGAAGAACAGTTGACCGAAGCTATCCAAGCCCTCCGTAACGCAGGCTATCTTCTAAAAGCGACATAGTCGCTTTTAGAAGCGATGTGCAAAGCCAATGCCCTCTTTTGAAAAGTACTTTACTATGTGAACTTCTTAGTAAAGTACTCACAGCGAGTAAAGCCATCGCCCTTCCTGGATTGCTTACAAGACATAAGAAAACCACTAAAAGTTGTATAGTATCTTTTGAGTGGTTTTTATTTACTATTTTCTTTTTACTTAGGTACTGGTTTTTTATCTACATCTTTTGTTTTTTTTAACGTAAAGCATGGGTAACTACCTAATACTCGTACCCCACATCCTAATGCTTCTAGCTCAGCAATGACCCCTGGGATAAGTACTTCATCCATGCGTTGGTCTACATCAATTACAAATAGATAGTTACCTAAGCCTGTCTTCATCGGTCTTGACTCAATTTTTGTTAAGTTTAACTTCCGCCAAGCAAAAGCAGATAACACTTGGTGAAGCGCTCCTGAATAGTCTGCAGGTAACGTCACCATCATTGTTGTTTTATCTTCAAAATACAACGGTGAGCTTATTTCTTCTTTATCATTTGATAAAATGACAAATCGGGTTAGATTATTTTCATAATCATGAATGCATCGCTCAGCAGTATCTAATTGATAGACACTCGCAGCAAGTTCGTTTGCAATCGCTGCAGCCTTTTCACTAGGATGATTTAAGACATGCTGTGCTGCAGCACCTGTAGAGTTCATATATTTCAATTCAGCCTTTGGTAAGACTTTCCTTAAAAAATCATGACATTGGGCGATGGCATGTGGATGTGAATAGACAACCTCTACCCCAGACCAATTTGCACTGTTTTCTGGATGAACGAGAAGGTGCTGCTCAATAGGAACGACAACCTCTCCTACGATAGGAATCTCATGCTTATGAATAATATAATCTAATGTTAAGTTAACAGACCCTTCAATCGCATTTTCTAAGGGGACAACAGCGATATCCACTTCTTTAGCTGAAACTGCATCCATACAGTTTGGAATTGTCGAATAAGGTATAGCCTGTTTGCTTGCAAAGATGGCATTAACCGCCATTTCAGTGAATGTTCCTTTTGGGCCTAAGTAGCCTATTTTTTTCATGCTTCTCCCAACCTTTCTTTCTTATGAACCCGAGCCTATCACTTCTATTTTTTCAACTGTATCAAGTTCATGAATCGTCCTTACAAACTCTCGAACATCTAATTCCATCGGGGCAGTATCAAGTGATAATGTAATATTTGCGCGCCCTTGTAATGGGATGGTTTGGTTTATCGTTAACACATTTGCTTTGGAGAAAGCTACAATTGATAATAACTCAGAAAGAGCACCTGCTCGGTCTTCTAACAATATAGAAAAAGTAATAATGCTTTCCTTAACCATCGTATGGAATGGGAATATGCCATCTTTATATTTATAAAAAGCACTTCTGCTTAATCCAACCGTATGAACAGCCTCACTTATTTTTTTGGCTTTTCCAGTTTGGAGCAACGCTTTTGCTTCTAGCGTTTTTTGCATGGCTTCGGTTAACATATCTTCACGGACTAAATAAAAGTGCTCCACTCGTTGCACTGGATTCTCACCACCATAAATCGATCAATTATCAATATTATATCATTATAAATTTGTGTGAACTTTTTGACAATGCCTTATTATGTATTTAGGTCAAACGAATAGCCACATTGGTTGTTTCCACAAATAAAAAAGGATGTTCGAAAAGGTGAATAAAAACCCTTTGAAACACCCTAAATATAGGCCTATGCCTTAAATACTGATTTATTACTCAACGAATTCAAATTCAAATTCTAATAAACGGACAATATCTCCATCTTGAGCTCCACGCTCTCGAAGTTTTTCATCGACACCCATTCCTCTAAGTTGTCTTGAGAAGCGTCGAATGGATTCATCACGGGTGATATCTGTCATCTTAAAGAGCTTTTCAACAGCTTCACCTGATAGAACAAAAGCACCATCATCATCTCGTGAAATCTTAAATGGTTCCTCTGCTTTTTCATGGCGATACATGACTCTTGACTTGATTTCCTCTTTTTCATATAAAGGAAATTCTGGAGTTTGGTCCACTTTGTCAGCGACAGCTAATAATAACTGTCTTAACCCTTGTCTTGTTACCGCTGAAATTGGAAATACTGGATAATCTTCTGTTAGTTTTTCTTTAAAAGCGACTAAATTTTCTTCTGAATCCGGCATGTCCATTTTATTAGCAACAATAATTTGTGGACGTTCAAGTAATCGTAAATTATATTGTTTGAGCTCATCATTAATCTTTAGGAAATCATCATATGGGTCTCGACCTTCAAGAGCAGACATATCAATGACATGGACGATGACCTTTGTTCTTTCAATATGTCGTAGAAATTGATGTCCTAATCCTACTCCTTGGTGAGCCCCTTCAATTAATCCTGGTAAATCTGCCATCACAAAGCTTCGATGATCATCTGTCTCTACGACCCCTAGATTTGGTGTAATCGTAGTAAAATGATAATCAGCAATTTTCGGTTTTGCTGATGTCACAACAGATAGAAGCGTTGATTTCCCTACACTAGGAAACCCTACCAAACCAACATCTGCTAATACTTTAAGTTCCAACACTACATTTTTCTCTTCTCCTGGTTCACCGTTCTCCGCAATTTCAGGAGCAGGATTTGTAGCTGTTGCAAATCTTGAGTTTCCGCGACCACCTCGACCACCTTTAGCGATGACAGCGCGTTGTCCATGCACAGTTAGATCTGCTATGGTTTCTTTTGTTTCTTCATTTAATACCGTTGTACCAGGCGGAACACGAACAACCATATCATCAGCATTTCGCCCGTGTTGACTTTTTGGTCGTCCATGCTCTCCTCTTGTAGCTTTAAAATGACGCTGGTATCGGAAATCCATTAATGTACGCAATCCTTCGTCCACTTCAAATACTACATCTGCCCCTTTTCCACCATCTCCACCAGCAGGGCCACCTTTTGGTACATATTTTTCACGACGGTAAGCAACCATACCATTTCCGCCGTCTCCACCTTTAACAAACACACTAACTTTATCTACAAACATATCTACACCTCTACCTACTACACTAAGGCAACAGTTATATATACTTCAGAAGAAGTTACACTGCTCTCCTTTATGACTAGTCCGTCCGTTTTATTTTTTACTATCCATTCTTCGACAAGGGGAACATTCATTACTTTCCCTTGAAAATCAAACGTAATTGTAGCCTCTTTTGGATACAAATCAAAGGTTATCAACAAGTGATTTTCACTGCTTGGACTACTTATCTCGTCGAACAGCTCTATCAGGTTGTTACACCATTGCTTTAATATTTTTTCATGTCGAGACAAATCAAGAACTTCTCCAACGATTTCAACTTCTGTCTCATATAAATGGTTTTCCCAATTTATCGTTAATAATTCTCCAGCTAGTAAGGGAATTTTTAAATCTGATAATTTGCTTTCATTTTGTGCTTTATTAATGACCTCATTAATTATTTCTTCCACTCGGTCAAGTCGCTTTAATGCGATATTCCCTTTAATCAATTGAATCACATTCAACCAATCATGACGAGAATGGCGCAATAGTTCATGCATATCATCCCACTTTTTCGTCATACCCGCACTCCTAAATAACAAAATTTACATGCTTATCTTAACATACCCAGATGAGTAATGTCTCATCAATTTGAGATATGTGACAAATGACCCTAAAAAATCAGGAATATGACCTAGTTTTATGGCAAAGCTATCAAAGACATTAATAGTAATAAGGAGGGAATTCTATGGCTATTCAAAATCAAGGACTTCAAAGCGCTCAGCAAGCGATTCTTCAAGCGGAATATGCGATTCAACATGCTGTGGAAGACACTACTCAACTTCAATTTGCTCAACGTCAAGTCGTTGATGCTCAAAATGACCTTCAACAAGCCTATGAGTCAGCTTCTCAAATTGACCAACAACATATTCTCCAAGCACAACAAAAATTACATCAAATCCATCAGCAAATTCAACAAGCACAAGCACAATTGTTTTAATCCTCACTATTGAACGATAAACTATAAACGCCTGTTATAAGACTCCCTTATAACAGGCTATCAAGTGTTAGTTCATTGCTTCGTAGTTTGCTCAAGAATTTGTTTTACTACTTCTTCCCCTTGGTCAATACAGTCCGGAATTCCTAATCCTTCATACGAAGCCCCAGCTAAAAAGAGACCAGGGAATTTTGTTCTTATTTCTTCTTTTACTTCCTCTATACGTTTTTTATGACCAACTATATATTGGGGCATCGCTTGTTTCCATCTTGTAATTCGGTAAAATTCAGGTTGACCATCAATCGTTATAATTGACTTTAAATCCTTTAAAACTCGATTTAGGATTTCTTCGTCACTTTCAAAAACAATGTCTTCATCCCCAAATCGACCAACATAGCAACGAAGTAATGCCTTTCCTTCTGGTGTTGTATGTTTCCATTTTTTATGTGTCCATGTACAAGCTGTGATATCATACTCACCTTTTTTAGCAACGACAAAACCAGTTCCATCACGGTCATCTTTAATTGCTTCAATTGGATAGGCCATGGCAACTGTTGCTACGGACGTCGAAGGCATCTCCGTTAATTTTTCGCTAAAGCTATACGAAGATAGGATATCTTTTGTTACAAGGTGAGGAGTCGTCAAGACTACATAGTCAAACCATTCCTGTTTACCTTGATAGGAGACTTTATAGCCACCGTTTTCTTTTTCCACATGGTCAACAACCGTTTCTTTTAAAACAGAATAAGGGTCCAAATGATTTTCGATTGCTTCAACTAGAGAATACAGACCGCCTGTTAAAGACATAAACATCCCTTTTTTCTTTCCCGTACTCGGTTGCTTGGCCTTCCCTTTTTTCATCCCTAAAATTAGACTACGGTGTTTTTGTTCAATCTGATGAAATTGCGGAAATGTTGCCATTAAACTAAGTTTATCAATATCACCAGCGTAAATTCCTGAAAGAAGAGGTTCAATTAAATAATCCACCACTTCATCTCCAAGTCGCCCTCTAAAAAATTCACCTAATGATTGGTCTTGTACAGGGTCACTCTTTTTTGGCAACACTAAATCACCAGCAGCTCGAAGCTTTCCTAATGGCGAAAAAAGCTTTGTTGTGGCAAACGGAGTTAATTCAGTTGGAACCCCCATAATAGAACCACCAGGAATCGGATACAATTGTTTCTCCTTAAGGATATACGCTTGACCGGTGTCATTATTGACAAGCTCTTTTTCAAGACCAACAGCTCTTGCTAGCCTGGCTGCACTTTGTTTTCGTTCAAGAAAAGAGTCCGGTCCTTTTTCAATGATGAATCCATCCGTATAATCCGTTTGAATTTTTCCACCAAGGTCCTTGCTTGCCTCAAACAAGGAATATTCAACGTTTAGGTGGTTGTTTTTGATTTCTTCCTGCAAGTAATAAGCTACAGTAAGGCCTGTGATTCCAGCACCAATAATGGCAACTCGCTTCTTCTGACCTCCCACTTTATTTCACTACTTTCTGATGAAGCTTTTCTTCTACAACCGTAGCCAAACAATCAATAAACTCTGGCTTAGCATTAGGCATTTCAGGACGGTAATAGGATACTCCTAATTCATCCGTTACGATTTTGCACTCATAATCGTTATCAAAAAGAACTTCTAAATGGTCCGCCACGAACCCAAGTGGAATATAAACAAAAGAGGTATATCCCTTTTCGTTATATAAATCTCTCGTTAAATCCTGAACATCTGGTCCAATCCACGGGTCTGGTGTGTTTCCTGCACTTTGCCATCCAATTGTGTAATTTGAAATACCAGCAGCCTCTGCTACTAAATCAGCAGTTTTTTGAAGTTGTTCTGGATAAGGATCTCCCATAGCGATTATTTTTTCAGGTAAACTATGAGCAGAAAAAATCACACATGCTTTTTCTTTATCCTCAATTTCTTTCATCGTTTTCGTAAGTTGGTTCACCCAATACTCTATAAATTTAGGTTCATCATACCAGCTATCAATTGTATGTATTGTAGGACCGTCTATTTTAGCAGACTCTTCTACTGCACGACCGTTATACGACTTCACACTAAAAGTAGAGTAGTGGGGCGCAAGAACAAGACTAATGGCCTCTTCTATTCCATCTTTTTTCATTTGATGGACCGCATCTTCAATAAACGGGTCGATGTGCTTTAGGCCAAGGTATGTTTTAAATTCAATATCATCGTATCGGCGATTCATTTCGGATTCAAGACCATACGCTTGTTCTTCCGTTATTTTAGCTAATGGACTAATTCCACCAATCGCTTCATACCTTCCAATTAAATCATCGAGGGCTTCTTGTGAAGGTTTTCTTCCTCTTCTAATGTGTGTATAGTAAGGCTCTACCTCTTCAATACTTCTTGGCGTTCCATAAGCCATAACCAATAATCCAAGTTTCTTTTTCATCTTGAACCACTCCTCTTATTTGGATGTGTACTCATGTACAAATGCAGTTAGTCGTCGTAACGTATCAGGATTTACTTCTGGAAATACTCCATGCCCTAAGTTAAAAATGAAACCAGGTGTTTCCATACCCGCATCAAGAATTTCCTTTGTTCTTCCTTCTATTACGTCCCAAGGAGCAAGTAAAATAGCTGGGTCTAAATTACCTTGAACGGTTTTTGAAACACCCTTAGCTCTTGCCTCACGAATTGGCATTCTCCAATCTAGTCCGATGACATTCAAAGAAAGGTCATTCCATTCCTGTAGTAAATGACTCGCACCAACACCAAACATAATAAGAGGAACGTTTTCTTCAGCAAGTTCTGTAAAAATACGTGACATGATTGGCTTCACGAATGTTCGATAATCCTCAACGTTCAGTGTACCTACCCATGAATCAAAAATTTGAATTGCCTGGGCACCTGCCTTAATTTGTTCTTTAACATATGTAATCGTCATATCACCAAGCTTTTCCATTAATAAGTACCAAGCTTCTGGTTCTGCATACATGAAGGCTTTTGTTTTATTATAATTTTTTGAAGGTCCCCCTTCGATCATATAGCTCGCTAATGTAAACGGAGCTCCACTAAAACTAATTAATGGAACAGTTAACTGTTCGCGTAATAGCTTTATCGTATCTAGTACATATGGTACATCTGAAACTGGGTCAATTTCTCCTAACTTTTCAACATCTTGTTTTGAACGAATCGGGTTATCTATAACCGGTCCAATTCCAGACTTGATTTCTACATCGACTCCAATTGCCGGTAAAGGAGTCATAATATCTTTATATAAAATAGCAGCATCATTGTTATACTGATCCACCGGCAGCTTAGTCACATACGCACATAACTCGGGCTGATGAGTGATTTCAAATAAAGAATATTTTTCTTTGATTTCTCGATATTCAGGCTGTGAACGTCCAGCTTGTCTCATATACCAAACAGGAACATGACTGACGCTTTCCTTTCTACAGGCTCTTAAAAACATATCATTGAACGAGGGGTTACTCATACTTACACACCTTCCTATGTATTAGCTTAGTCCTAATTGTAAACTAATCAAATTAAAAAATCATTTTTCTCGCTTATATATTATAATTATTCTAAATAATAAAGTATAGCAAAGCCAACAAATCGTCATAAAATCGTCTAATTAAAGAGGCACAAATGCGATGAGCGAAGCCACTACCATTATTTTAAATCCTTCAATAAGCGACCTTCTTAATGAAGGACGCGCAGTGAGGGAAGCCATCGCTCTTCGCCGAATAACTCTCCGTTATGAAATGGCACGCCATTCTTGAACCTTATACATTATTCCACTAACTACATCTAACATACTCTCGACATTCTTCAAATTCTTCTTTAAAGTCTGTGTCCCATCTCATGCTTCGAGCCACCGTCCTCTGGGACAGTTCACCCTATTTTGGCATGGCTTCTTCGCTGATCTGGGGGTAGAACACCACTACACCCACTTAAAAACCTTCAGCGCTTCCGCTCATGCTTCGAGCCACCGTCCTCTGGGACAGTTCACCCAGAGGACGGTGGCTCTAAAATCCTATGCGCATTAATACTTCCGCTGTGTTGGAGGGGGTTCCTTCTTGTTCGGTTTGCGGATTATATGGAATAACGATGTATTCTTTTAAAGAGAATGGATTGACGGAACCGACTGTAAAGCTTCCTTCGCCGACTACTGTACCTATGTGATTCATCCCCTCTTTGGTCAGCTCGTAAATACGGTACTGTATTCTTTTGTCTTCTAATGCTGTCCAATTCATCCTTACTCCAACAAGTCCTCTTCCTGCAAACGTGAGTTTCGCCGATACATCGGACACTGTCCCTAATCGAATTGGTTCTTCAAGTTCATTAACATCATTTGGCTTTGTAAAGCTATAACTATTTTGTAAAGGGATTTGATTAAGAATATCCTTAAATAATTGGGTAGCATATGAGCTCCCTCCTGTTAAATGAGAGTGATCGGTTGTCGCATCATAGCCAATCCACACAGCTCCGACGACCTCTGGTGTGTATCCAACAAACCAGGCATCTCTTATCGCTCCTTCAATGTCAGTATACGACGTCGTCCCTGTTTTTCCGGCTAACGCTTTTGAACTCTCACCATGACGCGCGGTTCCTTCGATAACAACGGATTCTAACATTCTTGTCATATTCCACGCGGTTTGTTTTGAAAATACTTCCTGTTCTTCTATGCTTGCTCTTCCTAGAAGTTTACCATTTCCATCGTACATTTCAGAAATAACGTAATGGTCTATCAGTTTTCCTTCTTTGGCAAAGGCACGGTACGCCTTTGATAATTGTAGTGGACTTACGCCTTCCTCAAGACCACCTAACGCAATTGCTAAACCGTTGTCTCGTACACCAAGCCCCAATTTATCTAAATAGGTTTTACCTGTTCCTATTCCTAACTGGTTAAACAACCAAACTGCAGATGCATTTGTTGAGTGAGTAATCGCATCATACATTGTCATTTCACCTTGATACTGCTGGTTTGCATTGCGAGGAGCATATCCGTCATATTCTAGTAACTCGTCTCGCAAAAGCGAGTAAGGCTGGGCCTTTCCTTCCTCTAAAGCAGGCCCATACACCGCTACAGGTTTGAACGTCGAACCTGGTTGCCTTTTCACATTCACTCGGTTTATCCCTTTTGAAATATATTGACGGCCTCCTTGTGCAGCAAGGACTGCCCCCGTCCTGACATCTAACATGACAAAAGCACCTTGCACATGTTCATCCGTTCCTGGAAAGTAACCGTCATCTTGAAACATTTTAAAGGATGTTTCTTGTAATTGTTTATCCATAGGAACCACTATGGTATAGCCGCCAGTTAACACTTCCTCGTTTGTTAGGTGGAATCTTTCCTCCGCCTCATCTAAAACCATATCAATATAAGTGGCATACGCTTCATGTTGACTTAACCTGTTTACATTTATCGCTACTGTCTTTCCTTGCAACCGGACAGCCTCTTCAGCTGAAAGATACCCTCTACGTTCCATTACACTTAACACAAGATCTCGACGTTGTTTACTTCGTACGGGATGATTAATTGGTGAATAACTATTAGGTGCTTTTGGTAAGCCTGCGAGCAGAGCACCATCCTCTACTGTTAATTCAGAGACATCTTTATTAAAATAAAGCGTTGCCGCTGACTGAATCCCATACGCCCCGTGTCCGAAATAGATGCGGTTTAGGTACATTTCTAGTAATTGTTCTTTACTGTATCGCCGTTCAAGGTTCATAGCGATAAGGACTTCATTTGTCTTCCTTAGAAATGTTTTTTCAGGAGTTAAAAATGTATTTTTCGCAAGTTGTTGTGTGATTGTACTTCCGCCTTCTACCTTCGAACCCGCTAATATGTCACGATATAACGCACGAGCAATAGCTCGTATGTCAACTCCTTGATGGTCATAAAACCTAGCATCCTCGATAGCGACAAAAGCATGTTGAACATGTTCAGGGATTTCATGAATGGAGGTAAGCTCTCGATTTTCGACAAATAGCTTTGTTAATTCTTCTTCATCTTCGTTTACTATTTTAGTGGCAGTATTCATCACTAATTTTTTATCATCAATGACATAATCACCAGCTAAAATAATGAAAAGATATAAACTAAAGCTAAAAAACAATCCAATGACCGGGATAGTTGTTCCAATTATAATCATTTTTTTCTTAGACAATTGAACAACCCTCCTTTGGTATGGTTATAATTTTAAACTATTATAAACTAGATGTTTCGACAATTCTACCTATGATTCGACTCAGCTAAGCTATCCTCCAAAATATGTATGTTGCTTGTTTCCCTTTTATTCTAAGTGCAAAACATAATTAACCTACACAAAGAAGAGACATAAAAAAGCTGACTCGTTAGGTAATTGAATACCATTTGAGTCAGCCGCAGGTCCATACCAAAGGGAGTGATTATTTAACAAGTTGATGTCTGTGGGCATAAATTGCAATTTGTGTACGGTCCTCTACTTCCAACTTAGCAAGAATATTACTTACATGTGTCTTTACCGTTTTCACACCGATAAACAAATCATCTGCAATTTCTTGATTGGTTTTCCCATTTCCTATTAAGCATAAAACCTCTAATTCTCGTGGCGTGAGTTCATCATGTAATTCACGTTTTGATTGCTGTCTCATTCTCGCCATCATCTTATTTGTTACTTTTGCTTCAACTATCGCTTCACCACGGTATGCACTGCGAATTGCGCTTGCAATATCATTGGCTCTCGTTGTTTTTAATAAATAACTAAATGCTCCCGCTTCAATTACTGGATACACTTTTTCATCATCTATAAAACTAGTCAACACAATAATTTTTACATGTGGCATTTGTTTGCTAATTTCCTTCGTGGCCTCAATACCATCCATTTTTTCCATTACTAAGTCCATTAGAATCACATCTGGCTTTCTTTCGAGTGCCATCTCTATTCCGTCAAGCCCATTACCTGCTTCACCAATGACTTCGATATCATCTTCAGTTGCTAGATATGAACTTAGCCCCATTCTCACCATTTCATGGTCATCAACAAGCAAAACTTTTATCAATTTTATCTCCCCCTCATCTCGAGTGAACAAGTGGTACTTTCGCTTCTACCTGAGTTCCTTTTCCTGGTGCTGACATAATTTCAAGAACTCCTCCGATTTCTGTGACACGCTCTTTCATCATTTTTAGACCATACGATGAACTTTTCTGTTGAGAGATATCAAACCCAATTCCGTTATCAGTAATTTTCAAACGGAGTTGTCCTTTTACTTCTCGTAACTGCACATCAATTCTTTCGGCTTTAGCATGCCGGAGGATATTAGATACAGCCTCTTGCACCAGGCGAAAAAGGTGGTCTTCTATTCCTTTTGGGATAGTAGAAAGTTGTTCGATTTTCCAATTGATAGAGAGCTGGTGCTTTAATTTTAATTCTGTCAGTAAGTCTTCTATACCTAGCATTAAATTCTTTCCTTCTAAGTGAGAAGGACGCAAATGCAGTAATAGAGCCCTCATTTCAGACTGAGCAGCTGCTGCCATTTTTTCAATCGTTTCAATCTGGCCTAACACTTTATCCGGTTTTTTTTGTAACGAATGTGGTAGTGCTGCTGTCATCATTGAAATGGCAAAGAGTTGTTGACTGACCGCATCATGGAGGTCTCTTGCTAACCGCTGTCGTTCTTCATCAATTGCTGCTTGTTTTATTGAGTCTTGCCACTCTGCTCTCTCAGTTGATAGTCGTTGTAACGAAGCAATCTGTTCTTCGACCCGCTCCACCATTTCATTCAAATGATCACTTATAATCCCAATTTCATCTTGACCGAGGTTAGGAAAACGGTGAGAAAAATTTCCTCTCTCCAATTGCATCGTTCCTCTTAGAACAATATCTAACCGTTTTTTGTAGCAATTCCCAAATAAATACCCTGCAATTACGCCGATCTCAATACAAATGATAGGGATAAGTAAAAAAAGCGGTATTCCAAATAGTTTTTTTTCTAATAATCTCGTAAATCCCTGTTCTTCTCCAAACGTTATCGTAAAGACAATGATAATTCCTGATAATAAGCTAACCCATATCGAGTAGCGGATAATATGCCATTGTATCCCAAATAATCTCGTTCTCATTAGACATACCTCACATCGATATCACCAATAAATAAGGCTAATACGATTTTCACTCGTTTCGGTGCATCTTTAAAATCTTTTGTTGTCACAGAGATACTGCGATTAAATCCACTTTGATTGTTGTCAAAAATATCTAGTTCACCTAATGAAACCATCGCTTGAATGGAAATATCTAAATCATCAGGAATGTAAATATCAATATCACCTATCCACCCATTAACAACGATGACGGTTTCCCCATCGGGAATAATTGCTTTTGAAAGGTCAATTTTAATATCTCCTATCGCATTTCGAATCGTCATGTCCTTTAATTCAAACCGGCTGAGAAGGTGCAAATCGCCAATTAATGAACTTCGAAACGTTGGTGACGTGAATATTTTCTTGTCAAAATGAGTGTCACCAAATTTATGTTCATCTGGATTTTCTTTTTTCTCAATAACCGTTTCATGGTTTGAATGAGGTTGCTCGTGATATGGAGATGTCTCCTCTTTTGGTTTCTCTTTCTCCCCAGACATAAGTCGATATCCAAAATAAATAAAAATACTAGCGATAATGACTCCAACAATATTAATGTGTAACACATGATCGAAAAACGCGATAAGGCTAATAAGAAAGAAAATACCACTTAACAAACGATTGCCTTTACGATGAAAGTACAGTCCAAGAACAAAAAAGATTAGTGGACCGATAAAGCTCCCAAGGTGAATATTCGTGTTCAATGTATTCATTAAGGCGCTTACTCCAATTAAGATGATGACAATTCCAATGAGGACATTTCTAGATATATGCAAGGTACTCCCTCCTTCCGAAAAGAACTAGTATCTACTGTTTTTACTCTATTTTTATATTTCCGGCTGATGCTGATAAATTTATCGTATACAAACCATCGTTTACTGTCCCTTGATAGTTTTGTTTGCTGCTACTTTCTAACATAATTGGAACGTCTACTTTAATGTCTCCAACGGATACTTTGGCATCTAATACAAATGAAGGATTGGGGATCGTCAATTTTATATTTCCAGCACTTGATTTAAAATCAACATTTCCATTTACATCATTATAGTCGACATTTGTATTTCCCGCTGAGTTACTGCCTGTGATTGAACCGGTAAAACCATCAAAAGTAATATTCCCAGCTGTTGCTTTAATGTCGGTTTGAGTTGTGATTAGGTCATAACCAGATATATTGCCTGCCGTACTTTTTATGGTTACTTGCTCAATCTCTCCTGAAATATCTTTTATATTTCCGGCCGTTGTCCGCACTACTAACTCTTGGATATGGAGTTCATCAGAGAATGAGATATTCCCGGCATTGGTTGAGATATCTAGCGTATCTTTATAGGCTTCTGGAAGTGAAACAATGACTTTAATCGATTTCTTGCCAAAAGCAAACCACCCTTTTGGCTCTTCTACGTTGAAAGTTAACGTAGACCCGCTTTCTTCCTTTGACACCTTTATATCATTTGAATCTGACTTTACTTCTAATGTGAGTTCAGAGTTTGTTGTAGTCTCAACTTCAATATTAGCTGTACGTGCACTGATTATGATTTTATCAAATTCAGTAATTTCCTGTTTTTCATGTTTAATGACAGGTTGACTTGTATTTGTCATACCAATTGCATTTAAGGCAATGATGAATCCTATCACAATTAATAAAACCCCAAATATTTTTTTCAACTTCATTCCCTCCCAAGGAATATAGTACCGACTACTATTTTACTATATCTTACCAAAATACAATAATGTTATTTTCACACTTCACTAAGAAACGTTGATGTCAGCATCCTATCAGTAAGATACTGAAATCAACCTCTTATCATTTCTTCTAAAAACTAGGAAAGAATAGGAAACAGCAGTCTTTCAATTTCCTATTCTTATTCACATTCTATTATTTGGTTGACATTCTTTCTTTTAGCGTTTCAATTTCTTTTGTAATGGCATCATCATAATATACGGCAGTTGATTCTTTAAATTCAATATCAAACTCTCTTCTTGTTCTTGTTTTCATTTCCATCTCGTATATATTTTGTTCAATTCTAGCAAAGCCTGCTTCTGCTTTTTCAGAAGAAAATTGAGAAATCGTATGTTGTAAATTATCTTTAATGCGGGCTGCATTTTCCCTTGCCACTAATTCCATTTTTTTATCTTTCATTTCAATATACTTTTGCTTCATATCACTTAGTTGTTCCTTGATTTCTACCAATTCTTGTTCGTTGTTTGCAAGAATTTTCTCGTACTTTTCACTTTTTTCTTCGTACAGATTTTTAGAGTACAACGCTTTTCTCGCTAACTCTTCTTCTCCTGCTTTTAGTGCAAGCTCTGCTTGACGACTTCTTTTTTCTATCAGTTCATTTACTTCTAGTAGCTGTTTTTTGAAGCTTTCCCCTAGCATGACTTGTTTCAAAACTGCTTTCTCCGCCTTTTTAATTTCGTCCTCTACATCACGCATATACTGATTCAACATTGTAACTGGATTTTCCAATTGATCTAATCCTTCATGAATTGAAGCTAACGTCAAATCCCTTATTCTTCTAAATACCATAGCAAATCCCTCCAATTTTAATTGTGTTTTTCAATAAAACGTTTCCACTCATGTTCAAAACTATCATCAGCCTTAAAATCAACTGTTAGGTCCTCGTCACTACTATGATTAGTTGGTGCCGCTTGCTGTGTTTCTCTTTTGACAAGCTTGATCCCGTAATAAATAATTGCTCCTGCAATCACCATCCCAACAATCATATGTGCCTTTCCAATAAGCATTAAAATACCAAAGATGAGTATAATGGTTCCAAAGGTTTTTGCTCCTTTAGTTTCAGCTGTTTTCATTTTAGAGTAGCCATACCAAATCAGTAAGCCTGCAAACGCAACTCCTAGTAATCCACCTAAGTGTATTCCTAATGTACTTAACAGAATATTTCCTCCAATAAGCAGGAGAATAGCTCCAAATATAATTTTACCTGTCACGTTCATCTGTCTCGCCTCCTTCTTTTTAAGTTACTCTCATTGTAAGCCACACTCTATCTTCCCAAAACAAACATGAGGATGGTTTTGCCCTCCGTCTCTAGATGGATTTTGCGTCCGTCTGCTAGTTGTGACCATTCTTTGAACAAAGACTTACCACTCCATATAGCTTCCGAAAATTCGATATAATGCAGGAGTGATAGTATAATGTAGGATAAACCTTCATAACGATAGGACAAAGAATACTAAGAGGTGTGTGCAGATGACAGAAGTAACAATTTGGTTAGCCTTTTTAGCTGGGGTTGTATCCTTTCTTTCCCCTTGTGTCTTTCCCCTAGTTCCAGCTTATTTGGCACAACTAACAGGAACTAACGTAAGTAATAATCAAATCCAAGCCGAACGTGGAGTGATTCTTTCTAGAAGTGTTGGCTTTGTGATTGGGTTTACAGTCGTATTCTTAATTTTAGGTGCTACTTCAACGTTCATTGGTCAATTCTTTTTAAGTAATCGACAACTGTTTGAACAAGTTGGGGGAGTGATTATTACCGTATTTGGGTTGCAAATGGCTGGTATTATATCCATTCGTGCT
The DNA here is from genome assembly GCF_002019795.1 of Bacillus alkalicellulosilyticus. Lineage (GTDB taxonomy): Bacteria > Bacillota > Bacilli > Bacillales > Bacillaceae_F > Bacillus_AO > Bacillus_AO alkalicellulosilyticum. Next base: position 1,244,495 of record NZ_KV917381.1, on the reverse strand, counting down.
TTACTCACGACAAAAAACCTTCAATCTACCCCGAAAAAATCGACTAGCTTCTTCGGGTCCGTATTATTTGGGTTTGTGTTTGGGACAGGGTGGTCTCCATGTATTGGCCTTGTTTTATCTTCTATTTTAGTTCTAGCCAGTCGTGCAGAGACAATGGGAAGTGGCATGCTTCTTCTCTTTATTTATTCAATGGGGCTTGGTTTACCATTTGTCTTAGTAGCTATGCTGTGGTCTCGATCCTTAAATAAAATAAAAAAATTAAACCGACTTCTTCCTACCATTCAAAAGGTGAGCGGGTATATAATGATACTATTAGGAATTTTATTATTTACAGGGCAATTTGCGATTATTTCTGCGTACTTAGCTAGGTTTATCCCTTTTAACATCTAATGAAATTGAGGTGTATGTATGATAGAAGTTGCGATTGATAAAAGACTAGATGAGCTTTTTTCTGAAATGGTGTCGATTCGACGTCACCTACATCAAAATCCAGAGCTTTCTTTTCAGGAAGTCGAGACTCCTGCTTATATTGCAGAGTATCATCGTAGGTTAGGAAATGAAGTAAAAACAGGAGTAGGCGGACGTGGAGTCGTGGCGACTCTTCGTGGCGCACAGCCAGGCAAGACGATTGCGCTTCGTGCTGATTTCGATGCACTTCCTATTCAAGATGAAAAAACGGTTGATTACAAATCAAAGGTTGATGGAGTCATGCATGCTTGTGGTCATGACGGCCATACGGCAACACTATTAGGGCTTGCTAGAGCTCTTGTCGAGAACAAAGCTGACCTTGAAGGAACGATTGTTTTCATTCATCAACATGCTGAAGAATATGCTCCTGGTGGGGCGATTGAGATGATTAACGATGGATGCCTTGATGGGGTTGACTTTGTATTTGGTACCCATTTATGGGCTACTGAACCATTAGGAAAGATTCAATATCGTAGTGGTCCTATCATGGCTGCTGCCGATCGCTTTGAGATTGTCGTCCAAGGTCAAGGTGGACATGGGGCAATGCCTCATTTAACGAAAGATGCGATTGTTATCGGTTCTCAACTCGTAACCAATCTACAACAGCTTGTTAGTCGCCGGGTTGACCCTCTTCAATCTGCGGTGTTATCCATCGGAACGTTCGAAGCTAAAAATGCTTTTAACGTGATTGCTGATTCAGCTAAACTTATTGGGACTGTCCGAACGTTTGATGAAGACGTTCGAACGTTAATGGAAAATGAAATTCGCCGTGTGGTAGATGGTACTTGTTTGGCAGCTGATGTATCAGCCACTTATTCCTATTACCGTGGCTATCCCGCTGTTGTGAACCATGAGGATGAAACTATGACCCTAGCATCACTCGCTCCGAGTGTCCCTGATGTGAGCGACGTTGAGGAAATGGCTCCTCAAATGGGTGGTGAGGATTTTGCCTATTACCTTCAACACGTGAAAGGCAGCTTTTTCTTCACGGGCGCACGAAATCCAGAATTGGAAATCGCGTACCCGCATCACCATCCAAAGTTTGATTTTGATGAACGAGCGATGCTCATTGCAGCAAAAACGTTAGGTCGAATTGCACTTCATTATGCGAAAAGCTAGGATTTATTATTTGCAGTAGGCGATTTTGGAAGAATAGCGGACACACAGTCCCCTATTTCTTTCAAAATCGTCTTTTTCAATTGCTATCGGACACACGTTCCGCTATTTGTTGAAATTTTAGCTAATTTCATCATTTTCATAGCAAATAGGTGCATCTGTGTCCGATAGCGTTAAAAAAAGAGAAAAATCTAGAAAATAAGGTATTCTGTGTCCGATAGAAACTCCCATGAGCCAACACCGCTCTTGGCTTGGCACGGCTACGCTCGTGCTTCGAGAAACTCCCATGAGCCAACACCGCTCTTGGGAGTTTCTCTACACCTGTATCCAGTTTTGGTAGATGGGTTGGTAGCCTTTTTCTTGTAGCATCGTTGTGATTTGTGGGACGGTGCGTTCATCAGAAGTTTCAAATTGTTTAACACTCGAATGCTCGTTTGTGTACCCTCCAACTTCTGTACTCGAAGCGGCCGACATTTTTGTAACTCCTAGCGGGAGGAGATGATCCCTGAAAAACGCACTTTCTCTTGTTGATAATGTAATTCCTGCTTTAGGTAAAAATAAACGCAAGGCTAACATGCTCTGTACAAAATGAACATTATCTACTTCGGTGATTGATGAGTCACTTCCTACATAAGGCTGAATTCTTGGGAGAGATACATTGATTTCTGTTCCAAGGTACTTTTTTTGAAGATACTCAGCGTGCATTCCGGTGAAAAATACTTCTGTTCGCCAATCCGATAAGCCTAACAAAGAGCCAATCGTTACGTTTCTCATTCCCGCTTGACACCCTCTCTCTGGTGCATCTAAGCGGTAACGATAATCACGCTTTGGTCCTTTTACATGATACTTTTTATACTCTTGTCTATCATATACCTCCTGATAAACAGTCAGTCCATCAACCCCCTCTTCCACAAGCTCTTGATATTCCTCTGTATGCAATGGATTGATTTCAATCGCAATGGATGAAAAATACTTTTTCATGACAGAAACGACGTCTTTTAAGTACGATACTGGCGTGTGTTGTTTCGACTCACCCGTTAAAATGAGAATGTGCCGTAAGCCCATGCTAGCAATTGTTCTTGATTCTTCTTCAATTTCGTCTAACGTCAACCGTTTTCTCTCAAACTCATTAATGATACTAAAACTACAATATGTGCAATGGTTAACACAATAATCGGCGATATAAAGTGGTGTAAATAATAAAACTGTTTTGCCGAAGTGCTGGACTGTAAGCTTGTGAGCTTTTTCGGCCATTTCTTCGAGAAAATTTTGGGCTACAGGTGATAATAAGGTTAAGAAGTCTTCTTCCGAAAGCACCTCTTGGTTAAGCACCCTCCTCACATCTTTTTCTTCAATCGAACTAAAAAACAAATCAAAATTGCGCGTCTCCATTTTTTCTATATACGTATAAAAGCTCAATAGTGCACCTCCCTATTTGTGTAAAAAGCCTGTTAGTGGTGATGACGCACTCGCCTTTGATTGAGTGGCTCCAAGACCAGCTAAATAAGCCTCTCTACCCGATTCGACAGCCAGTGCAAATGCTTTTGCCATTCGGACAGGGTCTTTTGCGGTCGCAATCGCTGTATTGACAAGAACTGCGGCTGCTCCTAGCTCCATGGCTTCGGCAGCTTCAGACGGCTTACCAATTCCGGCATCTACAATAATTGGAACGCTCGCTTCGGCAATCATAATTTCAATCAACTCTTTTGTTTGTAAACCTCGGTTTGTACCAATTGGTGCGCCTAGTGGCATAACGGCGGCTGCTCCTACTTCTTCTAATCTTTTAGCAACCATTAAATCTGGACTCATGTATGGTAAAACAACAAAGCCTTCTTTTACTAACGCTTCAGTGGCCTTTATCGTCTCAAAATTGTCTGGCAGAAGATATTTTTGGTCAGAAATGACTTCAATTTTCACCCAATTCCCCATACCTGCTGCACGCGCTAATCTTGCAATTCGAATTGCCTCATCTGCATTTCTAGCTCCCGATGTATTAGGTAGAAGAATCATATGTTTTGGGATATGATTCATAATATTGTTTTCAGTGGAATGAATGTCCACTCTTCGTAACGCTACTGTAATGACCTCAGAAGCTGAACTAGAGACAACCTCAGGAATCATGTCCTCACGACCAAATTTCCCCGTTCCAATAAAAAGCCTACTTTTCACTTCTACTCCACTAATAAGCAAACTATCTTTCATTTTTGTCACCCTCTTTTTCTATGGCTATCTTTTTTACTCTATCAATTTTTTAAATAAATGGATGTGATTTATTTCACAATCTTAATTAAAACATTTCAAAAAAGAACGTAAAAAAGAGTCAAAAGGAATATCACCTTTTAACTCTTTATCTACTAATTTTTTATTCAAATAGTGCAGAATGAATGCTTGTCCAAAACGATTTGTCCTCTTGTCCCATTCTCCACATTGATACTCCTGCTAGGTTATATTCTTGTACAAGCTTTGTTTTCGCTGCAAGGCTTGCTTCGTTTTCAAACCAGACAACATGTCTGTCACCTTGACTATCCACATAATAAAAGTAAGGGCTTTGACTAGTTTGGTCCCACTGTACCGTTGCATTTTGGTCAATGATTAGTTGTTTGATTTGTTTCATCGTAAGAGCTTTATGGCCTGTTCCTTTTGTCAAATTCCAATCATACCCATAGGCAGGAAGGCCAATCAGCAATTTTTCACTTGGAATGTTTGCTGTTGTATAATCTAACACATTTTTAACCCAGTTATGACCTACAACTGGACCAGCAGTTCCCCAAGAACCATGTTGATCATAGGACATCACTTGGACATAATCTACTAAACCACCTAATGCTTTAAGGTCGAAAGTACCAGACCAAGCCCACGTTGGACAGTCACAAGTTTTAGCTGGAACTGAAACCATGACAGGGTAGGAATGAGCATGGAATACGTCAACTACGCGTTCCATAAATTGTGTGAAAACAACTCTATCATTTGCATACATATTTTCAAAGTTTATATTAATACCGGCATACTGATTATCTTGTACTAACGTTAACATGTTAGCAATTGTCTTTTCTCTTAACTCATTGTTTCGTAAAATTTGACTAGCTAATGCCGGGTCAAACTTATTCTGAATCGTTGCATACGCGGCAACCCCATTATTATTTGCAAACGAAATGCCTTCTGTTGGCAAAAATCCTGAAATCGTGCCATCAGCATTTACATCAAGTGAAGCTGTCCCTATTGAGTTCATGTATTCGTGATGGTCAACTAACGATTGATATGAATTTCTATCTGTTGCCCAATACTTTGTATAATAACCAAAAATCATATACGACTTTTCTTTTGATTCTTCTACTTGTACTTCTTTAACAGGTAGCAATAAAACTTGTCCTACTAATATCATATCGCTAGTTAAGCCATTAATCGCTTTAATTTCAGCTACTGTTGTATCATGAGCCAAAGCAATAAAAAAGAGAGTATCTCCTGATTTTACAACATAAGAAAAATAAGCGCCCTCCTCAACAGGAACTACATCCTCTTGATAGTCATTGTTGTCTTCTTCCACTACAGGAGCTTGCTCTTCAGGCTTTTCTTCTACAACAACAATTTCCTCGACTTGCTCTTGGACAGGTACAGGTTGAGATTCTGGCTCTTCTTCAACCACGACAGTATTATTATTGTTTCCTCTCCCAGGGTTTTGTTTTTCTTCGGTTACATTGTTATTACCTTTACCGTTATTTCCTTTAGATGCATCAGCAACTTGATTGATTGGAAATAAGCTGAAAATAAGAATTAAAATAAGTGCTAGTACCGGCCACTTCTTCACAAAATCCACCATCCATTCCTTGAATATAGTTTTATATTAAAATTATAATCTACAATGCTAGCGTTTTCTTGTGGTAAGTGATGGTAGTTTTTTGTAACAAAAAAGGACATCAGGAGGCAAGTTTGACTTACTCCGACATCCTTTTACCTTATTTCTCTTCTAATAAGCGAATACGATAGCCGTTCATTGCGGTTTCACCAAGTACATCTAAAAAATGATAGTTAGCTGCTGCACCAACAATCGCTCCAAACCCGGGAATTAATTGAAGCATTTTTACTAGGTCGATATGATCTCGGTATTCTAGCTGGAATTCCTTCCAATCCAACGCTTCTAAATATTCCTTCTCAGAGGGTAACGTTTGAATATAAGATGGCCAGTCCGAAACAATAGAAAAAACCTCCTTTTTCTTTTCGTCACTTGAAAACGCTAGTTGGAAAAGATAAAGAATGAATAAACGTTCTCTGTAATCTTTAACATCAAATCCATATGTACTAGCAGCATCAAATAGGAATTTCATCTTAATGCTTAAGAGGAGCGGGAAATCTGCCATTCCTAACAGAATTCCACCTGCCCCAGTGCCGGCTCCTTCAATAGCTGCTGTTTTCTTGTATGTGCTCAGTCTTTCCTTCACTTTTTCTTCTCTCTCTGCAAAAGTGGCATCTGTCATTACCGTTACTTTTGTCGTGTATTCTGATCCAAGCAATGTAGCATGAACCATATTTTTTATACTTGCTGTTACGACTTGATGTACCTTTTCTGGAATCAATTGATTCATTTTTGTTTGAAATCGTTTCGCAACCTTTGCCTTCATTGATTGTTGCTTCCTCATCTTACGTTTCCATCGTAACAGGTCTTCTCTTACTGTCTCTTCATATGACATAGCGTTCCTTATCCCTCCACCGTTCTCAGTTTACGATAGACTAGCTTAAAGCTATAAAAGTAACTAAAAATCGTACCTACTGAAAACAATATGAGAACATTTACGAAACTTTCCTGATAAGCGAAAAGTATTAATGTGAAAATGATAGTCTTACCAAGTAAGAGGCGAAATAAAATGCTTGAGAAAGAATTCTTTTTTTCTTCTTCTGCAATGGGATATAAATCTACCCATAGTTTTGTATGATAGTGGTTCCATAGCGTCGATAATTGCAAACCCGACATATAAATGAATAATAAAAATAAAAGGATTCTAATTGGTCCCGGTGGAATCACAATCAATAAAATCGCGCCAACAATTAATATCCGTACGAACATTCCGAAGTAATCATTTGCCCTTAGAAATGAGCGTAAGAACAAGTAATTGAATGTATTTTTTCGAGTAAAAGAAATTCCTGTAAGTATAAACTGCAACCATCTGCGGGAGCTTACTTTATTCTTAAGCTTCGGAACATCAGTGAATTGATTGGCAATGCGGTAAAACATTGTAAGTAACCGTTCTTCCATTTCAATTAACTGCTCCCACTTAATACTGTGTTGACGCCCAAAGTGTCGATAATAAAATAGATAAAGAATGGCCATTATCGCCAAAAGCCCAATGATATAAGCAACATGTGCAAATGCAAAAATGATAAAGGTAAACACAAGATTTACGATGAGGCGTAGCATCGTATGTTTTACTCGTTGGTCTGTTTCCTGTAAACGATACTCCTCCCAACTACAAACTACATTCCACACTTTAGCAACAAATAGAAGACCGATTACACCATATATTGCACCAGGCATTTCATTTACACGTTGCGTAAATAAAGGAGATAATAGAATCATCACCACTAGTAATGAACAACACTGAAGAATCGCCGTGTAGATAATAGATGAACGAAAATATCGAGTAAGCTTATCTTCAAGAGGTGTCAAAAAAACAACGTCTCCTTGTGTCAAAAATGTCCGGATTGGACTTCGTGTTAACAAATAGCTCATGACAGCAATAAACACATAGGATGCTGGGAATTCTTTTGGCAACCAGTTTAGCAAAATACTATAATAATACGCCCCGATTATAATTAATAAATATATCGTAAATAAAAAACCACTATTACCTATCAAACGTAAGTAGCGAATGGCCATATTCCAATATTCTTTTACCCGTTGGTTCCATAACGTGTCAGTTGACTTCATGCTCGGTCATCCTTTGTCATTTCGATATAAATATCATCAAGTGTAGCCGTTGGCATGTTGATGGCTTCTCTCATTTCATGAAGTGTACCTGTTAAAACAATTTTCCCTTGATGTAAAATGATAAACCGGTCACAATACCGTTCTGCGGTTGCTAAAATATGTGTTGACATCAAAATTCCAGCACCCCTTGTTCTACGCTCATACATCCAATCTAAGAATGATTTTATTCCAAGAGGATCTAGCCCAACAATCGGTTCATCGACAATAAATAAAGGTGGATCTACGAGGAAAGCACACATAATCATAACCTTTTGTTTCATACCTTTTGAAAAATGGCTAGGAAACCACTTTTTCATTTTGGACATCTTAAATTCTTGAAGTAGTTTTTCAGCTCGCTCTTCAAATAAAGGTCTTTCAATATCATAGGCCATTGCGGTTAACTCTAAATGTTCCCATAGCGTTAATTCATCATATAAAATAGGCGTTTCCGGAATAAAAGCATACGTTTGCCTATAGTCATTTTTATTTTCTAAAAATTTCTTACCGTTAATTTTTATAGTCCCTTCGTGTGGCTCCATTAGTCCAAGGATATGCTTAATTGTCGTACTTTTCCCAGCTCCGTTAAGACCGATTAAACCAACAATTTCCCCTTTACCAATGGTAAAACTGACATTATGTAATACCTTTCGTTTTACGTTATATCCACCACTTAGACCGTCAACTTCAAGTATATGATTCATAACTCTCTTCCCTTCACTTCTCATGTCCATGAAACTTTTTCCTTTTTATTGTAACAGATATTAGGCTGATATCTAAACTTAGACGGTCAGAAAACCTCCAATAGCAAAAAAGACACTCGATTCATTTCCCCTCTCATTAAGCATTCCGTTAAAATGAAATTGAATTGTAAAATGGTTGATAAATGATATCTAACTTTTAGGGTGAATTGCATCCCGACTAAGAAAACGGTATTCTATTGTAAATAATACCAAACCGCATCGAAAGGGTGAAGAACATGACATTTGACCCAAATTGTATTTTTTGTAAAATTGTGAAAGGTGACATCCCTGCCGCGAAAGTATATGAAGATGAGAATGTATTGGCGTTTCTTGACATTAGTCAAGTCACAAAAGGACATACTTTGGTCATTCCTAAGGTTCATCAGAAAGATATTTTTGAACTCACACCGGAAGTGGCTTCTTCTTTATTTTCAGTTGTGCCTAAAATTGCAACAGCAATTAAAAAAACGTTCAAACCCATTGGACTCAACATTGTGAATAACAACGGAGAAGCAGCTGGACAGTCTGTCTTTCACTATCATATCCATCTGATTCCAAGGTACGGAGAAGGTGATGGTTTTGGTGCTGTCTGGAAGGATCATAGCAAGCAATATCAGCCAGTTGATTTACAAAATATCGCTACCGCTATATCGACATCTATCGAATAGTCAATTTTATGTGAATATTGTAAAAAACGATAGCTTTATGTCTATCACTCGTGATACCATATGAATATTATTTTTACCTATTTATTATAGTAAAGAATTAAAGGAGTGGGGAACGTGGAACGTGCTTATAATTTTAACGCTGGACCTTCAGCATTACCTCTTGAGGTTTTAGAGAAGGCTCAAGCAGAACTCATCAATTTCCGTAATAGTGGGATGTCAGTGATGGAATTAAGTCATCGTAGTAAGGAATATGATCAGGTTCATGAAGAGGCTCAACAACTGTTACGTGAGCTTTTGCAAATTCCAGATAACTATGATGTCATGTTTTTGCAAGGTGGAGCTAGCCTTCAGTTTTCAATGATACCAATGAATTTACTTGGAAAAGGTCAAACTGGGAATTATGTATTAACAGGTTCTTGGTCAGAAAAAGCTTTAAAAGAAGCGCAGTTGCTTGGAGAAACAATAATAGGGGCTAGTGCCAAGGATTCAAACTATTCTACGATTCCTGATGTTAAAGATATACAAACATCACCAACTGATGCCTACTTACATATTACGTCTAACAACACGATTTATGGTACGCAGTGGAAAGAATTCCCGAAAGGCTTTGACCTTATTGCAGATATGTCTAGTGATATCTTAAGTCGCCCATTAAACGTTTCTGATTTTGCTATGATTTATGCAGGGGCACAAAAAAATCTAGGTCCTTCTGGAGTTACGGTAGTTATCATGAGGAAAGACTTACATGATAGAACGCCAGAAAATACACCAACTATGCTTCGCTATGATACACAAGCTAATTCAAGTTCTTTATATAATACACCTCCGACATTTGCCATTTACATGTTAAACAATGTGTTAAATTGGGTAAAAGAACAAGGAGGAATTGAAGCAATCACTAGCAAAAATGAAGCAAAAGCAAAACTGATTTATGATGCAATTGATGAAAGTGAAGGCTTCTATAAAGGACATGCTGACAAAGCTAGCCGTTCATTGATGAACATTACATTTACACTTCCATCAGAAGAACTTACGAAAAAGTTCTTAACTGAAGCAAAAAAAGAAGGATTTATTGGTCTCGGGGGTCACCGTTCAGTCGGAGGATGTCGTGCATCTACGTATAATGCGGTTCCTGTAGAAGCTTGCGAAGCCCTACGCCAATTTATGGTCGAATTCAAAAACAACAACTAATAATCAAAATGGTAAAGCCGTTTTGACTACTTAAGAAAAAAAGCACCTATGGATCTTATCCATGGTGCTTTCTTCAAATCAAAATTAACTTATCAATAATAGTACAATAGTAATCCCCAAAAACATTATACTTAAAAGCATTAATTTTATTGAATATTTCTTCACTTTGTTTTTTTCATCAGCAGGAATATTCCATTGTTTTGCTTTAATAAAGGTATGAATGGAACCATACCCTAACAACATCGCTGTGGCAAGTAAGCCAAAAATGACTCCGCTCATCTTCCCCCCTCCTTAATGGAGTATATGTGGCAGAGGATAAAAATATGATTGTAAAGTGGAATAAATTGGGATTTACGAAAGGAGCTTAATTCATATGAACTTAAAATCAGTTGTTGCGGGTATTGTTACTGGAACTGTATTAGCTAGTGTTGCAACATTGCTATATACCCCCCAATCAGGGAAAGTTGTTCAACAAAATGTAAGACGCTCTATAGATGAGGTAAAAAACAATTATCAATCGGCTACAAACCTTTCCACTCAGCTTAAGAATCAAGTAGTCTCAACATCAAAAGAAGGTGCAAGTACACTTAAAATTGTATCTGGAGAAATCAAAAACTCAGTGGAACAATGGAAAGAAGATGTTCATCCTTCATTACAAAAACTTGAAAAAGATATTGAACAATTACGAAATACAGTAGAAAACTTTCGATAAACCCATTATAATAAAAGTAGTGAATTTTCTAAAAATAGTTTTTAGATAAATGTTTTCATTTATGAGAAAAAGAAAAAGGATAATGGGGGAGAATCATGGACAACAATGTACCATATTCGGTCAAACAGTCTATATTGTTTAGCCATAAGGTAGCTCAATTAAGTAAGGCATTATGGAAGTCCGTTGAAAAGGATTGGCAAACGTGGATTAAGCCATTTGATTTAAACATCAATGAACACCACATTTTATGGATTTCTTATCATTTAGAAGGAGCATCGATTTCCGATGTTGCCCGGTTTGGGGTAATGCATGTTTCCACTGCGTTTAATTTCTCTAAAAAGCTTGAAGAACGTGGTCTATTAGCATTCTCAAAAAAAGAAAATGATAAGCGAAATACTTACATTTATTTAACTGATGCAGGTGAAGAGCTTTTAATGAAGACATTAGAGAATTATAAACCTAGTACGTATACCGTATATGGTGGAGCATTGCCGATTAAAGATTTATATGGAAAGTTTCCTGAATTTTCAGAGCTAATGAGTATTGTACGTCATGTATATGGGCATGATTTTATTGATATTTTCGAAAAGTCTTTAGAAAAATTTGAAGAGGACTTTACTGATGAAGATGGTATACTTACACGTAAAATAACAGCTAATGTAAAATAATCTTTTTTTACTATTAAACTTTAATGGTTTTAAACGTTAAAGGATAAAACTCTTATTCTTAGAAAATAAGAGTTTTTTTTGTGTCCAAAATAAGCAGTAAAAATGAAATCGCTTTAAATGTGAAACTCTTTATTTTTTTTGTCGAACCTATTGATTTATCTTTTAAAAAGGCGTAAATTAAGCAAAGAGATAAGGAGGTCTTACGTTTGAACTGTTGGAAATCAATAAATATATCTCGAGATTATGGGTCCATTAGGTTATCCATGATTTCTTGTATATCCATTCTTATATTTTTTCTTTTTTATTATTTATTATTAAGTTCCCTTATTTCTGTAACACAATATATTGAATATGGGATACTACCTATTATCCTTGGTATTCCTACTGTTATTCTTTTGCATAAATTATTCCATTGCATTCCAATATGGCTCTCTGGGAACAAAGCTAACATCGAAGTCGTTATGGCCGATAGGATACCAAGAGTATTTTGTTGTATCCCTCAACCATTACATCGGAATACATGCATCCTGTCAGCGCTTTTTCCAGTGCTACTTGTAACATCAGGGTGTTTTATTGGAGCTACTTTCTCCCCTGAACATTTACATTATTTTGCTATATTTGCATCAATTAATTTTGGAATGAGCATTTATGATTTAATGTACGCTTACCAGTTAACTAAAGCTCCAAAAGATTCCCTTATTGAAGATCACCGTGAAGGGTTTCATATATTAATAAAAAGATATTAGAATAAAGAGGGTGGGACAAAAGGTTGTACTGAACTTTTTGTTCCACCCTCTAAGCAATGAGCGAAAACGCCACCTTTTTTAAAGCCCGTTATGAGGGTTTCTCACAACGGGCTTTGTGGCTAGTGAAGCCAGTCCCGGTGTTTTAGCTAGTACTGTCCCTGCCCCTTGAAGAAATAAGCATAATCGCCATTGTTTGATTGTTATTCTTCTTCTTGAAATGAAACTTGAAGTTCAATATGGTCTTTTAATAAATCAAATTCAACAAACGATATTTCGGCACCGTGGCCTACTTCTATGTCCTTCAAGCTTATATATACGACACTTTCACTTGGATACAGCTGAACCCATTCAGGAAGCTCTACAAAGTTTTTTACAATTTGCAGCACTTGGTCACTCGGTACGATGAATTGTCCTAAGGAGAATTCTTCAACGGTGAGTAGTAACTCTCCTTCGCTCCCAACTTCTGGGCTCAGAAGTACTTCAACAGGAACATTTCTTCCTAAAATTGAAAATGTTGAAGAAAATTCAACATACTCTTCTCCTAGATAAACTTGGTATGAAACCTGGTCCTCTTCATCGTCTGCAAGCCTGTTCTCGATAAATCGGTTTAAGTCATCCTTTGACGTATTAATAAAAAATACCGCCTCCCCCTGTTGCAGGGTTGGGCTCGGGAGTGGACTATCCTCAATATCAGGGAAAAACTTTTGTAATATGATTGCCCCGATTACAAGTAACACAACTACTACTCCTAGGAGAGAAAAAAATGCTATTTTCCAAATCCGTTCTTTATTCCCCACATTCTATCTCCCTTCGACACTTCTTAGGTCTTCTCTTATTTTACCTCATATAAAAAACAAAAATCTATGCAAAACAGGTATCTTTTTGCATAATATTTTGTTAAAGTTATATAGTGTACTCTAAACACAAGGTTGTTGCATTTGAATTGGAGGCCAAATTATGTTTTTCTTTTTCGGTATTTTTGCTTCGTTTATTTTATTTACGATAAACTCAATGACGAATGCTCTTTGTTTGCAAAAAGAGATTCCCGAGGAACGCCAGCCAAAAGTATTTCGTACTATTAATGTACTATTGACAATTTTACTTACATCGACATATGTAAAAATAATATTTACGTAAACGAAAGGAAGAAGACTAATCGCTTCTTCCTTTCGTTTTTTTATAATAAACGATTATACGCCGTAGCCCCAGCTAGCTCCGATAATCACTAGCAAAATAAACAGCACTACAAGTAACGCAAATCCTCCAGTGTATGCGTGGCTCATGATTTGGACCTCCTTTTATATTCAGACTTTCAGGGAGAAACCATTTCTTATTCTTGATTTGTTTTCTTTAGTACCATGAAGCTCCTACTATGATGAGTAAGATGAACAACACGACAAGTAACGTAAACCCACTAGTTGAGTAAGTCATCTAAAAACACCTCCTAATGCTTCATCACGATATCCTATGCCAAAAGGATTAAAACGTACTAGGCATTTCCCCTAATTTCATCACTTAATTTTACAAATGATTTTTTGGACGAAGTATGATATAGTAGTTTTTGTGATCTTTAACTACTATTTACTTATCTTTGAGGAGTGGACAAGTTTATGAACAAAAAGGTTCTTTCTGCTGCAGGCTTAGCTGGTATGCTACTTCTTACTGCTTGTGCAGACAATGGAAATGAAGCATCTGGTACTGCAATTGTAGAAGTTGGGGAATATACAATTTCTTCTGATGAGTTTTACCAAGAACTCAAAGACAAACATGGGGAACAAGTTCTAATGGGACTCGTTTCAAGAAAAATTCAAGCACAAGTTATGCAACAAAAGAAAGAAGAATTCGGGATTACTGAAGATGACATCGATGAGGAATTAGCTAACTTAAGAGAGCGTTTTGATGTGGAAGATGACGAGCATTTAATTCGTTTCTTGGAAATGCAGTTCCAAATTACTGTAGCTGATGTGAAAGAACTACGTGACGAACTCGTCTTACCACAAGTAGTATCTGAGCGTATGGCTACTGATGAAGCAGTTGCTGCTTATTTTGAAGAAAATAAAGAAAACTTTATGGAAGTGCATGCTAGCCATATTCTTGTAGAAGATGAAGAAACTGCAAACGAAGTATTGGAAAAGCTTGCTGCTGGTGAAGACTTTGCTGAACTTGCTAAAGAGTATTCTACAGACGGCTCTAGTGAACAAGGTGGAGATTTAGGTTCCTTTGGAAAAGGTCGTATGGTAGCTCCATTCGAAGCAGCTGCATTCTCACTTGAAGAAGGAGAAATCAGTGACCCTGTTCAATCCCAATTTGGATTCCATATTATTAAGGTTCATGAGAAAAAAGTTCCTGAGCTTGAAGAGGTAGAAGATCAAGTTAAGGGCGAATATACGAATAAAGTGATGACTGAATTATTTGATGCAATTGAAATTAATGTAAAAGACGAGCAATTCAAAGGATTATTTGATAAGCCTGAACTTGACGTTGAAACTGAAGTAACTGAATAAAAAAAAAGCAAACTGGGGGTGCAATTGCACACTCAGTTTGCTTTTTTGCGTTGTCTTTCCGTTTCAATACGTTCCATATAGATTTCTCCCTCTTTTTCAATGAATTCTTTATCGATATCTTTGTCTTCTAGCGTGTATTTTACCATCATAAACCCACTATAAATGATACCAAGCACTGCAATGTATACCCATAGAGGACCTGCCCCTAATAATACTGGCATCGTTACGCCCCTTGCCATATATATCAGTACCAATAGTGCCAGAACGCCTAAAACTAACCCTTTCTTTTGTAGTACCTTTTCCATTACGATCACCCTTTCCGAATGATGGTGTTGTCCACTTTGTACATCCTATGCTCGTCTAAAAGCGAATATGTTAAATAAAATACGACTTTGATGTATTTTTATAATAGTAATCAGCGAACCAAAAAAGGGGCTGGGACAAAAGGTTAAAACAACCTTTTGTCCCACCCTATTGACAACCGTTGTTTTTCATTTGAATCATATTACTTATCTTCTAATGTATTCTTTTCTTCAAATCCTCCGCGTGACAAATCGATATCTTTACCACGATACTCGTCAATTTCACCATCAATTGTACCTTCCACATAGGCATCACTAACTTGCTCATGTGTCATTGCCAATCCTTGGTCAATATCGTTAGAGCTATTGTAATTGGAAGGTTCATACGAATTTGTTGCGACTTGATCTGCATCAGTCTGAGATAGCTTTTCATTGCGTTTCACTTTAAAACAACCTCCTTTCTTCCTTAGCTTGTCTCTTTTCCCAAATGCTATTTAGGGAAAATAAACCAATAAAGGTGGACAATAGGTTGTTCGGTAATGAGTATTTTTTTCATAACGGGATTTGAGGCAATGAAGATTAGAGGATGAGACATAAAAAAGGGGGAATACGGACTGTCGAACAGGATACTATATTGTCCGAGTCCGTTACAAGACCGAATACGGACTTCCCACGAAGAAACGGAAGCATACGGGTCCGAAAAGAGATTGAAAATAAGATGGCTAGGCCCCTCTTGAGCCTAGATATTATCAAGAAGGACAATGAAAAAGTTAAACCTAACTTTTTCATTGTCCTCAGTTATTGAGATTTACCCCTTTGGTAATGATAACGGCGCTTCATGAAATGAAGGCTTGTACAAAGAACGATTTTCAAGTGCCATCACACGTTCTGTAAATTCACCAGGTTGAACTCTCTCTAGGGAACGGTCCATCATATTCATTTTTGCATCGATGTTATCGATCATATGAAGAATTTCAGCTTCCTTTACTAATGGTGGTTTGGGACTCCCCCACTCACCTTTGCCATGATGACTCAACACCATATGTTGTAGGATAAGAACTTCTTCTCCTTCAATTTCAAGCTCTTTAGCCGCTTCTGCGATTTCATTGACCATGATTGTGATGTGTCCTAGTAATTTCCCTTCGATTGTATAAGCTGTATCAAGAGGGCCAGAAAGTTCCTTTACTTTTCCTAAGTCATGTAAAATGACACCAGCATAAAGTAAGTCAGTATCTAGACTCGGATATAATGCAGCAATGGCTCGAGCTAAATCTAACATGCTAACGACATGATAAGCTAAGCCCGATACAAACTCATGATGATTTTTCGTAGCTGCTGGCATCTCAATAAAAGCTTGTTGGTGCTTTTTTAACAAATGTCTTGTAATTCTTTGGATTTTTGGATTATTCATTTCAAATATATATTGAGTGACTTTGCTTAACATATCTTCTTGTGATATCGGTGCAGATTTAATAAAGTCCGCTACTTTGACATTGTCTAAAGCAGAAGTCGGACGAATGTTGGAAATCTTTAGCTGATGTCTACCGCGGTACGCAGTTACTTCTCCGCCAACATGAACGATCGTTTGATGAACGAATGTTGCTTCATCCTCAGGAGAACATGCCCATAATTTTGCTTCAATCTCTCCCGTATGGTCACATAACATTAACGTTAGAAATGGTTTACCGTTGCTAGCCATACCTTTAGTGACAGATTTAATTAATAAATAACTCTCAAGTGATGCTCCAACATGGTAATGTGCGATTCCCTTCGACATTGTATCCACCAGCCTTTACTTCAATTTCTTACTGTAAGTATAGCACCAACAAATGCAAAAGGAACTGAAAAATGCATCAGTTCCTTTCTTTCTTGCCTCTTAGACTTCTTTTATCTTGTTTTTGTGGAAGAACAACTGTAAATCGAACTCCATTTTCACGATTCACCACAAAAGGATACCCTCCATGTAGTTCAGCTATTCTTTTTACAATCGCTAACCCAAGCCCGAATTGACCTTTATTTCCTTTATGAAATGGTGCAAAAATAGTAACAAGGTCTCCGTCAGGAATATGTTCTCCGTCGTTTTCAACTGAGATATGAACTTCTTGGTCAATATACTCAGCTATAATCCAAATTTTACTCAAAGCATATCGTAGTCCATTTTCAATGAAATTTTCTAGAATCACTTGGAGCTGCTCGTAATCTCCTTGGAACTCAACATCGGCCCCTTCAATGATAAAGGAAATATCCTCCCGTTGCATTCGAAACCGTTCTTCAATTTGAAAAGCAATTTCCCCAAAAACAATCGCTTCATGATTAGGTTTTTCATCCTTTAGTGAATCGAGCTTTGTATAATAAATCATATCCTTGACTCGTCGTTCCATTCGGTGCGACTCCTGAATTATAACATCCATTGTCTTTTCTAGATTTTCTTTTGGTAGGATCGAATCCTTTGTTGCTTGAGCATAGCTTTTGATTACCATAATAGGTGTTTTTAATTCATGAGAAGCATGCTGAATAAATGTCTTCTGGGCCCGGTCATATCTCATTAAATTTTGACGCATCTGCTCAAATTGATCCGACAGCTTTTGGAAGTCTTCATCACCCTCCCACTTAAACGGTTCTTGCCAATTTCGTTTGGCGATTTGTTCAAAGTGATTCCCTAAAATAATTAAAGGCTGCTTTAAATAGTGCTTTAAATAAATGGCAGGAAGTAAGCTTAATGCACTTGTGAGCAAGAGAATGTACATCAGACGTTCCCATAGCTTGTTCACCATTTGATCGCGATATGTGTCCCACATATAAGAAATCGCAAACACATCCTCACCATCAGCGGTTTTCATTTTAGAAATGATATAAAATAACGTCGCTCCTCCGTACGTTAGCTCATACCTTCGACTCGTGCTTTCTTGTTGAAGTGCATTTACACCCATTTCTCGTAACACTTCCTGAGGAATGCGGTCGCCTCCTAACACCGAACCATAATAGTTAATAATAAAAACATGCCCTACTGAACGAACGGCTTCCCTTTGTTCGATGAAATCGAGCTCTGATTGTGGTGGTTCAATATTATGATAGGGATTTAACCGCGCTTGCTCCAATTCAATAATACGATAGGTTTCCTCTGTTAACGTACCCTTTATGGAAATTGGGTAGATGATTATAATAGATAAACCTACAAGTACAATTAAAGAAATAAAGGAGAGCCAGATTCGTTGAGTAAGATTCACTCGAATCATGAAATTAAGACCCTATACCCATAACCATATAAAGTTTCTAGATGAATTCTTGGCATCTTCTTACGCACACGTCGAACAACATCATCGACTGCCCGCTCAGATCCATAGTAGTTTTCGCCCCAAACATGTTCAATAATTCGCTCTCTCGAAAAAGCTTTACCAATATCTCCTGTTAGAAGTAAAATTAAGTCCATTTCCTTAGTTGTTAAATCAACCGCTTCTTGGGTATCTGATTTTTTATCAATGACAGTTCTCCCAATTGGGTCAATACTATAGTCGTTTAGCTCAATCTTTCGTTGCTCCTGTTGCCCTGATCCATACACTCGTCCAAGTAACTTTTTCGCTCTTATCACTAATTCTTGAGGAAGAAATGGCTTAGCTAAATAATCATCGCTCCCCATCTCCAAGCCAAGAACACGATCTAAGTCTTGGTCTCGTGCTGAAATAAAAATTACAGGTGTATCCGCATGCTCTTTAATTCCTTTTAATAATTGATAGCCATCTATCCCCGGAAGCATAATATCTAAAATCCACAAATGGGGTTTTTCTTGTATTGCTTCCTGTGCCTTTAATCCATCTGTAAATGTTTTAACGGTCCAACCTTCTTTTTCTAAATAAGCCTTAATAACTTCAACGAGGTTTTCTTCATCTTCTACTAAATGAACTACATATTCACTCATACTTTTTCCCCCTACCCAAAATGAAATACAATGAAACTAGGCGTTAATCATGACGGATAAGTATATATATGAAAAAATCCCACTTGCAAAATAAGCAGGATTCCCTCCTAATACCTTGTCTATCTTGTTGATTATTTTAACAAATATTTGAAAAATAATAAAGTATTATATCACTGAAGATTTAATACTCTATCATTTTCAAAATAGTCGCGAACAGAAAGATGACAAGTAAACAAAAGCACCTGTCTCTCTTTAGAAATTTCAAGCATCTTCTGCACGAGTCTCTCTCTTCTTTCATCATCAAAGTTCACAAGGATATCATCCATAATAACAGGAAATGATTCTTGAATGTTATAAGACTCTGCTAGCGCTAACCTTATCGCAACGTATAATAATTCACTTGTTCCTCTACTCAATTCCTCTGGTGTAAACCTAATCCCATCATGCCTTTCAACGATTAATTGTTGTTGATTAACAGGCGCAAAAACACGGAGATATTTCCCGTCTGTCAAATCAGCAAAGAGTTCCGTTGTCTTCTTCATCACTTCCGGTTGTTTTTCAGTTTCATACACCGCTTTTGTTTGTTGTATGATAGTTTCAGCAGCTTTAAAAGTTGCCCATTTCCTGGCCTCACTTTGCAGCTTACTTTTTTCTAATTCAAGTTCTTGTAGAAGTCGAGAATAGCTTGTGCCACTTTCTAAACTTTCAATGTCCTGTTTTGAACGAATGACTGCTTCTCTTACTTCTTTTTCTTGTCTTTCGATTTCTTCAATCTCGCTTTCGAGCTCATTAATAGTAATACTATTTTGAGAGTGAACAAGCATTGAAATTAGTCTATTTCTTTCGCTTTCTACGGGTTGGATTGATGCTAATTGAGCTGTAAGCCTCTTATTTTCAATATGAAGCTGTTCTCTTTCAGCCATTTCTAACCCTAATTTACGAAAGGTCTCTTCATTAGTGACGCCAGCAAGTTGATATAACTGGTTAAGCTCTTCTTCTATCATGGTAAGCTTTGAATCGGTTATCGCTTTTTCCTTTTCAAGTTCTTCTTGTAATGTCGTAAGCACTTGCAGGTTTTTCTTTTTTTCACTTTCATTCTCTATCATGTTTTTACATCGAACTACCGTTTGAGATAATGTTCCTGACCCTAATCCCATTTGCTGTTCGATCCACTCTTTTTTATCAAGGAGTTTCATAAGCTTTTCTTCAATTTCACGCAATTCAGGAACAAGTCTATCTATTTTCAATTTACATTTCTTCACTTCTATTACGATTGAAATCGACGTTTCCAGTGGTTCTACATTGGTATAGAGTGGATATCCGAATTGCTCACACCAACCTTTTACTTCTGTACGGAGAGTAACTAAGTCCTTTTCGATGTCTTCCAATCTATTGCATAGTCTTTCGTATCCTTTCGTATCTGTATCAAATTCAAGTTGCATATAATTCAATTTCGCTTTTAATTCAATATAACTACGGTTCTCTTCAAGAAACTCTACATTTTTTTCGGATTTTGCTCCAAAGCTTTTATTTAAAAAACCAAGTACCAGGACAATGACACCGATAAGTAATGCCACCACTGATAAAGAGAGTTGTTCTTGAAAAAAAGAAAACAGTGCAAACCCGATAAACAAACTAACCACCGCAACATACAATCCCTGTCCAACATTCTGTTCTTTTGATTTTTGATTTTTTTTAGTTTGATTTTCATCTTCAAAGAAGGATATTTCAGCCTTTATTCTTTCAATGGCTTGCTCCTTTTCAGCTAGGACTATTGCTCTTTGTTCAGTTTCCTTTTCAAGTTGGTACTGTCTTTCAATCAACCTACGTTCAGTCGCTTGAAGTGATTTCAGACTTCCCTTAGCCTCTATACTTGTATTACAGTTCATGACATCTTCAAGCGTCCACCGACTTCCTAGCACTTCCATTTGGTGGCGTATGTTTTCTTGTTCCATAGTAATCTCATTTTTACGCGTGGCGATATCTACATCTATCTTTTCAGAAGAATACACATTTTGTTCAAATTGATGAATGTCCTCTTGCAAAACTAACACTCTTTCATCGACAGGAGAGGATGCTAATTTCACATTTACTTGTTCTAGCTTTTCTTCCAGTTCAATTTGATTCTCGACCAGCCCTTGTCGTCTTAACAGGAGTTGTTCTAATCTAGTAAGTCCATCTCTTGGGAAAGTTTCGTTTTTCGGATAGTTCCTTATATTTTCAGTAACTTGTTGTATTTCTGTATAGATTGGTGCGATAACAGCCAACTTTTCAAGCTCTCTTATCTTTTGTTGCTTCTCTCTCTTAGAAGTTGTCACGCTCTCAAGTTTTTTCTCTTCTTTCATTTTTTGTTCTACAAGCTGATGATATTGGTCAAGTAACGCTTCTTTTCTATGTAGTTCTGTCGAAAGTTTTTCAAGAGTTTCTATCGTTTTATTTATCATTGGATTTTTACCTTGTGGTTTAAAAAGGTCGCTTTGTCTTTTTTGAATGCTTTTCTCTACTTCAGAAACAGACAATTGTCCACCAATACTTACTCCGTGAAGGAAAGTTGCTAGTTCTTTTTCATCAAGTTGTTCTAATCCTTGTAAATCAAAAAGGTTAAACGTAAACACACCACAGAAAATTGAACGGTCGACACCTGATAAAATCAGATTGAGCTGTTCCTCACCCGCGGTAGTCCCATCTTCATAGTAGACGGACACTTCACCATTCGCTCTTCCTTTTACTCTCTCAATGACTACACAGCCGTTCTGTTTCGTTAGAAGAGTCACCTTTCCTCCATAAGTAGAACTTTGTTTTGGTTCATAACGATTTCTTTGGCGTTGCTTTGTCGGAAATCCAAACAAGATGGCTCTTATAAAAGCCATAATTGTAGACTTTCCAGCTTCATTTTTTCCGTAAATCACTTGCAAATGAGGAGATAACGACATCTCATGATTTATAAATTTCCCAAACCCATATATGTGGATAGAGACGATGTTCAATCCTGCCACCTCTTTACTAATTCCTCAACGACGTAGGTCTCCGCATCTTTTATAATTTGCTTCATTTCATCATTAGACCATTTAGTCATATATTTTTTCGCTTTCCGATGTTCCACTAACTCTTTAAATAGCGCTTCCCCGCTTCCAGTTTGAATGGTTTCACTTACCTTAAGAAGTTCACCTAAAAAATCGTGGGTCTCTTTTAGCGTTTCTCTATTCCAATTCCCGGTTGTCTTTTGGTCATGTGAGCAAAACCAGACAAAATTCACTTCAGGATTTTCATCTTCATTAAGAATCGATAGAACTTCCTCTATGTTGGACTGCTCCGATAAAAACATATGTAAGGGTCCATGCCCGATAAAGACAATGTGCATCATAACACCAACATCTTTCCTATGCTCATCTTTTTTTAGTTCAAGAACATCAATTAACTGTTGTTCAGAATCTAGTCCAGTAATCTCAACATAAAGTTCCTCCCAAATGATATCGGCTGTCGAGATGAAGAGTTGTCGATGGTCATGTTCGTTCATTTCAACTAGTAAACAGCCTTTTTCACCTTGCTCATTACGATGTCTTCCTTGAATATTTCCCGGGTAAATAATTGTCGAATTTAAAGACTGCCTTTGATGGATATGCCCTAACGCCCAGTAATCAAAGTCAATCGCTTCTAACTCAGCAATCGTAAAAGGCGCATAATTATGGTGCCCTCCCATCCCCTCTGCTTGACCATGTAACAAGCCGATATGAAAATCAGCTTCAGCAGTTTTCCGATAATAGGAAGTCATATTTTCTTCTACTTCTCTTTGCTTATAGCTAAAACCATAAAGATGGACAACTACATTATTCTGTGTGATATATCGCTGACAGGATACTTCACCACCAAAAAAGTAAACATTATCAGGCCAATCTAACGAGACCCACTGACCAGACAAATGATCATGGTTACCATGAATAACAAACACGGCAATTTTATGTTCGTATAGACGTTGACATTGCTTTTTAAAAAAGGACTGTGCACGTAAACTACGAGTTTTTTCATCAAATACATCACCACAAACTAAAAGGAAGTCAACCTGTTCTGCAATCGCCTTAGTTACTATCGACTGAAAGGATGTAAATGTACTCTCCTGAATTCGTTCAAGTAACGTTGAAGGTAAATGTGACATTCCTTTGAAAGGACTATCTAAATGTAAATCTGCAGTATGAATAAAGCGAATAGCAGCCACTTTTTTTCACCCTCTCCCAACATATTCATACCATTATAACAAAAACCGAACAAATATTCTATTAAGAAAAGACAGTATTCGGTCTTTTCTTATAAGCACTGTGCGCATCCGCTACCTCTCTTAAAGTCACCTTAAAGCGGGTTTCTTTAAGGTGACGCGTAGCGTGCGTAGCCAGTGCTCTTCTCTGAATTAACCCCAAAACCTTTTAAAAAGTACTTTAATAAGTGTACTTCTTATTAAAGTACGTGTAGTGTGCGGAGCCATCTTCCTTCTTTGAATTGTCTGCAAAAAAAAGCGACTCGAACATCTACTGACAGACATTCGAATCACTCTTCGTTATTTAAATATAGAAGAACGGCAATAATGAAATAGCAGCTAAACCAGCAAGTGGTAATGCTAGACGACCAAAACCTGGACGCGGACCATACCAATATCCTGGTCTAGGATAACCCCACCCTGGATATCCGTAACCTGGAAACGCACCGTATCCTGGTGCAAATCCTGGTCCGTAGAAGCGTTCGTCATTTCGATACTCTCCACCATGATGCATCATATCTCCACCGTCTGTTTGAACAACTAAGTACACATTCTCATCATCGACATGTTCAATAATTCCTTGATACACCTTTTGGTCTGTCATCTGTATAACTACTGACTGATTCATATACGATTGACACAACGATTTCATATCATGTTGGTTTTGCATAGGTTGAAGCCCTCCTCAAGTTCTTTTCACTCCATCCTATTCCATATCTAGGCAATAGGTGAGAAATATGAGAAGAACCACTTTTCTTTCTTCTCTTCTGAGAACAAAAGGTTTTAATCAAAAAAAGTCGGGACAAAAGGAAATGAATGTAAGCGACTGAAAAAGTTTAAAAATTTACTTTCCAGTGCCCTCAAATACCTTTTATCCCGGCTTCAATTAAGCTTTTACATCTATCGGTTCACTGTTTCTTATAAATAGGAAATACGTTTGGACAATCATAAATAAGTTCCCAACCACCCAATACAAAGCAAGAGCTGAAGGCATGGCAAGTGCAGCAACTAAAATCATCCCAGGCATAATATAAATTAATAATTTAAATTGTTCCGTCCCTTGCTTCATTGATAATTTGGCCTGAAAATAAGTTGTCGTAGCAGCAATAATCGGTAGTAAAAACAATGGGTCCGTTTGTCCTAAATCAAACCACAAGAATGTGTGAGCTGCAATTTCCTCTGTTCTCATAATGGCGTAATAGAAAGCAAGTAAAATGGGCATCTGAATAAATAAAGGCAAGCATCCAGCCACTGGATTAATTCCATGCTTCTTATATACCTCTACTAACTCTAACTGCATTTTTTGCTGTTCTTCTTTCGATTTCCCACTATATTTCTGTTTAATTGCATCCATATCTGGCTTCAAAGCCATCATCGCTTTACTGCTACGTGTTTGTTTTAACGTTAAAGGAAAAAGCGCAAGTCGAATCATAATAGTTACAAGAACAATCGATAATCCATAATTTCCATCAAAGATATTTGCGACAGACGTTAACACCCAAGATAAAGGAAAGATGAAATAGTGATTCCAAATCCCAGTTGTATCCGCCGTAATAGGTTCAGCAGAGCCGCCGCACCCACTTACTAAAAGAACAATAGTTAAGAGTATCATTGGCAAAGCTATTTTTTTATAAGTGAACATGTGTTATTCCTCCTTGTTTGTTATCAGGTAAAAAGCAAACAAGAAGAATCTTCTTCGTCACAATCATGCACACGGTCTCGTAATCCAGGGATTTTTCGTTTCATAAATGTGATTTTTCGAGTCATTAATAGTGGCAAAGCAAGAATAGCTTCCGAGATAGATGTCTTTTGCAGCATTCTAATATGACGACATTCCGTTTGAAAGCTGTTTACGTTATTCGTTACCACAGCTAGTAAAAACAAGAATGAAATTTCGACGACTACCCACAATACTAAAATGTCTACAATCATTTCTGCTACCACTATTAATCCCTCCTTTTCTAAACGTAATCAGAGTGTATCATAACTACAATTCAAAAGTAAATTTCAATTTTCTTTACTTTATACGAAAGAATATGGAAATAGGTTTCGAATGTTAACTGCTACTGTAGATGGAATAATTCATTTAGCTTTAATAACTTCTCATGAGTATAATGTTTAAATCTCTCATTGTAGGAATGAGGGTCTTTCGGGTTTGCAAACCTTGTAATTTTCCCAGTTGCTGGTTGGACAAGCTTACTTGCAGCACCACAACCTAATCCAATGATCGTTTGGCACTCTTCCATAATCATAATATTATAAATGCTTTCTTTTGAAGGCATCGCATATCCAACATTCTCGAGATTCCCAAGAATGTTTTTTTGGCGGTACAGGTAGTAGGGTTCGTATCCATGGTTATTGGTCCACTCATACGTTAATTTCATCATTTCAGAAATTTCATTTCGGTCTGCAACTTTATACTTTTCTTTGTTTTTGGTCATCGTGGATGCCCGTTTGAAAGATAATGTATGAACAGTTAGCGATTCAGGAAGAAGTTTTTCCGTTTCATCTAACGTATGTTGCATCTCTGGTACTCCCTCACCTGGTAATCCGATAATTAAATCCATATTGATGTTCTCTAACCCTAACGCTCTTGATAGTTTATACTTTTCGATCGTTTCCTCAACAGAATGATGCCGTCCAATGGCTTGTAATGTTTCATTTTCAAACGATTGAGGATTAATGCTAATACGACCAACCTTCCATTTTTTTAATACTTCAATCTTCTCAGGTGTAATCGTATCTGGTCTTCCCGCTTCAACTGTTAACTCACGGATATTTTCCATGTTGGGGAATGATTGATACATTTTTTCATATAAATGATCCATTTGTTCTGCTGAAATGCTAGTCGGTGTTCCTCCTCCGAAGTAAACGGTTGTCACCTTTATTCCGTGTTCCTTCAGCCACTTTCCTGTTTCTGTTATTTCATAGTGGAGACCATCTAAAAATGCAACCACTGACCCATCTCTCCCGTTGATTGCATAAGCCGGGAACGTACAATATGCACATTTTGTTGGGCAAAATGGGATACCGATATAAATGCTGACCTCTTTATCTAACTGGTATAAATCTGGGACAACGGCTAATTGACGTTCTACAATTCTCTCTAGTAAATAGATCTTTTCATCAGACATTAAATAAATGGTCTTTAAACGAGTTCTTACTTCATCCACTGTCATTCCAGAGCGAAGCAGTTGATGCATTAGCTTGGTTGGGCGAATTCCTGTTAATGTCCCCCATGGTTGTTGAAGACCCGTTTTTTCTGTAAGAAGTTTTACATAAACATGGTTTACTGCTTTTTTTACCGTCTTAAATCTTTCTTCACTTTGTTCAAATTCAAGTGTGAATGAAGAAGAGTATTCCTTAATCTTGTCTTCAAGCAAAGCCGATACATGCACTGACTCATCAGCTTCCTCAATCGTAAAATGAACTGTTATATCTTCTCCTTTTGGAGTAAAATCCACTGTTACCTCTTCAAAGTATAAAGCCGAGAGATTTTCTATATTTAATTTATGTTTATCATTTAATCCAGTAATCGCTATTATCATGTCAATCGACCTTTCTATTTACAATGCTATAAGTGTAACTAATGCCCCGTCAGATATCAAATAAGAAAAACCGCAAAGCGGTCTTTTCTTAGAAGCACTGTGCGAAGCCGCTACCTTCTTTTAAAGTCAAACAAAAGTGGGTTTCTTTTGTTTGACACGTAGCGAGCGAAGCCAGTGCTCTTCATCGATTGAACCACAAAGTCTTTTTCCTTCACTAATTGTGCGAAGCCATCGCTCTTCAGCGATTACCCCAAATCATCTTTTATCATTCTTTGTATACAAAAAAATGCTAGAAAGGATTTGTCTCTCCTCTCTAGCACTTCTCCTCATACTATATATTTACTTTTAATTGTTTTCGAAAGACTTCTTTCACCATATAAGCAACACCGTGCATATCATTTGACCTTGTAATCCAATCCGCGGAAGCTTTTAGCTCTTCCGGTGAATTACCCATTGCCACCCCAAGACCAGCCTGGGTGATCATATCGATATCATTAACACCTGCTCCTATAGCTACAACTTGCTCTAACGAAATTCCTAAATGATTTGCAACCACTTGTACGCCCCGCGCTTTTGATATTCCTTTCGGAACGATTTCCAAGCGCTCTCCTCTTACTATCGTATCAATGCTTGGAACTTCTTTTTGAAGCTCCATAGATGCTGCTTGAGCCTCTTCTGCACTAAAAAATTGAGCTTGTATCTTTGGTGGTGCTACAGGGTTTTCCATCAAGTGTTCACAAATTGAATCAACAAACGTCACTGGATAATACAATGGGTCTTGAATACCGAGTGTCATTCGAGCAATCAATTGATTTTTCTGCCTAACCTTGTTTCCAATCGAAAACTGTTCATGCAACAACCGAATATGACACTTATAATTCTCAAGAATCTCAGCAATGTGAAATGTTTTGTCTTCGTGGAGTTTTCTAGATAAGAGCGGTTCGTCAACATCTGATGCGATAAAACCACCATCGTGAGTAATAAGAACGTTATCAAGTTTCAGTGCCTTAGCAATTTTTTTTGCAGCAGGAAATGGCCTCTCCGTTGCTAATGTAATGTAGACGCCTTTTTCCTTCACATATTCAATTGCATCTTTAGTCTGCCTACTCAATCGGGAATTAGAGCGAAGTAGGGTTCCATCAATAGATAATGCCAGCATACGATATGTCACAATGATCCCCCTTTTCATAGTCATACGTAATTAACAGCTCGCCAACCACGTGAAGTATTATACTAAAGACTATGAAGAGGGGGATGCAATTAGAACACAAGTCTATCTTATTTAGGAGTACCGTATAACTCTTCTAACGGCTCTGTAATAATACGACTAACATCACTTACAATCACACTTAAACGTTGCTCAGCTTCCATTAATTTTGAAATCAATGCATGTTGTTGGACGATTTCAAATTGCTGTTGAGCTTGTACCGCTTCTTCTTCGGTAATCTGAATGCCTTGCATTTGCTTTTGTTGAAGCTCTAACTGAAGGTTTCGGAAGTTTTCTAGTAGACGGTTTGCTACCTCATCTTGCTGGATCTCTTCATAAAGTGCTTTTAACCCTTTAAATTCTTCACTTTCTCTTAATAAATTTCCTAGCTCATGAGCCTTATCATACATATTAGACATCAAATGCCTCCTTAATTTATAGTCATTGAAGACTATACCATGTTCTAACATCAATTTCATCTAATAGCCTTTTTTTAAAGGATAAATAGAACAATAAGTCCTTGAATTAATCCGATCCCCCCCCCGAGCAGAGCTCCTAAATAGGTGATCATTTTAAATTCTTTCCTAGAAATGGAGAGCACAAGTTCTTCAAGTCTTTCAACGGCAAACGTCTCTACTTGCGACTTAATAACTTCTTCTAAATGAAGTGTTTGTAAAAGGATTTCAACTCGGTTCGCAACTGAGCCTCCGAGCCAACTGACAAGCTTTGGAGCTAAATCATCAACTAGTTGTTTTTCAAAAGCCGGTGCCCATTGATTCAGTGGTTGTTGGATCCAACGGTACACAGGAATATTCGTAATGACTAGATTGTTGATAATAGATACCATTTCATCTGTGTCCAGAAATGAATAAAATGTTGATGCCTTTTTTTCCTTTATTCTTGTCCATTCTTTTTGTAGCAACGTTTCAATTAGTGCTTTTGAACCTTTATCTTGCAAAAATTTAATGATTTCAGGCTGGACTTTATCAACTAATCGGTCTTGTCCTAAAAACATCGATATCATGTTACCAAGTGTTCCCTTACCAACTAGAAACCGATCAATCATAACCGTCAGTCTTTGTTTCCCTTCACTGCTTTGAAAATATTGTTCAGCCTTTGTCACAATCAGTTGGGCTAATTCAGGGATTTGAGCTTCCATTTTATCTTGCCACACTGAAGGGACTACTTCTGATAGCTGCATATCTGCATGTTTTATTTTTAGTTCTACGATTTTTTCTCTAATTATCTGTTCTGTTTTTGCTTCAGCTATATGATGTAGACTGTCGACACTGAACAAATCAGAAGCAACCTGTTCTATTGTATGGTCACTATGAATGACAGTCCTCGCTTCCCTCTGAAGCCATTGGACTACCTCTTTTTGAAAAGAAGAGTCGCTTAGTTTCTTTTGTATCCCTTCTGCAGTTAATAAGTGTGTTACCACCATTCTCCCTAATTGTTCAGCTAATTCCTCTCTTCTTTTAGGAATTAATCCTGGAGTAAAAGGAACTTGCCAACGACCGAGGTATAAAGGGCGATACGGTCGAAACAACATTTTTATCGCTAGAGAATTAGTAATTCCCCCAATGGCTGCTCCAATAAAAATCATTAACAGTAAAAGTATGAAAATATCCACGAAATGGCCTCCTCTTTTAACATTCACAACTTACCATCGATTCACATAGTATACGCTATCAGCACCTGCCTATTTATAAGCAATATGAGCTTATTCTAAACAACTTTATTCGTTTTGAAAAGCTATTCAAAGTTAACAGATTATTGTTACCTAGAAACGAGGAAGGGAAAATGGCACGAATACAATTGATTACATGTCAACAAAATGATGAAATTCCAACAACAGAAATAAGGTTACCCCCACTATTAATGAAGCATTGGGATATTCCTTATCACCAAACAGTGGTGTTCCGTTGCGGGAATCATGAGGTAGAGGCTGAGTGTGTCCCACTTCTACATGATGAAGAAGACGAAGACTTTGTGTTAGAAGCATCAACACACGTATTTCAAGAACTTAAAATACCTTCACCCTCTCGCATAAGGATTGCCTACCATAAAGACCGGAATACGGTGGTCGTTGGTCCTGTTTTCGCTGTATTGGTGCAAACTTTTAGTAAGGGGGAGAACCGATTTGGTTCAATGACTTCATTTTGTGAAGAAATGGCCCATTATGCCAACCGTAATTGTCTTTTGTATTACGTAATTACATTGGAACAAACAACACAGGAACCACTCGTAGCTTCCATATATGTCAACGGGGAATGGAAAGAAGTCGAAGTCCCATTTCCGGATGTAGTATATAACCGAATTGGTTCACGACAAATCGAGGAAAGTATGCTTACCCAAAATTTCTTTGAAAAATTAGAAGAATTATCAATCCCGATATTTAATTCTCGTTTTCTTTCAAAGTGGGAAAGCTATGAAGCCATCCAAAATCATAAAGAGCTTCACCCCCATTTACCAGAGACTCGTTTGTTCAATGATTTAGCTTCATTAGAAGAGATGCTAGAAACTCATGACACATTATTTATAAAACCAATCCATGGAAGCCAAGGAAAAGGCATCTTCCGTGTCATTCAAAAACAAGGAGTTTATTGTTTACGGTATTCATCTTTATCGCCAACGGAAGAATTACAATTCACTTCTGCCCTTCAGCTTTTTGTCGCACTTAAAAAAAGGATAAAAAAACGGAGTTATCTCATCCAACAAGGAATTGATATTACGACATTACAAGGAAAGGCTTTGGATTTTCGTATCCTTTGCATTCGAGATATTCACGGGAAGTGGAAGGTGAGCTCGGCAGTTGGTCGAGTGTCACCACAAGATAAGTTTGTATCCAATGTCTCTCAAGGAGGGCAAATGTATTCAGTGGAAGACCTTCTAGAAAAAATAGATTCAAAAGAAGATGCTAAGAAACTTAAAAAAGCAATGATAGAACTTGCATTGGAATGCTCATCTCTTCTTGAATCCTTTGACAATGGCGTATATGGGGAATTTGGTGTAGATATAGGAGTTGCTTCTGATGGTTTACCTTGGATCATCGAAATCAATACAAAACCATCAAAACAATATACTGGTGTTGACTCCGAGCAAACAATTAGACCATCGGCAAAGTCTCTTGTTCATTTTGCCTATTATTTAAGTCAGTTTCCTTATTTACAGGAACCAAATGAAAATCCAAAAGAACTCCATGAGGTTGAGTCATGATTTCTCTAGGCGTCTTACTTACTCATCGCAACCAAGAAACGTTACTCATTCAGGAGCTTGCCATACAAGCAAAAGCATATGACATACAGATTTGTCGTTTCACACCAAAGGATGTTTCAATCAAAAAAGCAATGATTCAAGGCCAATATTATCATCATGACTTGGCAAGTTGGATAAACGCAGCCTTGCCTTTACCTGACATTATTTATGACCGTTGTTACCATATCACCGATAAAAGCAAAACTCTACCACTTGTAGCTAATCTTAAAAAAATGATTCCTTTTATTGGCTACGGGTTACCAAACAAATGGGAGGTATATAAAGCACTTCGAGGACATCCAACATTGCATTCGGTTTTGCCTGAAACGGAACAAATTAAATCCTTTGACGATATTGTTTCATTCCTTGGAAGGCATAAAAAATGCATCATAAAACCTCTATCAGGTGCTCAAGGGAAAGGAATCTATGTCATCGAAAAAAACGAGGATACAATGGTTGTCTTAAAACAAAGTCAACAAACAGGCATGACCATGAAAGCTAATGAATTCTCATTGAAACAATGGTATGAAAGAAAACAAATCGGCTACACTTACTTGATTCAACCATTTTTACCGTTGAAAACTCATGACAATCATCCGTTTGACCTTAGAATGTATGTAAATAAAAACAGCAACGGAACGTGGATAGAATCAGCAAAAGCTGTCCGAATAAACAAACATCATCCTTTTTTATCAAATCTTGCCCAAGGTGGTTCGCTCATGACCTTTGACTCCTTTATCTCAAACTGGGCAAAAGAAAAACAACAACAGTGCATTGAAAATCTAACGCTGATACAACGTCTTGTTCCACAACTTTTAGAAGAGCACTTTCTACCATTATTTGAAATAGGTATTGATATTGGAATCGACGATGACCAAAAACCTTGGATCCTTGAAGTGAATTCCAAGCCAGGACGAAAAATACTTTATTCCAACTCAAACAATACACTTAAAAAGTATGCAAGTAATCTATTGCAATATAGCCTATTTGTTAGTAATCAAAAGGAAAGACTGATATATCGAGGAGTGAACTAAAATGGGAATGAAGCCTCTACAATTAAGAAAAACAAATGAAAAAAAAGGAATGCTTTTTGTACCAGAAAAGCAGTTTCGACAATGGCTAAAAAAAGGAGAGTTTCCTAGAGAACTTTCATTTGGCTCAAAAACGGTTTCATGTAATGTGGCCCCTCATCCTGAAATGAAGGAAGAATACATGATTTCAAGTGACTGTTGGGATGAACTTGGAATTCCTCATGAGCAAGTCGTGTATATTTTCGAGAGTGATGCTACGATTTTTGTCGGACCTTTAGTAGGGATTTTCACAGCAGGTTTTGTGAATTCTTCGTTGCGCCCTCTTGGGGATCGGTCATTGTTCTTTGCTAAGCTTTTACTAGCTGAAAGAAAAGTAGGTTCCTATTATTTTGTGTTTGGTCATCATCACATTGATTGGGAAACAGCAACGATACAAGGTTACTTCTATACAGAGTCTGGATGGAAACAAGTAACTGTTCCATTTCCAAATGTGATTTATGATAGATTGCCAAATCGAAAAACAGAAAGTCTTGAAACATTTTCCAACATTAAATCTACGTTCCAAAAAGACTATTTAATCCCATGGTTCAATCCAGGATTTTTCAACAAATGGGAAGTACATGAGAAGCTAATTAAAATTGAAGAAACAGCAAATTACATGCCTGAAAGCATCATAAACCCAACAATAGATAACATTAATGACTTGCTTGAAAAACACCACCATGTGTATTGTAAGCCTGCGAATGGAAGTCTAGGAATTGGGATTCACCAAATTATTAAATTAAAGGATGACCCTTACTACTATTGCCGTTTCCGTACAGAAGAGCAAAACCGGTTAAGACGGTATTCAAATTTAACACGATTAATACGAGACCAATTCCCAAATGGAATGGATAACATTATCGCTCAACAAGGCATCCATTTGTTGAAATTTAAGAACAATCCAGTTGACTTTCGCATTCACACCAATAAAGATGAATCTGGAAAATGGCAAATCAGTGCGTTAGCTGCCAAAATTGCTGGAATTGGGAGCGTTACGACACACATTAAGAGTGGCGGCGAAGTGAAAAGTGTGTCAGAAGCTCTTCAGGAAGCTCATATTACGAAACAACAGCTAGAAGATTTAAAAAGCACAGCCTTACTGCTTAGTGAATATCTTGACCAAGTCATTGACGGTTTCATTGGTGAAATAGGGTTTGATTTAGGAATCGATAAACATGGTGCGATTTGGATGTTTGAAGCAAATTCAAAACCTGGAAGAACGATTTTTAAGCATGAAAAAATGCGCTACGATGACTTTTTATCCAGACGCTTACCGCTTGCCTATGCTTTATATTTAGCCAAAGAATCAATAACAAAACCAACCCGTCTGTTTCAATCATGAATGTGTATTTCGACCGTAAACAAAAGCGTTTTGGATTACTATCAGAAACAAAGCTAGTTTGGGGGAGTAACTCTCTCCCCCTCCCTGTTTTGCCTTTATCAGAGCATGTCGACTCGTACAACATGAAAGTAAAAAATAAAAAGCTAGGACCAGTAGTCGGGCTTCTCACTTCTGAGCATACCGAAAAACCGTTCGCCGGAAATGAGGAAACGTTTAAGCGCATCCACCAAAAACTTCAGGAAAAAGGTGGACTTCCTGTTGTATTTACTCCATCTGGCTGGGAAGCAAATGCGGTTAAAGGGTACTTTTATTGCGCTCATACCGCTTCTTGGATTCAAGCTTCGTTCCCACGTCCAGATGTTATTTATAATCGTGTACCAACGATAAAAAAAGAACAGAAAACAGAGATGCAACATTTCTTTTCTGCTATTTCTCAAGAGAACATCCCTTTTTTTAATCCACACTTCTTTACAAAGTGGGATACGTATTGTCTTTTAAAAGGGGATGAGTGGCTTTCACAATTTTTACCTGAAACCATTCACGTCTCCGATGAGCAACCATTTCAAAGATTTTTAGAAATCGAAAAGACCGCCTTTTTAAAACCGATTTACGGAAATAAAGGCGCAGGGATATTTAAAATAACGTTGGAGGAAAGCGGTTCAATTGTTTGTTTAGGTAATCAGTACCGTAGTAAATTTTCTACATTCCCTAGGCTTTGGAAGGCCGTTTCACAACTAATTTCTACCACGCCATATTTGCTTCAACGCGCGATACCACTCAATACAATATCAAACAAACCCTATGATTTTCGCGTTCACGTTCAACAGCTCCAAGGAAGTTGGACTCTTGCTGGTATAGGCGTTCGGTCGGCTGGAGAAAAAAGTATAACGACCCATGTTCCTAAAGGGGGCGAAATTCTCTCCACCTATCAGATATCTCCACCAATAAATAGGCAAAGGTTTGAAGCGATTTCATATCGGGTGGGAGATATGCTTAGTAAAGCATATGGCGAGATCGGTGAATTCTCTCTTGACATTGGTCGAGATACCTCTGGTCATCTCTGGTTGTTTGAAGTGAACTCAAAGCCGATGATTTTTGATGAACCTTTCATTCAACAGCAAGGCCTAACAAACTTGATACAACTTTTCTACGAAAAAAGTAAGTTTTAAGGAGTGAATGCTATGAGAATCATTGATTTAACTCCGGACAATTGGGAAAAGTACGGGAGGGTCTTCCTTCAGTTTGTTAAAAGATATGAAAAGAGATATGAAAGTGACCATTGTTTTAGCTGGCTTTACCATCTTCGCAAGAGCCATCTATGTAAGCCGGGAAATGCTGTAAAAATTAGCTACTGGGACGGGAAAATAATTGCTGCATTTGCTTTGAGCGACTATGGAAAAAAAAACTCTGTGATGCTAATTGCTCCAAATTATGAACAAACAGCAATTGGTTCGAAGCTGATTAAGGCGATGAAAAAAGACTTAGGTGTCTGTTACTTGAAAATCTCCTATCGTTCTCCTCTTCTTGTGAAAACGGCTTTAAATGCCGGCTTAGTGGGGTTAGGTTATTCACATAAAAAGTGTGGGGACCTGTTACTTTGGTTTGGAGGCGGGAATTGGAACTTACAAGACATCGCAAAACAAGAGGCATCTGGTGAGTGAAAGTTTATTGTATAGGGAGTGAGTCAAAATGCATGCTTTTGACTCACTCTATATTTTTGGCTAGCCTATATTCGAGAGTTACGGTACAGTAGTTCTATAACATGAGTGAGGTGAATTTGATGATTTCACACTTTCAGTGGAAAGAGCTAAAAAATAATTTAATACGAAAAGAATGGGAATTTTCATTTTTTTATAAAGGTACCTCTTTTAAAGGCATTTATTTTATGAATGGGTCCATTACTTGGCTTGTAACGCCACCAACAGAACAAGAACAAAAGACACTCGAAGGACAAATCCATGACTTAATGCTATACCATGTTTACGAAGAGCATTAATGCTTATAGACAAAGAGCAACCCCGCAAGGTCACTGAAAAAGTTCGGTTTTTAACTTTTTCAACGACCTCTTACGTGCCCTGTTATAGTTATTTCATCTGAATGGATTTCTTAGTCTTTACTACACAGCCACCAATCGATACACTGATAACCTTTTTCCTCAGCTTCTTTTACACGTTTTTGCGCATTCATCACTGTACTTGGTGGTGCCAATAATACCTGTTCTCCAAAAAGTTCATTTTCAGGCCAGTTTGCTGGTGTCGCTGCTTTTTTTGCATCAGCCGTTTGCAATGCATGCAATGACCTCAATATCTCTTGCGTATTTCTGCCCACTTCCATGGGATAATGTAGTTTTAAACGAATTTTCCCTTTTGGGTCAACGATATACACCGTTCGAACTGTTTGCGTCCCTCTTGAACCAATCATACCTAGTCGTTTGGCTGTTTTTCCAAGTTCATCAGCAATAACAGGGAAATATATTGAAACACCTAGTCGGTCTTTTATCCATTCAATCCATTTTAAATGAGAGAACACTGAATCAATCGAAAGTCCAATTAATTTACAATTCATTTGTTCGAATTGTTTCTCATGCAAGGCATAAGATACAAATTCAGTTGTACATACAGGCGTAAAATCTCCAGGATGACTAAATAAGAGAAACCACTGCCCTTGATAATCGTCTGGTAATGTGACCGTCCCTAATGTTGTACGAACGGTCAACGTTGGTAAATAATCTCCGATAGTCGGAACATGATGTTTGCCCATAGAAACTCTCTCTCCTTTTTAATGCCCACTTCCTTTTCTATTTATATTCATTGTTTTTCATTAGGTGAATGCCATTTTTCTGCATAATAAACGTGATTACGTGAGACAATTCATGGTAAAGGAGGGTCGTTGCATGCCAAAGAAAAAGAAGGAGTCTTCAAATCATGGACGTGAGAAATTTTTTGTGGATGTAGACCGTATGATCGATGATGGGCTAGGTGGAGGAACGGTTAGTATGGAAAACAACTCTGGACTAATTGAAGAAGCAAGAGATTTACCAATAGAAACGCCTCCCCATCATGTGGATGACGATAAATAATAAGTATAATTTGGTGGGGCTGGGACAGAACTAGCTAAAACATCTGCACTGGCTTCACTCGCCACAAAGCCCGTTGTGAGAAACCCACTCGCAACGGGCTTTAAAAAGAAGGTGGCGGTTTCGCTCATTGCTAAGAGGGTGGAACAAAAGGTTCAGTACAACCTTTTGTCCCACCCTCACTCTTTATTTTTTTACTAGTTCTGTTACTATAAAGATGATACTCATTTCAAGAAAGGAATTTCCTTATGATAGACAAGCTTACTCAGCAGTTTGGAGATGCCATTGTAATGTCATCTACTCCAAAACAGGACCCAGCCGTTGCCTGGTACGTAACAGAACAACAGGAGTCAATCGGTTTTATTAAAAGTAAATTAACTGAAAAAGAATTGGGACTCATTGACTTGTTTTTAACTCCAATGTCCTTTGATAAGTATCATATGTCTCCTCTTGAGGAGGAGTGGACTGAGTTTTTATATGGTGATGCCTCAAGCAGTATACCAACACACCCTGACTTCCCATTTCGTTTTATTCATTTTAAGGCATTGGATGTCATTACTGACCGTGAATCGTTTCATGATGCTCTTGATAGCTTACATACATTTGAAACGGTCATCGTGTGGGAGGACGCCACTCAAGGAGTTATTATTGAAAAAAACAAAGAAGATGAAGAAGAACCGATTGATTATCAAGAACTTTGTGCAGCTCTTATTTCAGATTTTTATTTAAACTTAACTTTATTTATTGGGACGAAGAAAACGGACATCGAGACACTTCGTACTTCATTTGAATGGGAGAAGCAATGCTTTGCTTTAGCACGCAAACATCAGCAAAAACAAACGGTGTTTTATAATTATGATGCTTTGCCTTATGTTCTTTTTAACGACATTCCTAAAGACAAGCTAAAACAATTCTCCGAACACATTCTTCGACCTGTCATTGAGGAAAAAGAGTTATTACAAAGCATTCATACATACATTACGTGTAACCTCAATACTTCGTTGGCCGCAAAACAAATGTTCATGCATCGCAACAGTTTACAGTACCGAGTCGATAAGTTTATAGAAAAGACAGGTTATGATATAAAAAACTTCCAAGAGGCGACGATCGTTTATTTTGCCTTACTCATTCACTATTCCCAATGACAAGTGGGACACAGTGCACAAAAACGCCCAATTTTTTTGTGCACTGTTCCACTATACGAATGAAATGGAAGGGGTTACAATAAATTCGTAAAGTTAAATCCAAGGAGGAATATAACAATGGCTGAAATTAAATTAAACCATATTTATAAAATTTATGATGGTGACGTAACTGCAGTATCTGACTTCAATCTTGAAATTAGCGATAAAGAATTTATCGTATTCGTTGGTCCATCAGGTTGTGGTAAATCAACAACTCTTCGTATGATTGCTGGTCTTGAGGACATTTCTAAAGGTGACCTTTACATTGGAGACAAGCGTATGAATGACGTTGCTCCTAAAGACCGCGACATCGCGATGGTATTCCAAAACTACGCTCTTTATCCACATATGAACGTATATGATAACATGGCATTTGGATTAAAACTTCGTAAATTCAAAAAAGAAGAAATTGACAGACGTGTTCGTGAAGCTGCGAAAATCTTAGGTCTTGAAGAAATGTTAGACCGTAAGCCAAAAGCAATGTCTGGTGGTCAGCGTCAGCGTGTTGCTTTAGGTCGTGCTATCGTTCGTGACCCACAAGTATTCTTAATGGATGAGCCATTATCAAACTTAGATGCTAAGCTTCGTGTACAAATGCGTGCTGAAATCACGAAATTACACCAACGCTTACAATCAACTACAATCTATGTAACACATGACCAAACAGAAGCGATGACGATGGCAACACGTATCGTTGTTATGAAAGACGGTTTCATCCAACAAGTTGGTTCTCCAAAAGAAGTATACGATAACCCAGAGAACGTATTCGTAGGTGGATTCATTGGATCTCCAGCGATGAACTTCCTTGCTGGTAAAGTTGAAGGAGAAAACTTCATTGTTGGTGACAACACAATTAAAATTCCTGAAGGAAAAGTAAAAGTACTTCGTGAACAAGGTTTTGTTGGAAAAGAAATCACTCTTGGAATTCGTCCTGAGGACATTCATGATGAGTTAGTATTCATCGAGTCTTCACCTCAAACGAAAATTGTTGCTAAAATTGATGTAGCTGAGCTTTTAGGTGCTGAGACTATGTTATATTCTACAATTAGCGGTCAAGATTTCATCGCTCGTGTAGATTCTCGTACAGATGTTAAGAGTGGCGACAGCATTGAGCTTGCAATTGACATGAACAAAGTTCATTTCTTTGACCCTGAAAGTGAGCTTCGCATTCGATAATATAATTAAAATAAAAAAAGCGCGGAATTCAGTTCCGGGCTTTTTTCATTGTTCCTTAACGATATACAATTGTTCTGTTCCACACGTTGGGCAAACAAGAACATGGGTACATTCATGAAGCTTTTGATCATCTGGTATCCCATTAATCATCTTCATTCCTTCAATATCCAGATATGGACTATAATCATCGAATAAATCCATTAATCTTCCTCTATCTTCAACTGGACCTTGGCATGACTCACAAAGTAAATTTACAGACTCTAACCCATTACATATCGGACAAATACCTTGACTCATACGCCTCCTCCTTCACCGATAGTATGTCCGTAGAAATTTATATTTAGTTATGAAAACAACTGCGTCGATTTATTATTTTCTTCGACGGCGCCACCATGTTTAAACCCAAAACGTTATACGTTTCTATTTTTGGACGCTAGCAAGCTTCGCGCATTATTACTAACGGACAGGAGAGACCTTATTTTATGATTTTTTAAGTGTTTTTAAATTTAACGGACACCAGAGACCTTATATTAGTTAAAATACGGGGAAACGACCTATTTTTTGAAAAATAAGGTCTCCTGTGTCCGTTCCACTGTGAAAAACCTACATTTAGTTAAAATAGAGGATCGTAAGTCCGTTAGAAAACGGAGAAGCCTTCATGACCTCCTCCATTGTAAAAATGTAAAATCAAAACCACCCGTGAGAACGGGTGGTTTGCTCTACGGCTGGAAGCCTTTGTTACTGACCAAACCCTAAAGGGCTACTGAACGGTTCGCCATGTGTACTACTTCTACTGGCCAGACCTCAAAGGCCTCTCCCCGTCCTTATACTTTTTTTCTCTTCTTTTTCACTTCTTCCCCCGTAAATGGGTCTACATATTCTAATAAACTCAACTGTTCTGCGACTATATCATCTTGTATTTGGTTTCGTATATATTCTTCTATTACCTTCTTATTTCTTCCAACTGTATCCACATAAAACCCAGTACACCAAAATTTTCGATTTCCATATCGATATTTTAAATTTGCATGCCGATCAAATATCATTAAGCTACTCTTCCCCTTTAAATACCCGACAAACGCCGACACACTTATCTTTGGCGGTATACTTACTAACATATGTATGTGGTCTTTACATGCTGTTGCCTCTATTATTTCTACTCCTTTCCTTTCGCACAATTTCCTCAATATTTCTCCTATATCTCTCTTTAATTTACCGTATATCGCTTGTCTTCTATACTTCGGTGCGAACACGATGTGATACTTACAATTCCATTTCGTATGTGCTAAACTGTTACTGTCTTTAGACATAAAAAACTCCTCCGTAAGCTATTATATTGGTTGGCGAACCAAATATATTTTAGCACCGCGGATGAGTTTTTTTAATACCTCGCTATAAGCTTTCCGGAACCCTAGGCCTAGCCTAGGGTTTTCTTTTTACAAAAAGAAGAAGAGGCGGAACAAGTCCGCCTCTTCCATCCATCATATAAAACTATTGTTGGTAACCACCCATTTGCTGTTCAGCCATTTGGACTAATCGTTTTGTGATTTCTCCTCCTACTGAACCGTTAGCACGTGAAGTTGCATCTGGGCCAAGCTGTACTCCAAACTCTTGCGCGATCTCATACTTCATTTGGTCTAACGCTTGTTGAACGCCAGGAACTAGTAATTGATTCGAGTTGTTTGAGTTGTTTGTTGGCATGTGATCACCTCCCTTTGTAAGATTAGTATGTGACGAATTGAAAGAGTTATTCAAAATAAAAGTAAAAAAATTGTTGGAAATTTGTTACACAAAAATTACTTCTTTTAACTAATGATTTAGTGTATACGGGGAAGCCTAAAACTAAGGAAATTATACGCTAAAATGAAAGCGCTTAAAAATAACGTTTGAATTTATCAAAAATTATGAATATACTTAATATAGATTCCATATATTATGAAAAAGTTTCCATCCCCCTTCAAATATCACACATAGTATTCCTATTGTAATGTAATGATTTAAAACAACACATATTTTTCTCGGGGGTATTGGAATTGATATGGAATTACTAGAAAACACTTGAAATACTAACGTTCGGGGGTGAAAAAAAACTGAATTTAATTGTCTAATACTATCGAATTATTTAGAAGATTATGCTATATTTATTTTGCAGTAATAATTTAATCATTTAAAGGAGGAAAAACCATTGAGTCAAAACACTGAACCAAGAGAACAAT
The DNA here is from genome assembly GCF_002019795.1 of Bacillus alkalicellulosilyticus. GTDB lineage: Bacteria > Bacillota > Bacilli > Bacillales > Bacillaceae_F > Bacillus_AO > Bacillus_AO alkalicellulosilyticum. The sequence goes on along the minus strand of NZ_KV917381.1, from coordinate 1,203,176 downwards.
GGGCATCAAGGCTTGGATTTATTCTAGCTGCAATGGGTTCTGCTGTCGGACTAGGAAACATTTGGAGATTTTCTTATGTAACTGGGGAAAACGGTGGAGCGGCATTTTTAATTATTTACTTACTTTGTATCCTTTTAATTGGTATTCCAATTATCATGGCGGAATTCACAATTGGGCGTAAAGCTCAAAGCGATACAGTAGGAGCTTTCACAAAGTTAGCACCAGGTACACCATGGGTGTTAGCAGGAATTCTAGGAGTGGCTTCTGCATTTATTATCTTATCCTTCTACGGAGTTGTAGCTGGTTGGACAATGCGTTACTTCCTCGGATACCTTACAGGTCAATTATGGAGTGCTCCAGAAGGCGGATATGCTGACTTCTTTGTAGGCTTCATTTCAAGTCCTGTACAGCCAATCTTATGGCAATTTATCTTTATGGCTTTAACAATTGGTATTGTATTTGTTGGAGTTAAAAACGGAATTGAAAAAACAAACAAAATTTTAATGCCATTACTTGCGATTATCCTTATCATTTTAGCTGGCTATAGCTTAACTCTAGGTGGAGCTGCTGAAGGTTTAGCATTCCTATTTACTCCAGATTGGTCTGCATTTGCTGAGCCAGGCGTGTACTTAGCTGCTCTAGGGCAAGCATTCTTCTCGCTTTCATTAGGAATGGGTGCATTAATCACTTACGGAAGTTATTTATCAAGTAAAGAAAAGCTACCTGGCGCTGCTGGAAGTGTAGCCGTACTTGATACACTATTTGCTATTATTGCTGGTATTATGATTTTCCCTGCAGTATTCGCATTCGGTATTGACCCTGCTTCAGGTGCTGGGCTCGCTTTCATTACATTACCTGATATTTTTGCACAAATGGGATTAGGCGGATTCTTCGGTCTATTGTTCTTCTTCCTATTAGCTGCTGCTGCATTATCATCTGCAGTATCATTACTTGAAGTAGCTGTAGCTTACTTCATTCGTAAATTTGATTGGACTCGTAAAAAAGCATCAATCATTGTTGGTTTCATTATTTTCTTAGTTGGTGTTCCTTCATCACTAGGAATTGGACCATTAAGCAACATTACAATAGTTGGTGGAAGAGATATTTTAGATAGTATGGACTTTATCGCTTCTAACATCTTCTTACCATTAGGTGGTTTAATTATCGCTCTATTCGTTGGTTGGGGATGGAAGAAAACTGAAGTACTTGAAGCATCTGATTTCGGTTCTTCGGGTCTTGGGCAAGTGTGGTTATTCATCCTACGCTTTGTAGCTCCGATAGCTATCTTAATTATCTTCATCAGTTCAATCCGTCAATGGTAATACAGTAAAAAGAAAGCTCAAAGGTCCTTTTAGGACCTTTGAGCTTTTTTACTTTTAAGGTGTGTGATTATTCAATGAACGTTGTTGTAAATACGGTTTGCTCTTCATTGGATTCGCACGTAATTGTCCCGTTATGCTTTTCAATTATCTTTCTACTTATATACAACCCAATCCCAGTTCCTAATTTCTTTGTTGTAAAAAACGGTTTAAAAATCGTTTGCATCACTCTTTCCGGGATAGCTGGTCCATTATTGCTTACACTGACTGCAATGACATTCTTATCCTGAACGACTTTTACGTGTAAAATGCGTTGTCCTTCAATCATTTGCAGTGCATCAATCGCATTCATAATTAAATTAATATACACTTGCCGTATTTCATCTCGATAGCCATGTAATTCAACATTTTCATCAATCGTTGTCGTAATATTTACATCACCATCAACAATACTGGGATATAAAAATTCTAATATTTCATCAAACAATTTTTTAAGTTGGAATGTTTCTTCTCGTTGAATTAATGAGGTCTCTCTTTTAGAAGCTAATAAAAATTGTGAAATCCGAAAATTTAACTGCTCTAATTCATGGGTAATGATATCTAAATACCTAGAATCACTGCTTTCATTTTTTAACAACTTCACAAAGCCCATAACAGAGGTTAACGGGTTTCTGAATTCATGAACAAAACTCGACGACATTTGTCCAAGTAACGTTAAGCGATCTTTATGAGATTCCTCAGCAATAAACTGTCGGTCTTCATAGTCTTTAGAGGCAATATCAGAAAAAGTTGATATCGATAAGTACATAAATTCATCAATGCAATAATTAATATGGTGAAGTAATGGCTTCCGCTCTTCTGGATTTATATCGATCTGCTCTAAGCTATCTAGCAAATATCTCCGGTACAGATTCATGTTATATACAAATTCATCGACATGAGTAAGACCTTCTTTATACGCTACCTCTAATGCCAAAGATTTGATTAAGTTATCACAAGGTCGATTAATAAAGGAAGTGATAAGGCCAAATATCTTTTGTCCTTGTACATAAAGTTCTTCATGATTCCCATCCCTGACTATCGCTTTTTCTTGCCACATTGCAAGTATATGTGTTTGTATTTTTTCTAAATGATATAGAATCTTCTCCTTTGCTTTGATCTCTAGCATCCACGGTCCACTCCCCTTCGACCTAATTGACAATCTTCTACTGTCCTATTTTTGTTGTTTTACTTGTAATTTCGACAAAAGCAGACCTTTCCCTTTTAACTACAACGCAAAAAACACATCTTTATAAAAGATGCGTCTTTTCACATAAGACCACTTTCTAACTTTTAGGTAAAAAGAAATAAATTATCAAAAAAATAAATCGGCAAGAAGTCCCTTTTCGTCTACTATCTCCACTTTTAATCTTATTCCCCAAAAATGTTACTTTACTTTTCAATCATGTTTTTATCGCTCCACAATACTTCTGTCGTTGTATAATTGATCGTTTGAATTGGTTCACCTTCGATATGGTCAATTAATAAAGTTACACCACGATATCCCATTTCATACGGTTCCTGTTTTAACGTAGCAAAAATTTGAGCTTGTTTCATCAGTTCGATTGTTTCTTCAAGGTCGTCGAAAGCAAATACTAGTATATCAGAATGTGAATGATGTTTCTCAATTGCTTGAGCTATTCCAATCCCATCTAATGCGCTTGTTCCAAAAAACGCTGTAATCTCAGGATAGTTTCGCAACATTTGATAGGCTTTTTCAGCAGCTTGGATCCGACTAATGTTAGAGCTTTCCATCGAAATCACTTCAATGTCATTTGATTCGCTAATCGCGTCCATAAATCCTTGGACACGTAATACTAAGTTATTTGCAAATTCAGTACCAGTAATGATTCCTATTTTTGCTTTTCCATCTGTGGCTTCCACAAGCGCTTCGCCAATTTTAAATCCTGCTTGATAATTATCAGTGCCTACATATGCTACTCTTTTACTATCTTCTAAATCGGTATCAATTGTAATGACTGGAATACCCTTCGTAATGGCTTTATCAATAACCGGTTTAAAATCTATATTGGTTAATCCTTGAGTTAAGATTCCATCTACCTTAGAAGCAACAGCCATTTCAATAAGTTTAATATGCTCCTCTATATTCGTTTGCTTTGGACCAATAAATTCAATCAACGTGTTTGATTCCTTTGCTGCTTCTAATGCACCCTCTAAAACCTTTTGGTGATACGGGTTATCAATTTCCTGACCAATTAAAACAAAATGATATTCGTAGTCATTTACTTGTTCATGTTCAAAAAAAGTTGTATCGTAGTTAAGCGCTTTCATAAAATAGTAGCCTGTAAAACCTAATGAGATAACAATACATAATAGAAGTATACTGTAAATAACCCCACTCTTTCTCATTATTATCCCAACCTTTATTAATTAAAAATCCTTATATATACTTACTTTATCTTACGAATCTAACATTGTCGATAAAAAGCTGAAACTTGTGTACACAAAGAGGCTGACTCGTTGAATTGAGTCAGCCTCTTATAAGAGTTTCCTTTTGTTTTACGTCCCAAATCTTTTTCGGTATCCGCATTTACGGCACAGTTCTTCGACGGCCTCTCTTCTAGAAAACCCTTCTACTAGTTTTGTAGCTCTTTCTCCAGCCACAATTTCGGAGAAGTCTTGTTCATTGACGTTTCCTAAATTAATGACTCCTTCCCCATCTAGACAACAAGGAATGACCGTTCCGTTTGCAAGGATCCCCGCTTGGTTTCGAAGGCCGTAACAAAAGCCCTTTCCCTCATCTTCTTCTTCTATAAGGCTTGGCCATGTAAATTCATAATCTTGATTTAAATAGACTCTATCTGCAATTTTCACACCGCTACCTGGAACAACTTTCTCTTCAATCCTATAATCAAGATTAAATTCAGTTTCAATCATTTGCAAGATTTCACGATTTCTTTTTCGTTGCAAATTGGTTACATTGTCTTCTGTTAAATTCCAAAGTCGTAACGAAACAATTAGCTTAGATTGCTCAGTGGCTTCCTTTATAAAACCAAGAACGCTTTGAACATAGCCTTCTTTATCTGTAGAGCCTTCATGACCATCAAAACTGTGGAGGGAGAAATTCATTTGACGAAGAGCAGGCTTATTGATAATTTTATGTTTTGCTTTATGAAGCAACGTACCGTTTGTCGTAATATTCACTTTAAACCCTTTTTCATGACTAATATCAAGAAGTTGGTCAATTTTAGGATGCAGTAAAGGCTCCCCTTTAACATGTAGATAGATATAATCTGTAAATGGTTTAATTTGGTCAAGTCGTTTCGAAAAATCTTCTACTGATAAAAATTGTTTTTCTCTTTCCGTTGGTGGACAGAAGCTACAAGCTAAGTTACATATGCTTGTGATTTCCATATAGAATTTCTTATATTTCTTCAATTAAATCCTCTCATTCCCATCTCTTCATAGCTTCGTTTATTGTACCATTTATCAGATAAGATGCCAGTGTCAGTTATTAGTAAAACGTGAAGCGACGAAACAAACAAGAGGCCGAGACAAAAGGTAGTATTTTTACCTTTTACCCCGGCTTCGTTATGGAGTTATAATCTCTTGCCGATTTTCTTGCAGTACTTCCGTTAAGAGCTTCATACCTTTTTCAATCTTTTCAGGAGTTGAATGAGTGAAGTTTAACCTCAGCGTGTTCTCTTTCCCTTTCCCTACGTAAAAAGGGGAGCCAGGGACATAAGCAACCCCACGCTCTACAGCAGTTGCTAACATATCAGTCGTGTCAACCGATTCATCTAACTCAATCCAAAAGAACATTCCACCCTTAGGTACAACATAACTCATACCTGGTAAATTCGCTTTCTCTAATTCTCCAAGCATCAACTTCATTCGAGCATCATACTCTCGAATGAGCATTTGAATATGACCATCTAAATCATAATCCATGCATAGGTGATAAAGAGCTTGTTGAGCCAATGAATTGGAATGAAGGTCATTGGCTTGTTTTGCTTGAGACATAAGTCTAATAATCTGATATGGACCAGTAATCCAACCTGTTCGTAGTGCAGGGACTGCTGTTTTTGAAAACGTACTTGTATATAGGACATGTGTCCCCTTTTTATCTAAAGAGGCGATTGGAGCATACTCTTCATCTTTATTAAATTGAATGTCGCCATATGGGTCATCTTCAAAGACAATAACATGATACTTTTGAGCCAAAGCTAGTAATTGCTGTCGGCGTTCCATTGACCACACTTTTCCTGTGGGATTAGAAAACGTCGGGACAACATAAATACATTTCGGTCGGTATCTTTTTACTTTTTCTTCTAAGTCTTCAGGTATCATTCCGTGTTCATCCGACTCGACACCAATAACATGTGCCTCATAAGATTCAAACACTTGAAGTGCGGCAAGATACGTTGGATTTTCCGCTAGAATCACATCACCAGGATTAAAAACAACTTTTGAAAATAAATCAATAGCTTGCTGCGAACCGGTAGTTACAAGAACATCATTAGCACTATAACTTGTAATTCCTTTCCGTTTCATCCGCTCAATTAATACATCCCTTAGCGGTAAATATCCTTCCGTTTCCGCATATTGCAATGCTTTCTTTCCACTTGCAAACGTTTTTTCAAATGCTGCTTGAAGGCCTGCGATAGGAAATAATTCTTCATCAGGTAAACCACCTGCAAATGAGATCACGTTTCCTTGATTGACAACCTTCAAAATATCCCGAACAGCTGATGATTGCAAATGTCTTACACGCTTTGAAAAAGCATATTTCATTCTCTCCACCTCAACGAATTTTCTAAATTTTATAATATCTTATCTTATTCATAGAAAAAGTCAATGGCTTTTTTATTTTTAGATAAACATATCCCCTTAATTAAAAAAGGACAGAATAAAATCTAATCCATAATAAGAAGCTATCGTTACTACTATGGTCCAGGCCACTAAGCTTACATTCATCCAGAGTAATATTTTGTTTTTTGGAGCGTTAAAAGACATCGCGACCACCGTTGCCAAATGTATTCCTGTAATTAAAGGTCCTAAAAAAGCCAACCCAATTAACCCATACGAAGCAAAAATACGCTTACCTCTTTCATTTCTTTTCCCTTTTTTCTTCGGACGCGTCTCTTCACCGTCTTCTTTATTCTCGGCTTTTCTTGCTTTTCTTTGCTGATACCAACGCTTTATCGACTCTGATAAATAGACAATAATAAAAACCGGTAAGGCATTTCCAATGTATGTAACAATGGCTACCATTATTGGATTTAGCTTAAGCCCAATTCCAATCGGTATAACAATTAACAATTCAAGCCAAGGTGTTGCAGCCATGACGAATATACTGACATACATGCTTATTGTTTCCCACAAATCATAGCCTCTCCTATCCGACTGTTTCCTATAATATATACTATCCTATTATATGCCTAGGAAATTATAGCATTTTACATACTTTTTTAAAAACAAATGATACTTTAAGTCCATACTGAGCAAAACGTGACACCTACGCTTTTTATTCATTTGTAAATTTGTACGATTTTTGAAAACTAGGTCGAACTCTCAAGTGAATGTAAGCGAATTCATTATCAATTATTCCTCTATTATGATACAATGGCACCTAATGAAAGAATGAAAGGGGTATTTTTTTGAAAAAACATTTTATTACTACGTTACTGATTCTAATTACACTAGCATTTGTTGCTGCATGTGGAACAGGCGAAGAAAAAGCTGGACAAGCCACTCATGACAATGAAGTCATTGCAAGCGTAAATGGGGACTCCATTTTTAGAAGTGATTTTGAATATGCGATTCAAGCGATGGCATTAAGAACTGGTGTTGATTTGACGACTGAAGTGGAAGAAGACACTCGTCAATTTCTTGAAGAACAAGCGTTAGAGCAATTAATTGACCAAAAGTTAGTTGTGCAAGATGCCGAAGCAAAAGGTATTGAGGTTAGCCAAGAAGAAGTGTCTGAACAACTTGAACTACTAAAAGACCAAGCTCAATTCGAGTCAGATGAAGAGTTTGTAGCATACCTTGAAGAACAAGACTTAACACTGGCTGAAATTGAAGATGATATTCGTATTCAAATGCTAATCGGAAAATATTTTGAAGAACTTCAAACCGACATTACAGTGACAGAAGAAGAAGTTCAAGACTATTTTGATGAAATAGTTGCAATGTACGGCGAAGAATTTGAAGAAACACCTGATTTAGAAGAAGAAAGAGAAATAATTGAAGCACAAGTAAAGAACGAAAAACTAATGGCAGAAGTCGAAACCCTTGTAGCCAACCTCCGAGAAACAAGCGACATCGTAATTAATATATAAGCCAAACGAAAAGGTGGTTTTCCTTTTCGTTTGGCGAAGCAATGGCCTGGAGCGATGCCTCTTTTCTAAAGAGAGGCGTGCCTTTCTCCTCTCTGCGCAGAGCGGGGCCATTGTTTTTTTTTCTTCCACGAAAAGGTGGTTTTCCTTTTCGTTTGGCGAAGCAATGGTCTGGAGCGATGCCTCTTTTCTAAAGAGAGGCAGGGACAAAAGGTTTTATATACCTTTTACCCTGCCTCTACATAATGAATCTAATTAGAAAGTTTGTAGTAATACGATAACCGCATATGCATTCCAAACAATATGCAATACAATCGGCACCATCAGGGACCGAGTCAGTTTAAATAGAATAACAAACACCATCCCCATAAGAGTAGCTGTTAACGGATAGCCTAAATGCAACAATCCAAAAATTAGAGAAGAAACAATTAATCCGACTAAAAAGTGATACCTTTTCTCTAAAAAGTGATGAATAATTCCCCTATATAGGATTTCCTCTTTAACCGGTGTTAACAGGGCAGTGGCACTAAACAATAGCAGAATCGATACCCATTCTATACTAAAATCACCTAGTATTAAATCATTTGTGGCTGATGGATTTTCCCACCCTAAAACACCAATAATTAAATATTGGGAAGAAAATAGTAACACGACACTAGCAAGGAGATAAAGATACGTTATTCCTTTTTTAAAAGGGGCTAAAGAAAACAATGGCCTTAAAAATGTGCGGACACTTTTAAATAATAAGATGGCTAATACAAAAACGACACCATCATATAACAACGCATTATACCCAGATAATATCGTATCTAACATCAAGTTTCCACCTGAAATCACATCTACAATTCCAAAGAGTAAACCAAAGATAATATTAATCCCTAAGTAAGCTAAAATAAATAAAATCAAATGTTTCCACCCAAAGCTTACCTCAGGTTTTTCTTTTGGAGCATCTACCCCTTCTACTTTAACTGGTTCTGACATGAATAGCACTTCCTTTCCTACATTACAATACACTAGTCTTTAAAAGTTGATATAGTGAGTTTGCTAGAATATAAAGGGAGCAGACAAAATATAAAATAAAAAAATCGACCTTAATTGTCTTACCTTGCTTCATATATAAGAATACAAAATAAATACATAGTAAGGAAGAAATAACAAAAAAAAAGTTTGCAGTTGCCCTTATGATTTCAGGGAGGATCACACCAAATAATAAAGATAATAAAAATAGCAAAGACAACTGGTCAGCCTTTTTCATTTAAATTACCCCCTACTTAAAAATTGTGCTTACCACACACCGATAATTTTCAATGTATCGTCTTTCTTTTCAATTTCCATATATTCATTTATCTTCCCCGTTTCTAGATACAATTTTTGTTTCTGTTCTTCATTTAGGGGGATAACTATTCTATTAGTGGCGGAGTTTGCTCTTTCACTCCACTCTTTCATGACTTCATAGTAGTCAAATAATGATTCTCCTTTTTGGTTAATCTGTTTTTTCTTTGAAACGGTAATATGCTTGTCAGTTATGGTTGGAGTAACTAATGGTTTACTTTGTAAATAATCAATGATTCGTTCTGTAATTGGAGCTCCAGTTTTTAACTCTATATCTAAAAAGGCTGGCATACTATTACATTCTAATAAGACATATCTTCCATCCTTCATTTTACGCAAGTCAATTCCGCTAAATGTTAATCCTAATAACTTCATCGCTTTATCACAAAATGTAAGTACATCCTCTGGCAAACGAACTTCTTCATATTCTGCATTTCCCCCATGGTAATTGGGGTCTGTTCGATAATCTAATATTTCTTTGTTTGATTTTTTTATAATATGAGAAGATAAGACTATTCCATCAAGCATGTTAACACGGACATCCTCACCGACAATCTCTTCTTGAAATATAACAGGTTCATTTTCAATAAGATGGATTCGTTCGAGTAAGCTTGTGGTGACTCTTTGACAGTAACTTCCACCTGATAAAGGTTTACACACGGTGCTCTTATTATTCATAATAAAACGATGAGCAACATCTACAGATGAAGTCACACACGTTTTAGGCATGGGTATTCCATGGTTCCGTAATTTATACAATTGATAAAATTTAGCATAATTTCTTGGAGGGTTTATGACGGGAAACCTGTTATCGTGAAGGATAGATAACCACGCTTTCACGACTTCGTTTTGAGCTGAGAACTGAACTTTTCTGTTATACTGCAAGGCTTCATCGGTTATATTGATTTCCTCTGGATCTTGTAATACACTCCTAAAGTAAACCCCTTGAATTCTTTGTTCCATAATAGATTTCCCATTATAAAATAACGAGTCCTCATAAAAAGCCAGGTCATTTTCTGAAAGTGAACTTACTTCTATATAACTGATTTTTTTCTCTTGTAGTAATGAAATCATATGTCTACAATGTACATCATTCATTGGATTTACAATTAGTAACGTCATATTTTTCACCTTTTCATCATTCTTATAAAGGAGCGTCTCAGAAAATCATTTTTCTGAGACGCTGAATCACTTCCAAGCAACAAAATATAGAAAATGTTTATATAATACCGCCGTCTTCTTCTCCAATCGCCATGGTCGTTACCTCAATTGGTTTAATCGGTCTAATAGGGATAATCGGTAGGCTTGGGTCAAAGCTACCATCCTCTTCACCAATCGCCATCGTCGTATAACAACCTCCATTTACCTCACGTAACTCTTTGTCATTTACTTCGAATGAACTAGCCTTAACTCCAAAATGTGCTTCAATTACCTCTGCTTGACTGTTGTCAAATTTCAATTTCATCTTTAATACCCTCTCTCATTACTAGATTTTTTTTCAAGGTTTAAACTAGTTGTTACTTTTATACTAGTACATCACTATGAATCTATCACCGACATCTTACGGCGCTAACGCGCCATTTTTGGCGGACACCGACTATTGGTTAGTCTTTCATATTAATCTTTTCAAGTAAGTAGTGAATTACTTTTTTTGTGTCAACAATTACAAACGCATCCGCTGTCATCCCAACTTTCACTTCACCTTCTTGTCCTTTACGGTTCACAAGTGGTTCTTTTTGAATAATGGCTTCTACCGTATAATAACTGATTCCTTCCTGGTGGATAATTGAATCAGAACTAATAGATTTTATTTCTCCTGTGATATGTCCAAAATTTTGCTTAGGAAACGCAGTAAAGTGAAAATTAACTGGTTGACCAATAGAGATTTTCCCAATTTCATGATTAGGAACTACAATGCTCATCAAAAATTCAGATTCGTCATCTGGTATGATTGCAACTATATTATCCCCAGATTGAACAAACTCTCCTGTTGTAAGTTCCTTTAGTACATTCACAATTCCGCTAGTAGGAGCGATGATATTTCTGTTTTCAACAGTAAACTGAAGTTGATTAATTGTTTCCTGTAGGGTTTTTACATATTGAGTTTGTTCACGAATTGCTGTATTAATCTCTACAGTGGTATTCATTTCAAACTGTTTCTTCATAAGTGTCCCTGTCTCGGTGAGCATTTGTTCTTGCTCTTTTATATCTTCTTGCTGCTGAGAAACATGCTCTCGTTGCAGTCGAATGGCTTCATCATCTCTAGTAACTGTCATTTGTTCGTTTACTAGGTTAATATTTTCTTCAAGCTGCTTTTTTTGGTTCGTCAGTTGTTCAAGATTAAGATGAATTTCCATCTTAAATTGATTTTCTAAATCTTCTATTTCCTTTACAAGTGATTTGCTACTTCCATTTTCAAATTGAGTAGCCGTAATTTCTTCATTTTTGGATAACTGTTTCTGACTTTGCTCCACTATCAGTTGTTCTTGTATCATATCTTCAAGTTTGCTTTTTTGCGTTTGATACATATTGTAGCGAATGGCACGTACTTCACTAACACCAGTTAATTTTCCAATGTCTTGTTTCACGGCGTTTAACAATATCTCTTCTTCTTGTAGTTCCCCAAGCACACCATCAAGAGAAGATAGTAAATTCTCTTTCTCAAGTTCCAGATTTCTTTTTATTTGTTTTTCTTCTCGTTGTTGACCTTCAAGGGTTGCATTGCTTAACCCTTTTGAACGTTCTAACTCATTCTTTGCCTGACTTAACTCTAACTGAGTCGCTTTTAACTCGGCATCAATTTGTTGAGATTGTAAAAAGAATTGATCTACTAAATCATAATAATACGTAGTACGCTCAGTTTGAGTGGAAAACAAGTTTTCATTCGTCTCAATGCTTTTCTTATATAATTGTAATAATTCAATTTCCTCTTCTGCCTCAGTCATTTCTGCTAATCTCATGTCTAGTTCTTTTTCGAGTTCTTCTTTGTCTAGAGTGAACAGGATTTCCCCTTTTTCAACCCATTGCCCCTCATTAAAAAACACCTCTTCAATTTGCCCAAATACAGGTGCCTGTACCGTACTTACACTTTCATTGGGACGGACCATTCCTGAGGCTTTGGCAACTTCATCAATTTCTCCAAAAAATGACCAGGTTAAGGCGGAAAAGAGTAATAACACAAATATAGTAATAAAAATCGGAACAAATGGGTGTGGTTTTGATTCTAGAAGTTCACGACTATCAGTTAATTCACTTATATCTCTTACAATATTCTTCACTCATACACACCTCAATTCACAACTAATTCTTGTTCAATATTCATTTCAGGCATTTGATTTTGCCATAATTCAAAGTACCTTCCTTGCTTTGCTAATAATTCTTGGTGCGTACCCATTTCTACGATTCCACCATGTTCAAGTACACAGATTTTGTCACACTTCATAATCGTACTAAGACGATGCGCAATAATAAGCGTCGTTATTCCTTCACAATAACTGTCTATTGTTTCAGAAATCGCTTTTTCAGTTATCGAATCTAAATTACTTGTGGCTTCATCCATAATTAGAATATCTGGCTTCTTCAAGATTGCTCGTGTAATGGATAACCGTTGCCGTTGTCCCCCAGATAAGTTCGCCCCATTTTCCTCAAGTAATGTATTGTAACGTAAAGGTAATTGATTAATAAATTCATGAGCATTTGCCATTTGAGCTGCTTCTATAATATCCTCGAGTGTCGTATCATTGTCTGTTCCTAATGATAAATTTTCTTCAATCGTTCCACTAAAGAAGAAATTTTCCTGAGAGACATAAGCAATTCTTTCTCTAAGTCGGTTAAAGTCTAAATCTTTAATATTAAAATTATTAATAATGATTTCACCTTTTTCCGCCTGGTAAAAGTTGAGCAATAGCTTTGCTAGCGTAGTTTTACCTGAGCCACTTTCACCGACAAAAGCGACACGTTCTCCTTGATTTATCGATAAAGAAATGTCTTTTAAAATGAGCTCTCTAGTACCGTACCGGAAATCTAGATTTTTGATTTCAATGTTTCCTTTTAAATGATCAGGAGCTATTTTTTTCCCTTTATGTTTATCTTCTTCTGTTTCTAGGTCTAGGATTTCTCCCAGACGCTGAGAAGCAACAACAGCAGATTGAATCATCGGTTGTAAGTTAATTAAGTTTTGTAGTGGAGAAAGGAAGTAAGCAAGTAACGCATTATACGCAATCAATTGACCAGCAGTCATATTCCCTTGTAACACTTGATAAGAACCTATCCACAAAATGACAATTCCACCCGCTAACTGAAGATAGTTTTTTAGTGCGCTTTGGTAATTATCAATCATTCCGTGTTTAAAGATGCTTTTGATAAATTTAATAAACCTTGTTTCTGTTTCTAAGTTTGCATAGGTCTCCGCATTATAAGCTTTAACCGTTTCAATTCCATTTAAGGATTCAACTAGGAAAGAAGTAAGCTGAGCATTTTCTTCCATTTCCTTGCGATTGATTTTTTCATATGCTCTTCGGAAGGCCCACACAATGATGATATAAATGGGTACTAAAATAAGGGTGATGCCAAATAAGAAAGAGCTTTGAGTATATAATACAATTCCACCGATAATAACCATTAGTGTATCTAGTAAAATTGTAAGTGTGGCGCCTGAAATAGCTTCTCTCACTTTTGAAGCATCCATTAAACGAGAGATTATTTCTCCGACTTTTCTTGTCCCAAAAAAATTCATTGGTAATGATAGAACATGTCTGTAATACCCTAGGATTAAGCTAATATCTAACTTTTGACTAATATGTAACAATAAATAAGAGCGAAATGCATCAAGTAACACTTTAAATGTATAAAGTACGATAATTCCAATTGAAATGATGTGCAACGTCTTTTGTAAATCAAACGCTAGGATTTCATCAATCAGTAATTGAAAATAAAAGGCTCCCGCAATCCCCAACAACGTATATAAAATTGACGCAATGATAATTTGTAAAAAGAGGTACTTTTGCGGTTTAAGTAAATGAAGAAATCTAGAAAATAATCCTTTCGTTTCATCACCTTTTTCAAACTTTGGAGTGGGAACCATCAAGATTAAAATGCCTGTCCACTCTTTAAAAAATTCTTCAGGAGTGACTTTTACAATGCCTTTTGCAGGATCAGCAATGGTAATTTCTTTCTTTGTAATTTTATGAATAACTACGTAATGAAGATACTGTTGGTCCACGACAACATGTGCAATTGCTGGCAATGGAAATTCCCCAAAAAATGCTTCTGGATTACCTTTTACTCCTTTTGCAGTAAAACCTAATTCTTCCGCTGCTTTAATTAAACCTAGTGCATTTGTCCCTTGTTTGTCAGTACCAGCGATTTCTCTTATTTTCGAGATAGGTAATTTTAACCCGTATTGTTTTGAGATGGTTGCTAGGCATGCTGCTCCACAATCTTTTTCATCGTTCTGTTTAATAGCTACATATTTTTTTAGCATGGCTCTCCCTCTCTTTTTGATATATAACTCTATCATAGATAATTGTAATAAGAGGGTAGAACGTACAAGTGGTGTGGTACCCCGCCATTTTTGGCGTGTTTCATGTGATTCCACTAGTAAAATCTAAATGTTCAACTCTAAATTCCATTATGAAAATGTATTTTTGACATACTCCATTCCATATAAAAAAAAGACACAGCATCTTGTGTCTTTTTTACTGGTTATGACCTTTGTTTTTCCTATTTAAGAGATGGACCCCTAATAACACTAGAGTCAAAAAAATATATAATAATCGCTGAAATGATATAGTATTATCCTCAAAATATTCAATGACTGATCCATGAATAAATAGTAGTAACATAGCAATGATAATAAATAACATACCATTGTATGGAATCTTCTTCATAAGAGCTTCACTCCAAGAAGTCAATTTAAAATGAGAAAGATTATCAGACCATAAAAGAAGGCTGTTACCTATAAGATTGTACTTATAGGACAGCCTATTCTTTTTGGAGAAGATATGTACTCCATATAAAATTTTCTTGACTTAACTTTCCATCCCTACTTTGTTTATAACAAATAAGAGTACAGTAAGCGAAGCAAGAAGCAAGAAAATTGGAACTACATTGGGTAGTTCAACAATCTGAAACCATTTGGCTACAAGTAATAAAAAAAGACTTATAATCCCTAACGAAATACATATCTTACTAACTGTAAATATATCAATAGTCATACGCGCGCGATTCCTTTCTGACTAAGATAATAGAGAACTATAGGTATTACCAGTTTTTAATAATTGTACCAACAGCATATCCTACAGCTACTCCGCCTGCAAGACAACCGATTCCTGCTGCTACCATCATTCCTGTAATTATTAGTCCACCTTCTACTTCCATTAACTCAGCATTACTAACATCTTGAAAATTATGTTCAATCACATTTTCCATTTTACTTACCTCCCTCTACATATTTTAGTTGACTCGTTACAGCGTTTACTCAGAAAGTGCCCATGCCACGCCAAGGCCTACTCCACCTAAAAATAAAACACCTGCAATCACAGCTCCTGCAGTAATAACAAGACCACCATCTACTTCTAGTAGAGCGTTCTCATCTAAATCAACAAAGTTAGTTTGATTTAATGCTTCCATCTGTATCACCTCCTTCTGCTATAATCATAATTGAAAAAGATAGTGAGGTAGAACGTACAAGTTGTGTGTAAGACCGCCAATATTGCTGGTTTCATCTGTTACTACCACACAAACATTTGTTTGAAATCTACTTTTTTATCAAAAAAAATAGAGAGTGAGACAAAAGGTTTTTTTAACCTTTGTCTCACTCTCTTCGCAATCAGTAAAACAATCCATTGCGAACCTACTTACCACAAAAATAAATCAGGAATAAGTCCTTTCTTTTTGGCAACATGTATTAATTCTGCTCTTGAATTAACCTTTACTTTTTTAAAGATTTCAGATAAATTTCGTTCTACATACCTTTGACTCATGTATAGTTCCGTAGCAATTTCTCGATTTGTCAGGCCCTTTGCAACCCTCACCAAAATCTCTTCTTCCTTGTTGGTTAAGGTAATATTAAGGTCATCGCTTTTAACAGTTATATCGATTCTTCTCAATTGTGGAAGTAATTCTAGTGGGATTACAGCTTCCCCGTCTAGTAAGCATCGAATTGTTCGAATGAATTGATGTTTGGATACTGACTTACTTATAAAACCAGATACACCAGCCTCAATTAAAAAATTAAAATGAGATGCAATATCATAGCCTGTATAAATGACTATTTTTGCATTACTTTTAATCGCTCTAATTTTCTCTGTTAATTCCAATCCGTTCATGTTAGGCATATTTAAATCAAGCAAATACAAATCGTATGATTCTATCTCTTGTTGACTAAGCTTCAGTACTTGAAGACTTGAATGAATAATTGTAGCTTGTAAATCTGGTTCTTGTTCTAATAACGCTTTTGTTCCTTCAGAAACTACAGAATGATCATCTACTATTAAAACATGTACCATCATTTTCACCTACTTAAGGGCATACAAACATTTACAGTTAGCCCTTGTTTTTCTTTTGATGACATTGTTATTGTGCCCTCAAGACTTTCTATTCGTTCCTTCATGCCTAAAAGTCCTAGTCCACTGTTTGGTTTCATTTTTTGTAATCCGATTCCATTGTCCTTATATTGTAGTAGCAATTGATTTCCGTTAATTTGACCGTTAATTTCAACCCAAAGAGCTTTCGAATGTTTTTCAGCATTTGTCAAAAGCTCTTGGATAACTCTAAAAATAGCTAACTCACACTCTTCATTTTCTAAGGTACCTTCAGGCCAATTGATACTAACCTCTATGTTAGAGCGCAGCTGAAACTTCCCTAATAGGTCATTTAAAGATTCTCTAAGACCGAATTCTTTAAGAAAAGGTGGTCTTAATTCGTGGCATGTTTCCCTTGTAACATAAATAGAGTCTAATATACTTTCTTCAATTTCTACAACCTTGCCCTTGTATTCATTCTGAGACAAAGACTCGGATTCCTTCAAATCTTCTATTTTTCTTTTTATGATTAACAACTCTTGCAATACCGTATCATGAATGTCAATCGCTAACCGGCTTCTTTCCTTTTCAGACCATTTAATTAATAACCGGTTTACTAAATGACTTTCTCTTTTATTTGAATCTAATTGTTGAATCAGCTCTTCTACTTTAAGGACGTTTTCTAATGAAATACTTGTATAATAAGCAAGTGTGGACAGCCATTCCATTTGTACGTCATTTAATGTGGTTTTGTCTTCTTTACGTAAAAATACCGCAATTGCTAATTGATTCACTTCACCTATAAAAAGATACGTGTATCTTACAGAATCAATAACTTTTCCAATTTGTATTGGACGTACTTGGATTTTTTTTATTACTTTTTTCCATTTGTACATTTGTTGATTATCACTACATACGATATGACTTTTATTGGAGACGCTAACAACTAAACTATCTTCCAATTTTAGTACAGTTTGAATTTCATTTTTGATTATCTCTATGATATCTTGAACCGAGCGCTGTTTCTTTAGAAGCTCTCCGATACGGTAAATGCTTTCTTGATAACTATCTTTATCAAGCTGTATCGACGTTCGCACTTTTCGTTCAATAACTCTCTGACTTAAAAACGAAAAAAGAATTATGACATAAATGATCCCAATAAATTGAAATACCGAGTCGAGTTTTACATTTTCTTCGATAAGTCCCTTATAAATGAGTGTAATCAATAAAGTGGGCAAAAGAGCAATAAACATATAATATGAATATCTATTAATTTTTAATTGAACATCATGTATGGTATTTGTACCAATCATATAAACAAACACAAGTGGCATAGCGACTAAAAATGCTGAGGCTAAGGTCCCAGAAATTAAACTAATACCAAATACGACATAAGGCAAAGCAAAAAATATAATGAGTGGACCTATAGAACAAATGACTGCAAATATCAAACATTGAAATACTACTTTTATCGGATTCCGTTTATAAACTAAAAACCCTTTAAAAAGGTAATACATAATTATCGAAAATAGGATAATAAAAATACTAAGTATGATAACACCGGATTGTTCTTGCAGTAAAAGAAGAGAAAGAAATACTAGTGATGTTAAACCGTATAATAATCTGATTACTCTAGTAGAAAGCCATTTTTTATTTTCTTCACCGATATAAACGTAAATATAATGTAACAATAAAACAGGAGATAACAACATACAAAAAAACATAATAAACACAGCAAAGTCATACTGTTTACTAGATAACGTTGCAGAAATATACCCTAATGCGGTTAAAAGCAATAAGTAGTTTCCAATAATAACTTTCTTACCTTTTTCTACTTTATAATATTGGAATAAACAGATAAAACATACTAATAAAAAATAGACAGCAGGAAATAGAAAGTAAAAAATGGCTTCTTTTCCAAGTAAATCTGATTGATGAACATCAAAAACGATTACCTCATCTAAACGTTGAATTGTCATTGATGAAACTTGTTCAACTATATTGTATTTTTCAACAAGAGGGTGTTCTAGCGGATCGTTTCCGTCTAACTCAACGATTTTATCATTAATTTCAATATTTTTTTTACTTGCCAAACCTAAATCAGCAATATGACTGACTAATACTTCTTCCTCTGCAGACACCTTTACATATATCCCTACAAGTGGATATTGCAAATTAATTATTATTAAAATGGTTGATATAACAATGAGGATAGAAGTAAGTGTTTGGTCGATTAGCTTGCGTTTTAATACAATTTCTTCCACATTTCTACCCTTAATTCATTTGCGTTGTTTAACAGAACTGATAAAATAGATTTCACTTCCTCGTCACCTACATGAAGCAAACTGGCTGTCCCGTTTTTCACCTTCTCTACTACATCAGGATTTTGGATCAAAAACTCAATAATTTCTTGCATAATAACTCCTCCTCTACATAATAAAAATTAATAGTTCATTTTTTAATGCTGGGTTCATATCGATCTGATTCATTAGCTTTATCGCCTTTTGTTTATGAATCTCACTTATTACCTTTGCATATTGCAGCGCACCACGACTTGATAAGTCATCAATGATTTGTTCTCGCTGTTGGTAAATATCTTCATAGTCAACATGCCCATTATAGTAGTTAGACAATGGTTCATTTTTAAATTCCTTACTAGTAAGTGCATACAATATCGGTAAGCTTTTCTTTCTTTGAAACACATCTTGATACTTGTCCCAATTTAAAAATGCGCGTATGTCATTGTTTATCTGCTGCACTACACCTATGTTGTTAGCATATTCTTCAATAATCATCTTTTCTTCATTACTTGCTGAGCAAGCTCCTGTTAAGCAGGCCAAAGCAATTAATGAACCTGACTTTAGTTTTATCGCGTTAATATAATTTTGCTCTGTAACGATATCATTGGTTAAATCGATATACTGACCATTAATGCTCTGTAAAAGGGTTGAATAATAATGTGATTGCATAGCTTTTCCATTAAATTGATTAATTATTTTACTACTTAGTACCACAAATCCTATCGCAATTTGTAAAGCAAGAGATGAATTTATTTTAATCCATGGAGCATGTTCGTTGTCCCCATCCATAAGGTCATCAAATATATCTCCTGCTAAAATTAAAACTTCCACTGCAGCAGCGATAGCTTCTATGTCAATCCCCTCTTTAGGAAACATCTCAAAGTGAATGAGAGACAGTTTTCCGAATAAAATATCTCTACTATTCATTTGATAGTCAATAAATGAAAGTGCCTCTGTAAGTAATTGTTTATGAAAAAAAGATTCTCTTATTTCCTTCTTTATTTTGGTAATTACGCTACTTGTAGAATACTTATTTATTATGCCCCCCTCCTAGTTGGTTTTAATTCTACATAATTTTCTGACAAAAAACTAGTAAACTTTTATATTTCTTACTTATTTTTATAGATTTTATTAGGATTACCCATTTTTATAAGTCTCCTCTCTCAAGATTTTATGTTCGCTCTCACGATGAACTATCGTTGCTGAAACTTTGTACACACTACTTAATATCTATTATAAATAGGTTCAATAAAAGATAACCGACCATTTTGTGTGGTTTCCCGCCAATTTTGGCGCGATTGTAAAATCATCCACACACAAAAAGATGTTGGAGGATTCCCCCAACATCTTTTTGGATAAGTAAAGTTCTTTTAAATCTCATAAACCTTGCTACAATGTTTTTCATAGCACGGTATGATGCTTATAAAATCGTTATTCATTTTTTACCTATTATTCATAATATGAGAGTAAGTCCCTCCTAAAATGTAGCCAATAACGTAACAAGTGATAACTGATAAATTTACAAAATAAAACATAAAATCACGATACTCCATTTTTAGAGGAATTAGAGTATTTACTTTCTCATATAGATTGTAAAACAATTGATTCCCCTCCGTTTCATTCTAATATGTTATATTTCTATATTTGTCGTTAATGTAAAGAGATTCTAAACCTCATAAAACGGTCTTTTCATATTAGGAGGCGTGATACGCAAGTATTCTATGTTTTCTTAGAACACCTTGAATTTTTTCTGAGAAATTCACAAGCAACACCCATCATCTAGTTTCAGACTTTATATATATACTCTTATAGATTACATAAGACGTTGAAGCTACAAATAACGCTGTTAACGAAATATCTAATGCTCCCCCATGTATTAATTTATATAGAACACCCACAAAACAATAGATTGCTGCAATAAATGCTAAACGAAATTTCCACGTATTCATATTATAACTGCTCCTCTATTGAAATCGATTTATCTTCCATTCATTATAAGAGAGGATAAGCCCCCTAAGAAATATCCAATAGCGTAAGACGTAAAAGTTACGAAAATAATAAACCAAAACAGAAAATCACTATACTTTATGTTTACAGGTAAAATGGTACTAACTCTCTCATAAAAGTTATAAAGCATTTGCTTACCTCCAATTCAACTTTCTAAAATTTCGTATACGTACCCTTATTAAGTATAACATGGAAAGATATAGTAACCATCCGAACAATGTCAGATGTATCACGCCATTTTTGGCGGAGTGTAAATTAATCTATTCTAGAAACTATGCCTTTTTCTAAAAACAAAAAGATGTTGAGGATTACTCTCCAACATCTTTTAAATTAAGCTAAAATATCTTCAATTTTTTGTTGTACTTCTTCTGATAACACAATCCCAGAAGCTTTGGCATTCGCTTCAATTTGCTCTGGGCGGCTCGCTCCAACAATGGCACTTGCTACGTTAGGGTTGCGTAAGACCCAAGCTAATGCTAATTCAGGCAATGTGAAGTCAAGCTCTTCAGCTAACTTTCCTAGCTTGTCTACTCTTTCTAAATTTGATTCATTAATAAAGTTATGAACATACTCGTTAATATCCGCATTCGCTGCACGACTGTCTTTAGGAATGTTGCCACCTTTATACTTTCCAGTAAGTACGCCTTGCGCAAGTGGTGAAAAGACAACTTGAGCGATACCATTTTTCTCTGAGACAGGAATGATTTCTTGCTCAATATGACGGTAAAGCAGGCTGTATTGCGGTTGATTGACAACAATTCTGTCTAACAAATACTTGTCAGCGACATTTAATGCCTCTTGAATTTGAGCCGCAGACCATTCACTTACACCCGCATATAAGATTTTTCCTTGACGCAGTAGGTCATCAATCGTACGTAACGTTTCCTCTACTGGTGTTTCTGGGTCATAGCGGTGACAATAGAAAATATCAACATAATCTAAATCCATTCTTTTTAAGCTGGCATGAAGCTGTTCAAATACATGCTTTCTCGATAACCCTCTGTCATTTGGCAGGTCTCCCATTGGCCAAAATGCTTTTGTTGTAATGATGTAAGAAGAACGGTCATACTCCTTTAAGGCTTTAGCCATCACACGTTCGCCTTCACCTCGTTCATAAACGTTAGCCGAATCAAAGAAATTAATTCCTAACTCATAAGCTTTATGTATAATTTTTTTAGCTGTGTTATCCTCTACTGACTTTCCGTATGTTAACCAGCTACCTAATGAAATTTCACTAACCTTTAAACCCGTTTTTCCTAAACGACGATATTTCATATTATTACCTCCCATACAAATTCTCTTTCTATTATGACTA
Source organism: Bacillus alkalicellulosilyticus (assembly GCF_002019795.1). Taxonomy (GTDB): domain Bacteria; phylum Bacillota; class Bacilli; order Bacillales; family Bacillaceae_F; genus Bacillus_AO; species Bacillus_AO alkalicellulosilyticum. The sequence continues at coordinate 1,181,039 of NZ_KV917381.1, read as the reverse complement.
CATTTTTCATTTTAATCCAAAGCTTGTTATAAAAGAAATGAAAAGGCTTACTATTTTCTAAGCTCCACTCACAACTGACCTTTTATGAGGGGACAGTGCATTCATACTTCGAGACCAGGACACCCCCATTTGTCCTGGTCTCTTCTGCGAAAATTTTAGGCTCTGTCATTAGGGGAGAAAAACAGTCATAATCTCTATCCTTTAACAGCACCTTGTGTCATTCCTTTTACAATCTCTTTTTCCATCATTAAATAGAAGAGAATGGTTGGTACGAGTACGATTGTTAATCCGGCCATCTGTGCGACGTAATTGGTCGCATACTCACCTGCGAAGTTTGCAAGCCCCAATGGCAGCGTTCGTAAGGCATCATCGTTTATCAAAACTAACGCAAAGGCAAACTCATTCCAATTGTTAATAAAGTTTAAGATAACAGCTGTTGCGAGTGCAGGTCGAGTCATCGGTAAAATAATTGACCAAAAGATTCGAAACGCCCCACAACCATCCATGACAGCGGACTCTTCAATTTCCTTAGGGAATGTACTCATAAAGCTTGTCAATAAGAAAATGGTTATCGACAGGTTAAACGCAACATATGGAAAAATCAAGGCCAAATGCGTATTGATAAGACCAATCTTTTGCATCAAGATAAACATCGGAACTAAAGTGGCATGGATTGGTACTAATAGCCCGATAACGAAGAAACCAAATAACAACTTTCTACCTTTAAAATCAAAACGTGATAAGAAATATGAGGCAAGTGCACCTACAAACATCGTGATAATTACGGCGACAAGACCTACAAACAAACTATTGAAAAAATACGTATTTATATTTGCGGTTACCCAAGCTTCCGCATAGTTGGTAAAAATCCATTCCGATGGCAGTCCAAACGGATTCATCGCAAACTCTTGACGCGATTTAAAAGAATTCATTATCATCCATAGAATCGGGTAAGAATTAACAATAGCAAACCCAATTAATACAGTATAGATCAAACCACGTTTAGTTTTCTTTTTAACACGGTCAGTGGCATCACTTTTATATTCTGTTTGTGGATTGTTTGATAGAGAAGGTTGCATTTCTTTCCCCGCCTTTCTATGCTTCTCGTCTTCTTAATAGTCTCATGCTAATACCGATAAGTGTTAAGCTAAACACAAAGATTAAAACGGATATTGCACTTCCAAATCCATATCGTAACATTTGGAAAGTTTCAACGTACATATAGGTTGCCATAACCTCAGTTGCATGGGCAGGACCTCCGCCAGTCATGACATAAATGAGGTCAAATGTTTTTAAGCTCCCACTAATACATAACACGATACATACTAAAATGACATTCCACATGGAAGGTAGGGTAATATAAATTGTTTTTTGCCACTCGGAAGCTCCATCTAATTCAGCGGCTTCTAATATTTCATTTGGAACTGTTTGTAAAGCAGATAAAAAGATAATGAGGTAAAGGCCGACAAACTGCCAGATGATAACGACACAAACGGCAAACATTGAATAATCGGGATTACCAAGCCAGTTCTGTGTCAATGTGCCTAGCCCCACCGTATCCAAGAAGTTGTTTAACATTCCATACTCAGAGTTATAAATCATTCTCCATGTGATAGAAATAACAACTGTAGAGATAACAACAGGAAGAAATCCTATTGTTCTAAAAAACTTAGCGCCTTTTAGTTTTCGATTTAACAGTAATGCTAAACCTAAGGCGATTGGCAATTGTCCAAACACAGATGCTACTACAACAAGAACATTATTTCTTACCGATAGCCAAAAAATGTTATCCTGCAAAATCGCAACATAGTTTCGGATACCCACAAATTCCATTGGAGAAAACCCATTCCAAGACATAAATGAGTAATAGAATGAAATGAAGATTGGAACTATACTAAACACACTATAAATGATAAGGGCAGGTAGTATTCCAAGGCCAATCTTCCACGGGTTCTTCAGTAAATGCATCTCCTCACTCCCTTTTTAGTTCACATCACTAGTAAGCGTTTACAATGTTAATTATAAAGAAGTTTAGAAAACTAAAAATACTAAAAAATTAAGATAATATCTTCTTTTCTACTTAATCTTAGTTGTATTTAATCGGCGATATTGGGTTGGGGTCACGCCCATATGTTTCTTAAAGATTTGTACAAAGTATTTATATTCCTTATAGCCTACATACTCTGAAATCTCAAAAACTTTATTCGATGTACGACTTAACAAATCCGCTGCTTTTTCAATTCGTAAACGGTTTAGATATTCGGAAAAGCTCTGTCCCGTCTCTTGTTTAAATAACATGCTGAAATAGTTTGGAGTGATAAAGTGATGTTCTGCTACTTCCGAGGCTTTAATATCTTTTTGGAAATTTTCTCTGATGTATTTTTGAGCATTCTCAATAATCCAGTGGTTATTATCTTTCTTTTCAATCGCCTTCATGATTGCTAAAAGATCTGAACCTACTAACTGCTCGATAGACTTATGTGTGTTGTATACTTTCAAATCAATTTTCTCTTGGATGTTCAATTTAACATCCTGTAGTGCTTTTGCAGACATCATTTCCTGCAATCGATTTTTTATAATAACGACAAGTTCTCTTGTTATATGTAGTACTTGACTTAAATCTAGCCCCTTTGTTTGAAAATCATGAAATAAATCTGTAACAATGACTATGACTTCGCCTTTGTTTTGATTTAATATGGCTTCTCTCAATTTTAATTCTTGCTCTTTTGGATAAGAGATTTTTTGTTGTTCAACCATACGTTCGCTTGTAAATAACACAGATTGCTTATAACCTTTTACCATTACTTCAGTTACTTCTTGATAAACAGCTACAATTTCATCTAATTGTGAATGAATGTTAGACACTCTTAGTTGTAATGGATGCTTCCAGTCACTTAGTCCCTCGCACACTATTCGAATTAACGCTTCTGCTAGATTCCTAGAATCGTCACTATAACAAACCGTAATGAGTTCATTTTTATGTCCGAAAATAGAGAAAAATCTAACGTTTGCCTCTGCTAAACCAAGTCCTATCCTAGTTTTCCACTCTTCTTTTACGATTTCAATTTCCTCATCTGTATACATCGACTCAAGTTGATGAAACTCAAAAATAGAGCTAACAATAACTCGGAAATTGGTTGAGATGATATCGTTTATTTTCTCTTGCTCGATATAAATTGGTGCTTTAAAAAGAAAATGCAATACGGCTTGTGATAGGATATCTTCTTTTAACAAGTTATCTTGTTTCTTTTGTAACACGATATCGGTACTTACCCTTTTCACTAACTCCAACAGTTCATCAATATCTACCGGCTTTAAAAGATAATCTTCAACTCCTAATCGAAGCGCTTGTCTCGCATATTGAAACTCATCATGTCCACTTATCATAATAATTTTTGTCTGTGGGTAGAGTGAGGTCACCTGTTTTGTAAGACCTATCCCATCGATTTCTGGCATGCACACATCGGTGAGAATCAAGTCTATTTGTTCGCTCTCCATCATTTGCAAAGCCTGTTTTCCATCATAAGCTGTACCAACCACTTCAATCTCTAAAGTACTCCATGGCAAAGTAGAAGCAAGACCTTGGCAAATTACTGGTTCATCATCTACGATTAGCATTCTAATTGTCATCTGAATCCTCCCTTTTTACCATTCGTCGTAACACCAATTCATCCTTAATTAATGGCAAACGAACTCGAATGAAAGCGCCTTTCTCATCTGGTCCATTCAATGCTTGTATTCCAAACTCTTTTCCAAATGCCGTCTCTAATCGTCCATGAATGTTTTTCAATGCAAAGCCATTGTCATTTGAACCGCTTTCCATCAAACTATTGTTCACTTTTTCTACGTCTAAGCCCATTCCATTATCAATCACATCAATACAAATCCCGCGCTCATAACGATAAGCTCGAATATAAATTCGGTTGGTTTCTGCTCTTGCTTTAAACCCGTGCTCAATGCTGTTTTCTGCTAATGGTTGAAGAATCAACTTCGTCACTAATGCATTTTCCAATCCTGATTCCATTACAATATAAAAATGTAGTTTACCTGCTAATCTCTTTTTCTGTAACTCTAAGTAACTGTACACATATTTCATTTCATCCTTAAGAGGAATCCAAAGCTTTCCTTGACTAAGTCCAATCCGAAATAATCTTGATAAATCTTCAATACTCTTTCCTGTTTCATTCGCCTTTTCGATTCGTGCTGTCCAACGAATCATATCTAACGTATTATAGAGAAAATGCGGATTGATTTGACTCTGCAGCGCTTTTAATTCAGATTCCTTATTCTGAATTTCTAATTTATATTTCGTATCAATTAAACGTTGGATTTGTTTTACCATTTTATTAAAACGTAAGCCAAGTTTACCAATCTCATCATTTGACCTTACTTTTACATGGGCCGTGAAGTCCCCATATTCTAGCCGCTTCGTTTCCCTTGTCAATTCAATGACAGGTTTTACAATAGTAAAAAGAAATCCAACTACAGCTAAAAGAACCATAAATACACTAAGGACCATCATGATCCGCATGGTTGTACGAATACTAGCTAACTCCCCGTTAATATATTCTTCTTTCACCATAGATACTAAATAAATACCACGGTTGTAGATAAACCGTTTTACTGCGAAATATTCCTCTCCTTGATATGTATAAGACATTACTTCCTCAGTTGAATGTCTGATTTGGTCCATAAAGTCATCGTCAGGGTATGTTAATCCTACAAGGCGGGAATCCCGATGAAGCATCACTACCCCATTTTCTCGGACAAGGAAAGTCTCATGTTCTTTTTCTAAAAAGCGATCCGTTACGTACTCATACAGTTCTCTTTCATTTAATCGTAGCTTTATTTCACCCACTGGTTGCCTGATATCGTATAAATCATTTATAACTCGAAACAAGGAAATGACATTTTTTTCTTCTGTTGTAAATAAACGTCTCGTCAAAGGATAGGGATCACTCCAAACGACCTTTCCCTTTTGCTCTCTGGCAAGACTTTCCCACCTTTTTTCATCTCCACCAACAGGCTCTCCTAACTCAAGCACAACCCCATTGACACCTTCAATCCGAACAGAGTTAAAATAATTTTTATTCGTCAAATGAAATGTGAAAAATCCTTTTATGTTATTTTGTAGTCGATGGATATCATCATAATCTTCATCATCTGGTGATAGAGTCATATACTTTCGGAATTCATCACTATAAATGATATATCCTGATATATCCTCTAAGTCATTAATGACTGATAACACATTAGACTCCATGTTATTTAAGTGACGGTGAGTCGTATCTAGAACTTGACGTTTCAGAATTTCATTTGACTGATAAAAAATCATATAACCAATCGTAATGGTCGGAAGCATGACCAACATTAAAAAAATCATCGTAGACTTCCATTTCAAACTCCAGTTGTTAAAAGAGAACCATTTTCTCATCATCGTTATCCCCTATAAAAAAAGCGACAAAGTCGCCCTTTTTTATCTTTTAAGAAAAACGGCAAAGCTGTTTTTGATTACATCTACAAAACTTCCAAAAAGGAATAAAAAGTAGAAGAAGACTCAAAAGGTGAAATGGTACCCTTTAAGTCATCTTCCTTATTGATAGTTTTATTATAACACTATTGATTTTCTACCGCTCTTTGAATGTTTGCTGCCGCTTCTTCAGGAGTGGAACGTCCAATCGTTATCGCTTGAAGTTCATTTTGTAATACATTGTTTACGGCTTGTGGAATGGTCGCATCATAAACTGGAGCTGGAGGTGCTTCGTTTGATAACTCTAACATATCCAAGAAAAGCTGGTCATGGTCAGCATCCTCAGGCATGTCAACATTCCCTGCAACAACGCGTCCTACACTAATTAATCCTTCATAAAACTCAACATCAAACATCCATTTCATGAATGTATGTGCTGCTTCTAGTTCAGCACCCTCAAGGTCTGAATTCAATGCCCATGCATTCCCTGCAACTGTAGAAACACTATTTGTATCGCCTAATGGGAAGATTCCAATTCCTACGTTTTTATCTTCTGGCATATTCGTTAAGATGTTAATTACACCCCAGTTCCCATCAAGAACCATTGCGGCTCTTCCTTGGATGAAGTATTCAATCATTTGGTTGCTATCAATTGTATTTAAGTCTTCGTTAAAAGCTCCTACTTGATATAACTCTTCAATTACTTCAAGCCCTTGAACAAAATCAGGGTCTGTAAACTTTCTTTCTCCATTGGCAACTCCTTCAAGGAAGTCGGGGCCTGTGAAACGGTCAGCAATTGTAGAGATATAAACAGATTGTAAAACCCATGGCGCTGAGTTCCCTAAAGCAATCGGTGTAATGTCATCACCTTTTAGCGCTTCAATTAACTCAAGCAAGCCTTCATACGTATCTGGAAAGCTATCAAACCCGACGCTAGCAAGCATATCTTTATCATAGAATACAAAGCTAGTTGGGTTTTGGACAGAAGGAATTGCATAACTTTCACCTTCAAAAGTAAAGTCATTAAACACTTCTTCATCTAGTAACCCATTATCAGTCCAATTTCCTTTAATCGGATTTAATGACTGTACGGCTCCACCGTCAACTAAAGGCTTTAATTCAGCACCTGGCCACACTTGGAATATATCAGGAAGTTGACCACCAGCTGCTTGTGTATTTAATCTCGTTCTATAATCAGCATGAGCTGTTGTTTCAATTTTTAAGTTGATATTTGGGTGTTCTTCGTTGAATTGCTCTACACGTGCCATCGTTAATTGAAAATCAGCACGGTCTGGATTAGATGATGCCCAAAATGTTAAATCTACTACCTCTTCTGAACTAGTATCCCCATTACTACTTGAGTCATCTGTACTTTCACTACTAGTCTCTTCCCCACCACACGCAGCTAATGCTCCGATAAGTAGAGTTCCAATACCAGCAACTAAATACTTTTTCAGTTTATCCATATTCATTTGCTTGACCCTCCCTTTATTTTGTAATCGCTTACAGTGTAAATTATGTCACAGCCCTTTTAATATAAAAATACCAAAAAATTAAAATAACATCCAAATATCTCTTCTCTTCATGGAAATAACAACTATTATTTCATTTTACCAATTGACTAAAACGAACAATACAAACATAATATTATCATATAAATGTTCGTTTCGAACAGAAAGGTGGATATATGAGAAAGGAAACGAGGAGACAACTGATAGAATCCTATCTTTTAGAACATGGAAAAGTTGAAATTGATGAGCTTGTACCCATATTAAACGTCTCTCAAATGACACTTCGTCGTGATTTAATGGAACTTGAAAAAGAACATAAATTAATCAGAACACACGGAGGAGCAGTTCCAATCAATGGTCTCATCCACGAAACGCCATATGCCAACAAAGAAAGTCAACATATACATCAAAAGAGAGCCATCGCAAAAAAAGCAGCTGCTATTGTTAAAGAAGGCAACACGATTATACTTGATTCAGGTACAACTTCACTTGAGTTGGCAAGATTACTTAAGACAAAAGAAAATGTAACGGTCATTACGAATGATGTTTTCATTGCCGTCGAACTCGTAACAAGTAAAAATCATGTCATTGTCACAGGTGGCGAAGTCCAAGCTCAGATTGGTGCGATGCTAGGACCCCATACCGAATCAATCTTAAGAGATGTCAATGTAGACTTATTTTTTCTTGGTGCTCATGCTGTACACCAATCTGCTGGTATTACTGCTCCTACGTTAGAAAAGGCCAAAGTGAAAAAGATGATGATCAACGCAGCAAAAGAAACATGGCTTATATCCGACTCAAGTAAGTTTGGCAAAAAAGCTTTTGCATCAGTTTGTTCACTTACAGACCTACATGGAATCATAACAGATGAGCACCATATGACCGACAACCTACACCTCTATCATGAAAATATATTGACCACATAACGAGGGGGTTACTATGAAAATTGCTATCATAGCAGATGATTTAACAGGAGGGAATGGAACAGGTGTTAAATTAGGGGAAGAAGGCTTTACCCCTGCCACCGTCATATTTGGTGCACCATTTCCAACAGATGAAAAATATAATGCACTTGTTATCGATACAGATAGTCGCTACTGTTCTAGTTCCGAGTCTGCAGTTAGAGTTTCTCAAGCCGTGACTTCTGCAAAACAGTGGGGAGCATCTTTATACACGAAGCGTATCGATAGTACGTTCAGAGGAAACATTGGTGTTGAACTAGAGACAATCCTTGGTCAGTTAGGAAGTAAATCAATCGCTTTTGTCGTTCCAGCATTTCCTGACTCCGGACGGACAATGGTTAATGGAGTTTTATACGTACATGGGGTTCCCCTACATAAAACAGATGTTGCAAAAGACCCGGTTCAACCTATAATTGAATCTCATATTCCATCATTGCTTCAACAACAAACCAAGCACCCTGTCACATTTATTGATATTCAATGTAAAACGTTTAAAACAGACATTGCAAAAGGTCTACAAGCACATTCACGGATATTTGTTTGTGATGCACAAACGAACTCTGACATTGAATTAATTGCTCAAGCAATGGCAAGTTTACCGACCGATCACGTTATCTCGGTTGACCCTGGACCATTAACTATGGCCTTTGCCAAAGCAAAAAGGAATGAATCAACTCCTCCTTCACGTGTTTTGGTTGCGATTGGTAGTGCGACTGCTGCGACAACTAAACAACTTCAGTATCTGATGGAACAAACCAAAATTGAACCTATTTATGTAAATCCTGCTCAACTCGCTAGCTTTACCTCTTCGTGGGAAATAGAAATCGATAGAGTCACCACCCATATAAAGGATAAGCTTGACCAATCACTTTTGATTATTACAACCCAATTGCCGGGTCATACGCTTCTTAATTTAAAAGAGATTGCAGAAACAGAAGGCGTTACAGAGAAGGATCTTGCAAAACGGATTACCGATGGCCTTGCTGTGATTTGTCACCAATTACTCAATAATAAAACCTTACAGATTAAGGGCTGTTTCTCAAGCGGAGGTGATGTGACAGCATCTCTTTGTACCATTAGTTTAGCAAACGGCATTGAGTTACAAGGAGAAGTCATGCCACTTGCGGCATATGGTACATTGATAGGTGGACATTTTGACAACTTGCCTATCGTAACAAAAGGTGGTTTAGTAGGAGACGACACAGCTATCTATCAATGCGTAAAGTATTTACAAAATAAATTACTTAAAGGAGAATCATTATGACAAATAAACCTATCATCGCTATTCCAATGGGAGACCCCGCTGGAATCGGACCAGAAATTACAGTTTCAGCCCTATCAAAAGAGAAAGTGTTCTCTGCAGGTAAGCCTATTGTGATAGGAAACAGTACAATTTTAAAACAAGCTGCAGAAATAATGGGAATCACTGTTTCCATCAATGAAGTCACATCCGTTGATGAAGCTAAATTTGAGTTTGGTTCAATTGACGTGCTCTCGCTTGATAATATCGATATGAGTTCTTTCACGTTTGGTGAGGTTCAGGCTCAATGTGGTCAAGCTGCGTTTGAATACATTACAAAAGCTGTTGCACTTGCAAATGAAGGCATAGCCGATGTGATTGCAACGACCCCTATCAACAAAGAGTCATTACAAGCTGCTAAAGTTCCTCACATTGGTCACACTGAGATGCTTGCCGATATGACAAACACAAAAGACCCGCTTACCATGTTTCAAGTGAGAAACATGCGAATCTTTTTCTTAACCAGACATCTTTCATTAAAAGATGCAATTGCAGCGATGACAAAAGAACGTGTTCACGATTATTTAAAGCGTTGTGATGCCGCTCTTCTGCAATTAGGGGTAACGACACGTAAATTCGCGGTTGCTGGACTTAATCCTCATAGCGGAGAAAACGGATTATTTGGACGTGAAGAAGTAGATGAAATTAAACCTGGCATTGAATTAGCTATTCAAGATGGCATTGATGCCGTTGGACCTGTTCCAGCAGATTCTGTGTTTCATCAAGCATTACAAGGAAAATACGATGCGGTCCTTTCGCTCTATCATGACCAAGGCCATATCGCGGCAAAAATGACAGACTTTGAAAAAACCATTTCAATTACGAACGGCCTTCCGTTTTTACGTACATCCGTTGACCACGGTACAGCTTTTGATATTGCCGGAAAAGGAATTGCAAGCTCGGTTAGTATGGAGGAATGCATTAAAGTATCCGCCGAATACGCTCCGCACTTTGTGACAAAAAAGTGACTTACTAGGTAAGTAGATAGGCTATAATATCGCAGGTAATATAAAAGGTGAGCCAGCTTAGTCTGGTTGCCTTTTTATTATTTATGTACGACCTTTACCTGGCTTCTCTCTCCTCTTCGGGCGTTCATTCCCTTTATGAACGACCTTTCCTTGGATTCCCTCTCCTCTTCGGTCGTTCATTCCCTTTATGAACGACCTTTACCTGGCTTCCCTCTCCTCTTCGGGCGTTCATTCCCTTTATGAACGACCTTTCCTTGGATTCCTCTCCTCTTCGGGCGTTCATTCCCTTTATGAACGACCTTTCCTTGGCTTCCCTCTCCTCTTCGGGCGCTCATCCACTTTATGAACGACCTTTCCTTGGCTTCCCTCTCCTCTTTGGGCGTTCATTCCCTTTATGAACGACCTTTCCTTGGCTTCCCTCTCCTCTTCGGGCGCTCATCCACTTTATGAACGACCTTTCCTTGGATTCCCTCTCCTCTTCGGGCGTTCATCAATAAACACACGCACTACTTTACGCACAAAACGAAAAGGACATTGAAAAAAGCTAAATCCCGCTTTTTTCAGTGCCCTACAATGTAATATGATATTTTTCTCTAATTGTCTGCGTTTATACTCTCTTCCTTTATTTAGCTACTTTTAACTCAAGGTTAGTTTCTTTATCTTGATTTTGCTTTTGTAAATTTTTAATTTCATAACGAATCCAAATGGACACAAGGAAGGCGATTGCAAACAAGCTTGCAAATATGACGAGAGTTCCTTGATAACTTCCTGTTGTCTCACGTACCCATGCAGAGAAGATAGGACCAATTAAACCAGCTGCTGCCCATGCCGTTAGCATGTATCCATGAATTGCACCTAACTGCTTTGTTCCGAATAAATCACCAATATACGCTGGAATGGACGAAAATCCTCCTCCATAACAAGTGATTATAACAAATATGACAAGCTGGAAGAGAAGAAAATGTGTCATGTTAGGTAAGATAAAAAACAGGACCATTTGTATCGCAAAGAAAGCTGTATACGTATTTGGTCTGCCAATATAATCAGACAGTGTCGCCCATCCAAGGCGGCCGAGTCCGTTAAACACTCCTATTAAACCAACCATCGTTGCAGCGGCTACCGCTGTCATACCCGCTATTTCTTGCGCCATCGGTGAAGCTACCGATAAAAGCGCAATTCCACATGTGATGTTAATAAAGAGCATGACCCATAGCATCCAAAAGCGTTTTGTTTTAATGGCTTCGTTTGCTGTTAATTGAGATAAATCCGCTTTTTTCTTCGTATTCGCTTGCATTGCTTCTTTAAATCCTGCAGGTAACCAGCCTTTTGGAGGTGGTGCTAAGTATTGAGCAGAACTAAAGATAACAACAAAGTATGTGGCCCCTAATATATAAAAGGTTGTAGAAAGGCCAACTGCTTCAATTAGCCTTGCAATGATAGGACTAGCAATCATTGATGCAAAACCAAAACCCATAATGGCAAGACCTGTAGCTAACCCGCGTCTGTCTGGGAACCATTTAACAAGTGTAGAAACTGGGGTAATATACCCTACTCCTAACCCAATTCCTGCTATTACGCCATAAAATAAATACAACAACAGCAAAGACTCTACTTGAACAGCCAACCCCGCTCCTGCAATTCCAATTCCAAAGAAAAAGGAAGACAATGTACCTGACACTCGTGGTCCATAGCGTTCCACAAAGTGACCTAGAAACGCAGCGGATAATCCAAGAAATAAAATCGCAATACTAAACGTAAGCGAAACTTCTCTTAACCCCCATTGTAAATCGTTCATTAATGGATTCGTAAAAACACTCCAAGCATATATTGACCCAATTGAAATATGAATACCAACACCAGCTAAAGCGATGAGCCATCTGTTTTTTATTTTCCTCTCCATGCTAACCTATCTCCTCTCTATCTTCTAAGCTACACCTTGATCTTAGCTCTAAAAAAAAGAAAAGAGAATAGGGTACAGAGTACGAATTTGTGAAAGTTTTCACATTAACTTAAACGTGTGACAAAAGTGTGAAGCTATAAAAAAAGGATGAGGCGAAAAGGTGAATAAACTACCTTCGCTCCATCCTCTATACCTTATTTATTCATTGACTATAGCGTCTTCTTCAATACTTTCAGTCAAACTTTCTTCTTCTAGTACCTCAACTACTGGTTCCTCTTGAGGTTGGCTTTCTTCTAGAAGTTTCTCATATCTTGCTTTTAACGTTTGTTCCCGTTTTTGCAAGTCCGCTTCTACTTTGGCTAGGAAGCTATCCTTGCTCCGTGCCATTTTCGATAGAGATTCCAATTCTTTTTGCGCCTCATCTAAGTTATTCGATTGTAGCAATCGGTCAATTGCTTTTAACTTATTAAATCTAGCAATCGGGTTATCTAACTTCTTAATAAACGCATTTGTAGGAATTGTATATTTTTCTCTCATGATTTTGCGATTGTTCGTTCCCGTAACGAGAGCGATTCTGTCTTTTTGTTTCGCGCTATTAGTAGATAACGTGTTTCGGCGTTTTATCAGTTCATCCGTTAACTCTGTTTTCGAGATGTCAGTAAGTAGTCTATTGGATTCAACTAGAAGTTTATCTCCGCCTTGTATTGCCTTTATCGCTGCAGTTGAACGGTCTTGAAGGATTTTTACTTCTTTCAATCGATTTTGCAACGCTGTTTTAGTTGTGCCTTTACTTAACTGCTTCACTTTGTCATTTGCTAGGTCAATCTGCTTTTGCGATGCGTTATATTCTTTTTTATATTGTGAACTATAGGTGACATCGTTCACAGTCGAGTATGTTCGATACTTTGTCAAACTCTTGACTAGTTTTTCTGCCTTTGTGACCTCGGTCTTCGCGATTTCTGGTAGACGTTGTTTATAGAGTTTATGACCTTCTTGTGCCACATATAGACCTACATATTTATTTTGCTTCCATACTCTGTCAAATGCAGAGATGGGAAGATGAGTTGGACCTGCATATCTCCCTAATTCTGGAGTAAACCCTGGACGTTTAAAAACATCAACAAACCAATCTGTCATTCCGCCACCTGAAGGATTTGGACCTGGATATACAAGGCGATATCCTGTCATACTACCGATTTTCTTGGCATAAGCATGATCTCGGTTATAGCGACTCCCTGTTTGTAAATAATTCCAAAACAAAATCTCTCCACTAGAATGATAGCTTACCACCATTTCTGGGTCGATTTCATACGTAAATGCTACCATGGCTTTTGTTTCGGCTGAACTATGAGGTTTTGTTCCTTTATGGTTTTCATAGTTTGGTGAAGGGGCATTATTTCTTATTGTTTTCCACCCTGCATTGTACTGGCGATTAAGATCGACGCCTTTGGCATTAGCCTTCCACCTCTTAAAATCTCTACTCCCCTTATTCATTTTAAGTAAAGCTTGATGGTCTTTACTCGGAAACGCAGATAACCCCTTTTGCTGTAACTCTACCCCATCAGGATTAACCATTGGTACAAACCAAATCGTTGTGTTATCAAGGATTGTTTTTACGTGGTAGTCTCCCATTTTAGTATTTTTCTTATAGGCTCTTGCATATTGCTCTATCATGTACATATTTAAATTAGTTGTTAACCATTCACGCGCATGATGAGAACCATTAATGGAAACTGTTGAATTTCCTTTCCCTAATGAAACGGCATAAATATTTCTACCATACTCACTTTTCCCAATAACTTTGTACGTAATCAAATCTGGATATTTTTTCGCTAACGCTTTAATATCCTTTTCCATCTTGCTGTAATTGTACGTTTGTTTTGGATTAACAATCGGACCTGATGATGCCATAATGTCTTGCGGTGTAATACTTACAAACACAAATAGAAACACAATAAAAATAATAAGTGCTTTTACAGATGATTTTCTCAAATCATATCTACCCCTACCCTAATAAAATAGAAATCTACTTTTATTCTACTATTTTATTTGGTAAAGCAATAGAGTATTTCTTTTGAAGTATTTGGAATTTCCTTCGTGATAACAAAAATGAGACAGAGACTAAAGGGTGTAATTCCCTTTTATCCCTGTCTCACAATCTCATTTTCTTTTATTGAAGTTTTCCTAGGATGTTCTTCACTTTTGGAACAACATACTTACTTCCTCCACGGTCTTCTACATGCTCTATACTCATCACAATTAAGACATTTTTCTTTTCTGTTTCCATTGCAACAAACCAACCTGTTTCATGGCCCTTTTCTGATTGACTTGTTTTATGTTCTGTTGTTCCTGTTTTCCCAGCTAGACTTATATCTTCCATATGCGCATGATGAGCGGTTCCTGATGGACTTTCAATTGCCTTTGTTAATGCAGAAAGGATTTCGCTAGCATGTTCACCATTAATCACATTTTCTTTCCACACTTCAGGTTGTTCTTCAACAAAAAGCAAAGGCTTCGGGATTGATCCCTCGTTTACGAACGGCGTGTACATTAGTGCTAAGTGCAATGGCGTAACCAAGAGTTCAGCTTGGCCATAGGCTGTGTCAGCAAGCTGTACCGTAGATGAAATGTCTTCATTCGCAATCGATGAAGGTGCCATATAGTAAGAAAAAGGAATATCCTCATTAAATCCGAATTGTTCAAATCCATCTATTAGTTTATCCTGACCTAATTCAAGTGCCATTTGAGCAAAATAAATGTTATCAGAATAAACTAAGGCATCTTCCAAATGTACGGCATGGTTTGGATCGGTTACTCGGCGGACATGATAATCCCCCCATGATGAATCTAACTGCCACTGATTCCCTTTAATGTCTCGTTTCTCACTGCTATCCCATCCTTGTTGTAAGGCTACCGCTGCTGTAACTGGTTTTATCGTTGAACCTGGTGCTGTTTTTTGAGTAAATCGATTTTGTAACGGTTTTTGCTCATCTTCATTCCACTGTTGCCACGTATTTGATGAAACCCCTAACACAAATTGATTTGGATTATAAGCTGGTGTACTGAGTAAGGACAAGACCTCTCCTGTCGATGGATTGAGCACAACAGCTGTACCTGCATCTCTATCCTTTGACATCTCACTATGAATGGTTTTCTGAGTTTCAGCATCAATCGTTAAAGCGATTTGTTCACCATGGACTACTTCTTTTTCAGCAATGACCTGTTTTTCTTCTCCTTGGTCATCTTCAATGTAAAGAACTACGCCATTTTCACCTTTCAGTCTTTCTTCTAAGATTCTCTCAAGACCAGTTTTTCCAATCCAAGAATTTGCATGATAGTCTTGGTCACTATATTGTTCTAGTTCTTCAGCTGTAACTAAACCGATGTATCCGATAAGGTGAGCAGCTGCTTCGTGTAAAGGATATTCTCTTGCCGCCATTTCACGATAAGTCACTCCTGGAATCGTTTCATAAAGACGAACTGCAAAATCTCTTTCATAGTTAGGTATAGCTGTAATTGGAACAAACGTGTCAGGACGAACCCACGATTGATTTAAGAGCGTTTCTAGTTCTTCAACAGATTTCTCTAACTCCTCACTTACTTCTTGGAGTGAATCCTCTTCTCTTCCTTCCATCCGCTCAGGAACAAAACCGATTTCCAATGCCGTACCATTTATCGCCAATCCTTGTCCGTTTCTATCATAAATCTCTCCACGCCTTGCAGGCGTCGTTCTCACTTTCACATGGTCTTGCTTATCTAACTCTGATAAAACAAGTGAATGACCCCATGTCACTCCCCATCTTACTTCCTCTTCAACCACTTCTTTTATTAATTCTAGCGTAGTTTGTTGTTGAACCTGTCCTGCCATGGTTTCCATAGTTATTGTAAGAGGGTAAAGCGCTTGCTCCTCGATTTCCTCTTCTTCAACGACATTTTCGCTAAAGGATAATGTGATACTATTCAATCCAATCACATCATAAACATGAGTATAACGCTCAGTGAAGTCATCCTTTGAAATAGCAGCTTTCGATTCGGTAGTTAAGAGTGAATACATTGACTCATAATTTCCAGATTCCCATTGTTCTAGAAACGAATAAAGAGTTTCTTCAAGGGGGGGGTCTTTTTCAGAACAACCTACTACCATTGTCAGTATTAGCAAACCAATTACATACATCTTTTTTTTCATATTCATTACGCTCACCTCATAACTCTATTCTATGTAAACATACGACTGACTCTCTTATTTATGACAATTAAAATCTCTTACCTAATAAATACTAATTATTTGGATCTACTGTTAAATGTTACTATTATTATATCACTTTCGTCCACTATAATATATGGAGGTTCTAAAAATGAGAAAACGATTTATTACGTTGGCAAGTTGCTTAGTCACCATTTCGTTAGTAGCTTGTGGAAACACCGATGATGAAGTTGAAGTTCAACAACCTGAGAATCAGGAAAAAGAAGTAGTAGGAGTCGTTGAAGAGACTGAGCCTGCTGAGGAACTAGAAGAGGAAGGCCCAATAGAAGAAGAAGAAGAAGGTATTGACCATCATCAAGAACTACCATACGAGTGGGCTGGAAGCTTTAATCTTGAAGAAGGTACATACACTCTTGTATTCAATCAAAATGAGTTTGGGGATGAAAGTATTTTGCTAGGCTTTATTCTTGAAAATAGTAATATTCAAGATGTAGAACACCATGCTGCTCATATGATGGAACATAGTGATGAAGAAGTGAGTCAAGAAGGAACATTTGCCGCAAAACATGAATACACGTTTAATCTTCTTATAAATACTGAAGGTTCAACTACATTTACCTTTACGATTTCCGAGGCTGGAAGCTATCGTATGTTCACAGAGCATCACGCGGAAGAGTTTAAAATGCAAATACTTTCTCAAAGTAATGAAGAGATTAAACCTGATAACGTAAAAGAATATGAAGGTCATGGTCATGAACATGAACACGACCATGAATAATAGGGAAATTCGTATTAGTAAGACATATAGGACCTAGGTTACCTATGTCACCATTCTACTCTACTTGTGAGTTAATTTCCAAAGGAATGGAGGAGGCTCATCTTGAAAAATGGGATTCTTGTATTACTATTTGTCTTACTGTTTTCTCCCCTATCATCTACAGTATATGCGCATAAATTGCTCATTGAAGTCAGTGAGCCTGGTACACTCCATGTAATTTATGAGGATGGTAGTTTTTCTACAAGGACAGTAGTTACCGTATTTGACCAAGCAGGCAATGAAATTGATAAAGGAACATTAGACGATGAAGGCTATTTTCATTATGACAAAGTAGAGGCACACTCTATTGTTGCCGAAGATGGATTAGGGCACCGAACGGAATGGACAGTTGGTGAAGAGATCGTGGTACGCTCAGACCCTCACCGCTGGCTAATTATTACGATTGTCTTGACCATTTTAGTAGGAATAGCTATTTTCTTCTCATATCGAACAAAAATTAAGAGGCTGGGACAAAAGTAAAAAACAACTTTTGTCCCGGCCTCAGCCCCTTGCTTTTGGAACAAATACATATCTTCTCGACCAACCAAATCTACTTTATTTCAGTCAATACTTGGAGTACAGATAGTTACTCTTCTTCGTTTTCCAGATAAATAAAACCACAATCAATAAGATTCTGTAAATATTCATCAAAGCTGTTTGCAATCACTTCATATTCATCAGGATCGTGCAAAAAGCGAATTATTTGACCGCATACACCTTCATTAGATGGGTTAAAATCAATATAGAGTCTTGATGTTCCCCCATTGTTCATACAGTCTGAAAAATGAATATACTTCCCTGGGAGAAGTCCCTCTAGATTTATCTTAGGGTCAACTGCTTCTTCATCATCCTGGTATTCTAATAGATAAGAGATGTCTTCTTCCTCTTTTGAACTTTCAAGTATTTGCTTTGTAGACATTAAATAATATGGGTATCTATCTTCTTCAACACCTGATCCTAGAATACAAACTGCAATTTCGTTATCACCATACTTCCGCCAATATGTGCCATCAATATTTTCAAGTAGACAGATAAGGGACTCTGGACAATTTGGATATTTTGACCTTAGTGCAGCAATATCCTCTTTTGTAGCACCGTACGCTATATTTAGTTCCACAAGTTCATCTGTTGTTAATGCTGTTCTCAAACCGTTAAAAAAATTTTTTACTAAATCCATTATTTCTCCTCCAATAATAAATAAAAAATATATTTGTTAGGCTATTTGTATTTCAACACGGTTTGTTTCTTTTAAAGTTTCTTAATATATTCATATACATCTTTAGGTAGCATATTAAGTAAGCTAGCAATTTCCGTGATTTTCATACCTTTCTTTTTCATATCCTTTACATTTGTCTTCAAAACTGCTTCGTATTCTTCTGCAATTTTAAATAACGGATTCAATAAAGATTCCCATATTTCAACATCTGCAAATTTACTTTTTTCTACAATGGTATTTACCAGTGATTTTAATTCTTTAATTTGTATAGTTCGTTTTCCTTTTACCACTTGCTTTTCTGTAAGGAAACACCCTATATCTTTTAAAATATTTAGGAATGATTCCATCGAATGCGCAAGGAAACTGCCATTATCCCAATTTTCCATTCCATGCATCAGTATAGATACAGGGTAACCGCCTTCATTTAATTCAATAATAATAGGGTCACCACATAAAGATTCATATGCAATAACAATCCAATTACCATCCCAAGCATCCTCATTATCGTTTACAAGAACGTTTCCATCATGGTCGATACTATATCCTACTTGCCATTCATCCAGTACTTCGAAAGAAAAGATCTCAAAATTCACAAAGTCTTTTACTTTTTCGTATTCTTTGTTGATCAATTCCAAATTTCTCTTAATTTCTTCTTTTTGATAAGAGTCAAACTTTATATTTGTCATTCTAACTACAGTCCTATATTTTATATTTATCTTTACACGTTCATTTTCTTTTTTTTACAAAGAACAAAGACAAAGAATATCATTCAATAGATTTCTACCAATTACCTTCAGTATCATCCTCCGCTAACCTACTCTTTAGCTCATCAAGCGTATGTTGTACTATGAGTGCTGTTAATTTAGTATATTTTCTTCACAATCTTTAAACTCTTTTTTATTTTTAACAGGAATGCTCTCAGTTAAAAAATGCGTATAATAATTCAATATATAAAATACTCACTATCTTTATCTACTTTTATCATAAAATCTTTTATCGAATCTGCTATTTTAGCATTAAAATAGTAAACAGGCGTATTGGGAGAACTAGTTAAATCAAGAGTTAAATATACACCCTCGTTTACTTCAAAGAAAATCAATTTATCTTCATCATCATATATTTCCAAGTCAGGGTCATATTCATAATATCCCTCTCTCAATGTTATTTCCGCAATAGAGTGGGGATCCAATAAATCTATTTATCGTAATGCTATCACCTTTTATAAAGCCATATCCAATTTCTATAAAAAACTCCTTGAGTTCAATAGGAAAACTTATTCCAAGTTTCTCTTCTGACAAAATAATGTCGTTATTAGTTACTTTATAAAAATTGTGTTTGCCGTTTTTTATAAAATCAAATCGCCTCATAATATCCATCTCCCTTAATTGGCTATGAATTTTAATTAGATTAATGTAGTATCAGTATTATCCTTATACCTTCTTCCACTAACGTTACTTAAATAAGAAGACACATATATTCAGAATATATCGGGTTCAGTTATGAGTGAAAAACAAATCACAATCGAGTTCATAGTAACTTTTATACTTAGTGATTTTCTTACTCTTAAAACTTTCAGCCAATCAAACAGAAGTGGCAAGTTCTGTCGTAGCGATTTTCATCTGTTCTATTAGACGACGGCGCAATTCCTCCTCAATGGGAGCGTTGCGACTTTTCAAGAAACGGACCATAAAGAAACCATCCGGGGTAAGCATGCTCAAGATCAGTTCGTGCTGTAATTCTGAGTTTCCCTTGAATTTTGTTTCAATGATGGAGTAATTCTCCTCCTGCATCAGGATATCACTATATTCCAGAGTGTTTCCCTCAATATACTCATTTGTATGTTCTTCTATCGATCCAGCCTCCATCTTTTTAAAGTAATCAAAGGTAAGCTTTTCCGATGTCCGATAGGCATAGCGTTCCTCTTCGGGATAGAAACCGATGAACTCACTATCGGTGTATGTAAGATAGGTAGCTGGCTTGAAATGCTCAAGGTGAATAATATCAATAAAGTGCTTCATATGGCCGTAGTACACTGCACCCGGTGGTACAACTGCCTTTTCACCCGGAAGAATTTTCCCTTCAACATCCAAAAACAGCTCACTATATCTTGCATACTTCATGATCCAAATTGATTTACCTTCTACCTTAAGCTGTACAAAATAGCTTGATATATTGTTCGGGTTTGTCCCGTTTTCATCCCCTTCATTAACACATGTATACATATGTTTCCGCGTATATGTAAAACTTGCCTCCACCTCATTCATATCTAATAATTGTAGATTGAGAATTTCAGATGTAATATTGTAAATTTGAAAGTTCATCATGAGGGTAAAATGATTTAAAAAGGAGATATCGCGATGGTCGGGATGAAACATTCTCAACAATGGTTCAATTTCCTTATCCGAATAAGTTGTTTCCAGTTTCAGTACGAGTTCCTTGATTGTCTTTTCATTTATTTTCGGTTTTCTTTTGAAAAACATTTTATGCTACCTCCCTTGAATTTCCTAACTATATTAAAAATGAAAGGTTTAATGAATTTTTAGAATCATTTTTAAAATCATTTTCATAATCGCTCCTCTTTCAATAATACTTTGTCATAACAACTGAGCTTGCTTTTTCATACTTTTGGTCCTACATATAGGAATATTTGTTAGATAAGGTTTTTCTGTATTGGTGATATTAAACAAGAAAGTGCTAATAAAAATTAGGAAATCCGTAGCTAAGAACACATACGGTATTAAATTTGGCAAAAAGAAGTGGAATCAAGAAAAATATGAATCCATCAAAAATAATTCTATTAAAAATAAAGAATCCCTCAATAGAGACGAAATATCCTAGTAAAAATTTATTAGGTACAATTTTTTCAAATTAAACAAGACAGTAGATAAGCAAAATCCAATACAATAATAAAATAAGTATAAAAATACTCCATGACTACACTTCTTACTGATTTTCCTTGATTACAGAAGTAGATTAAAAAATACATTATTCATAATAATACATTTTATTCCATATATTTTCATGGTTAAAGAGTAATTCTACATAGGTAATTCTATCTACAAAATGAAAAACAGTAATTCTAATTCTAGCTTTTTTTCAATCTCGCTCATGTCGCAAGCCTCTTTTCAATTTGGTATTCCTTACATATTAGTATATTCGTAAATAGGTAGCCATAAAGCCCGTTGTGAAAAATACACTCACAACGGGCTTTAGGCATTGGCGAAAACGCTCTATTCTATTCTTCCATCACAGATATTTTCGATGAACCTTTCGACCATCGTATATAAAATCAATTCTTTTCTCATTAATCGTCGTTTCCATATGAACCGTACGACCCCACAACTGATAGATGTTAGGCAATACCTTTTCTAAATAACTAACATCTAACTCTGTTCCTTCAAAATGATGAGTAATGTACAGCTCTCCATTTTTTAGATAATCACCATCGGTTACCGTTAAATAAGGAAACCCACCATTAACTCTTGATTGAACAAGTTGGTCTCTTACCTTTTCCCATTCTTTATCAATCACTTTATAGTCAGCCCCTTGCTTTTGGAACAAATACATATCTTCTCGACCAACCAAATCTTTTGTTAGATAGTTGCGAATAAAAGAAATATCCGATTCTATTTCTCTGACTTCAAAGATTTTTTCCCTGCCACTTCCTGGCTTTACGCCTTGAATGTCTTGCATTTCCTTTGTTGGATTATCATAACGCTCTTCAATGTCCTCAAAGATTTTCAGCCCAAGGTAATATGGATTGATTTGTGTTTTGGAAGGTTGAATGACTCCAGCATTGAGCTTGGCGTATTCAATCGTCTCCTCGGTCGTTAAGTTCATTTCACGAAGAATACGCATATGCCAATAGGAAGCCCAGCCTTCGTTCATGATTTTTGTTTCTAGCTGTGGCCAGAAATAAAGCATTTCCTCGCGCATCATCGTTAACACATCGCGTTGCCATGGCTCAAGTTCTCTACTGTACTCCTCAATGAAAAGTAACAAGTCTTTCTCTGGTCTAGGTGGAAATTTCTTTTTTCTTTTTTTCGGTTCTTCTTCTTTTTTCTCACTATCTAGCTCCCATAAATCATCATATGGTGAACTGTACTTAGGGTTGTCATCCTCTTCTTCTTCATCTTCCAAAGACCAAGAAAGCTTAGGACGAACTAGACTTGGATCGATATGTTCTTGAATCGATAAAATGGCATCTAAAAACGTTTCGACCTCTTCCTTCCCATGAATAAGTTCATACCGGGCGATACGTTCCGCCGTAGCACTCATGCTTTCAACCATGTCACGCCTAGTATTAGAAAAGCGAACATTGTTTTTGAAGAAGTCACAATGGGCAAGAACGTGAGCAATGATTAACTTATTTTGAATCAGGCTATTCGAATCCAGTAAGAAGGCATAACAAGGATTTGAATTAATCACAAGTTCATAAATCTTACTTAACCCTAGGTCGTACTGGAGTTTCATTTTATGGAACTGTTTGCCGAAACTCCAATGAGAGAACCTCGTAGGCATACCATATGCGCCAAATGTATAAATAATATCAGATGGGCATATTTCATACCTCATTGGATAAAAATCTAACCCGAAATCTGTAGCAATTTCCGTAATTTCCTCTATCGCATATTCTAACTTTTTCCCTTCATCCACTGCCATCTAGCTCCCTCCTCAAAAGTTGCCTTATCACAATTTATGAGAAGAACAGGTATTTCATGAAGCATTTTACTAAACAAGATAACGCAAGCCATAAACTTACATAATAAATCCGCTTATCAAATGGTAATATGAAGGGCTTGGATCCGTTGTATCTCGGATCCAAGCCCTTTTTATCGTATGATTATAAATTATGCTTCCGCTTGAGTTTGACCTTGGGCAGTTAACTCTTCTTGTTTTTTTGCAATGTTCGTGAAAAGGCGATAGGAAATATACATGATGACATATCCTCCTAAACTCACTCCGAAAAAAGGGATTAATGCTGGGAACAACAAAAATGGAATGTAGATTGTCGCTAAAGCAATTACGATCATAATCGTAGAAAACGGCCGAATTAATCCGAGTAATAAGGAGCGCTTAAAGTATTGAAACAGTTTTAATTCATAATGAACATACAAAGGAAAGAAGTACAGGACAATGACACAGTAACATAGCACTGCTGTTAGTAATGCAACCATTAACACGGTATGAAGCATCCCTTCTAGCGTTGACACAAACAAGAAATCAATATATAAAACATAGGCTACAAAGGCGAATAGTAAACCTGCAAGATTGGATTTAATAAATTCCTTTTTATATGTAGAGACAAACGTTTTGAAGATTGGTACATCCAAGTCTCCCAACATCCACTTTCTTGTCACTGTAAATAAAGAAATTGTAGCAGGCATGATACCAAAAACACCTAAACCTACTAGTGTTCCAAGCATCCACAATAGATTAACAACTGCTAGTCTCATTACCCACTCGCAAATGACCATGATTACTCCTGTAAATCCCTTTACATCCATTGATTCATCACCTTCATCCTTAGAAGTTAGCGCTTCCATTTTCTATATCATATCATAGATTACGAGAATATAGTTAAAAAAACGAGCCCTTTCCCTTCCTTGCTGGCGTCTATTACTTTCTGAGTCTATTTTTTGAAAGCATAGAAAATAAACTACCTATTTCGGACACAATCGGTGCTTTTTCTTCTTGACCTATCCGTATTCCCTCCTGTTTCGGACTCGAACAGTGCTTTTTCTTCTTGTTCTGTCCGTATTCCCTCACTTTTCGGACTCCACCAGTGCTTTTTCTTTTTGTTCTGTCCGTATTCCCTCTCTTTTCGGACTCCACCAATGCTTTTTCATCTTGACCTGTCCGTATTCACTCTCTTTTCGGACTCCATCAATGCTTTTTCTTTTTGTTCTGTCCGTTTCCACCCATTATGGTTAGTTGCATCTCACCGTAACAGCAATGTTAAATTCCGTTAAGCCGTCTTTTACTAACTACGATGCTAACGTGTTCTTTTTTTCATTATGGGCATAGCCCATGATGAAAAAACTGTTTATATACCCCAACAAATATTATAGAGCCAAAAAGAAACGAAGTGGATTATCTATATCCACTTCGTTTCTATTACTTTTATACTAACGACTGAATTTTAGCCATTAGCTCTTGCTTTACAGAAGCTAAAAACTGTTGACTTTCCGATAATGTTGAGCGTTTAACACCAAAATAGAACTTGACCTTTGGTTCCGTTCCTGATGGTCTCATACATACCCATGTACCATCTTCTAGGATATATTTGATTACATCAGATTTAGGTAAATCAATTGTCTCTACTAGGTTACTTTCTAGATATAGCCGTTCACTTGTTTTATAATCTTCCACAAAATCAACTTTATGGTTTGCTATTTCTTTTATTGGATTCGCTCGGAAATGAGAGAGAATGGACTGAATTTTTTCAATACCCGCTTTTCCTTTAAGCGTAAGAGATTCAAGGTCTTCTAAATAAAAACCGTATTTCTCAAACACTTCAATCAGTCCTTGATAAAGTGTCATCCCACGCTTTTTATAATACGCGGTTAATTCGCCTGCAAGCAAACATGCTTGAACCGCATCTTTATCTCGAACAAAATCACCAATCAAATAACCATAGCTTTCCTCATAACCAAAAAGGAATGTTTTGCTGTTGTTCTCTTCATACTCTTTAATTTTCTCACCAATGAACTTAAATCCTGTCAGTGTGTCGACCACTTCAATGCCATAGTGAGTTGCAATCGCTCGACCGATATCCGAAGTAACAATCGTTTTTAGAACAACCCCATTGTCCGGTAATTCGTTTAATGCTTTTTTTTGTGAAAGAATATAGTCAAGCATAAGGGCACCTGTTTGATTCCCTGTTAACACGACATATTGTCCTTCTTCATTCTTTGTCGCAACACCCACTCGGTCAGCATCTGGGTCTGTTGCTATGAGCACATCAGCTGTAATTTCTTCCCCAAGCTTGATGGCTAATTCAAAAGCTGCATGTTCTTCAGGATTAGGAGACGTTACAGTTGAAAAGTTCGGATCAGGTAATTCCTGTTCTTTTACGACCGATACATTTGTAAAACCACTTGTTTCAAAGACTCGACGCACAGGGATATTGGCTGTGCCGTGAAGTGGAGTAAACACTATGGAGACATTCTTTCCATCTTCCTGAACAAGTTTTGGATTCACGATTATCGTTTGAAGTTCCGTATTATAAGCCAGGTCAACTTCTTCTCCTAGCATTTTTAACAATTGTGATGCTTTTAACTCATTTTCCTGGGCAACTTCAATCGCTAACTCATCTTCTACTTCATTTACTTTTCTGACTAGATGGTCAGCTGGCCCTGGAGGTAATTGCCCTCCATCATCACCATACACTTTAAACCCATTATATTCTGGTGGATTATGACTAGCTGTAATTACAATTCCTGAAAAAGCGTTTAAGTATCTAACCGCAAACGAGAGCTCTGGAGTTGGTCGAAGTTCTTGAAATAAATAGGTTTGAATTCCATGATTCCCTAAAGTCAGCGCCGCTTCAAGTGCGAACTCCGGAGACTTATGTCTAGAGTCATAAGCGATAACAACTCCTCTACGAACAGCCTCTTCCCCATGCTCTTCGATGTAACGAGCAAGCCCTTCAGCTGCTTTGCGAATGGTATATGTATTCATTCGATTTGATCCTGGTCCGATTTCCCCTCGCATGCCGCCTGTACCGAATTCTAGATTTTTATAAAAACAATCTTCCAATGTTACGTCATCATCTTTATATTTTTCTAAAATCTCTTTTAGTTCAGGTTCTAGTGCTTGATTTTCATTCCATTTTTTATATTCTTGTCTCCAGTCCATGTAGGGCCTCCCTTTGCTCTTCACTATCTTTTATTTTCTACGAAGTGAAGATATTTGTTCAAGCTACTTTATGTTAATTTTTACCGATTATTCCTTTACAAAAAAACGAAAGGTCGTAGTCCTACTATAGCTCTCACCTTTGTCTAAAATGCTTGACCCAAATTGAGGATGGTGGATAGAATCAGGTGCTCCTTGAGTCTCAAGGCATACCGCTAAATAAGGCTGCGCTTTTGTACCGCGGATGTCGAACTCGCCACCTAACATATTACTCGTGTAAACGACAACACAAGGCTCATCGGTTTCAACGAGTAAGGCTCTTCCGCTTTTCTCATCCTCTAAAATAATTTCTTCGTTGTGATTTTCGCTTAGCATAAATGGATGGTCATAGCCTTTACTAGCACGTATATTTTGGATATGCGGCGATGTAAAACCTTCCCCAAGCAATCTTCCATTTCTGAAATCAAAAGGAGTACCTTCGACTTCCAGGAATTCACCTGTTGGAATTAAATTTTCTTGTAGCTCAATAAATTTGTTACTTTTCATCGTCAACTTGTGTGAGGAAACATCCGTCTTTATATTCCCACTCAAATTAAAGTACGTATGATTTGTCATGTTTAGCAATGTTTTTTGGTCTGTTACACCGTTATATGACATCGTGATTTCATTCTCATTATTTAATATGTATTTCACACTTAGCTCAACGGTTCCAGGGAATCCCTCTTCACCATCAGGGCTAGTGTATGTAAATTCTACCCCTGCTTCTTTTTCATTTTCGATTACCGATGCATTCCAAACGACATGGCTAAAAGAATGAATCCCACCATGTAAATGGTTTTCTCCATCGTTTTTAGCTAATGTATATGTTTTGCCATCAAGCTCGAACTGAGCTCCACCAATTCTCCCAGCAATTCTTCCAACGATTGAGCCAAAATACGGAGAGTTGTTAATGTAATTAGGTAAATCATCAAACCCTAACGTCACCTCTTCTACATTCCCGTTACGGTCTGGAGTTAAAATACTTGTAATAATACAACCGTAAGATATACACGTAAATGTCATGTTGTTTGAATTGCTTATTGTATACGCATCTACAGGTTGTCCATTGAACTCACCAAAAATTGATTTGCTTACTTTCATATCGTCATCTCCTTACATTTCCCTTATATTTCAATATCTTAACTTACAATAACATAAATGTCATTGCAAAAATAAAAAGTCTATCAATTCGACATGATAAACATAACACAAAACCAGCCTATATACACAATGAAGCCAAGCTTTACGAGAAAGCTTGGCTTTAACCAAGTTATTGCCTTACCTCTTGGATTATCCAAGAAGGCAATGGTTGTTCTAAACTAAAATGGTCGGCGGGATCACGGTTTCCTTCTGGGATAGTCGGTCCATCTACTTCTATAAGAGCTTGATTAATGTATTGATTTCCACCTTGACTAGCTTCTATCACACCAATCCACGTTCCACCCATTGAGAATATGACTTCTGCCTCATATAAACCTCCCTCAAGGTGGTGCATCGTCTTTTGGATGTTATGAACCATATCAGGCATATCAAAAGTTACCTTTACATTGGCGTTTGTAATCGGTTCACCATTTTCATCTTCAAGAAATACGTGAAAGTCCGTTCTATCTCCTGAACGATAAGTATGTTCTGTTCCTACAACATCTAATTTCCAATTTGTTTGTAACGTTTCTTTCATCAATAATGTGTAAGTCACCCATGTTGTAAGAATAATAAAGAATATAGCTAAGGACAATGAAAGAATAGGGTGTTTGACTATGATTTTTTCAATATTCATCGATTCTCCTCCCTTATCATCCTCATCCTTTCCATACTTAAAATGACTTAAACACAAAATTGATAAAAGGAGGTAAACCCGTGCCTGAATTACCTGAAATGGAAACCTATAAACGAATGTTAACAACCAAGGTGGTTGGAAAGCCTATCAGCAATATAATAGTAACTCGTGAAAAATCACTAAATATCAAAAGTGAGTTTTTTCAAAATACACTTCAAGGGAACAGTTTCACTCAGATTGACAGACGTGCTAAATATTTATTATTTCACCTTCAGACCGGTCAAGTGCTTCTACTTCACCTCATGCTTGGAGGGTGGATGTATTTCGGAAGAGAAGAGGAAAGTCCTGATCGCACAAAACAAATCACTCTTTCGTTTCAACAAGAATCGCTTTATTTTATTGGGCTACGACTCGGGTATTTACACCTATTCGACCAAAGGCAAATTGAAGAAAAGTTGAAGGACCTAGGACCTGACCCATTATCATTGACAGCACCTGATTTTATGACGTTAGTCAAAAAACGAAGAGGAGTTCTAAAAACAACGTTAGTTAATCAGCAATTCGTCTCGGGCATAGGAAATTTTTACTCAGATGAAATTTGTTTTGAAGCTGGACTGTTGCCTATGCGAACGGCTGATTCACTGACTGACGAAGAGATTGCAAAGCTTTTCAATTCAATGCAAAGAGTATTACAGCTCGGAATACAAAACGGCGGATATATGGACCATCCTTTCTTTCACGGGGACAGCCTCACCGGTTCTTTTTATCAACAAGCCAATGTGTATGACCGAGAAGGGGAACCTTGTAAAAGGTGTGGAACAACGATTAGTAAAACGATACTTTCCTCTAAAAAATCGTTTTACTGCCAAAACTGCCAATCTTGAACTACTCACCAAAAAAAAGCAAACTGCACATCACACGCAGTTTGCTTTTTTTTTATTTATCGTTTTTATAATTAATTTCATAAATATCGTGTCGTCGGTCGCGAAGCTGGTTGACGGTTCCGGATTTTCGATGACGGCGTAATATTTCTAAATCTACATCAGCTACAACAACGGTATCAATGTTCGGATTACACTCCCCGGCAATTCCATCTCGAGGAAACGAAAAGTCGGATGGAGAAAAGATTCCTGACTGAGCATATTGAATGTCCATGTTTTCCACATCAGGAAGATTTCCAACTGTTCCTGAAATCACTGTATACACTTGGTTTTCTATTGCCCTTGCCTGAGCGCAATATCTTACTCGAAGATAGCCTTGTCGTTCATCAGTACAAAATGGAGTAAATATAATGTTAGCCCCTTTGTCTGTAGCAATTCGAGCTAGCTCAGGAAACTCCACGTCATAACAGATTTGAATGGCGATTTTTCCACAATCTGTATCGAAGACTTTGATTTCATCGCCCTGACTAATTCCCCAATATTTTCGCTCATTCGGTGTAATGTGTAGTTTATATTGTTTTTCAATTGATCCATCTCGACGAAATAAATAAGCAATGTTATAAATTTTTTCTCCCTCTTCAACAAAATGAGACCCACCAATTATATTGATGTTATATTTAATCGCCAGTCCAGTAAACAAGCGAATATAATCTTCAGTGAAGGCTGTTAAACGTCGTATCGCTCGACTCGGACTTTTTTCAGGTAAGAACGAGAGCAGCTGTGTCGTAAAAATTTCTGGGAATACGGCAAAATCAGATCCATATCCTGCAGCTACGTCTGTATAGTACTCACATTGAACAGCAAAGTCTTCAAACGACTCAATTTTTTTCATCATATATTGAATTGATGTGATTCTAACAGGGAACGAGGTTTTAAATTGTCGTTTCGTTGTCGCTTGATAATCAATATTGTTCCATTCCATTAATGTCGCATATTTCATTGATGCCTTGTCATCTTCTAAGTAATCTTTGTTGATACGCTTTAACGTAAACCCATTTATAATTTGGAACGTTAACACGGGGTCATAAATATTATGCAAAGTGACTTGCTCAACATATTCCCTTGGCGTCAAGCTATCCGCATGCTTAAAATAATTCGGGATTCGCCCACCAATAATAATGCTTTTTAAATTAAGTTGTCTTGCTAAATCTTTACGTGCTTCATATAATCGACGCCCAATTTTCATGCGACGATACTCTGGATGCACCATGACTTCAATCCCATATAAATTATAACCTTCAGGATCATGATTCGTGATATATCCTTCATCAGTAATATCATCATACGTATGTTGGTCATCATATTCATCAAAGTTAACAATTAAACTAGAACACGACCCTATGATGATTCCATCGTATTCTACACAGAACTGTCCTTCTGGAAACGTTTCAAGATGACTTTCCAAATGCTCAATTTTCCATGGCTCCATATTCGGGAAGCAAAGTTGTTGTAATGCAATGATGTCGTTGAAATCTCTACGTTCGATATTTCGTATTTCTATAATTTTTTCAAACTTAGAAACATCAAGCTTTTTCATATTTCACAGCTCCTTTATAGCCTATACTATTGTAAATTCTACTCTTTTTTTATGGAAAGACCAAACATATGCGACCGGATATGTCCTCTGTCCCATTTTCTGACTTTTTAAAATGTTTTAAATACAAAGAGACTTCCGATTATGGAATATCCATTGGCCGTAGATAATATGTTACTTTATGTAACAAAAATCCTTACACTATCTGAGAATCATGGAATAATTGAAGCATACACTCTTTATACTCTACGACATTTTTCTATCATTCACTACTTTCTCTCTACTTTTTCTATACCACCTCAGAAAAAAGATACTACACTAATTCCTATAAAAAACTTTCGACATCATCCTACTCACCTCGAAAAGAAGCCTCTACATTCTCGTGCCTTCAAAGACGGAATACTAGGGTTCTTATCGAACGATGTAGCAATTTGAATTATTAAGTATTTATAGATTTTGTAAACAGAAAAGGGATTATCTTCTAAGTGTAGAAACTTTACTAGCGAAGATTACTTTTTAGGTAAAACCTTTTTTAACGAACAGTAAGTATCGAAAGGCAGTGACACACATTGGACAATTCAATTAGCGATTATGACCTCTATTTATTTCATCAAGGGAACTTGTACCAAAGCTACCAGATGCTCGGTTCACACCTTTCAACCGTGGGAAAACAAGGAGTTCGTTTTGCTGTATGGGCGCCACATGCCAAAAAAGTATCTGTTGTTGGAGATTTTAATCAATGGCATGGCGAAAAGCACCCGATGCATAGACTTACAAAATCTGGAGTGTGGGTTTGCTTTATACCAGATCTCCAAGCAGGCGTGAACTATAAGTATGAAATTCTCACCTCAACAGGAGAGATTCTGCTAAAAGCAGATCCATATGCCTTTTACTCAGAGGTTCGTCCTCATACAGCCTCTAAGGTTCACCCTTTCCCCTCATACCAATGGAAGGATGAGGTCTGGCAAAAAAGGAAACACAAACGAAATGTACATGAAGAACCATTATTAATTTATGAAGTCCACCTTGGTTCTTGGCACCTCTCTGAAGGTGGTGAGCATTTGTCTTACCGGGAGATGGCCGATTTGCTTGTGAAATATGTAACAGAAATGGGATATACCCATATTGAAATCCTTCCTATAACAGAACATCCTTATGACCGTTCGTGGGGATATCAATCTACTGGATATTTTTCTGTAACAAGTCGATTTGGTACTCCTGAGGATTTTATGTATCTTGTTGACCTATGTCACCAGCATCATATCGGTGTATTTCTTGATTGGGTCCCTAGCCATTTTTGTAAAGATGCTCATGGACTTCGAATGTTTGATGGAGAACCACTCTATGAATACAGTGATCCTAGAAAATCCGAAAAAAAAGAATGGGGTACATTAAGTTTTGATTTTGGAAAACCAGAAGTTGTCAGTTTCTTAATTTCAAATGCTCTGTTTTGGCTGGATGTGTTTCATATTGATGGATTACGAGTCGACGCTGTATCAAGCATGCTTTATTTAAATTATGGCAAACAAGATGAGGCAGACCGTGTATATAACGAGTACGGCGGAGAAGAAAATATTGAAGCCATTGAGTTTATCCGGAAGTTAAATACAGCCGTATTTGCGTCTCATCCCGGTGTGTATATGATGGCCGAAGAATCCACATCATGGCCACTTGTAAGTTCTCCTACTTATATAGGCGGCCTTGGATTTAATTTCAAATGGAACATGGGCTGGATGAATGACATGCTCCGCTATATGGAACTTGACCCAGTCCACCGAAAATGGCATCACGAGCTGATCACTTTTTCATTTTTTTATAGTTTTTCTGAGAATTTCATTCTACCTTTGTCACACGATGAAGTCGTTCATGGAAAGAAATCTCTACTTAACAAAATGCCAGGGGATTATTGGCAAAAGTTCTCTAATCTCCGTCTTTTCCTTGGTTACATGATGACCCATCCAGGAAAGAAACTCATATTCATGGGCGGTGAATTTGGACAGTTTGATGAATGGAAGGACTTAGAAGATATTGATTGGGAGTTATTAGATTATCCTTCACATCAAAAAATGTTTCAGTATTCGAAGGAACTCCATTCTTTTTACCAACAAGAGCAAGCATTATGGGAACTAGACCATGACTCTAATGGGTTTGAATGGATCGATCCTCATAATCATGAGCAAAGCATTATTATTTTTTTACGCCGCGGGAGCAGTCCTGAAGAATCTATAATCGTTGTTTGTAATTTCACACCGGTTGTCCATTATGACTATCACATCGGTGTTCCTGAGCAAGCAAATTATTATGAAGCCTTTAATAGTGATTGTGAAAAGTATGGCGGTTCAAATCAAACTCATGACACGCTCTTGGTTAGCGAAAATCAAAACTGGCATAATCAACCTTATCGAATCACGATAAAAGTTCCACCACTCGCAATGGTTGTTTTCAAGAAAAAAATAGATAAAAACGAGCAGAAAGAGGGAGCGATTAAATGACTATGAACAAAGAATGCGTTGGCATGCTATTAGCTGGAGGAGAAGGAAAACGACTAGGCTTGTTAACTCAAAACCTAGCAAAACCAGCTGTACATTTTGGGGGGAAATACCGAATCATTGACTTCACATTAAGTAATTGCACCAACTCAGGTATTGATACAGTTGGCGTCTTAACCCAATATGAGCCACTTGCTTTAAACACACATCTTGGGAATGGAGCGCCATGGGATTTAGACCGCAGAAACGGCGGTATTTCAATCCTACCTCCTTTCTCTGCAAAAAAAGGAGCATCTTGGTACCAGGGAACCGCAGACGCCATCTATCAAAATATCAATTTCATCGAACAATTTAATCCTGAATATGTGCTTGTTATTTCTGGAGACCACATCTATAAGATGAATTATGCTGCGATGCTGGATTTTCATAAAAAACAAGAAGCAGATGCAACAATCTCTGTCATTCAAGTTCCTTGGGAAGAAGCAAGTCGCTTCGGCATTTTAAATACAGCACCTGACTATTCAGTATTAGATTTTGATGAAAAACCGGCTAACCCTAAAAACAACCTCGCTTCCATGGGTATATACATTTTTAATTGGAAAGTATTAAAGTCGTATTTACAAAACGATGCCAAAAGCAATCTGTCCTCCCATGATTTTGGAAAAGACATCTTGCCTTCCATGCTTGGTGATCATAGAAAAATGGTTGCATTCCCATTCCGAGGCTATTGGAAAGACGTAGGTACAATTAAAAGCTACTGGGAAGCTAATATGGATTTATTAAGAGAAAAACCATCTTTACAGTTAACGGATTATAACTGGAGAATTTATTCAGTTAATCCAAATCAGCCACCACAGTATTTATCACCAGCTTCTTCTGTAACAGATTCATTAATTAATGAGGGCTGCTTTATCGAAGGGAACGTCATGAATTCCGTCTTATTTCATGGTGTAACCCTTCAAGAAAACTCAATCATTAGTAACTCCGTCATTATGCCTAATGTCAAGATTGGCAAAAATGTCGTGATTGACCGTGCCATTATTAGTGAAGGAACGATCATTCCAGATGATGTTTCTATAAAGCCAACCGATCCAAACGAAATCATTGTCTTAGATAAAGATTCAATAATCGCTGACTATGCCATTGCTAACTAACAATATCTGGAGGGACTATTATGGAAACCATGCTTGGAGTTATTAACATCGACAATGAAAATGATTATTTAAAAGAACTTACCTACTTCCGCTGCGGAGCAACAACACCGTTTGGAGGAAGGTACAGACTCATTGACTTTCCCCTATCAAATATGACCAACAGTGGAATTCATGAAATTGCAGTATTTGCTAGACGTAAATATCGTTCGTTAATGGACCATTTAGGTACAGGGTCATCTTGGGATTTAGATCGTAAACATGGGGGATTGTTTATTCTTCCACCTGATTGGCACGATCCATCTGATATCTCTAAAGGCGATTTACAGCATTTTCACAATAATCGAGACTTTTTTGAACGCTCTGTTTCTAAATACGTTCTTATTACAGGGAGTCAACATGTTTGTAACATTGATTATCGCCAAGCCTTTAAACAGCATTTAGAAACAAATGCGGATGTCACGATTATCTATAAAACGATAAATGAACTAGAGGAAGAGCACCAATTGTGTCATAAACTTGCCGTTGACGAAGCTAAAAAAGTGACTGAAATTACAAATGACCATGCGAATCCAAATGTTGCTATGGGCACTTTCATTATCAAGAAAAGTCTTCTCTTAGAATTAGTTGATTATTGCATCGCTAGAGGGATGGAGAACTTCTTTATCGACGGGATTATTCACCAATTACCGGCCCTTGCTGTTTATGGATACGAATATAAAGATTATTTAGCTGTCATTAATTCGATTCAGAGCTATTACAAACATAGCATGTCCTTATTACAGCCCGCGGTTTATCGAGATGTCTTTTTCAATCACCAAACAATATATACCAAAGTAAAAGACCAACCACCTGCAAAATACATTAAAGGGTCTAGTGTAAAAAATTCACTAATTGCAAACGGATGTGTCATTGAAGGTGAAGTTGAAAATTGCATCTTATTCCGTGGTGTTCATGTTAAAAAAGGGGCTTCTATCAAAAACTCTATCATTATGCAAAGATGTGAAATCAACGAAAATGTGACACTTCAAAACGTAATTCTAGATAAGGACGTTTGTTTAAATCCAGACCGAACATTGGTCGGTGTAATGGAACAACCATTTGTCGTCGCAAAAC
Source organism: Bacillus alkalicellulosilyticus (assembly GCF_002019795.1). Taxonomy (GTDB): domain Bacteria; phylum Bacillota; class Bacilli; order Bacillales; family Bacillaceae_F; genus Bacillus_AO; species Bacillus_AO alkalicellulosilyticum. Next base: position 1,145,787 of record NZ_KV917381.1, on the reverse strand, counting down.
GAAAAGTAATTTAATATACTATCACCATTTAACTATCAAAGTAAAAGTAACAAAGGAGCTGTTAAACAAATGAATGTCCTATTCGTTGCATCTGAATGTGTCCCCTTTAGTAAAACAGGGGGACTAGCGGATGTGATTGGGTCTCTCCCATCTTCGATTGCAAAACAACACAATGTCGACATTCGAATCATGCTACCTCTTTATGGTTCAATACCTGACCACTTTAAAAAAGAGATGAAGCTTAAAGACGTGATTGTCGTTTCGGTTAGTTGGAGAAGACAGTATTGTGGTATTTTCGAACTTCACTATAATGGGCTTACTTATTATTTCATTGATAACGAGTATTATTTCAAACGTGATGACTTGTATGGATACTATGATGACGCAGAGCGCTTTACCTTTTTTTCTCATGCCGTTCTTGCTGCACTACCTGTGTTATCGTACCAGCCTGATATTATCCATTGCCATGATTGGCAAACAGCATTGATTCCAACGTATCTAAAGACCACTTATGCGGGAGACCTCTTTTATAAAGAAGTGCAAACCGTTTTTACAATTCATAATCTAAAATACCAGGGAATTTTCTCACCCGATGTCTTTCAAGAGTTACTTCATTTTTCAGATGAGCACTATGCTGGTCTAGAGTTTAATGGAGCCATCAACTTTATGAAAGGAGCGATTGTTCATTCTCACCTGGTCACAACCGTTAGTAAATCCTATGCCAATGAAATACAAACCGAATATTATGGAGAAGGGCTGCAATATCTTCTGCAAGATCGAGGGGAATCTCTCATTGGAATTGTAAATGGAATTGACTATAACGACTATAATCCTGCTACAGATGAAAGGATTCCGCATAACTATCAACATTCGGAACTTGAGAAAGTCAAAAATAAAATAGCCCTTCAAGAAATGGTTGGTCTGCCTGTTCGCGAGGATGTTCCTTTATTTGCGGTCATCACAAGGCTTGTTGAACAAAAGGGTTTACCACTTATTCAGCATGTAATGGATGAGCTCGCAGGAAAAGATATTCAGTTTATTTTGTTAGGAACAGGCGATGCGGAATTTGAACACTTTTTTAAGGAAATGGGCTACCGTTATCCAGAAAAAGTATCGGTACACATCACATTTCAAGAAAGTCTAGCACGAACGATATATGCAGCCTCGGACTTCTTTTTAATGCCTTCTCGTTTTGAACCATGTGGAATTGGTCAGCTTCTTGCCCTTCGCTATGAAACTGTCCCCATTGTGAGAGAAACAGGAGGGTTACAAGATACCGTTCATTCTTATAATAAGTATGACCAGACGGGTAATGGATTTACATTTGCAAATTATAATGCCCACGACATGCTTTATACCATTGAAAGGGCACTCGCAATCTATAGAGAGAAAGAACATTGGAATGCGTTGCTCAATAATATTTATCAGACCAACTTTAGTTGGGACCATTCAGCCAAACGTTATTCTGACATGTATAAGCAGCTTTCCTACATAAAAAGGAGTGGAGTTCATCTTGTTTGAAAACAAAAGAAAGTTTAAAAAAGCATTGGTTGAAAAAGTAGAGAAAAGCATTGGACGTACGTTTGAAAATGCGACACCCATTGAAATCTATCAAACACTCGGAACGATGCTGAAAGAACAAATAAACCAAAATTGGGTATCAACCAATGAAACGTATGAAAAAAACAACGAAAAACAAGTATACTATTTTTCGATGGAGTTTCTTCTCGGTCGTCTAATTGAAACCAATCTTCTAAATATGGATGCTTTACAAATTGTCAAGGAAAGTCTTGATGAACTAGGAATTGATTCCGAAACAGTTTTTGAACAAGAGCATGATGCAGGACTTGGAAATGGTGGTCTTGGTAGACTCGCAGCATGCTTTATGGATTCTCTTGCCTCGCTGCAACTAGCAGGCCACGGATGTGGAATCCGTTATAAGTATGGATTATTTCAACAAAAAATTGTTGATGGTAACCAAGTAGAGTTACCCGACTATTGGCTAAAAGAAGATTATGTTTGGGAAACCAGGCGCGCAAATAAAGCAATTGAAGTTCGTTTCGGGGGGAACGTTGAAATTGATGATTCGAGTGAACAGCTCCGCTTCGTACAGAAAGACTATGAAACAGTATTAGCTGTTCCCTATGATGTGCCGATTGTCGGGTATCGCAACAAAACGGTTAATACGCTTCGGCTCTGGAGTGCGGAGTCGGTTCCAAATGATTTTCAGCAACACATGTCAAGAAATCAGCATGACTACTATAACTATCTGGAATACAAAAGGTCCGTTGAAATGATTTCAGAATTTCTTTATCCGGATGATTCTTCTTATGAAGGAAAAATACTTCGTGTAAAACAGCAATACTTCTTAGTGTCTGCTGGAATTCAAAGTATTTTATCAGCTTACAAAAGAAAATATCCGAATCTATTCGACATTCCTAGTAAAATATGTATTCAAATCAACGATACTCACCCTTCCCTTGTCGTTCCTGAATTAATGAGGATTTTAATGGATGAAGAAGGCCTCGGTTGGGATGACGCTTGGAAGATTACAACCGAAACTGTAGCATATACAAATCATACGACGTTAAGTGAAGCATTGGAAACATGGCCTGTGTCTATGATTCAATCCTTACTCCCTCGTATTTACATGATTATTGATGAAATCAATGAACGATTTTGTAAAGAACTTTGGTTTAATCATCCTGACAAAAGAGATGAAATTCCACAAATGGCGATTATCGCATATGAAACGGTGCGCATGGCCCATTTAGCCATCGTAGGGAGTTTCAGTGTCAATGGTGTAGCAAAGATCCATACCGAGATTTTGAAAAAGAAAGAAATGAAAAACTTTTATTCGGTATACCCTGAAAAATATAATAATAAGACAAATGGAATCACGCATAGAAGATGGTTATTAAATACAAACCCTGACCTTGCCAATTTAATAACAGATGCCATTGGGTCAAAATGGGTGTCTCGACCAAAAGACCTGATCGGATTATTAAAATATGCGAACGACCCTTCTTTCCAAGAAAAAATAGCTCAGGTTAAATTTGAAAATAAAAAGAAGCTTGCATCGTTAATTAACGATACATGCGGGATTACGGTGGATGAGCAATCTATTTTTGATGTTCAAATCAAACGGCTACATGGCTACAAACGCCAACTATTAAACATCTTCCATGTCATCCATTTGTATAACCAACTTCGCGAAAATCCAAATATGGACATTGTTCCTCGAACGTTTATTTTTGGAGCGAAGGCCGCACCAAGCTATCATTTTGCGAAGAAAGTCATCAAGCTTATTGTGACGGCTGCTGAGAAAATCAATAACGATCCGCTCATTCAAGGCAAGCTTAAAGTTGTCTTTTTACAAAATTACAGCGTGTCTCTTGCTGAAAAAATCATCCCTGCCACAGACGTCAGTGAACAAATTTCAACAGCTAGTAAAGAAGCTTCAGGAACAGGAAACATGAAACTGATGATGAATGGGGCTTTAACTCTCGGAACATTGGATGGTGCAAATATTGAAATAAAAGACATGGTGGGTCCAGACAATATATTCATATTTGGTTTAACCGCTGATGAGGTTCTCTCTTACTATCAACATGGAGGCTACCATGCTCATGATATTTATCATAGCGATGAACGAGTAAAAACAGTGTTAGACCAACTCCATGATGGATACTTCTACAATGATGAAATGGAATTTAAAGATATCTACTATTCCATTCTATCAAATAATGATGAGTATTTTGTCTTAAAGGATTTTGATTGCTATGCAGAAACACATCAGCTCGTGGAACAAACGTACCGCGACCAATCCAGTTGGCTTAAAAAGAGCATTACTAACATTGCTCACTCTGGAAAATTTTCAAGTGACCGAACGATTTCTGAATATGCAGCAAGCATATGGAGAATTCGTCCAATCAAGGTAAAATAGACACAATTAGGTGTTCTCCCCTTGCTGAAGTCATGGTAAAATATGATATAGAAGCTGACCTAAAAACATATTCTTTTAGGTCAGCTTTTTGCAAGGAAAGGAGGTTTTTTTATGACTAGTAAAGAGATTCCTATTTTGATTTGCGACGACTCAAGATTGATAAGAGAACAACTCAAAGCTATCTTACAATCGCTTGGCTACGACAGCATATTAGAGGCTGAAAACGGCGAAGAAGCGATCTCCATCTGTGCTAGTGGACAACCTTCCTTGGTCTTTCTTGATATTGTGATGCCTATTAAAGATGGGATTACCGCCCTTACTGAAATGATTGACAAGCATGAAGACATAAAAGTAGTGATGATTTCATCGACTACTTCACTAGCCCATTTAAAAAAAGCAAAGAGATTGGGAGCATTCGATTTTATCCATAAACCAATTGAAGTCAGTACCATTGAAAAAGTAATGACCAAATTTGAAAGTAACATAGAAAAGGCACTCCCTTGAGGGGGCACTGAAAAAGTTCGGTTTTTTACTTTTACAGTGCCCTCGAAGCAATGTGCGCATTCGTTGCATTTTTTAAAAGCCTGCTACGAGTGGGTTTCTCATAGCAGGCGGGCAACGAGTGGCTCCATTGCAACCATTATCAAAGGCATTGAAAAAGTTGGTTTGTTCTTTTTTCAGCGGCTTCCTAAAAACACCTTATTCTGATAAAATCGAAAGGGCCATATCGGGATGGTCTGTGAAAATTCCATCCACTCCAATCTTAATCATCTCTCTTACCTTCTGTTCGTTATTCACTGTATACGGCCTTACCTTAATGCCTTTCTCTACTACGCTCTGCACTTCTTCCACCGTCATTAGGTGATGGTAAAAATGATAATCGCAATCAAATCCTAGAGAAGAAATATACTTTTCAGGATAAACGAGATGTGCTACTACAATCACTCCCACCTTCATAAATGGGTATCTTTGTTTTGCTTCAACAATGACTTGATGGTCAAAAGAAGAAAGAATTACATTCGACTCTATTTTAAAGTCCAACACTTCCTTCATTACAGCTTCCAAGAGCACAATTCGCTCCTTTGCTTGACCCTTTAATTCAAGATTTACTGTCAGGTTGGTATCGCTTACCCATTCAATAAATTCCCTTAATGATGGAACTGTTTCATTAGCAAACTGCTCACCAAACCACTGACCAGCACTAAGTTGTTTTACATTCGCATATTTAGTGTCTCGAACATAACCGCTTCCGCTCGTCGTTCGATTGAGTTTGTCGTCATGAATAATAACTGGTATATTATCCTTTGTTAACTGAACATCTAGTTCAAGCCCGTCTACGCCAAGTTTTTCTGCCGCCTTAAATGCTGCCATAGTGTTTTCCGGAAAGGCACTAGAGAATCCGCGGTGGGCAAATATTTTAGTCATAAGTTGATTCCTCCATTTATGTTCCTCTTCTTATGTAATACAGATCGGTCGGGTTATTAGCATGAAAACAAAAAAAGACGTCCTCTTATACAATATCGAGGTCGCCTTTTTGATAGAACGATTATGCTAAAGCAGTTAGCTTTCGAAGGGCATCCTCTGTACTAACATACTCGTACCCTAAGTCATTTGCAACTGCCATGTAAGTTACTGCTCCAGCACACGTATTTACTCCTTTTTTCAATCCTTCATTTTCCGTAATCGCAGCAACTACTCCTTTATTAGCTAACTGTAGTGCATACGGTACAGTAACATTCGTAAGGGCTAACGTCGATGTCCTTGGAACCGCACCTGGCATGTTCGCGACTGCATAGTGAACGACACCATGCTTTACATAGGTTGGATTGTCATGAGTTGTAATTTTATCGATAGTCGCAATGCTTCCCCCTTGGTCAATGGCAACGTCCACAACAACAGATCCATCACCCATTGACTTCACCATGTCCTCAGTGACAAGCTGTGGTGCTTTCGCTCCTGGAATAAGAACCGCCCCGATTAGAAGGTCACTTTCTTTTACTGCTTCAGCAATGTTGAGTGGATTAGACATAAGAGTCGTAATTTCTTTACCAAAGATATCATCTAACTGACGAAGACGGTCGACATTAACATCAATAATGGTTACCTGTGCCCCTAAACCGACCGCCACTTTTGCTGCGTTGGTACCAACGATACCACCACCGATAATCGTTACTTTTCCTCGTTTCACACCAGGCACACCAGCTAATAAAATTCCTTTTCCACCTTTAGGCTTTTCTAAAAATTGAGCACCTATTTGAGCTGCCATTCTTCCAGCCACTTCGCTCATTGGTGTAAGTAATGGTAAAGTACGATTGGATTCTACCGTTTCATAAGCGATTGCGGTTACTTCATTTTTTACTAGGGCTTCAGCTAAAGAAGGTTCTGCCGCTAAATGCAAATACGTAAATAAAATGAGCCCTTTTCTAAAATGCGTATATTCTTCAGGCAGTGGCTCCTTCACCTTCATAATCATTTCCGAACCGTTCCAAACCGATGCAGCATCATCAGCTACGATGGCACCTGCTTCAATATATGCTTCATCCACAAATCCGCTTCCCACTCCTGCTTGTGTTTCAACAATCACTTCATGACCAGCTTGTTTAAAGCTTAAAACACCCGCAGGAGTAAGGGCAACTCGATTTTCATTATTTTTTATCTCTTTTGGAATCCCAATTATCATATAAAAACCTCCTATTTATACGTTTCTCATCTTGTAAATATAGTATACGTATTGTAAGCGTCCCTGGCTTTGTGTCAAACCCAAAAAAAGGACGGTATCATTTGTTAGAATTAACAAATGAACCATCCACACGTCTAAGTTTAAGCTCTATGTATAATGCTATCTTTTCATTCATATTTCGCAAGTCGATATTGGTAATTTCTACGATCCGCTTCATTCGATAGTTCAATGTATTCGGATGTACATGTAAGAGTTTAGCGGCTTCACTTATATTACAATCTTTTGATAAAAATGCTTCTAATGAATGCAGTAAATCTGTTTGATTTTTAACATCATAGTCAGATAATCTTGCCACTGTACTTGATAGTCTAGACGGTCTATTTTCAAGGATCACGTCAAAATATTGATAGATTCCAAGACCTTCGTAACTATACTTTTCATGTAATTCCTCAGGAAACAACTTTTTATACTTAATAATTTGCCGGGCTTCTTGATAACTTTTCTTTATGTTTTCAAAGCCAGCATAGCTTCTTCCATACCCAGCATAGATTGGCTTAATCTGAAACCTTTGTTCAATTGTATCAATGGTATCTTTCATAAACAACACTGCATTATTTTCAGCCATGTCGCTTATCTCTCCAGATAAAAACACAATAACCTCTTCTTGTATGGCACAAGAAAAGACAACCGATTTTTTATTTAACGATTGAAAATATTGCAAAAGCTGCCTATCTATTTGTTGTCCAACAATTTCTGGAAATCGAAAAACAGCAATACTCCAATGACTTGGAATAGAGCAATTGACTTGTGCACGAATGGCTTCTACCTCATTAGCATCTGGAATAGCCCCTGTTAGAAGGGATTGAAAAAATTGTTGTACTTTTTCCGTTTTCACTTGATGGATATGTCGAAGCTCTAATAGAAAACGTTTAACTTCTTCACTGGCCGCCTTTAAAAATTCAATAGCTTCTGCGTTATTATATCCTTCAATACTTACAATCCATATATACCCTAGGATTTCCCGTTGATGTCGAATTGAAATGGCAATACGAGAACCAAGCCCTACCTTATCAATGGAGTTAATATGAACAGGAGTATCACTTTCGTTAAGTGCTTGGATGATTCCCTTTTCCCAAAGACTATGAATGACCTTTTGAGGGACTTGGCGTGTAATAATCGTTTCAATCCTCGCGATATCCGTTTGAATATCATGTTTACTATAAGCTAGTAAACGGTGAGCCCCATCCTCAATTGTCACTGGACATTGTAACGATTCACTAATGTAATCAACGACTTCTTGTAACGTTGAAAAAGATGGAAATCTCATTTGACCTTGCCCCATGTTTTCTAATCCCCTCATCCCACTACTCATATCTTTCATTTTACCTGAAAATCATCATTTCTTAAAGACTCCCCTTAACAAAACGGGCTTTCCCACTATTTTGCTCACCCCTACTTCTATCATGAATATAATGAACCGAACTAGCTCATGAATGACTATCAATCCTATACAAAAAGTGTAAGAAAGTGAGGAATACTCGATGTCTAATCAAGAAGAATTATCTATTTATAAAGTGTTAAAAAAGATAGGAGGAAAATCTGAAGAGCACCTTAGAAACCTTGTTCAATCTATTCTTAACGATGATGATGTTATTCAATTTGTAAAACAAGCACTAGATCATCACTCGAAAAAACTAGGTGATTTACAAGAATACAGTGAAGTGATAGCTACCCAACTCAACGTACCATCAAAAAAAGATATAAGAAACCTTTCAAAACTTATAAAACAAATCGAAGAGAAAGTCGACGATATCGACGAAAAGCTGTTAACAGGCAGCCCACGTTCAATTGATACAGTAGATAACATTATCGGGGGTATGAAAGATCGGTTACAAGCAGCAACTGATTATAAAGAGACCGACCACGACTTAGCAACAATCCAGAAACTGCTTAAAATGCAGGCCATCCTTGATCCAGAAGCATTCCGCCCAATAAAAACTAAGCTCGTCAAACGAGAAAAAAACGATGACTAAACAACAAGACCGTGCACTAGACCTAGAAACAATCGGACAAACACCCAGAACTGCAATTTGGAATAAAAACAAGTCAACATTGTGGTACTATCCTGCAAAGATGAAAAAGTACAAAACCCCGTTATTTCTAGTGTATTCGTTAGTTAGTAAACCATATTTATTAGATTTAACACCTGAAAGTAGTATGATACAGGCGTTTATGGCTAAGGGGTACGACGTCTATTTACTCGATTTTGGAATTCCAGGTTACGAAGATGATGATGTGACAGTAGATGATTATATTACAAAGCACATTCAAAAGGCTGTCAGGCGTACGTTACACCACGCAAAATGTCAGGATGTTTCCGTTGTTGGTTATTGTTTAGGGGGGACATTGTCTGTTATTTATGCTGCTATAGCCAAAGAATCTATTAAAAATCTTATCCTATTTGCGCCTCCATTAGATTTTAGTCATTTTTCTTCTTTGGATAAGTGGAAAGAGTTTTTACAAACGAGTGAGAGCACAATCAGTTCACTGCTAGATAGGTATGGTGTGATTCCGGCGAACATAGTCCACCTTGTGATGAGAGCATTAACCACCCCGATTTCAATTACACCATACATTACTCTGCATGAACGTTCTAACGACAAGGAGTTTGTGGAAAAATGGAGTCGTTTTAACGCGTGGTCCAAAGACCATATTCCGTTTTCCGGCGCGGCGTGTAAACAACTTCTCCATGAACTAATTATTCAAAATAAACTCATCAAAAATGAATTGGTCATAGATGGTCAACAAGTTGAGTTATCAAATATACACTCAAACCTTCTTGTCGTATCTACAACTGAAGACGAACTTGTGCCTGAGCCCCTTATCGTTTCTTTTTTAGAAAAAGTATCTAGCAAAGATAAAACGTACAAACGAGTAAAAGGCGGGCACGCAACTCTTGCTGTAAAAGGATTTCTTCCTTCCTTCTTAGAGGAATGGTTACATGAGCGCTCTTAATAGATAATCTTAAGTCATATGGAGGAATTACTCTTGAATCAGCCGCTATTCACTATCACAAAAAAAAGACTATCAGGACATTTACATTCATTTCAATCGAACCCACTAGCCTTTTTAAGCGCTATGGAAGAACAACATGGTGACATTGCTCCATTTCGTTTTGGACCATTTCAACGCGTCTACTTAGTATCAAACCCTGATTTGATTAAAGAAGTACTCGTTACGAAACAAGAATTATTTGTAAAATCTCAAGACTTAAAAGCATTAAAGCCATTAATAGGAGAAGGCCTTCTTACTAGTGAAAAGGACTTCCATTTGCAACAAAGAAGATTGATTCAACCTTCTTATAGAAAAAGTCATATTACCCACTATGCTCAAGATATGATAGCGACAACTTCAAATTATATTTCTAACTGGAAGGACATTGAAGAACGTAACCTTACCAATGATATGATGAATATCACGTTAGGAATTATAAGCAAAACGATGTTCAGTCTTCCTTTTGATGAAGGCAATGCGGTCATAGGAGAACCGATGGAGGCCGTTATGAAACTAGGAATTCGTAGAATGCGTTCTCTTCTGCCATTACCTTTACTCATTCCAACAAAAAACAACCGTCGATTTAAGCAAGCTATTAAAGAACTTGATCAAGTTCTTTATCACCTTATAGAAAAGAGAAGAAAAGAGTCAGTGAAGCATAAGGACGTATTAGGGATATTAATGGAAGCACGAGATGAAGAAAAAGGAACAGGAATGAGTGATATTCAACTCAGAAATGAAATGATGACTATTTTTCTAGCAGGACACGAAACAACTGCCAACGCTCTCTCTTGGGCATTTTATCTTCTTTCCAAGCACCCTGATATCCAAGAGAAATTACACCAAGAACTCGATACGGTGATAGGTCAAGGACATCTTACACCCTCTCATTTTCAGAGTTTACCATATACTCAAAACATCATATCGGAAACGATGAGATTGTATCCTCCTGCTTATGTTATTGGCAGAAAAGCCGATACAGCTGTTACGATAGGTGACCACCCGTTCAAAAAAGGAGATATGGTCCTGATTAGCCCGTATGTCATGCATCGAAAATCTAGTTTTTTTGAAAATCCAAATGAGTTTATTCCAGAACGTTTTGAACATGCCTTTATCAAATCACTACCTACCTTCGCCTACTTTCCTTTTGGTGGAGGACCAAGAGTATGTATCGGTAATCATTTTGCAATGATGGAAGCTGTCCTAGTTCTAGCCACAATATCTCATAGATATTCATTTAAAATGCCAGAACACCATCCTATCGTAAAGCCACAACCATTAATCACATTAAGACCCAAACCTCGCATAGAGCTGTTAATGGAAAAAAGAAGGGTATGACAATAGGTTGTTTTTTTTCTAGGGCACTGAAAAAGTTCGGTTTTTAACTTTTACAGTGCCCTAGAAGCAATGTGCGTAACCGTTGCATTTTTTTAAAGCCAACTACGAGTGGGTTTCTCGTAGCTGGCGGGCAACGTGTGGAGCCATTGCAACCATAATTAAGGGCACTGAAAAAAGTTCGTTTTTTAACTTTTACAGTGCCCTCGTTTAACCTTTTGTCATACCCTCTAAGCACTGAGCGAAACCGCCACCTCTTTACTATATTTCTTATAAAACTTCAGTGTGTGTATCATTGCAATAAATCCTACCACTCCCCCAATAGTATTTAAAATTAAATCATCGACATTAAACGTTCTTCCGGAAATCAATCCAATATACCCAAAGAGAAGCTGATAGCTTTCGATAGTTAGACTTCCTAAAAATAAGATAAACGCTGCTTTTTTTACAGTTTTAATATTGAACAACAAAGCTAGATACACGCCAAATGGTAACAATAGCAATACGTTCAGAAAAGAAAGTTTAACCGCGTTCCAGAAAAACCAAGAATCTATATGGTTATAAAGCAAATATAAATCATATACAAAATAAAAGGGAATCAGTTGAAACGCATAGTTCCAATTAAAAAATTCGTTATTAAGTGGCAGTGAAAGATGCGACCCAACCGTATAGTGAAGGACAAAGATGAGATAGAAAAGAAAACTGTAAAAGATACATCTTCTCACTAAATCGTTGGTCCTCATACGAATGAAATCAAAGGCAATAAAAATGAGTAGAATCAATGTCCCGAAAAAAACTATCACTTACCCACCTACCTAAATTTTTTTACTCACCACTGTTGGCGCAACTAAAAATCTCCGGCGATAAACGCTTAAGATCAGACCAAATATTACGGAGTAAATCATTTGGTTCATCCCTCCATAGCTTAAGAAAGGAAAAGAAACATTAGTAATAGGAAGAACTCCGATGTTCATACCTAGACTCCATAACGTACATAAAGAAAAGATCGTTAATCCTCCGATGACAATAAGCCTTCCGAAAGGTTCTGCTGTTTTCATAAACACGGTTCCTATTCTTATCATAGCAACAATAAAGATAAGAATAATAATAGATGCACCAAACCACCCTATTGAGTGAATTAAAGATGTTAATACAAAATCCGTATGTATTTCAGGAAGTTTTGATAGCTGTTCTGGTTGCTCTCCGGTTCCAAACCAGCTCGAATTACCTAGTAAATCTTTAATTATGAAGTTTTGGTACCCAGCACCATCCTTGTACTGTTCAGCAAACAAAAATCCATTTATTCTTTCAAGATGGTGAGGCTTTAACAACGTGTAATCAGTATATTTTATCGCTTGTATGAAGGCTAACAATGATACGATTGTAACAGAGATAGCCACTATTGCTTGAGTACCCATAAATCTTCTTTTTACCTTTTTTTCGAGCGGAGAATTCCAAAGTAATATTAAGGTCAAAATGAAATATAATGCTCCATAAAAAGGATACGTATTAGAACTAAACATGACCACTGGAATAAATATAGCAACAAGTACTAGGATTTGCAGTTTCCAAGATGTATCAATTGGTTTTGCATATGTACTAAGGATACTTGCCCAAGCAATGCCTAATATCAATACTAAAATAAAATAATCAGTTTTGAAGTTAAATATGGAAAGCATCGGTCTCCCCTTATGAATCACACCAAATTGAGCTGACCAAAATAATAAAGCAATTGCAATTCCATAGAGTATCAGTCCTTTATTAGCTAACCACCGGTAGTTAAAAAACATTATAAGCAAACTTATCCCTAGACCTACTAAACTAAAAATCAAAGTTTTTAAGAAACTTCCTGTGTACATTTGTTCGAACACGAATTTAGGAAGTAAACTAACTCCTAAAAGAATGACTAATAAGCTTAATAATCCCCAGTCAATGATTGGTTTATGGAGTTTGTGAAACTCTTTGCCAACGGTAATTGGATTTCCCATCTGTTCCACCGCAACTGCATCGGCTTCATCTCCAGTTATTCCTTTCTCTTGTAGGGCAGACTTTTTTTCCGCCAGATGGTGCTCTAACTCAAGGGAAACAACTTTTCTCGCTTCCTTTGATTTAATGTGACGACAAACTTCTTCAATGTATTTTTGAATCGTATTCATTGCGTTTCTCCTCCTACCGTACGGGGAACAAAAGATGGTGATGACTCTTTCTTTTCTAGTTCCTGTAAAACAGTTCTTCCTTTAGAACTAATTTTATACTCCTTACGCATGATTGTATCTTCAATCCAGTTTGAACAAATCAGACCGTCTTTTTCCATCGAATGCAATAACGTATAGAGCTCTCCTTCTTTATTTTCAAATTGGAAGATATGGCGTTTTTCTAGCACAGTAAAAATCTGAAATCCGCTTTGAGGTTCAGTTACGATTTTTAAAATGTCCGTTTGAATTGTGCTTTGTTCTTGATTTCCATCCATCTTACTAATTTGGTTTTGAACCGCCTGTTTATGTTTATCTGAAAAAGTTAACTCTTTAAAAACCGTTTGATTCATCGCTTGTTTTAATCGTCTTATTTGTTCATCCATGGATACCCCGCCTTTCAAGTTCAAGTTTTAAAAGTTCGCGACCACGCTTTAATCTCGTTTTCACTGTATTCGGGTTTCCTTCTAGGAGCTTACTTATTTCTGTTACAGACCACTCTTCAAAATAGTGAAAATACAGGACTTCCCTGTAACGAACAGGTAATGTCAATAACGCTTCGGCAAGTTGCTTCTCTTCACTTCTTCCTACAACTTCATCTTCCACTTCTTTATCCTTGGTTGTTAGTACGCTCCCAACCTTTTCACTTAAGACCATTTTCCGATAATGCCAGCTCCGTAAATAATCTTTACAATGGTTACTTGCAATTCGATATAGCCAGGTTTTAATGGAGGATTGTTGTTGAAAGCCTTGAAGATGGGTAAAGCATTTTATAAAAATTTCTTGTGTTAAATCTTCCGCTAAGCTCCTGTCCTTTATGTAGGAATATACGAGTCTTAAAATGTCATCACCGTATGATTCCATCAACTCTTGTAACAGGGCATCTCGGTCATCGGTTGTCATGAACATCGCTTGCTGTACCTCTTCCATTTCTTCACCTCACTCTTATCTATTAGACGAAGCTACTCTTTTTTTGGTTTTAATAAAATTAATCATAAACGAAAGAAAACAAAAAAAATACCCAGCATTATGCTAAGTATCTTTAATATTCCATTTTAATTTTATTATAAGTTGACTCATCGCAAATAATATAAAGTTTAGCCTCTTCAGGAATTTGTTCATCTAATTTACGAATAATGCCAAAATCTTTACCGTCCGATAATAGATTTGCACCAATTTCTTGGAGTTGACTAAAGGCATCACGATACGTAGTCCACCGCGAACTTTTCTCAAGCTCCCACACATTATCTCCGTACTCTCGGCTGAGTAACTGCATAAACACACTTGTCGATCCTTTATGAATAGCTGACTTTGCCATTAAATCAGAGAACGCTTCATTTGATAAAACAAACTCATCCACATTGGCATGTTTAAAATTTGAAATATGTTTCTCTCTTACGATTTCTACAATTGTATAAATATCGATACCATATTCTGTCGCTAAACTTTCAATGGTAGATGTAATTAAAAGAGAACGACCATCGACAGAAATGGGATCATAAATGGCGTCAGGCGCAAAAATTAAAACGGCATCCGCCTCGCGAATGTTTGCCTTTTCAAGTATGTCACGTTCCGTTGGGTCACCCTGTATGAAGAACAGCCCGTCCATTTCAAGAGGAGCTTTTGGAGTATTATCTATGAGAACGATAGCTGCATTTGTTTTGGCTAGACGAATTTCTTCCACCGTTTTTTTGGCCTTATGCGTCCATCCAATCAAAATGTAGTGATTTTTCCCTTTAAATCTCAATCTCCCTTCCTCCTTTAACTTTCGATATAACCCAACCCCTTCAACCATTTTTCCTACGACTATCCCAAGCAATGTTATACCAAACATATATAATAAGAGAGCATATAGTTTCCCTGCCACAGTTGCTGGCACATAATCTCCATAGCCCGTTGTCGTTATTGTTGTCATTACATACCAAAATCCAATAAAAAGGGTTTCAAACGTTTGAGGTTCAAGGTAACATACAATATATGAACTCACCACGATAAAAATGGTTGTCACTAGGATAAGAGTGAGATTTTTTATTTTCACTGCCATTTTCATTATGTCAAAAATAAATAGCAATTGAATCACCCCGAATATGTTTAAAAAAGCAATGATGTAGCAAGACTACTCTCATTGCTCAGAAGGCCATCAACCTCCCTTTTTTAATTGTTTTCCATTTGTTGTTTAATTTCTTCATTAGCGATAAATTGGTTGGCTTCTTCTTGTTCCTTATGTTCATTCACTGAATCTCCAGCATTATAAGGAGTGGTACGAAATGGGTCATACGAACTGACATCAGAACGAATCGTAATTTCTTCATCCTTTGGTGTATCCGTTAATGTTGTCTTATCTTTACTTACTTGTTTTTTCGTCACATTATCCACCCTCATTCTAAAATTGTGGTAGGTTATCTAAGTTATTATCCGGATTTCCATCCGCATTGCTTCGCAAATGAGGTTCTCCATCACGACCTGTAAACACATTAGCCCCGGAAATAATACCATTTTGCACTTCTTGTTGTGCCTGTTTGTAGTCCATCACTCTTCCTGTTGATGTTTTCAATTCAACGATGTCACCCTCGTTGTTTTTTCGAACAGCTACAAACGTTTCTTCGTTATTTCCTGTATTCATGAAGACTCCTCCTTTAAATAAAAAGATACTAGTATTGTTCGTCACTTCTTCTAAAATATACAATTCTTTCCGTTAAATTTGGGTCGTGCCTGGCACGCCCCGAATCAATATAAAAAACAAACCACCAGCTTTTGGCCGATGGCTTGTTTTTTTATACGTTTCATTTTTTTGCTCTCATAATGAGGTTATAAATGAGAGCGATCAAAGCAAGTACAAGCAATAAGTGGATAAGGTTCCCTGCAATCTCAAACGAGAAGCCGAGTAACCACAAAATGATTATTAACACAATAATGGTCCACATTGACATCTCCTCTTTCTTTAGGGTTTGTCCTTGTATACCAATTACCCGATATGCCTGTACTTAAAACTTTATTCCTTTGGTTTTGCATAAATAATGTAGCGGTCTGGAGCTGAACCAATAAAGTCAAACGGGTAACACGTTGATAAAGTAAGAACTTCATCCGGTGCCATTGAGCGAATTACCGTACGGTCATCAGCATCTACAATTTCTGAATCGTACATCACATACGTAAACTCACCATATGGCATTTTCACGATAAATTCATCACCATTTTGTAATTCACCGAAACCTCGAAACACAGTGTCACGATGACCTGATAATAGAATTTGGTCGTTCTGACCAGGTAAAACTGTTGAAGTAAAGTGGCCAACTCCTCGGCTTAATTCTTCTTCATTCGTCCCTGATATTATTGCAAGATCTTTATCGAAGCGAGGGATATATAAAACACCAATGACATCCCCATCTTTAATATTCATGTCCTCTGCCGAATTAATGCCATTTCCGTCTTCTGTAATTTTAACGGCTTCTGCTATCGATTCTTGTTGTTTCATATGCGTCATATAAAGCTCATACCCTGCATAAATCACAAAACCTAAACCACATAATATAAAAAGTCGCGCTACAATTTTCATTCGTCTCACCTACAATTTATGATTTAGTTCTATTTTACTTTACCATAAATACATTCAGATTAATAGATTGTTCAATCTTATAATCAACCTAATGTTGAATGAAGAGGGTGAGACAAAAGTTAACACAACTTTTATCCCACCCTCAACTACAATCAAACTATTCTATGTTCATCTTTCTTTTTCTTACGTAGAAGACAATTCCCCCACCTACTAAAACTAGTAAGGTACCTATTACAAGCATGTTATACATATTTGTTGCTGTGCTTGGGAGTTTATCTCCTTTCTTTTCTTTGTCTGTTTTTACTTTTTTGTCCGTTCTTACTTCTTTGTCTTTACCTTTTTCTTTTGGTTGTTCAACGCCTGGTTTAGAAGTACCTGGCTGTTCAGTCACTGGCTGTTCAGCTCCTGGTTGCTCAATACCTGGTTCTTCTGCTCCTGGCTGTTCAACTCCAGGTTGTTCTGTGCCTGGCTCAGTTGGTAGTTCTCCATCAACTGGATCAGGTACAATTCCTGCTGCAAGAATGACAGTACCACCCGCATCGCGATTAGGAATGGTTACCGTAACCGTTTGATCTTGATTTACGGTATACGTATGATTTCCGTAAATGTCGGTAATTTCACTTCCTGCTGTAAAAGGAACTGCAAACGTTGCTTCGTTATCTGATTCTGTCACGTTAATAGCTACAACGACAGATTCACCTTCAAACTCTCTTTCAAAAACAGTGAACCCTTCTGCATCAGAACCTGCTAATCTAGTTCTTGTTCCCTTTGAGAATACTTGTGAATACTCTGCTCTTGCATTTAAAAGTTTCGTATAATGCTCATGAATGTCATTATCTTCTACTTCATCCCAATCAATAACATATCGATTTGTGTAATGAGGATAATTGGCTTCACCAGAATAGCCTAATTCTTCACCATAATAAATAACTGGTTGTCCTTTAGACGTGATTTGAAGAGCTGCTCCTAGCTTTAATTTCCCTTCATCCCCATTGATTCTGCTTTGGTCTAGGAAACCAATTTCATCATGACTTCCTAAAAATTGTCCTAGTGTCGCACCATTGGAAATCGATTGGTTTCTTGCTTGTAACGTATGTTCTACACTATCAATTTGACCGTTTGCAAAGTTAATCGCATAGTTTTTAAATTCAAAGTCTAGTAATGAATCCATCATCCCACTGTTAAGGTACCCATGGTCATCTTGATAATAAGCTCCCCATGACTCACCAATCATTTTGAATTCAGGCATTACCTTCGTTTGTTCGTTTTTAAAAGCCATCCATGTTGCATCTTCCACATGTTTTACTGTGTCAACACGGAAGTAATCAATTGTATTTCCGTTTGGTGTTCTTGATTTTTCAATCCAATCCACTTGCCATTGAACGATTTGTTCACGAACTTCTGGATCCTCTGTAATGAAGTCTGGCAATCCAGCTAATTCCCCACGTACAGTGTCACTTCCACCATCCCGAAGCATTCCAGCAAAACGTTCACGGTCCTCATTTGTCGGGAAGTGAGGAATGGTTCCGTCTAAGCGAGCGTCTGCTTCTTTTAATCCATAGCCCGTATGGTTTAATACAACATCAATCATTAATTTCATGCCACGTTCATGTGCCTCATCAATTAACTCATGGAAATCTTCCATTGTTCCAAAATGAGGATTTAACTCTTCAAAATTACTAGCCCAATAGCCGTGGTATCCATAGTATGGAGTAATATGAGGGCTATCGTTATGACGAACATCATATAAGATGTTTTCAACAATTGGATTAATCCAAATCGTATTAACCCCTAAGTCGTGTAAATAATCAAGCTTTGCCGTAATTCCTTTAAAGTCTCCGCCTTTATAAGCACCTGCGTCCTCTTCATTATAGCCAATACCATATGGATCATTATTAGATGAGTCTCCATCAAAGAAACGATCCGTTAATAAGAAATAAATTCTTGCCTCATCCCAGTCAAAGTCAGCATCACCAATTGAATGACGAGCTTTCACAGTTACTTCCGCTTCACCGTAATGATCATTCCCATATACATCTACCACTGTAATTGGTAATGTCTTTACGCCTGCTGTTGTATTGTGGTCAACAGCAATTGTAATTTCTTGAATCTCAGGATCAATTGTTACTTTTTCTGGTCCACCTACTTCGCTTAAATCAACATAGATTTCACGAATTTCAGCTTCTTCCTCATTTACGATATCTAAAGAAAGAACAGCATTTTGGTTATAATCTACCTCTGCTGGAGCAACTTCTCCAGTAACATCAATTGCTAGGTTAAAGTAAGAAATAACAGATGTTCCATCCACTGAATGATATGGGTCTGACACTTCTGTTGTTACACCATCAATGGTCACAAAGAATGAATACTCATATTCTCCTGGAGGTAAATTGTTATACGTATATACAAAACGCTCGTTTTGAGGCTCGTTCGTCATTTCATATCGGCCTACTACACTACTAATAGTAACCATTTCACTATTTTTAGGTGTAAGGCTCAATTCTACTTTTTCAATTTTGGACATTTCGTCGGTTAGGTAAAGTTGAGGATCACGGAATTGGAATGTTGCATTTCCATCATTAATTTCTGGCTTCTTAACAGCAGGAACTGTAAAGAATGCCGTTTCTCCACTAGTCACATATACCTTTGTAATAGGGTCACTCTTATTGATTGTAATAAACCGGTCTCCACCTGGTTCACGCTCAGTCCAACCCGTTTTACGAACAATGAATCCGACTCTTTCAGCTAAAGAACCTATATTAATTTCAGCAATCGCTTTTCCATCATCAAAACGGGTAAAATCATGGTTATTATCTTGAGCTCCAGTTCCCCATACCCAAACATCCCAGTCTTCATAATTTGCGTCTGGTCTGTCATATGTAAAACGGATATGTGGTTGTACAGAGCCTTCCCTAACACGAATCGCATGTAAAGCAGCGGCTTCACTTGTAAAAACTTCAGTAATTCCTTGTACTAGCCAAACTTCTGTACTTGTTTGTCCATTAGGAATTCGCACCGTGAATTCCTCTGCTTGAGCACTCCAGTCTTTTTTTCTTGGGATTAGAGTGATATCATTTTCAGGGAATGAATGTGTACCTTTTGCAAATGTATAATCTCCTCCAGATACAGAACTAAATGCGTACCCCGCATCTGCATATCCGCTGTTATAAATCCACATATCCCAGTTTTCGAAATCACCACTTGAACGGTGGAAGTTAATCGTGTACTCATACATAACCCCAACAGTAGTAATCGTTCTAGTCGTTTCATAGTTATCTTTTGTTGCCTTAACTTTGAATGTTGCATTTCCTGGAACACTTTCTGAAATTCGAAGTGTCGTTCCGTCAATCGATACTCCACTTGGAGCATCAACTAATGACCAAGCTACATCGGAAGCGCTTACAATATCTCCATTTTGGTTTACAAGTTCCGCCGTTAATTGACGACTTGTACCGGTTTGTAAGCTAGAAGGAATGGAATCTAGTTTTAAACCTGGTACAACAAGTTTACTATTTCCACTCACTTGTTCACTATTTAATGGGTCAACAATCCAATCATTTTCACCTACAATAAATTTATATTGATATACATCTGGTGTAAGTGTAATTGATTTCGACCAAATTCCATCTCGTTTTGTCATTTCTAATGCATTTTCTTGCCAACTCGTAAATCCTCCTGCTACTCTAACTCGGTCAGCAGAATCATTTTCATAAGTAAATACAACAGTTCCATCTTCTGAAACCACAGGACTTGCAGTACTCGTTTGGTTTTGAGCTACCACAAATGCTGGTGAAAAAACACTAAACAACATAAGCAAAGCTAACGCCAAAGAATACCATTTCTTTTTACTGTACATAAAGCTACCCCTCTCTTATTCTTTCCTTTGACACAACGTGTTATAGGTTTTTGTTGCGCAAACGATTGCACAAAATTAGTAAAAAAATACCTGATTGGTTATCAGTAGTATTTTCCATTTTGTAGTGCAAGCGTTTTCATTACCTATCAATAATCTATCACAATTCTTGAAGACTAGCAAGTAAGTTATCTGAAATTATTATCTATTTTTTCATTTTACAGCCTCTGAACACAAAATAAAAAAACTGGAACATAAAGGTTTACCTTTGTTCCAGCTTTTACTTTTAACTCAATCTCTAGCCGTTCACTCTTTTACACGTTTGTCGCTTTATTAGATTGTGAGGGACAATCACTTGCTTACTATCCTCTTGCGGGTGTTTAATTTTATCAATTAATAATTCGGTTGCTTTAAAGCCTAAATCATTAATATGAATATCAACGGTCGTCATCGGCGGGGAAGAAAGCTCAGAAATCATCACATTATTAAAGCTTACAAGTGATATATCATCTGGGACTTTTACACCCATATCCTCCAACATCCGTAATACACCAAAACTCATAATATCATCCGCTACGACTAAAGCAGTTGGGCGCTCTTCAAGAGCCATCAATTCAATGATGGCATCTTGTCCACCCTCTTTCACTTCAGCATGATGAACAATAAACTCTTCCTTTATTGGAATATTGGCGTTTTCAAGAGCTTGTTTATACCCAGACATATGGTCTAATGTAACAACATAGTCCATGCTTCCACCAATAAAACCAATTTTTTTATGACCTAAAAGTATTAAATATTCAGTAACTGTTTTTGCTGCTTTATGGTTATCATTGTTAACAAATGTAACTTTTGAACCATCACCATTATAAGGTCTACCTATGAGAACAAACGGAAAATCTTGTTCTATTAAAAAAGGCATCACTTTGTCATTAACTCTAGAATATAACAATAATATTCCGTCGACTCTTCGACTGTACACCATTTGCATCACTTCATCGAGGATTTCCTCTTCAGTTTGACCCGTTGATAAGTATAAACCATACTTTTCTTGATGGGATTTTACAGTAATCCCCCTTATTACTTCTGGGAAAAAGGGGTTTTGAAAGGCAACTTTAGCCGAATTAGGCATAATCACACCAAGCGTATTCGTGCTTTTATTGGCTAAGCTTCTGGCATTAAAGTTAGGATGATATCCTAATTCCTCCATTGCTTCTCTCACACGCTCTTTTGTTTTTTGACTAATTCTAGAACTATTAGCTATGACACGTGATACCGTAGATGGAGCAACATTCGCAAGTTTTGCTACATCTTTAATTGTTATTGACACCGGTATCCCCTCCACACATTAAATAGTAATTATTTACTATCCTTATTTTATCTCTAATGCAAGAT
Source organism: Bacillus alkalicellulosilyticus (assembly GCF_002019795.1). GTDB lineage: Bacteria > Bacillota > Bacilli > Bacillales > Bacillaceae_F > Bacillus_AO > Bacillus_AO alkalicellulosilyticum. The sequence continues at coordinate 1,123,779 of NZ_KV917381.1, read as the reverse complement.
ATACACAATTATTTATTTTACTACAATTATCGACCAACTATTCATTCTTTATAACCTATCTTTATAAGGGAAGTAATGTCCATCTATTTATAACATTCACAATACGTTTATTGCTCTTGTGAATGAAACTTTCAAACCTAAGAGTAGGAGTTTGGATTCCATAATAAGGCATCTCCCCCCTCAGGAACGAAAGGAAAAATGAATTATCCCTTCGTAGCTCCTGAAGAAAGTCCAGATATTAAATAACGTTGTAAGAATAAGAATACAGCTGCAATTGGTATTGCAACAAGAATCGAACCGGCTGCAAAACGGCTAAAGTCAGATGCATAGCTATCATTTACTAAATTATATAACCCTAATGCTAATGTGAAATTATCAGGTGTACGTAGCAAAATTCTTGGTAAAATAAAGTCCATGAAAGGACCCATAAAATTAAATAATGCAACAACGGCTATAATTGGTTTCGCTAATGGAATCATAATTGTAAAGAAAATTCGGAAATGACCGGCTCCATCTAATTTAGCTGACTCATCAAGTTCTCGTGGGATCGTATCAAAATAACCTTTGACTAAGAATGCATTTAACGGAATCGCTGTACCGATATAAATAAGTGTTAAACCTACAAGGCTATTTAGGAGACCAAATACACTTAACATAATATAAAGAGCAACCATTCCCATAATCGCTGGGAACATCTGCAATAACAGGAACATATACATTCCGTTTTTTCTACCAACAAATCGGTAACGAGAAAATGCATAGGCAACTAGTGAAATTAGAAACGTTGAGATTACTGCATTGGCAGTAGCCACTTTAATTGTGTTCCAATACCATGTTACATAGCGACTATTTTCACTAGTAAAGAGCCACTCGTAATGAATTAAAGAGGCATTGTTTGGAATTAATGATGCTGTTACTAAACTAGGAGAAGGGTTAAATGACGCTCCTAAAGTCCATGCAATTGGATATAAAATGACAGCGAACATAAATAAAATGACAGCATAGATGCCTGTAACTTGAAGCATTGATTTCGTTTTTCTGCTCATTATATTTTCCCCTCCTCTTTAAATGAACGTGACCTTCTGAATTGGAAGAATGCAAAGGTTGCAACAAATATCCCCATGATAACCGAAACAACAGCTGCCATTCCGAATTGTTGATTTTGGAAGGTTAAACTAAACACCCACGAAATGAGAATGTCCGTACCACCTGCATTTTGACCACGCACCGCGGGTCCACCTTCATTGAAGAGATAAATGATATTAAAGTTATTAAAGTTAAATGAATATTGCATAATGAGTAATGGTGCCGTAGCAAATAAGACGTGCGGCAATGTAATCGTCCTGAATTTCTGCCACCCATTGGCGCCATCGATTTCAGCTGCTTCATACCAATCTTTTGATACACTTTGCAATACTCCTGTAAATAAAGCAAACACATATGGAAAGCCTAGCCATACTTGCAACATAATAATAGCTGTCCTTGTCCAGTTAGGGTCGGACATCCAAGCGATGTTCATTCCCAATATAGGCTGGATAATATCTCGGTTAATCGCACCGAAACTTTCATGGAACAATGCTGAAAATATAAGGATTGAAACGAATCCTGGAACGGCCCACGGTAAAATGAAAACCGTACGAATTAATCGTTTAAAACGGACACGATTGTCATTTACAAGGATTGCTAAAAATAAGGCTAATGCAATTTGTAACGTTGTTGCTACAAATGTCCAAACCAATGTCCATGACAATACCGAGATAAACGTCTCTCTCCAAATCGGGACAGTAATAAGCTGTACAAAGTTTTCAAATCCGACCCAGTCAAGTAAGTTTCTTGGTGGTGCATTGTAACGACTGTAATTTGTAAACCCGACAAATACTAAGAACAATAACGGCAAGACGACCGTTAACATTAACATAAAGAACCCTGGAAGTACTAAAAAATATGGGAAGGCTTTATCATACGAATTATGAAATGATTCCTTAATTGAAGGAATTCTCCACCCTTTTGCTAACTTTTCAGCATCAGCCTGTGCATCTTTAATATTCCATACGTATATGAATAAATATAGTACGGTTAAAAAGATAGCCAATATCCCATTAATTAATAAAAACCTAGAATCATGAATCGCAGGATCTGTGCCTAACGTGACAATTCCCCAATACCCATCTGTAATAAAGTCCATTAAAGCAAGTAAAAAAGATGCGGAAAACAAGAAAAATATAGCACCTTTTATATATCTACGATTCTTAAATTGCCCTAGTCCAGGGAAAATAACTGATAATAGGGTAGCTAGTAAAACGCCTTTTTTATGCGGTAAACGTTCTTCAGATTTTGAATTTGACATATAAGCTCCCTCCTCTTCTATTGCTCATCTTAGTAATCAAAAAGGTGGAAGGGAAGCTACTCCCTCCCACACTATTTATTATTGCTGAAGAGCAATTTGTTCATGAATTTCATCTACTGCTTCACCAAGAATTTCGGTTACATCTTCACCTTGTAAAATTAGTTGAAGTGCATCAGCCATTGGAGCCCAAACTTGAGACATTTCAGGAATGTTTGGCATAGGCTCAGCATGAGCTAACTGCTCAACGAATCCAGCAATGTGCTCATTACCTTGAACTAAATCAGACTCAGCCACTGTTTGGTTTGCAGGAATCTCACCAGCAACTTCAAACCATGTTTGTTGATTTGCTTCGTTTGTTAAGAAGATGATGAAATCAGTCGCCCAATACGTATTTTCAGAAAAGTTAGATACTAACCAACCATGGTTACCTGAGAATGTATCAGGTACTTGACCGTTATCAAATAATGGAAGTGGTGCAACTCCTAAATTATCACCTAAAGCTTCTCTAAATGTGTTAAGTGCCCAAGGACCATTTAGAATTGTAGCTGCTCTTCCATCTTCAAAAATGGCTGCTGCATTATCAAGATTCATATCAGCTGGCATTAAACCGTCTGTTACCCACGATTGAATTAACTCTCCACCCTCAATTGCTCCAGCGTTGTCTAATCCTACATCAGAAGAATCAAAGTTACCAGGCTCTCCACCAAAAATGTATCCACCAGGACCTGTGAAGAATGGTTTTACGAAATAGAAGTTACCAGGGTCTGCTAGGAAACCATATTGGTCACCACTTGTAAATTCTTTTGCGAATTCCATTAATTCAGACATTGTTTCAGGAACTTCAGCTAAATGCTCTTTATTATAATATAAAGCGTAAGTTTCTACTTTAATTGGTACACCGTATTGAATGCCTTCAACTTGGAAAGATTCAAATGCGTTTTGGAAGTACGTTCCAGCTACATCAGCAGGAATATCTAGCTCTGCAGCTAAACCTTGTAAATGAATATCACCAGTTCGGTCATGCGCTTGCATGAACACGTCAGGACCTTGACCAGCCGGACCATCTAGAGAAAGGTTATCAACTTGGTCATCAAAGTTCATTGGAACAACTTCAATTTCGATTCCTGTTTCAGCTGTATAACTTTCAATAATTTGATTTACTGCACTTAATTGTCCTTCATTGTCATTTACCCAAATTGTTAATGATTCAGGTTTTGCCGGAGCTTCTGCCTCAGCTTCTGCTTGACCTTGGTCTTCTGTTTCAGCTGGTGCTGGAGCTTCTTCTCCACCGTCATTTCCGCCACAAGCAGCAATAATTGAAATTGCTAGTAGTAGCATCAACATTAATAATGATGATTTTCTAAACATGTTTTCTTCCCCCTAATATCTTTATTAATAATGCAATTTTCTATGATATTCATTCCCATCGGAGAGAATATCAATTCATTATGTACAATCACTCTATCATTAGAGCAAACGATTGCGCATAAACTTTTAAAAAAATGCGATTAGATAGAGTCTCTATGAAATCGCTTGCATCATTTGTACTTATTATAATGCCTATATACTAAAAACACAATGCTTTTTTCTATATTTTTTATTTTATTTTGATATTACCTGTACTTTCTTTTACCTTATCAGCAACTCTTTCTAGTCTCTTCATATTCGTTACTAATTCGCTAGAAATCTTTGATTGTTCCGTTGTGAAGTTAGTAATCTCCACTGAACTACCAACTAGTTTTGATGCAGATTCCACTAGCTCTTCGGTTGAAGAAGCCACTTCCTGCAGACCTGCAGAAATGTCTTGAATCGCTTCCGCAATCTCTATATTTTCGTTTGTTAAGTCAGAATTTTTACTGCTAATTTCTTTAAAAATATGAACAACATCATCCGAAGTAGAGACAACCGTTTGCACAACGTTTTTAAACGATTCAAACTGTTTCATAAAATGCAGTGTATTTCCTTGGGTATTCTCTATAATTTTCTTAATTTGGTCTGCAAAGTCATTTGTTTGATTTGATAAATTACGAATCTCATTTGCAACTACCGAAAACCCTTTACCTGCTGTACCAGCCCTTGCTGCCTCAATCGAAGCATTTAAAGCTAACAGGTTTGTTTGTCCTGTAATCGTTTCAATCTCTCCCATAAAATTAGTTATCTCATCCATGCTTGAAACAATTTCAGTTATATTTCTTGAGAGCTCGTTTGTTTCAGCAACAGCCTTTGTAATTGATTCGCTCATTTCTATCATATACGTAGTTCCACCATTCGCTTCACGATTCATCTCTTCCATTTTTCTACTAATTGAATTTGCAGCTTGTTCTATTTCTTGTGAACTAACAGACGCTTGTTCAGTTACTGCAGAAATCGAAGTTGCATAATCCAATTGTTGCCTAGCATCTGTTTTAAAGACATTGGCTAATTGTTCAATTTGATTAGACGCTTTTTGATTTAATTGAGTATGATTTCCAACATCAATTGAAACCTCTAACATTTCCTTACTCGATTCGATATTTGCCTTAAGGGCATTTGCTAATTGGTCTGCCATCGTTGCAAGGCCTGCGTCAATCTCACCAATTTCATCTTTTCGTTTCATCGTCGCTTCATAAGTAAAGTCTCCTTTGCGATAAGCTTCAATTCGACGAGAAATAGCTGCTATTCCTTTGTTTAAGTTTCTTGCAAAGATAAACACGATACTAAATGAAACTAGAGTTGTAATGATGATTGCCGCCAATAGTGTTTGCTTACTTTCATTTAATGTATCATTTAAAACGGTTACGTTCTCATCAAAATGTCGGTCAAAATATGGTTGAATTCTTGAATGAGCAGCTTCTACAGTTTGAAGAGCACGAGTTATTCTTTGGCCTGCTTCAACCCTTATTCGATTTGCTCGCTCACCTACAAAAGGTTCTGACAGCAGATTTTCATAAACGTAATTAAATTGTTCTAACCCATCTGATAAATGACTATAATAAGCTTCTAGTTCACTATCGCTTTTCATAAATTCATCTATCTCCAAAACTTGATTGTTTATTTTTTCTATTTCATTTCCAAGTCGGTTTGCTTTTGTTTCTGAATAGCCATCGATAAGGAGGTCATATTGAAAAAGACCAATTTGGTTTATTCCATTAATTACACTAGTATACTTGTCCTTTACATCGGTTAACTCATTAATACTATACACTTCTTGTTTTACAGTCTGATTACTCGAAAGTAATAGCATTCCTGAGATGATACTAATACTAACGATACCAAGTACAACTAGTATTAGCTTATGCACCAAAAGAAAGCGCTTACTATTCTCGGTAATAGTTTTTTTGGCCTGGTTCTTTTTTCGCTTTACGTTTTCCCGCTTAAACTTACTTCCTACCTTCATCATATCCCCCCATTTAAATAGCGCAATCGTTTGCACTTAATTGTAGTGCTATAGTCATTATAATTCTAGTTACGACCAGTTTCAACTTGTTTTTACAAAATATTACCTTATTTTTTTGTGCAAACGCTTGACAACTGATATGTATTTTACCTATGTTAGTTTTACATACTTTTAATTAGAAATGAAAGAAGGAGCGTGCAATTTGATTAAAGAAGCTATTTTCCATCGACCTAAAAATGAATTTGCTTATGCTTATGACGAAAAGACATTGCATATCCGATTACGTACAAAAAAAGATGATATTGACAGCGTAGACCTTATTTATGGTGACCCTTTTAGTTTTAATCATGAAGAAAATTGCTGGGAAACTTCAACACTACGATTACGAAAATCTGGGGCTGATGACTTATTTGATTACTGGATTTGTTTCATTCAACCTGAATATCGCCGACTTAGGTATGGGTTTGTTATTAGAGATAACGAATCTACTCAGTATTATACAGAAAAAGGGTTCTATTCTGAGGCTCCGACTGATAGTGGCTATTATTTTAGCTTTCCTTTTTTAAATAAAGTGGATGTCTTTTCACCGCCTGATTGGGTAAAGGATACAGTGTGGTATCAAATCTTTCCTGAGCGTTTTGCTAACGGTGATCCTAAAATAAATCCTGAAGGCACACAAGAGTGGGGAAGTACTGAGCCTACACCAACTAATTTCTTTGGTGGTGATTTTCAAGGTGTGATTGACCATCTAGACTACCTAGTCGACCTTGGAATTAATGGTATTTATTTTACTCCTATTTTTAAAGCCTATTCGAACCACAAGTATGACACAATTGATTATTTGGAAATTGATCCGCAATTCGGAGATAAGGACATGTTTAAGAAACTTGTTCAAGCGTGTCACGATAGAGGGATTAAAGTTATGCTTGATGCTGTATTTAACCATAGTGGTTTTTATTTTGAACCATTTCAAGACGTCTTAGAAAAAGGAGAGCAATCTAAATATAAAGACTGGTTTCATATTCGCAACTTCCCAGTAGAAACAGCACCAAAAGCAAACTATGACACCTTTGCATTTGTTCCTCAAATGCCAAAGTTAAATACGGAAAATGAAGAGCTGAAACAATACCTTCTTTCCGTTGCCACGTATTGGATTGAAGAGTTTGATATTGATGGCTGGAGATTAGATGTAGCCAATGAAGTGGATCACGCTTTTTGGAAGGATTTTAGAAAAGCAGTTAAAGCAGTAAAATCTGATTTATATATCCTAGGTGAAATCTGGCATGATTCGATGCCATGGCTTCAAGGGGACCAATTCGATGCTGTGATGAATTATCCTTTTACTACAGCAATAACCGAATTCATAGCAAAAGAAAAGCTAACGGCTTCTGAATTTACCCAACAAATAAACAAAGTGATTCATCAATACCCGAATAATGTCAATGAAGTAGCGTTTAATCTACTTGGAAGTCATGATACAGCAAGGATTCTTACAATTAGCCATAATAACAAAGCAAAAGTAAAGTTACAAAAAGTCGTTCAATTCTCATTACCAGGAACACCATGTATTTACTACGGAGATGAAATTGGTATGGCTGGTGAGACTGACCCAGGTTGCCGCGAATGCATGATATGGGATATTGAAAAACAGGACCAAGACATGTATACCTTTGTACAGCGAATCATTCAGTTGCGTAAAGACTATAAATTCACATCCAACCCTGAGTTTCTTTCGGTTTGTGATAAAAAGAATTCGATTGTTTATAGACAAATTAGCGAAAAAGGCGTCTTTCTATTTTTCTTAAATTCCAGTTCCGAATCTCAAAGCATCTCCATTCCTGAAGGCTACCAACACCTTGTAAGCAAAAATGTATGGACAGGAGAAACACAAACATTAAAAAAAGACCTGACCCTCTCCCCATACAACTTTGCTATATTAAAGATTTAAGAAAACCAGCAAAGCCGGAGGGCACTGAAAAAGTTCGGTTTTAAACTTTTACAGTGCCCTCGATGCAATGTGCGAAGCCACTGCCCTCTTTTAAAAAAAGTATGACTACAGCGAAGCGTTCTTCTTTTTGAATGACCCAACATAAAGATAGTGGCGGTTTCACATATTGCTTAAAGGGTGAGACAAAAGGTAAAATACAACCTTTTGTCTCACCCTCTTCATATTATGCACTAAATGGAGGCTTCCCCGTGGCATCTTCTATTTTCTCTTTCCGATAAATACGTAACAATACAAATACATAAGGGGCTCCTACTAAACCCCAAATCCCTATAAGTACATATCGAACAAAATCAAACGCTAGTAACTCCGGAAAAACAACTTTTAATCCACTTTGAAGTGTAAATAAGACAGCAACACCAATGATATAGGCTACTGATTTTCTCCAGACACTTCTAGAAATCAACATATTAACATACTTTTTCTCAAGTAAGTAACCGATTCCAGCTCCGAGCAAAAAAGCGGAGTACTTGACTCCCTCGTCTTGTGGAAAGAGAATAAGCAACACGATTGGCGCGACTAACACAATAATCCATTTCATTGTAATGGTGGTAGCTGTCATCCACTGTTGAAGTTGCATTGATAAAAGAACAAGCCCTAATCCAAGTAAAATCCCAACAACCACATCAATTGGCCAATGTAACCCCGTATATAAACGTGAAACAGAGATTAATAAAATAAGAGCAAAAGCAAAATAAGTAAAGGAACGACGTTTAATAACATAAGCTAAGTAGCCCCAAAGTGTAGCAGATCCTTGAGCATGGCCACTAGGAAATGAATCATGCGGATAATGACTTCCTACCTCAGCCGATGATACATAAAGTGATGTGATACCATCTGTTCCAATCGGTCTCGTTACTGCAAAATGAATCTTCAAGAAAGAATTGACATACATTGATAGCAGGAAAACATAAAAAAGGCGAAAGCCTACTTGCTTTGAAAAACACCAATAAATCAATGGGAGGATTAAGAAATAAAATTCTTCATTCCCCATAAAAGTAAAAATGCTAGCAAAGAAGTTGGCAAATGGATTATGCCAACTTGTAAAAGCCGATAGAATGTCTGTTTGATTCATATTTCCTCCAAAACGATATTAATTTTTTAATCCCCGATAAATACCCGTTCGAAGCTCGTCAATGTATTCTTGTAACTTCGGCATTTTTTCATCGATTGCGTTTTGTATCGCAAGGTCAACATCATAGGGAACTCGTGTAAATTGTATGGAAATTGGTGCTTCCGTTTCCGACTGATATCGTCCTTCTAAAATAACATATGAAGCTTGTGGAACATCAAGTGGATTACCCACACTTCCACTATTAAATAACGTTTTCTTTTCAATGTGTTGAATAAAGGCATTATGAATATCACCATATCCAACGATATCAGGCATTTGATATGTATAATCTGTATTCTCGGTACTTTCAAACATCGCTAATTTCTTTTCTAATGAGTCCCATGGTTGTACCCTATGATGGACACTTTGTGGAGAGGCATGTACAAGGCGAATCAACTTACCACTCATATAAAAATCATGGTAAAAAGGTAAGTTTGCTAAATAATTTAATCTTTGCAGACCCAACCTTTTTTGATGCCAAACAAACTCTTTTTCTTTTTGTTTTTGAGGCATTAATTGGTCCCAATTTCCTTGTATGACAACTTCACATGTTGCTTTGACAAAATCTACGGCCAATTCCGAATGTGGACCTTTGCCAACCATATCACCAAGACAAAAAATGGTTTGTATGTTTCGTTCTTTAATATCAGTAACTACTGCCTCTAGAGCCGGAATATTACCATGAATATCGGAAATAATTGCGATTTTATCCATAATTCCTCCATCTAAGATAAAGTAAGGGTATATATATTAATCATACCATATCGGTATAACTTTACACTATAAAGTAATTGTCTGAAATGAAGGTTTTTTGCAAAATATCGATGTAATGAAAAGCCTTTATAGGTGAAATCTTAAAATATCTACAGGAAGGAATAGATTCGTGGTAGTAATTAAAATGACCGACTTCTGTTCTCCATCGGACACAGAAGCACTATGATCACTAGTTGCACTAACCGAAGTTTTTTAGGTACTCCTCTTACTTCCTAATCGCATTAGCCATCACACCAATTGAAGGTAACGCCTCACTAACAGGAACATCCATCATTGGAGCGCTTGTATAAAAGGCATCCAATGCTTCTATAAAAAAGTATTCACTTTCTTCGATAGTATATCCATTCATGTCCAAGTGATATAGCGCATTTGAAACTCCATGGAATTTTTGATTTTCTGTTAACAACACCCAATCGTTACCAGTCATTTCATCAATATACGTTTCAGAGTCATTTGTATTACTGTTTGTTGATGTCTCGGCAAAGGGCATTCCACCAGGCCAAGACTCACTTTCCCGTATGAGCTCGCCGGAAGCAGAAAAAATGGTAGGGGAGGAATCCTCTTGATTCCCCTCTTTTCCTGATAAGACTTCTGATTTATCGAGGTGGTCCAATATATCTAATAAATGGTCACCAGCCATCTCTCCTACTTCCCGATCAATCCCTATATTGTATGATACGACTTCAAAAGTCCTCAATGTCACACAATACGTTGGAATTTCGTTGTCTTCTACAAACACACTAAGTCTGTTAAGAAAATCCCAGTCATTCGGAAGCAATTCACCAAATTTGACATTGAAAGTTTCATAGAAATCGACCAAAAATAAATATTGTTCGCTAATACTTAAATCGGCAAATTCATCTTTCATCCTTACAGACATCTGGTTGGTATTGAGTGTGTCATCTTCTGTTATTAATTCATATTCCACAATATATTGATTTGATTTCAAAAAAGTTTCTCTCTCTTCAATTGTTGGTATCGCCTTGCTTACCTCTTCTACTTCAACGTCAAGCTCCCTCTTAACATCCGCTTCTTCAACCGCAGCACATGCCGTTGTCACTACAATCACTATTCCTAGAATGATATATTTCTTCATCGTTCCATCACCTATCTTCACTATTTTGCGATAATATCATCCTACCATATCCTGACCTATTTGTGTCGGGTCCTCTCTCACTAAAAATTTAGATTTCATTTTAGAAAAATATGGTATATTGGTAGAGTAAGCACTTCACTTTAAAGGAGAAATGTTATGATCACTACTACTACTCCCGTCTTACAAGGGAAGGACATTGTAACCTACCACGGCATTGTAAGTGGCGAAGCGATTATGGGGGCTAATGTCGTTCGCGATTTCCTTGCTGGAATTACAGACATTATTGGAGGAAGAAGCGGCGCGTACGAAAGTAAGTTAGCTGAAGGTCGCGAAATCGCAATTAAAGAAATGGAAGCAAGAGCCCGTGCATTAGGTGCCAACGCTGTAATTGGTGTAGACCTAGATTTTGAAACACTTCGTGATGGAATGATGATGTGCGTAGCAACCGGGACCGCAGTAACTTATAAGTAATATTATAGAGGGTTGGAAAAAGGGGAAAATCCTTTGACCAATCCTCTTTTTATATTCTTAGGAAAATATTTACTAAAAACCGATTTACAAAAGGTTCGTCAACTGCTACAATACTAACTGTATTATGATACTTAATACAGTTAGTTACTTTATAAGAAAAGGTGGGGAGGATTTTGTTTGAATTTGACCCGAGAAATCGAAGTCCGATATTTGAACAGATTGTGGAGAAAATTAAAGAACTAATCATTAATCAAGTCTTATCAGCAGATGAAAAGCTACCATCTGTTCGCGCATTATCAAGTGAGATTACCGTAAATCCAAACACCATTCAAAAAGCATATCGAGAGCTTGAAAGGCAAGGCTATTTATACTCATTTATTGGAAAAGGCTATTATGTTTCTCCTGTAGAGACGATGCCAAGTAACGATAAACTAAAGTCTATTGAAGAGGATTTACTAAAGCTTTTAACCGAAGCTATTTTTCTCGGACTTAGTGAAAAAAGAGTATTAACCTTGTTCAAAAAAGCCAAAGCGAAGACCGAGGGGGGAGAATAACATGATTAAAGTAGAAAATGTATACAAACGATTTGAACATGAAGAAGCAGTAAGTGGATTAAGCTTAACTGTAAAAAAAGGAACTATCTATGGATTGCTCGGTTCTAACGGTGCCGGAAAAACAACCTTAATCAAAACGATAGTCGGCATTTATAGACAAGACAAGGGCAGCGTCGCCATCGAAGGACAACCGATTTTTGAAAACGTAGCAATGAAGCAACGTGTCGTATATATTCCCGACGCTCTTTACTTTTTACCACAATCGACAATTAAGCAAATGGCAGATTACTATCGAAGCTTCTACATCAATTGGAATGAAGAGCGATTCCAACGTTTACAAGAGGTTTTTACGATTGAACAAACAAAAAAAATACACCGACTTTCTAAAGGAATGCAACGACAGGTAGCGTTTTGGTTAGCTCTATCAACAATGCCAGATGTTCTTATTTTAGACGAGCCAATTGATGGTCTTGACCCTGTTATGCGTCAAAAAATAAAAAATCTACTGTTTCAGGATGTGGCAGAACGAGAAATGACCGTTCTCATCTCTTCTCACAATTTACGAGAAATAGAGGATATCTGTGACCATGTCGGAATTATGCATAACGGTAAATTACTAATTGAAAAGGATTTAGATGATTTAAAAGCAGATACCCATAAAGTACAAATTGTCTTCTCCTCTCCTGAACAGGAAAAAGAAGTACTCTCTTCCCTTACAGTTCTTCATCAAGAAACAAGAGGGAGTGTATCACTCTTAGTTATCCGAGCATCAGAAGACGACATCCAAAAAACAATTGCTCCTCTACAACCAGCAGTGTTTGATTTACTACCACTTACGCTAGAAGAAATCTTTATTTACGAAATGGGCGGTGTAGGCTATGAATTCAAAAACATTTTCTTATAATTCAAGATTACTTATTCAAAATTTTAAGCAACATGGTTGGATCGGTATCGTTTATTTCCTAGGTTTCTTCTTTACTGCTCCTTTACAATTGCTAATGCGAATCTCGGAGGAAGAATTTGTTTTTCATTATTCAGAAGATATTTTACGTGAGATGGATGGACAATTTCTGTTTCTATTTACGATTCCTATTTTTGCTGGTGTATTTATATTTCGATACTTACATGTTAAAGAAGCGGCAGACATCACTCACAGCTTCCCAATTAAACGTGGCGTATTATACTCTCACAATGTGATAAGTGGGTTGTTGTTGTTGCTTGTCCCTTTCTGGCTTATTGGAATAATAACTTGGGTGATTTGTTCAGTAAACCCTAAGTTACATCTTGTTTCAAATAGTGAACTCATCTATTGGATTAGCACTATTACGGTAATCACTATTTTCCTTTTTGTCTTTACTTCACTTATTGGAATGATTACAGGTGGATCAGTGGTGCAAGGAATTTTAACTTATATCCTTTTGTTCCTTCCAGTAGGACTTTTAAGCCTAGTAAGTTATCATTTAAGTATCCATTTATTTGGTTATTCAGAAGCCTTTTATACAGACCAAATTGAAAGGCTATCACCATTCACTAGGCTTTTCGGATACCCTTATGATGCAATAGCAATTTTTGAAATTCTAATATATGCCGGTCTTTCCTTGGTCTTATTTGCGATTACTTACACCCTTTATAAATTTAGACATATCGAGACAGCTACAGATGCCATTTCTTTCTCGAGTCTAAAACCGATTTTTAAATATGGAGTGACGTTTTGCTCCATGCTCATGATGGGTGCCTACTTCTCATCGATTCAAAATCACCAGCTAGGTTGGGTAATTTTTGGATATATCGTTGGTGCGGTTATAGGTTACCTAGTCGGAGAAATTGTACTAAGAAAAACGTGGAGAGTCTTCCAGTTGTCCATTCTTAAGGGGTTAACAGGATATGGAATTGCTATCGCTTTATTAATGACCGTAATTCATTTTGATGTCTTAGGGTTTGAAACAAAGATTCCCCCAGTTGAGAAAATAAAAGAAGTTCATTTCGCGGATAACTTAGGTCATGTCATCTATCATCCATATACCGACTATCAATTTATTGATGATAAGGAGTTTATTGAGGCCGTTCATCAATTGCACGAAGCGATTATTAACAATAGAGATATTAATACTTCTAATTATTATTATAATCCGATAGATATAACGTATAAGTTAAATAATGGAACTAAAATGTCTAGAAGGTATATGGTTGACTCCTCACTTCTAACTGAAGAATTACGTAAAATCGTAAATATTGAAGAATATAAAAATAACATATTTCAACTAGATAAATTAAAATCGCAAGTGACAAGAATATCGTTATACTCCTACTCTCCAGGAAACAAAAGACATGATTTATATATACAAACACCTGTAGAAATTGAAGAATTCAAAGAGGCATACATTCAGGATATACAAAACTTAGAATATTATGCTAACGACTATAACACTAATAGAATGGGGCACATCTCATTTAGTCTTCATAGTAATGATAATGAACCTGATACAATAGACAGCGACTGGCTAACAGATTTTACACATGTGGAACAATGGCTTGATGAAAAAGGATATCTTTCACAAATTATGCTGCAACCTCAAGATATTCTGAGCATGGAAGTGGCTACACTCTCCTCCACTCCTGAATATCAAATGTTTTCAGAGGAAGTATTTACGAGCGGCTTGAATCCTACAATCAAAGAAATCAAGAATGAGGCCGAAATTAAAGAAATTTTAGCAACTGTCACAGATTACGGAAATGCAATCTACTACGTTAAATTTATAACAAAAGAAGGCGACATCATTTATGGCGGGTTTGATAGCGACAACATCCCAGCCTTTCTTGAATAAAAAAACGCTGATAATTCCCTAACGGACAGGAGATTCCTTATTTTACGATTTTTAGTGATTTTATGAATCTAACAGATACCAGTGACCTTATTTCATTAAAAATAGCTTACTTCTTACTCTTTTTTGAGAAATAAGGGATCCTGTGTCCGATACAACCAAAAAAATCGATTTCCAGTAAAAATAGAGGCATCTGTGTCCGTTAAGAAACTAGAGGGTGAGACAAAAGGTAAAATACAACCTTTTGTCTCACTCTCTTTGCTTATGGAAGAATCTTAGAAAAGCTCCGAGAGAATTCATCTGCTAACTGCTGTTTCTCTTTGAGTGGTAAAAAGGCAGCCTCCACCCCATTCATGATAAGTGTACAGATTTCCTTAGTGGAAAGTGAAAAATTTTCGGCAATCGTTTCATATTCTTTTGTAATCGTAGTGTTGGAAACCGTTAGATTATCGGTATTCACCGTAACAAGTAACCCTTTTTCAAAGTATTCTTTTAGAGGATAGTGCTCCCAGCTTTCACTCGCTTTTGTTTGAATATTACTGATAGGACACATTTCAAGCGGAATTTGCTTTTGTTTTATGACTTCAAAAAGCGAACCATCCTCCTTCAAGCGAATCCCATGACCAATACGGTCTGCCCCTAAATATGTGACCGCATCATATATACTTTCAGGACCTGCGGCTTCACCTGCGTGAATCGTTATCGGGAGGTGATATTCATTAGCTACCTTGAAAACTTCTTGATGCATGCGCGCTGGATAAGAGGCTTCGTTCCCCGCTAAATCAACCCCAACTACACCCGTTCCTAAATACTTTGATGAAGCTCTTATCACTTCTATATTTTCTTCAACAGACTGATGACGCATACAAATCACGATAGCCCTCGATATCACCCCAAACTGCTTTTGTCCTTGCTCCAATCCTCGAAGAACAGCAGTCATCACCTCTTCTATGGAAAGTCCCTTGTTTCGGTGAAGTTGAGGGGCAAAGCGCACTTCTATATACTTACAGTTTTCAAAAGACGCTTGTTCGACAACTTCATAGCTTATACGTTCAATCGCTTCAATCGTTTGCATAACAGGTAACACGAGGTCAAACTTTTTTAAATACTCTGTTAAGCTTTTGCATTCATCCTCAATCTGCATAAAAGATACTAACGATTGTTTATTCGTTGTAGGCAACTGAATTCCATGTTGTGAAGCTAGTTCTAGTAAAGTACTCGGTTTCACACTTCCATCGAGGTGGAGGTGCAAGTCAACCTTTGGCATTGTTTTAATGAACTCTTTCATCATTCAACCCTCCTCTAATTCAGTTTCTTTCTTCTATTTTGTCTGAAAGAGAAGAATTCATCACCTTAATTGTAAATAATTCTTACTTTGTTTATTAATAAATGAACTCAAAAAAAGATCACTACTTCCACCATTCCATACAGTCACTAGGTTTCATCGCATTTTTGCCATATTTTCTTGTGCTCCACAACCCATTGAAGTAGAGATAAATCCTGGTGTCGACCGGCTATAACAGATATTCCAAGTGGTGCGCCCTCAACTTGTGCAACAGGTATGGTAACTTGAGGTAGCCCTGCCAATCCAGCAATACAGGATAATTGTAATGTTTGAGCCCGTCGCTTCTCAATTTCCTGCCCTGTTTGATTCAGAAAAGATGCGATTCCAGGAACCGTTGGAACTACCAATATCTTGTTCCCACTTAGTAGAGCAGACATTCTATCATTAATTTTTTTTCTAATCATATTTTTTGTTTCTCGTTCATCAACATTTAATGTGCTCGCCCAGTGGAACCGTTCAGCAATATCAGGTCCAAATGTCGGATGTACCGTTTCAATCCATGTCCCGTGAGATTCCCATATTTCAATTCCTTGTAAAATACGAAAAACATCCATCCATTCAGAAAGACCCTCTTCTGAAATCGTCACCTCGTCAAAGTGAGTTACCCTGTCCTTTAGTTGTGAAAGAATAGGAGCTAGTGTGGTTCGACTTCTTTCATCTGCTAGTGTCCATGCATCCCTTCCAATTAGCATTGTCCCGATAGTATCCTCTTGTATGGATACACTCCCTTTAAGCAATACCTTTCCAATGGTAAGTAATAATTCAGGTTCTCTAGCCATCCAGCCAACCGTATCAAAGCTAGGAGCTAACGGGATAACACCATCCATGCAGACAGCTCCGTGTGAAGGACGATAGCCATAAATACCACAATAGGAAGCTGGTATTCGAACTGAACCACCTGTATCTGTCCCAAGCGAAAAGTCAACAAGCTTTGCTCCAACAGCCACAGCCGAACCACTTGATGAGCCACCTGGAATTCGTCTTGGATCCTTTGGGTTAATCGGTGTACCGTAATGAACATTCTCACCATTTAAGCTATACATTAACTCATCTGTAATTGTGGTCCCTTTTAATTTGGCTCCATGATTTAGTAAGCACTCAATAGAACTAGCATGAGAACTTGCAGGTTTATGTGTTCGAAGCCAATCTGGATTACCCGCACTAGCAGTCACACCTTTTATGTTATAAACATCCTTAACAGCAAATGATAGTCCCGACAGCTCTCCTGACTGGGTTGGCATAATCTCAACATTTTCTTGAACAAATGCATGATAGCTGTTCTTCACAATATCCTCCCTATTTCTTTTGCTTTGTCGCACTTATTTTTCTACACCTAGTGCAAAACCACTATGATACACTCGTAATGCAGCCTGAACTGCCTCACCTACATTCACTTTCTCACCATGGTGAAGGAGAACCGACTCTAAGGCGCCAAGTGTGACTAATATATTTTTCTTTTGACTACTATATCCCATCGTACCTATTCTCCATATCTTTCCGTGCAATGGACCAAACGAACTAGCAATTTCAATGCTGAAATCCTCTAATAACATGGCTCTGACTGATTCTCCGTTAGTTCCTTCTGGTATTTTGACACAAGTAACCGTTGGAATTTTACAAGAAGGGTCACCAAACAATGATAGTCCCATCGCTTCAATCCCCGCAATTAATGCCTGTTCATTTTGTTTATGCCTAGCAAATCTCTGTTCAAGGCCTTCTTCTAAAATAAGACGAAGCCCCTCATATAATCCGTATAACATAGAGGTCGCTTCAGTATGGTGGTTTAATCTAGTAGGACTCCAATATTCTTGGAGCTGACTTAAATCTAAGTAGTTACTTTTAATTCTTCTATTATTCATCATGACCTGTTCTTGACTAGCCAATCCTTTTTCAATTGATTTTCTTTGAGCTAAAATGTCTTCCACCCGTTCGTTATACGTAAGTGGTGCCATACCAGAAGGTACTGAGATGCATTTTTGTGTACCCGTTATCAATCCATCAATACACCATTCGTCAGTTCTTACATCCGTTCCGGCAACTGTTGCGACTGCATCAACAACGAGCAATACGCCCAATTCTCTACAGGCATACCCAATGTCTTTTAGTGGTTGCATTCTTCCTGTCGATGTGTCGCCATGAACAAGAGCAACAACTTTTGGTTTTACTTTTTTTATCTCACCGATAATCGCTTCAGGATCAAATACCGTTCCCCACTCACAGTGCATCGTCTGAACATTAGCTCCATATCGCTCAGCTATTTCAGCTAATAGGCCACCAAACCTGCCATAGGATGGAACAAGTACACGGTCACCTTCCTCAATTAGACTACATAACATTGCTTCAATACCAGCTCGAGATGTGCCATCTACTGGGAAGGCCCATTCGTTTTTCGTTTGCAATACTTCTCTTAATAGCTTCATTGTTTCATTCATTAAAGATGTGAAATTAGGATCAAATTGACCAAGGATTGACGATGACATTGCTTGTAATACTCTTGGGTCAACCTCAACAGGTCCTGGAGTCATAATTATCCTGGAAGGAACATACATTTTTTTAGCAAGCATAATAGACACCTCCCATCATTGGGCTAAAAGGACTAATGTATTTAATAATGCTTGTGTGCCTAGTACACAGTCCTCCTGCTCTGACCATTCTTTTGGGTTATGACTAAATCCGTTTTTTGACCGGACAAAAATCATCCCCATTTTCGTAACCTTACCCATGATTAAAGAATCATGACCCGCTCCACACTGAAGTCTCATCGTCTTGAGCTGAATTTGTGAACATGCCTTTTCAATGACCTCAATTATGTCACTAGAACATGTTATAGGATCTACTTCTTTTTTTACAATCGTTTCAGCAGTCATCCCTCGTTTTTTACAAACCCGCTCGACAGTTTCTTTTACTCGTGTTACCATCTTTGAACGCATCTCTTTATCAACATGACGAAGGTCTACAGAAAACAAGGCTTTTCCTGGAATAATATTTACACCACCAGGCTCAAATCGTAACTTTCCCACTGTACCGACTCCCTCAAACTCTTTAGCAATCTCCTCAATCTCTAAAATGATTTCCGCCGTGGCTACGCCTGTATCTTTTCTCATATACATCGGAGTAGCCCCAGCGTGATCAGGGCTACCATGAAGCGTAATATCCAACCATACAGGACCTTGAATATCCGTCACTACTCCTACAGGTAATCCATGTTCTTCAAGGACCTTTCCTTGTTCAATGTGGAGCTCAATATAGGCTTTAAATTCTTTTGTGTCTCGATACGCACTTTGATACATCTCTGGATTAAAACCTGCATCTCGCAAAGCAGCCTTTAACGAAACACCTTGTTCATCCGTTAGCTGAAAAACAGATTCATTTAGTTTCCCGGCCATTCCCTTACTACCGATATATCCACTCCCAAATCTCGTACCTTCTTCATCAGTAAATGACACCACTTCAATCGAATGAGTTAGCTTCACTTCATTTTCTATTAATGTTCGAACAGCCTCAATCGCGCCGAGCACCCCCAATGCTCCATCGAAAATACCACCCTGGGGAACGGTATCAATATGAGAACCAGTAAGAACTGTAGTTGCTTTTACATTAGTACCTTGTAATCTCCCAATAATATTTCCGATTGCATCAACACGTACATCCAAACCACAATCCCTCATTAAGGTTATTACATATTCTCTGGCCTCTAAATCTTCCTTACTAAGAGAAAGTCTAGTAATTCCACATTGCGGACTAGCAGCACCAATTTCAGCTAATTCCATCAACGTGGTCCATAGTCGTTTTTGATTTATTTCATGAGGTATACTCAACATACACGCTCCCTTCAGCGATACATGTGCGACCGATATCTAGCCACATTTTATAAAAATAAGCAATATAAATCATTATTTATTCCATCTAAAAAAAGGCAGCTATTTTAGTGACACTAACCAATCCATTACGTAAAATTCCATTCATTAGTTCATAACGGTTATGCAGCATTTCATGTAATTTGTTAGAATTTCTACTAAAAATTATTCGGTGGCACTGCTTTCCCAAGTTTTGAACAAAAGTAGGGTAAGACACTAAAGGGGTCCTATTATATCAGCGTTGTGATTCTTTTACTCAAACGCCCAATGGCAATATTGGCTTCTTGAAGAACCGTGTGTTTATCCATGGTTTTTATGATGCGGTTTTCCATTACGACTCTTCCATTAATTATCGTTGTCTCCACATCGGACTTAGAAGCTGAATATACGATTCTTGAAATCGGGTCAACCCCATAGGAAGGGAAACTATGGAAATCTTGTAAATTTAAAATAGCCAAGTCCGCTTTTTTTCCAACTTCAATACTGCCAATTTCATGAGCCATTCCCATTGCTTTGGCACCGCCAATCGTCGCCATTTTAAATACAGTCCTCGCGTCCATCGAAGTAGGACCATGTACTGACTTTTGAATAAGAGCAGCTAATCTCATTTCATTAAACATGTCTAAGTTATTATTACAAGGCGCCCCGTCTGCACCTAAACTGACAGAAATGTTTTGTTCTAAAAGATGAGGAATTTCTGCAATTCCTGATGCAAGTTTCATGTTAGAACCTGGGCAATGACTTACCTTTACTCCTTTTTCTTTAATAATCCGCTTTTCATTTTCATCTAACCAAATGCAGTGAGCTAGTATTAATCTTTCATTTGCTAGGCCTATATGCTCTAAATAGGCAATGTTACGCATCCCTGTTTCATGTTCAACTATTGCGATTTCACCACGGTTTTCAGAAGCATGTGTGTGAACATTCACGTTGTAATGACTAGACAAATGACCAACTTCTCTCAAGAGCTCCTCCGTACATGACACCACAAAGCGCGGTGAGAAGGCATACTGAATTCTTCCATTATCATACATGTGCCATTTTTCTAATAAATCAACACTTTGCTGAATCGACTCCGATGTTTTTTCTTGTAAGCGTTCTGGTACTTCTTGTCCTTTGTCCATCATAACCTTACCAGTTAAGGCTCGAATTCCACTTTCAGCGATCGCTTGAATCGCATAGTCAGTATGATGAACGGTTTCCATGTCAACAATAGAGGTCGTTCCACTTTGAATAAGTTCTCCAATCCCAAGTAAGGCTGAGTAGTATATCGATTCTTCATCATGAGCAGCTTCTAGCGGCCAAATTCTTTTCTTTAACCAATCCATTAATTCTAAATCATCCGCTTTTCCCCGGAAAAGAGTCTGACATAGATGAATATGCGTTTGAATAAATCCTGGAATTACGGTTCGATTACGGGCATCTATGACTTTATCGATTCCTTGAGCAGATACCTCTTTTCCAATGGCTTTAATTCGATCATTTTCTATTAAAATATCACCAATAAAAACCTCTTCCTTCTCATTCATCGTAATGATCTCAGCGTTTTTTATTAAAATCGTAGGCACAACAACCACTCCACTCTTTCTATTTGTGTTATTACCGATTCGAATACAATCTAGTTGCTTTACAAACATAAAGCTACGAAAAATATGCATGAACTCACATATTCTTCGTAGCTAGGAATTTACGGTACCTTAGTAGAAACCCTCAACCCATATTATTGAGGTTATACGAAAAATGATTAAATTTTTTTTACTACAACATTGCTAATGCCTGTTGATAGTCTTCTTGTGTGTCGATGTCAAATATCACATTGGCATCTTGGACTGGAATTATTCTTTTATCCGTACATGTATGAAAAAGCGCACGTCCTCCTTCATCTCCATGTAAGACAGAAAAATTGATTGATTGATAATGACCTAAAAATACTGGATGTCCTGGAATGCCACGGTAGGACGGGCGAATCATAAACGGCATATTTCTTTTAACTGATAATTTTAGAAACCCTTCCGTTAGGACTAGTGCTGTCGTTTCTATTTGAATATATGGCTGATCTCCTAGAAATATCATCGTTCCTTCTAGCGTTTTATCAATATGTTCAAACGCTGTTTGTATTGACGTGCTTTGACCTTGGTAATACCTGTTATTATCGACCCATCTTACTCTCTTATCTTCAATACGAATCGCTTGCTTTATTTTTTCACCTTGATAACCTACAATAATGTAAACATGGGTAAAAGGATGTAAAAGAACTTGATTAATTACATGTTCAAGCATAAAATTCTCATTTAATTTCAACAATTGCTTTGGTCTCCCCATTCTTGTGGAGCACCCTGCTGCTAAAATAATCGCACTAACCGATTTCTCCATATTAATTACCCAGTTTCCTTGAATACATTTCTTTGCCTTTTCTTCTTCTTTTCTTTGGCTCTATTGGCATTTCTTACTTGTATTAGTTGACCTATAATACTGATGCTAATTTCTTCCGCTCCTTCAGCGTCAATCGAAAGGCCTACCGGTGAATGAACCCACGGAGGTACTTCCTCAGGAAACATTAATTTATCAGTCCGACTTTTTGGCCCTAATATCCCTAAATACCTTGGTCTATTTTTAATAAAGTAAGATAAGATTTGTTGGTCTCTTTCAAAGTGATGAGTCATGAGTAAGACAAAACTATTTGATTTAAATTCCCTTTTACAAAGATACGTTTCAGGGTGCTTTACAATAAGTTCTGTCGCATCTGGAAAACGTTCTCGACAACAGCGGTCACTTCTAGGGTCAATGATAATGGGTGAAAAATCCAAACTAGCTGCTAACGGTACCAAGGGCTCCACATCAGACCCTGCACCAAAAATGTAAAGATTCTCTTTAGGTTCATAACGTTCAAACATGAAACCATTTTGATATTCAAAAAAATAGCCTTCAAAGAGAAATGTTTTTACCATATTCATTACGGTATTCGTTTTTATTTCCTCGGAATCACTAATACATTCTCCCTGTTCCGTGATACAAAGCCTACTCCCTTTCACTTCGCCAGAGACACCCCTAACAGAAAGAAGTGTTTCGCCATTTTGTAAGGCAACATACACTTGTCTCCAAAACTCATCCCAACATACCGGTTCAATGAAGACCTCTATTTTCCCATTACACCCTGCCCCTACTCCCCAGCCCGCATCTTCTTCTGAACGTAAATCATATGGTTGGATGATTGCTTCTTTATTATCAATAACTTCCAATGCTCGGTGAAGCAAATCTTCTTCTAAGCATCCAGCACTAATCGTTCCATATCGTTCACCTTTACTTCCTAGTAGCATTTTTGCTCCTTCTTGTCTGTAGGCTGAACCCGCAATTGAAATAACAGTTGCCATAGCAAATGTAATTGTCGGGTGTTTTTGTAAGACTTCTAAATATCGATATAAATCTTTCATAAGCATACCCCGCTTATATGATAGTTTTATCTGTATTCTTCTCTATGTCACTTACACGTTTTAACACTCTTAGAATTCCTCCATAGCCAGTACAACGACATAAGTTTCCAGACAACCCTTCCTTTAATTCTTCATATGAAGCTTTAGGATTTTCATTGAGTATCCCTTTTAAGGTCATAATCATTCCGGGCGTACAATATCCGCATTGAAATCCTCCTTCTTCGATAAATGTTTGTTGAATTAGTTCCAACTTGTGCTCGCCTATACTTTCAATTGTTTCAATCTTTCTTTGGTCACACTGGTAGGCCATCGTTAAACACGAATTGTGTGGCTTACCATCTATCAACACCATGCAAGCGCCGCATCTACCAATCTCACAAGAAATTTTTGTTCCTGTCAGATTCAAGTCCTCTCGAAGGATATCAACTAACCGTTTTTCAGGAGAGACTCTCAGATGAACATCATTACCGTTCAGCTGAAAACCGATTTGAAAATTTGAATTAGCTTCAATGGCTAGTAGATTTTTTTCGTTCATCAACTAGCACTCCCTCCTTTCCATCCATTCCGGCTAGTGGTACTAGTAATTCTTCTTTTGATATCGGAAGTTTTGTTATCCATTTTCCTGTCGCTTGTTTAATGGCTGCTACAATGGCTGGAGCAAGAGCGACCGACCCCACTTCACCTACCCCTCGAGGACCAAACTGATCATCAGGAGGTAGTTCCTCGATAGCTTCCACACGCTGCTCCTCTGGTACATCAAGAAGGGTAGGAATAAGATACGTATCAAGATTTTTTGTCAGATATCTACCTTTTTCCATGACGGCATCTTCTGTGAGCGTAAAACCAAGAGCCATAATGCTCCCACCTTCAATTTGTCCTAGATATCCCATCGGGTTAACGACGGGACCAGCCGCTACTGCATGGTCAATCTCGTTTACGGTGACGGTGCCAGTTAGACCATTCACTTCAACTTCGACCACAACCGCTGTACAAGTATAAAGATAATGTCCTCCGATTACCGGGTCGGGTGTAACCGGAAAATGAAATTCAGTAGAACACTCAATTCCTTCTTTTCCTTCATCAATTAGGTCTTGATAAGAAATAACCAACTGACCTGTTTCCTTACTCCACATTCCCCCAACACCCGTTTTGAGCTGGTCTTTTGGAATGTGTGTGAGTTGACTGGCTCTTGTTGTTAATTCATCCAAAAAGGGAGTTTTGAGACGTTGCAACGCCTGCCAAATCATACTGGTTGAACGAGATGCTGTCGAAGAACCACTATGAGGAACTCGTGCCGTATCGCCTATAATGATGTGTATATCCGTTCGGTCACACCCAAAGATGTCTTGAATGATTATTTCTAATGTGCCAATGATTCCTTGCCCAAACTCTTCATAACCAAATGCAACTTCTATCTTTCCTTCACCATTTATGCGAATTATTCCGCCGGCTGGATCTGGTATACCATATCCTAGTCCTGAGCCATGCATCGCGATTGCCGCTCCAATCCCACGACTTATCCACGGAAAACCACTTGTCTTTACAGATTCTCGTTTCTCCCATAACGGGGAGCGCTGAATTCCATCCCATACTTGAAAAGCTCCGTTTGTATGAACAATATGTTGCCCCAAAGGGCCTAAATCATCTTCTTCTCGTAAATTTCTTCTTCGTAACTCCCACGGATCGATATTTAATTTCTCAGCTAATCGATCGAGCTGCCCTTCTAAGGCAAATATCACTTGGTTTCCACCGAATCCTCGAAACTCACCTGAGACCCCATTATTTGTGAACACCGCTTTTCCGTTTACCTCAACATTTTCTATGATATAAGGGCCCATGGAATGCTCTGTTGCAAAGTTTAAAACAGGTGCACCTAACGTGGAATATGCACCGGTATCAGATAAAATATCAACTTTGTGGGCTACTAGCTTACCTTCTGAATTTACACCAGTCTTCATCGTTACTTTCATTGGATGTCGTTTTAGTCCCGCTCTTACCGATTCCCACCTAGAGTTATGCATTTTAACGGGGTTCCCACACTGCAGGGCAAGCAACGCTCCATACGGTTGAACATTTAACTCATCCTTCCCGCCAAAAGAACCTCCTATTGGACTAGAAATCACTCGAATAGCTTCTTCTGGAATGGCTAATATACGTGAAAGTTGCATTCGGTCTTTATAGCCATGCTGAGTCGCAGCATACACAGTCAAGTTTCCGTTTGTCTCGGGAACAAAAACGCCACCTTCTGTTTCCAAATACGTATGCATTTGACGAGGAGTGTAATACGTTTCTTCGACTACAAAAAGACAATCTTGAAAGTTCATATTGCCTCTCACATAATGAGTTTGGTGAAGAATATTTCCATTTACATGAAGGGGTGGTGCACTCGGCTTTAAAGCTTCTTCTGGTGAATTAATGACAGGAAGCTCTTCATATTGGACTTCTATAAGAGCTAATGCTTTTTCTGCAATTTCGTCACTTACTGCCGCTACTGCTGCAATGGCATCTCCCTCATATTGAACCTTCTCTTCACAAAACACAGGTTGGTCTGGATTACTAATTCCAAACCCATTCAATCCTGGGACATCAGCATGGGTGAGAACCGTTACCACTCCCGGGAGTTCCATCGCTTTTGAGATATCAATCTTAGTAAGGGTGGCATGGGGATAAGCGCTTCTTAGCACTCTACCATAAAGCATGTTAGGAAACTTTAAATCTGTTAAATACCTCAGCTTCCCTTTTACCTTATCTTCACCATCCGGTCTGGGTTTCCACTTTTCAGCGCTTGTCTTCCGATTCAAAAGCATTGTGATCACCGCCATTCTTAAAGCTTTCTCCAATCAGATACATTTCACTACAAATCAAGTTAGCTACAACACTCTTTTTATATTCAATAGATGAAAAAGCATCTGGACTTGCTTCAAATTCCTCATATATAGTCGAATAAAGCATCTTTATTAACTCGTAAGTGTACAGTTGATTTTCTAGTAATTTTTCGGACCGATATAGTTTCATTGGAAACGAGAGGCCTCCTCCCGCTGCTAAACTAACGCTTATAAACTCACCAGCTTGAATCGTTCCCCTCCCAGCTACTGTCACATCTGAAGGGATAAACGTTTCCCTTCTTCCAACTTTAGTAAAAAAAGAAATATACTTCTTTTCTATACTTTTCTCCTCAGGTATCAATATTTCTACAAGTACACGCTCTTCAGGAATGGCACCTGGGATTTGTCGACTCAAAATCCAAGTTTCGATCGGCTCAGTTTCAAATTCACTCCCAGTAAACCACCTTAGTTTTGCACCTAAGATGAGGAGAGCTGGTATCACATCACCTTTTTCTGTTAACACATTTCCCCCGATTGTGGCCTGATTACGAATGGAGGGTGCCGCTATTCTTTGACAAGCCTCACGCAATGGGCTACATTCTGCAATCATTGGATGCTTAATACATTCAGCCAATGTAGTCAAGGCACCTATACGTATCTCCTTACCTTCTAACCCATCTTGTTCATAAATCCCTTTCATTTCTGTAATGTGTTCTAAGCTAATAAGATGATCTTTCATGTTTTGAAGTTTCGCCTCCCATTGGGTTCGAAGCCATGTTCCACCAGAGATGAAACTATATTGATTGGGCTCGATTTGATTACAGGTATCCCATAACTCTTCCAACGTTTTAGGACTCCAGACGTTGCGATTAACTAGCAAAACATCCCCCTCCTCTCTCTCATGTTTTTTATTTCCTTTCAATAAAATAGCTAGCGTAGGAATGATTGAAAATGACTGTAGATTAATTCAAGAATAGTGTTTTGGTGTAGTGGGTATTGGAATTGGTAGGTTAAGGATGAGGTAATTTTTATTCCATTCGTTTTTTAGAACTGTTTTTTATTACCTCTATTTTGCCTTAAATGACAACAGTACGGATAAAAAATGTCAGGTCATCTCACGTGGAAATTATTCTTAGGTAAGATAATTTCCTGTCCATAATTATAGGCACTGAAAAAGTTGGTTTTTAACTTTTTCAGTGCCCTGTATTTTAGCTTTGTCTCACCCTTAACGTAAGAACTAATATCCAATGGCTAACCCATCACCCCTCGGGTCCGCTCCAGCTAATTTCACCTTACGTTCTTCATCTATTAAAATCGCTCCAGCATGACCCATAATGTCACTAAACTCTTCTACAAGTTCGACTGAATGTCCCGCTTTTTTCAGGCCTTGTATCGTTTCTTCTTTTATTCTAGATTCTACTTTTACACCATTGGAACTGGCTCCCCACGTTCTACCATAAAGCCAGCGCGGAGCTTCAATCGCTTCCTGCACCTCATATCCATAGTCTATAATCCTAGTAACAAGGGCTGCTTGCGTTTGTGGCTGCCCCTCTCCTCCCATCGTTCCATATACTAAGTAAGGAGCATCTCCTTTACAAAGCAAAGCAGGGTTTAACGTATGAAAAGTTCGCTTTTTCGGTTGTAAACAATTAATATGCTTGTCATCAAGTGAAAAAAAGCTTCCTCTATTTTGAAGTAGCACTCCCGTTCCTTTTGGGATAATTCCAGATCCAAAATCATGATAGATGCTTTGAATCAGGGAAACCGCATTCCCTTCCTTATCAACAACCCCAAGCCACACCGTATCACCCTTTGGATCTAATTGTTGTTCCATTCCAAAGGATTGGGTAAAATCAATGTTTCTTGTTAATTCTTCTGCTCGCTGAGGAGATATCAACTTCTCTACAGGTATCTCAAAAAAATCTGGATCTGTGAGCCATTGATCTCGGTCTAAAAACGCTTGTTTTGTCGCTTCAATTATCAAATGAAAATACTCGAATGACTCAGCCTCAATAAAGTCTAAATCAAACTGATTTAGTATATTTAAAATCGATAAAGAGGCAAAACCTTGGGAGTTTGGAGGTAGATTGTAAGCTTGGTAGCCACGATAGCTAACGGAAATAGGCTCAACCCAATCCGAACAATGCGTAGCAAAATCATTTGTTGTTAACACTCCCCCTTGTTCCTCTAAGTCCGACACCATCTGTTTTCCAATATGACCACGATAGAAAACATCACTTCCTCCTTCTGCAATGTCTTCTAGCGTTACTGTTAAATCTGGTTGTTTCATTAGTTCACCCACACGGAATGGCATTCCAGTTTCTTTCAAATACACTTTTTGATATTCCGAAAATCGTTGTAAATACCTAAAGTTCTCATCCTGTTTTTCTAGATTAACCTTTGTCCAGAACTCTTGACTTGAAGTAACAGGAAATCCTTCTTTCGCATATTGAATGGCTGGTTGAAGAAGGTCACTCCAAGAAAAACGACGATGTATATGTTCTATTGCATAGTCATACGCTTTTTCCCACCCTGCCAAGGCTCCTGGTACGGTATTCGCTGATAATACTCCTCTTGGAGGGATAGATGTTAAACCTTGTTTATGATAAAAGTCAATGGTCGCAAGTTCACCAGAACGACCGCTGCTATTTATACCCTTTATCTCTTTTTTTTTAGCATTATAAATAAGCCAAAAATTATCTCCCCCTATACTATTCATATGAGGATACACTACTGAAAGCGTTGATGCTGCCGCAACCGCTGCCTCTATAGCATTTCCTCCATTTTGTAACACCTGCATGCCTGCCTGTGATGCAAGGTAATGTGGGGTCGTTATGATTCCGTTTGGCGCCATAGTAGTCGGTCGATAGGCTTTATTTTGATAGGACATCGTTTGCTCTCCTTATCCTATATTTTCAAAAAAATATTAAAAGTAGGGATTGTAAAAAAAAGATATTTCAATAACAATATACCTTTTTGGGCAATACGATAGCTAACTTATTAAATATGTTCATGTTAACGATTCTTTAGCTTCCCCGATACGTGCTATATCCTCCGGGAGCTACAAGTAAAGGGACATGGTAATGCTCTTGTTCAGACGTAATACAAAACCGTATCGGTACAAGGTCTAAAAAAAGAAACTCACGTAGTCTACCTCCTTGTCTCGCATAATAATCACCAACAAAAAAGATTAATTCATAGGTTCCTATTTTTAACTCCTCTTTTTCTAAAATCGGTTTGTCTACCCTTCCATCATCGTTTGTATAGAACGTTTTTAGTAATTTTTTTTCAATAGTAGAACGGCGCCATACCTCTACTTTCATCTCACTTGCCGGTTGACCACAACTGATATCTAATACATGAGTTGTTAACTGTCCCATCTTCTAGTTTTCCTTTTCATAGTGTTCTAAATCTTTTTGGTTCATAGAAAAACCCTGAAAACCAAATGGAGGGCGTGGGTCTGTATACACTTTCCCACCTTCTACTCCTGGAACGTGTTCAACAATGGTGTCCCATGTTCGATTATTCGATTCAAAAGATACCTCCTCTAGTTGAGGGAACCTTTTTAAAATACGTAAGCCAATGTGATATATTAAGTTTTGGATGGAGGGTAAATTCGCTTCATGAAATACAGCCTGCACAAGGTGAGTTACTTGCTCAGCACAAACATACTGTTCTGGTCGTTCGCCTGTTGCATCCCTTTCATTTTTATACATCCAATAAATATTTAAATATATAAAAAGCGGACGGTCATGGGCTTCTCGTAGAGTTGTATATTCATCTTTTATATACCCTGTAAACGAGCTTCCTCTAACCTTGATAAGTCGTAACCCTTCCACTCCACTTTGCTGATAAACCACCTCATATTCATTTTCTTTTGTTCTTTCAATTTCATAAGAAGCTGTTGGAGATTCGATTGGCGCTTGTCGAAATACAAGCTTACTAGGTTCAAAGCCTTGTACTGAGGGGACGTCTACATCTGTAAAAGGAATTTGTTTTCCGGTCAAAGCTACGCCTTTAATATGGGAATACGTGTCAAGGAATCGTTCTCCGATAAAAACAAAGAAGCCTTCCATTGTCGACCCTTTATACATTCCGGCATGTCGTAAAATAAAATTCTTCATGGAGTCTGTTGTAATAACTAATGAATTATCACCATTTGTAAAAGAAGTTAAAAAGTCCTGGCCTTTTAGTGCCACTTTAATATCCATCCCTAAAATAATGTTACTACGCCCTTTACAATTGGATTCCGGAATTTCTCGAATTCCTTCTAACGGCGTTGCATAACTTCTGTAGACAAATACATCTCCTTTTCCGTAGTACATTGTTCGGTCCATTGTTCCCTTTTTCTCTATCACTTCTTTTTTCATTTTAACGACTCCCCTCGTTTAATTTACAATTAAATCTATTATTCTAAATTGAACAATCTTACAAACCTCTTGAATCGCCGTTTTGATTTCCTCATCAGACTCATTATTCATTCTTTGTTCCATATGCTCTTTAATGGAATATTTATCATGCCCACGCACCGCTAAGATAAATGGGAAACCAAATCTTTGAACGTATCTTTGGTTTAGTGTAGCAAAGGCGTTATACTCAACTTCGGTAAGGAATTGTAGGCCAGCATTTCTTTGTTCTGCCTTCGATGCATCCGAAATTACCATTCTCGTACCTAAATCCGGGTGAGCTCTTAGTAGTGAAAGTTGAAGAGTTAATTCTGAATCCGTAACAATTTGAATCATCATACGATACATTTCGTCTACAGTACTAAAAGGCCTATAATGAATAGCTTGTTCAGACACCCAAGGGGAGTTCTCGAACACTATACCGATTTTCTCGATAAATTCTTTATCTGAAAGTTTATTTACTTCATCCATTGTAAACAACATCAATCACCTGTCCTTTACAGTCTTATTGCTCTGACCTTTTACCTGATCATAAATCAACGCCATACTATCGTCATTGGAGATAGTGACTAAAAAAATAATCATGAATTGTATAAGATAGCTAATAGAGGCCTACCTCTCTTCCTTCAGCTTTTGAAGCTCTAATTTCTCCATCTTGGTAAATGACTCTACCCCGAACAATCGTAGCTGTAATCATACCCTTCATTTTCATGCCTTCATAAGGTGAATATTTATTTTTGGTGAGAATGTCAGATTTGGTTACTACCTTTTTTAACTGTTTATTAAAAATAGTGAAATCTGCATCGGTCCCGATTGCAATCCTGCCTTTTTTGTTTTTTAGACCGAACCGTTGAGCCGCATTCGTTGATAAAAGTGAAGTGATATCTGTAAGTGGAATCTCTCGCTTTAAAGCTTCACTTACAAAGAAGGCAAACCCAAATTGAATTCCTTGAATCCCACCCCAGGCCTTCCAAATATCCTTTTCACCATCATGTTTCATTGAAAATAGACAAGGTGAGTGATCTGTTCCAATCAAATCAACCCACCCATTTTGAATGCATTGCCAAAGCTCTTCGACAACCTTTCGATTCCTTAAGGGTGGTGCACACTTTAATAACGGACCTCGTCTCCTAAAATCATCATCCGTAAAAAGCAAGTAATGTGGACACACCTCTGCACTCACATTAAACCCTTGCTCTTTCATTTCAAAAATCTTTTGAATCGCTGTTGGAGAGCTAACATGAACAAAGTGAACCATAGCTTCAACTTCCTTGACGATTTGTAATGCATGTTCAATGGCTTCATCTTCGGCACAAAGAGGTCGACTTTCTAAAAAGGCTTCGCGGTCAACCCTCTTTGATTCTTTCAAAATGTCTGTATTCGCTTTTATGAGCTCATTATCCTCGGCATGTAATGCTAATACCTTCCCTAACTTCTTGCATATTTGCATTGCTTTTTTAAGTTTTGATTTAGGGAGACATGGAAAGTCATCGATTCCACTTTCCGACAAAAATGCTTTAAATCCTGCCACTCCAGATTCTTTCATCTTTATCAAAGTTTCTTCTTTTTCAATATTCTCTGAAGTAATGCCACCCCAGAATCCATAGTCAATGAACGCTTTGGTTTGAACATGATTTCTTTTTTTCTCAAGAATAGAAACATCCACTACAGCAGGTGAACTGTTTAATGGCATATCAAATACGCTGGTAATTCCACCTGCTGCTGCAGCCTGACTCCCTGTAAGGAAACCTTCCCATTCTTCTCTTCCTGGGTCATTAAAATGAACATGAGTATCAATAAATCCAGGCAAAACATAGCTATCTGTTGCATCAATTACTTTAGTAAACCTTGACTCATCCTGCTTAT
This sequence comes from Bacillus alkalicellulosilyticus, assembly GCF_002019795.1. GTDB lineage: Bacteria > Bacillota > Bacilli > Bacillales > Bacillaceae_F > Bacillus_AO > Bacillus_AO alkalicellulosilyticum. Next base: position 1,091,490 of record NZ_KV917381.1, on the reverse strand, counting down.
GCGGAGAAATGTCGGTAACAACACCACCATTAACAGAGATTTGGGCGTTTTTCAAAGAATCATCTACTAGGACAATCCCGTTTTTAATTAATAATTGTTCCATCTCATCCCCCCTACTCCACGATGTATTCACTTCCCATTTTGGATGATCTGACCATAAAAACTTTAAATTCTGTAAGATAATATCTCAGAAAAGTTTCCAATGGTTCTTTATTTCTGTACATTGTTAACATAGGAAACGAAAAAAATGAGATAAAAATCAAATATTTCATGCAAGTGTTTTTATAAACAAAGCATAATCTAAGCCCCTGTCGACGTCTGATACCTAGAGACGTTTTTTATGTACCACCACCATCCCTATTTAAGGAGTGACATATATGAGACTAACTGAAATGTTAACTCTTCCTACTTTTAAGGAAGCAGCTGTAGTAGCAGGGCACCAAGGGTTATCTAATACCGTTCAGTCAGTTAATCTAATGGACGCCCCAGATATTATTGATTATTTAAATAAGGAGCAATTGCTTTTAACAACGGCATACTCCCTTAAAAATAATCCTGATGCACTTTATGACTTAGTTAAGCAAATGGCTAAGCAAGGGTGTGCAGGCTTAGGTGTAAAAACAAAACGTTTTATCGAAGAAATTCCTAAAAAGGTCATTGCCGAAGCTGATCGATTACATTTTCCAATTATTGAACTACCGTTACAACATTCATTAGGTGAAATGTTGAAAGAATCATTGGGATGTATTTTAAAAGAACGAACCGATGAGCTACACTATGCTTTAAATATCCATAAGAAGTTTACTACTATCATAATAGAGGGGGGCGGCTTTTCTAATATTATTGATAGCCTTTCAGCGATAATAGAAGCCCCAGTCATTCTATTAAACTCCCGCCTCGATGTCATGGCGGCATCGGAAGGAATTGATAAGGATTCTTTTTTTGAGGTATACTGGTTTATTCATGAAAAGGTTCTTGATAAAGAGGTTCAGTCCCATCAAATCGTTACAATGCCCACTGATGAATATACTGGGCTTTACAACGAATTTTCGTTGTATCCCATAAACACGGCGAACCAACAAAATGGATATCTTATTCTGTTGGGGGAACCGTTAACTAAACAATATCCATCCTTACTTGCAGTGGAGCAAGCAAGCAATGTCATTTCATTTGAATTTATGAAGTTACATGCAATAGAACAACAAGCTAGAAGAGTTAAGAATGAGTTTTTCATTGATTTGGTTGATGGGACGATTAGTAGTGAAAAGGAAATTTTTAACCGGGGGAAGATGTATAATATTCTTCCATCGTTACACTATGTTTGTGTGTCGAGTAAATCTGATTTCATCTCTGATTTCAGCACACACCCTCTTCAGGTTGAAAAGGAAACTAGGAAAAAGCATGACCGGATATATGAATTATTAGAATCTGTTTTATTAAATGACTTTGAAACGAGTGTCCTTTTTACAAAAGGGGATATCTTCACCATGTTAATTGGTTTCGCCTTTTATAATGAAGAAGTAGAACAACAAATTACGGAAATCGTGAAACAAGCTCAAGCTGAATTAAAGTTTACATTAGGGGATTCTTTTTCTTTTGGGATTAGCAATTATTGTGAAAATGTAATCGATATTTCAACGATTTATCGTGAATCTATTAACGCTCTCTACTCGGGCTTTCGTGAGAAACAAAAGGGGTTTATAAAGACGTATCGAACAAAGGAGTTAACAGAGCTTTTTAAAGTTATTCCACTTCAAAAGTTAAAAGATTTTTACAAATCCTCATTAAAAGAACTAGCATTCCCAATTGAAAAAGAAAAAGAGGATTTACTTGAAACCTTAGCCACCTTTTTAAACCATAACTGCCAAATCGCTGAAACAGCAAAAGCCATGTTCATTCACCGGAATACCGTAATTTACCGTATTAAGAAGTGTGAAGATATCCTAGGAAGGGATATAAAAGATCCCGACGAATCAATCCGCCTTAGAATGGCATTCCTCATAAAATCGATTCTCTAAACGCAAATTTACTTTTAGAGAATGGAGAAACATTTTTTCCATGCCTTTGATTGTCGTGACAATAGCTACACTCGTTACCAAGCTTTTAAGATTTCAAACGTTACGCACAATGCTAAGAGGGCACTGAAAAAGTTAAAAAAAACCTATCTTTTTCAGTACCCTCGATTTATAGCGCTCCTTTTTAAGCATCCTCAAATCTCTATTATTCTACTTTAAAGGTCATTCCCTCATTTCACTTCATGAATCGTTTCACTAATATTATTCACAATAAACTCCTGGTCCTCCTTTGTAATGATTAATGGGGGAGCAATGGTGAGAACATTATTAAATCCAGCTACAGTGGCCCCATTCTTCCCAATAATTAAACCGCGTTCTTTACATCTAGCATAATAATTTGGTTCACAATGTCAACTTGAAGTGGCTTCTTTGTTTCCTTATCGGCAACGAGCTCAATTCCTATCAAAAGCCCTTTTCCTCTTACATCTCCCACATATCTGTGATTTTCTAATCTTGACTTCAAGCTGGCAAGTACTTGTTCTCCAATTTCTTTAGAGCGTTGACAAAGCTTTTCATTTTCCAAGATTTCTAAATTTTTTAGAGCAAGTGCACATGCGGCTGGATTTCCACCAAATGTATTGATGTGACGAAAATACTCATATTCTTCGGTTCCTTTAAAAGCTTCATAGATTTCTTTTTTTACAGCTGTTGCCGATAATGGAAGGTAAGCACTCGTTAGGCCTTTAGCCATTGTAATGATATCAGGACTTACCCCATAGTTCATAAATCCAAATAATTCTCCCGTTCGACCAAAACCACAAATGACTTCATCCGCTATTAAAAGGGCTCCATGCTTTTCACACACTTCCTTTACACCCTTCATATAGCCTTCAGGTGGAAGTAACACTCCTCCACCTGTAATAATAGGTTCCATAATCACCCCAGCAATGGTTTCACTTAGTTCCCATGTCATCACGCGGTCAATCTCTTGAACAGAATGTAATTCATGTGTATCAGTCGTAGGATGATCGTTTGAACGATAGGAGTCAGGTGGAGCAACATGGATAAATCCAGGTGCAAGTGGTTCATACTTATACTTTCTTTGAGCCTGACCAGTTGCTGCAAGGGAACCCATCGAATTTCCGTGATAGGCACGATATCTTGAGATGAATTTATAACGGTGACCTTCACCTTGCTGTTGGTGATATTGCCTGGCAATTTTAAATGCCACCTCATTAGCTTCGGAACCACTATTTGAGAAAAAAATAACATAATCTTCACTAAGCATCTCGTTTAATTTTTCTGCTAGTTCGATGGCTGGGAGATGGCTTTGAGTCAAAGGGAAATACGATAATTGCTTTAACTGTTCAAAAGCTGCCTGCGCTAATTCCTCTCGACCATAGCCAACATTTACACACCATAACCCTGACATTCCGTCTAAATAGCGTTTTCCTGTTATATCCGTGACCCATGCTCCTTTGGCTTCTGTTACAACCATTGTTGCGTTAGGGTTATAAGGTTTCATTGAATGCCACACCAATTGGTCGTCCTTTCGTTTCACCTCTTCAGATGGCTCCAACCTATCCATTTGACCCCTCCTATCTACAGGTTACCTAAAAGTCATATCTAGACGTAATCATTTTCTTGCGCGTATAAAAATTTACTCCGTCTTTCCCATTTACATGAAGGTCTCCATAAAAAGAATCCTTCCACCCTGAAAAAGGAAAAAACGCCATTGTTGCAGGTACCCCTACATTGACTCCGAGCATTCCAGCGTCAGCTTCTTCACGAAATTGTCGAACCGCACTAGCATCCTTTGTATAGATGGTTGCACCATTTCCGTACCTAGATTTCTCAATGTATGATAATCCCTCGCCTAAATCTTTTGCACGCAATAAACTGAGCACTGGGGCAAATATTTCATCTTTAGCAATCGTCATCTCAGGTGTCACATGGTCAAAGATAGTCGGGCCTAAAAAGTTCCCTTTAGCAAATTGACTCATTTGATTGCGACCATCCAAAATCAGGTCAGCCCCTTCTTCCTCTCCTGTTTTAATGTAGCCCAAAACCTTTTCTAGATGAGACTTTCGAATGACAGGGGTTAATAACACTTCATCATCTAGTCCACTACCTATCACTAATTCACTAGCCTTTTCTTTCAATGCTTGAACAAACGACTCTCCATTACCAATAACCACAACTGCACTACAAGCCATGCATCGTTGCCCCGCACTTCCGAAGGTGGAACTAATGATATGCTGAACTGCCTTCTCCATATCAGCATCCGGCATCACAATATGATGATTTTTTGCTCCAGACAAGGCTTGCACTCGTTTGCCTTGACCTGCAGCTCTTTCATACACATACTTTGCAACTGGCTGCGATCCAACAAAGGAAATAGCACGAACATCTTCGTGTTCAAGTAATCCGTTTACGACATCATGTGCACCATGAACTAGGTTTAACACACCATCTGGTAAGCCCGCTTCAGTAAATAGTTTGACTAACTCATTGGCTAATAATGGCGTTCGTTCAGATGGCTTTAAAACAAATGTATTTCCACAAACAACGGCTAGAGGAAACATCCAGAGCGGAACCATCATCGGGAAGTTAAACGGTGTTATTCCACCGACTACCCCAAGCGGAAAACGAAACATCTCCGAATCAATGTCCTCGGCAATCCCCGATAACGTTTCACCCATTAATAAAGATGGAGCCCCAGCTGCAAACTCTACACACTCAAGACCTCTTTGTACTTCACCATAAGCTTCTTTAAAAGCTTTTCCATTCTCTAAAACAATCAATTTAGCAAGCTCTTCATGCTTTTCTGTAAGTAATTGATGATATTTAAATAGAATTCGCGCTCGTTTTGGTACCGCTACTTTTTTCCATGATTTAAATGCTTCTTTTGCTGCGTCAACAGCTAGATTTACATCTTCCTTTGAAGAAATGGGTACGGTTGCAATCACTTCACCTGTGGCTGGGTTCATTACATCTTCGACTGTTTCAGACTTTGAAATCACCCAGTTTCCATTTATAAAATTTTTTAACGTCGATGTTTTCTTGACGACTGTCATTTGTTGCCCTCCCTTATTGCCTTAATTTTTCCCTATATCTTATTATTATCTATCTCAAAACGTCTTTCATTGGACAATATGAAAAATCGCTTTAGTTTTATATAGACGTTTTGTCTAGTTTAGGTTGTTCTTGTTTATAAACTGAAGTGGCTTCTAAATACTCTTGTGCCAATAACATCAATTCTAAAGCTAACCTTTTATTTTGTTGCATGAAATCTGTTCCTAACAGTTTCTCGAGCTTTTCCAATCTATGATAGAGTGTTTGCCTGACAATGAATAACTGTTTTGCCGTCTCTTGCTTTGAGCCATTACAGGATAGGTACGTCTTTAATGTTGTAACTAATTCACCGTTATGTTTTTTATCATATTGAATGACAGGTTCTAAATATTCCATTACTAGCTCATCTAATTGACTGTGCTTATTCATAATCGCAATCATTCGGTATAGGTGAAGGTCGTCGTAGAAAAAACTTACATTCTCTGAGGATAATGTATGTTGGAGTCTCAACACTTCTTTTGCAGTTTGATAGCTTTGGTCTATTTTTTTTAATTCAATTACATATTTTCCTACTCCATATGTAAGAGTAGAAAATTTTAAAATGCTATGATTCTCTTCGCTTTTTATCTTCTCTATTACCGTGGAAAGTCGCTGCTTCCAATTTTCTATAGAACGTTGATTAATGATGACATAAATAGCATAGTGTTCCTTTTCCGTCAAAAATAAATAAAACCCTTGTTGCTCTAACAATGTCCGGAAATATCGATTAAAAAACGGTTTATCCATAGAGTTTACGGAAGCTCCAGGATGCTTCGAACATAAACAGACAACTCCTCCATTTACTTTTGTTCCAGTTCCATGGTAAGAAAGATATTCCCCTATTTCTTCTTCTGTATGTTCACCTTCAATCCATGTATTCATCCATTCAATCTCTTGGGCCTGTTTCTTTTCTTCTACATATAAATCTCGTAAAATAAGTTGGGATAGTGCCGTTACAGTACGGTCTAAAATTAACAAATCAAAATCGGTAAGTGGCTTTTTTCCAATAAGAAACAACTCGCCATAGACCTTTCCTAGTAACTGTACTTCCTGGCTAGCCACTTGTTCCTTATCTTCTTCCTTGCGGTTCGTAATTTTTTCTATAAGCTGTTGTCTTTGTTTTCCCTTCACATTTGAGACTACATGTACCTTGGCTTTTAAAAATACAACATCGATGGCAAGGTATTCATGTAAAAATAAAATGATTTCTTCATGATCTTCTATTGTAAGTAGCTTTCGATTTAATTGTTGTGAGTACGTTTCTAAATTTGATATATTTTGGTATTGTGTATTGATTAATAATGCATGAATATCTTGAGTGATCTCAACAAATGGTACTTCTTTTAAAAATAAGATGATTGGAAACTGATATTGATTGGCTAGGTGAACAACATCAATTGGAATAACATTCATGTACGTCCCTTTCTCAATACATAGACCTGCTACCCCACATTCAATTAACTGTGTCACAAATGAAAGAAATAGTTGTTTGTTTTGATGCCACCCTAAACCGGTTGTTAAAATAAGTTCATTTCCATTTAATAGATTTTTGATTTGTGACACCTCTACTACGTGAACCCATTTTACCTGTTTACTTAGTCCTTTCTCCCCTGCAACAAGTTCAATCTCTTCAAAATGCTTCCGCTTCATTATTTCTTCAACCGTTATAAACGATTTCATCTCCTCACCTCATCAGAAAAAGTGACCATGTCGCTGTTAGGGGGGATTTTTTTCTCTTGTCCCCCCTGACATGTTAAGTGGCAGTATACTGCTGAATAATAAGGTAGGAAAAGTATTTACGTGCTTCCGCCGTTTTGATATGAAGACGTTCATACTCCGTTACTTTCTTCTTTGTTCTGCTAAACTCAACAAAAGCTCCACTAAGGTTTTCTGTTACGCCTATGATTTGATAACCTTGTTGTATCAAGTAATCTATTTCATCTCTTTCTGCAAGAAACTCTTGATACTCTGACATCAATTTCCCTCCAATTCATTTAAGCTACCGTCGAATCCTCTTTCTTTTCCTCAATTACCCAATCACGACCAACCGATATTCCTAGATACTTTTCATCGCTTGGATCTATAATTTCAGCTTGCTCATATTTCTTAAACCACCAATATTTTGCTAAGAAATAATAGACAATTCCTCCGACAAAAAAACCTACAATAAAGGCGTAGTTCGGAAAGAAAAGAGCTAAACCACCACCGATAATCCAAGCTAAAAAACCGGCAATATTAATTCCACCTTTATAGTGAAATTGTCCGTTATTTTTATATAAATCTGGAACATTTACACGACGTCCTCGGAGTAAATAATAATCAGAAATTAAGATTCCGACGATAGCTGATAAAATACCCGCGCAAATTAAAAGAGCTGGAATGATAATATCAAATAAACTCCATGGTTGAACGACAATCCCAACGATTCCAGCTGCGACAACCCCAGCCCAGAAAGGAATCTTTGGTCCTCCCACATTTGAAAAAATAGTCGCAGCTGGAATCAAATTCGCAGAAGTATTGGTTGACCATTGTGCCAACACAATCATTAATAGCAACATACCTAGAACAACTCCTGTTGCTGCTTCCTGAAGTGCAACAACAGGGTCATAATTTGAAACGGCAATATAAGAAACAGCCCCAATGACCACCATAAACGTTTGCACAAGAGGATGAGCAATAAGATTCCCGACAATCTGGCCTTTATTTCGTTTAAACCAATTTTTTTCAAACTTAGGAGCTTTTATAAAGCGAGAAAGGGAAGGCATATCAGAAGCAAGAGTTCCCCAGAACCCCATGTTTGCCATCATCACAATCATAAAGGCAGTAAATGCAGCTCCTCCTGTAACAGGACTTTCAACCCAAGCCCATACATCTCGTCCTTGTTGAAGTGCTTGTTCTGATAGGGTAATATACATCCAACCTGAAATGATAATAATCGTCGGTGCTGCTAAATCAGCAAATCTCTCAACTGCTTTTATTCCTAGGGAAGTATTTACTACCTGAAGAGTTCCAAAAATAAGGAAACATACAAACCAATTGTCAAATCCAACTAGTGTTGCTAATATGGCATTCATCGCTGTTGATCCAAAGAATGTATTAATTCCAAACCAACATGAAGCAACAAAGCCACGAACAATAGAAGGGATATGAGTTCCTACTGTTCCAAACGGAGCTCTCATATAAACAGGAAAAGATAGACCATGCTCAACTCCTATATCTCCTGTTAGTGTCATTAAAAAACCGAGAATGACACACCCAATAATCGTTGCTAAAATGACCAAGCTTAACGGTAAGCTTTGTACACCAGAGCCGCCAATTGCAAATGCTGCTAATACGACTGCCATCCCAACCCAGATAAAAGCAAAACCAAACGTTCCTACTTTTTTTGCCCCATGTCGTATTGGCAACAAATCAGGTGATTGTAAATAATTATCCTTTTTACTCATCCTAAAGCCTCCTCTTTTTAGAGGGCACTGAAAAAGTTCGGTTTTTAACTTTTACAGTGCCCTCGAAGCAATGTGCGTAACCGTTGCATTTTTTAAAGTTTGCTACGAGTGGGTTTTTCGTAGCAGACGGGCAACGAGTGGAGCCATTGCAACAATAATCAAAGGCACTGAAAAAGTTCGGTTTCTAACTTTTACAGTGGCTTCCTCTTTTTATTCTTTTTCAATTCACTAGACAACACAACATGACAGCTTCTGGGATTCTAGTTGGTCAACGATTTAATAAGAGAGCTCCTCAAGTTGGTCTTGATCCCCCCTTAACTCGCCGTATTTTGCTCTTTTTATATAGTGGCCCCGACCAGGCTTACCAACAAATTGTTTATCCTTTACAACGAATTCACCGCGAGAAAGGACTGAAACTGGTTCTCCGGTCACTTTCATTCCTTCAAATGCACTATAGTCTACAGCTAAGTGATGTGTACTTGCTGAAATTACTCTTTCGATGTTTGGGTCAAAAATGACAATGTCAGCATCTGCACCAACAGCAATTGTTCCTTTATGAGGAAACAATCCAAATAACTTTGAAATTCTAGTAGAAGTTATATCTACAAATTGATTTAATGTAATTCTTCCTTTTTTCACTCCCTCTGAAAAGAGAATGCTCACTCTATCTTCTATCGTCGGACCTCCATTTGGGATTTTCGTGAAATCCCCTCTCCCAAGGTCTTTTTGGCCATTAAAATCAAATGAACATTGATCAGACCCTAGTGTTTGGAGCTGTCCATTTCGTAAGGCATTCCATAACAATTCTTGATGGTGTTTTTCTCTTAGCGGTGGTGACCACACGTACTTTGCTCCTTCAAAATTGGGTTTTTCTAAATACGTTTGATCTAAAACTAAATACTGCGGACAAGTCTCTCCCCACACATCAAATCCTTTGTTGCGTGCTTCTGCTATTTTCTCTACCGCATCACCACAGGATACGTGAACAACATATAATTGAGAGTTTGCTAGACCCGTAAGCTGTGCTGCTCTTCCTGTCGCTTCTCCCTCAATTTCTGGTGGTCTTGTTAATGCATGATAGATTGGGTCGGTATTTCCATCAGCGAGAGCTTTTTTCGTAAGATAATCAATGACATCTCCATTTTCAGCATGAACCATCACTAACGCACCTAATTCTCTGGCTGTTATAAGAGTTCTAAACAACGTTTCATCATCTGCTTGAAAAACATTTTTATAGGCCATAAATACTTTAAAAGAAGTAATTCCTTCATTATCAATTACAACCGGAAGTTGGGCCAATACATCTTCATTTATTTCACTAATCATTAAATGGAAACTATAATCAATAACAGCTTTATCTTTTGATTTCGCATGCCATGTTTCAATGGCGTCCTGTATCGGTTTTCCCTTTTGAGTTAGACAAAAGTCGATGACCGTCGTTGTTCCTCCGAAGGCAGCAGCGATTGTCCCAGATTCAAAATCATCTTTTGTTACAGTACCACCAAACGGCATATCAAGGTGAGTATGTGGATCAATCGCTCCTGGAAACACATAACATCCTTTCGCATCAATAACCTCATCAGAACTGGTAGCTAAATTAGTTCCAATGGCAACGATTTTTCCTCCTTCTATGATGATTTCTGCTTCATACGTGTCAGCTGCCGTTACAATCACACCATTTTGAATAACTTTTCTCATTCGTCTCCTCCTTATTTAATAAAATCAATGGAACAGTTGCCTGCTTTATTAATCGCTGCCTGTCTTTCATTCCAGGTCATTGGCGAATGTTCGCTTTTCACTTCGACCATATCTATCGCTCCATCTACAGGACAGACAATCGCACAAAGATTACAGCCAACACAATCTTCTTCTCTTACCTTTAAATACCCATTTCCTTTCTCACCTTTTAGCATATCGATACACTGATGCGAGGTGTCTTCACAGGCAATATGACACTTATTGCAATGAATACAAACATCGTTATTAATGTTGGCAACAATTTTATAAGTAAGATCTAAATTACCCCAGTCTGAATATTTCGGTACACTTTTACCGATGAGGTCAGTAACTGATGCAATCCCTTTTTCATCTAAATAATTTGAAAGACCATCTATCATATCTTCGACAATCCTAAAGCCGTGATGCATCGCTGCTGTACATACTTGAACACCAGTTGCCCCCATCAGCATAAATTCAACAGCATTTTGCCAATTTGACACTCCACCCATTCCAGAAATAGGCACGTTGATGTGAGGATTACGAGCACATTCAGCTACCATATTAAGAGCAATGGGTTTTACCGCTGGCCCGCAATAACCACCATGTGCCCCCTTTCCTGCAACATGTGGAATCGTATTCCATGAGTCGATATCAACACCAGCTAAACTATTAATGGTGTTAATCATACTTACCGCATCTGCACCACCTTGGACTGCAGCTTCTGCTGTTACGGTAATATCTGTGATGTTTGGTGTTAATTTAACTATGACTGGTGTTTGCGCCACTTCTTTCACCCAGTATGTTTGTTTCTCTACTAATTCGGGGACTTGACCTGAAGCAGCTCCCATTCCCCTCTCAGCCATTCCATGAGGACAGCCAAAGTTTAATTCAAGTCCATCAACACCAATGGCTTCGACCCTTTTTACAATTTCATGCCATTTTTCCTGCTTTGGCTCAACCATAAGAGATGCAATAATGACATGGTTTGGAAATCGTTTTTTTGTTTCAGCAATTTCTTTTAAGTTCACCTCAAGTGGTCGATCAGTTATGAGTTCAATATTATTAAATCCGGCTACTCGTTGCCCATTAAAACTAACAGCAGCAAACCTTGAACTTGTATTAATAATCGGTTCGCCTAACGTTTTCCATACTGCCCCGCCCCAGCCTGCTTCAAATGCTCGTTGCACTTGATAACCAGAGTTCGTTGGAGGAGCTGAAGCTAACCAAAACGGGTTCGGTGATTCAATACCAGCAAAATTCATTCGTAAATCAGCCATTTATCTTCCTCCTGATTACGCAGTTTCTGAAGCAAAACCAAATAATTTTTTATGAATGGCATAGGCTGTTTGTTTCCCCTGCTCCGCTGCTGTAACAACCATTGCTTCTCCTTGCCCTTTGCCAAAAATCACATCACCACAGGCATAAATATTTTCTTTTGACGTTTGAAATGACTCTTCTGAAATTGTGACCACGCCTTCCTTGTGGGCTAAACCAAACTCTTCAATTAACGTAATGTAACGTGATTGACCAATCGCTTTTATAATGACATCTACTTTTAATGTAAATTCTGACCCTTCCACTGGGATTGGACTTCGACGTCCATCCTCCCCTTGCTCACCAAGGGTCATTTTTACACATTCAATTCCTTTTACCTGACCATTGCCATCTGTAATAATTCGTTTTGGCGCGGTTAGCCATCTAAATTCAACACCATCTTGTTTAGCAAATTCATATTCAAAATCATACGCAGTCATTTCTTCTTCCGTTCTGCGGTATAATATTTTCACATTTTCTGCCCCAAGTCTTACGGAACAAGTCGCTGCATCAATTGCTGTATTTCCGGCTCCAATGACGACCACTCTTTTCCCAACATAATCTGTTGTCAGCTCAGAAGTCTTCGTTGCCTTCACAAAGTCAATCGCATCGTACACACCATTTGCATTTTCCCCTTCAATTCCAAGAGCAGGAACATGAGCCATCCCAGTTGCCAAAACAATAACGTCGAATTGGTCTGTAATTTCCCTCACAGAGTTATCTTGACCAACTTTTGTATTCGTTTTTATCTCAACGCCTAAGCTCTTCACTTGATTTACTTCCCAAAACGAAATGACTTGAGGGAGCCGAAAAGAAACAATTCCATACGTATTTAATCCCCCCGCTTTATCCGCAGCTTCATATATCGTTACCTCATAGCCTAGAAGGGAAAGTTCTCTCGCTGCAGATAGTCCTGCAGGTCCCCCACCAACAATTGCAACCGTTTTTCCATTCTTTTGTCCTCGTGAAAAAAGAATCTGTTCGTTTTTAATGGCCCAATCTGTTGCATATCTTTGCAAGTCACCAATTAAGATTGGTTTGGTCGAATGATTCAACACACAGGCTCCTTCACAAAGCTCTTCAGTCGGACAAACTCTGGCACAACTTGCCCCAATAGGGTTTGCAGTCATAATTGTTTTTGCGGAGCCTTTAAGATTATGAGATGCAATTTTTTTAATAAACGTTGGAATATCAATACCTGTTGGACAAGCTTGAATACAGGGGGCGTCATAACAATACAGACAGCGATTTGCTTCTTCTATCGCTTCCTGTCGAGTTAAGCCAGGATGAACTTCCTGGAACTTTTTCTCTATTTCCCGTAATGAAGTTGTTTGTTTATCGGTCAAGGAAATACCTCCTTTTCTTCAGTTCAGTAGAATCGTTGGCATTAGAATAAAAGTATTGAAGGAGTAATGAGGAATGGTGGACTAGGCTTTACACTTATGTTAGGAAGAGGGGTAGTATGTAAAGCCATTTATATTTAGATCAAGGTAGAAGAGCTGTCATATCTTTATAGGTTTCAGGACGACGGTCTCGGTAAAACTGCCAAGTATCTCGCACTTCCCGTATCATCCTTTTATCCATTTCACCAATTATAATTTCATCTTTATCGCGGCTACCCATCGCTACAAAACTACCTCTTGGGTCGGCTAAGTAAGATTGTCCGTAGAATTCACCCATATTCCATGGCGCTTCTACACCTACACGGTTAATAGCTGCAATATAATAGCCATTGGCAACAGCATGAGCGGGTTGTTCCAATTTCCATAAATATTCGGATAAACCAGCGACGGTAGCAGAAGGATTAAATACAATTTCAGCTCCATGTAATCCAAGTAAACGTGCTCCCTCTGGGAAGTGGCGGTCATAACAAATGTACACTCCAACCTTAGCAAACGCTGTATCAAATACTTGGTACCCATTGTTTCCGGGTTTAAAATAATATTTCTCCCAGAATCCGCACCCCTCGTTGCCAACTCCTACATGAGGAATGTGTTGTTTTCTATATTTACCTAAGTACGAGCCATCTGCATCTATTACAGCAGCAGTATTGTAATAGGTTGAGATTCCTTCTCGTTCATAAATAGGTAAGATAATAACAATTTCTAATTCTTTGGCCAACTCCTGAAATAGCTTTGTTGTTGGTCCATTTGGAATTTCCTCCGCACTTTCATACCATTTGGTGGTTTGCTCAGCACAAAAATATGGACCATAGAAAATTTCCTGTAAACAGACGATTTGTGCACCTTTATTCTTGGCTTCTCTTACAAGGGCAATATGCTTTTCAATGGCCTTCTCTTTGTGTACCTCTACAGGTTCATCACCATGAACATCATGAGAAGCTTGAATAAGTCCAATCGTTACTTTGTCAGACATAATACCGCCTCCTACTCTTAGTTAAATTTGCCGAATGTTCAAAATTTAAAATCTACTATTACCCATTTTAAATACAAACTATCTCAGAGACACTAGACAAAATGTAAAAAGCCAGATCCTTATTGTTTTGCACTTTGTAAAGCATTGTCCGAAATTGAACTATACAACGATTATATGCTTGTATCGTAACAGTTAGATTCCTCCCATTATAGTAATTTGGTAATTTTTCTCACTATCGAATCCTCCCGAAAACCCGCAGCATTTGAAATGGTGTGAGTAAATCCCTAAAAAAAACACCTATCTGGTTATACTTAGAATTGAATCAGAGGGCACTGAAAAAGTTCGGTTTTTAACTTTTACAGTGCCCTCATCCAATCATGGATTTTTATCCTAACAAAAATCCCGCAAGTTCTGGAAACAACCTTACGGGATTCGTTTTATTCTTTTATTAAAGGAAGAGTAATTGTAATTGTTGTTCCAATATTAACCTGACTAGTAATTTCAATGCTACCATGATGAGAATCTATGATTTTATGGCTAACCATTAAACCTAAGCCTGTCCCTTTTTCCTTTAGCGTATAAAAGGGCTCTCCTAAACGAGGTATAATCTCTTCTGGTATTCCGCAACCCTCATCAATGATAGAAATGGTTACATTATCATCGGTAACAAAGATTTGGGTCTTGATATTACCTCCGTCAGGCATAGCTTCCATTGCGTTTTTATATAGGTTTATAAACACTTGCTTTAATTGATTCACATCACAATATACAAAGGCAGATTCTTCATTTACTTCTAGAAAAATCTCTATACTGTTTAATATGGTTTGTGGTCGAAGAAATTGAATCACCTTTTCAACAATTTCAATAATATCAGTCTTAATATATTTAACAGCCTGTGGCTTAGCCACGACCATAAATTCATTTGTTATCATCTCAAGTCGACTTATTTCATTAAGCATAATGGTTAAATAATCATTTTTCTGTTCTTTTTCTTCTGTTTGAATTAGCTGCAAAAACCCTTTAATCGTTGTTAATGGATTTCTTATTTCATGTGCAAACCCAGCAGCTAATTCTCCAATGACTGACAATTTCTCTGATTTCCGTAGCAATTCTTCTGTTTTTATAAGTGTAGTGATGTCACTTATCGTCCCTATTAATTCGACAACCTTTCCTTCTCGTCTTAATGGAATAACAGAAAATAATAATACCTCTCCAACAGCTGAGTAATGATTATAGACAATTTCTTCACCGTTCCAAGCCTTCCATAGCAGCGTTTCAACTTCACTTGAAATGAGTAGCGGAAAGGCTTGTTTTACATCCATACCGATAATCGCTTCTGGAATGATACCTTTTTGATGTACCAATTTACCATCGACCAATGTAATGACAAAAACGCCGTTTTGCTTTTTCAATTTAAATATAACACCATGATGCTGTTGAATTGTCTCTTGTAATTCTCTTCGTGCTTGTTCTATTTTCCTCTCCGCTTTCACTTGAACAGAGATATCTCTAATCATAATTGCAAACAACTTTGTGCTTTTGCTTAAAATCGGTGCACTTGTTAAATAAACGTCGACTTCGTAATTATCTATACTTTTTAACGTTGTCTGGAAATGATCTGTACCTTTCTTTCTTTTTTTATTTTCAATATATTTTTGAATTGCATATTTGACTTCCCGCTCAGCTTTTGTTTCATAACCAAAGGTTAGTTCAAATGCCTGATTTCTACGGATTATTTTATTTTGACTAAGATTATAGATGACCATTGCATCCTTGGTTTCTTGAAAGAAAGAGACTAGCTGGCTTTCTAAATCAGCAAGTTGTTGTTCGGTATGATGTTTTTTCTCAAATGGGCGATGAAGATAAAAGTAATAAAAACCCTTAAGAATGTAAAAATAGCCAATAACTTTAAAGATGTGCCCAATGATAATCGTTGCATCATTGACATCTGTATATACAGTGAGAGACAAACTAGCCAGGATTAAAAAATAAAAGGCCAATATTAAGTTTAAATAATAAGCATTTTTATCTCTTTTATACACTTTCCATAAATATACAATCGCTATAAGATGAATAAAAGCTACGCCATATTCAATTGAATTTTTTATCGTCGTTGGTCCAATTCCAGGTTCCACTAGTATAGGGAGGACATTTGAATATGAGGATATCACATATTTTAAGGTAAACACCAATCCAGACGTTATCAATAAGACGACGTACTTCATGTAAGGTCTGCCAACAGTTTGGTCTCGATGATGAAGTGCTAATATCATTACAATCGTGAACGCTTCGGTTAAACGCGCAATAAGCCAAAACCACACCGATGCTTGTAAATTGGGTTCTAACAAATTAACGCCAGGATACGAAAAGGTATGTACTAAGTCAAAAAAGGCAACAACCATAAATCCAATGGTCAATACAAATGTTGGTAGGGATTTGGTAATTGAAAATGTAAACCAACCATAAATCACTATCGAAACAGAAATAGCTACACTTATCATCTCTAATATCGTATGTGCAAGTAGATGATTTTCAATATGTAAATAAATTGAAATATGGGAAAAAAGAGCCAACAGGGAAAGTAAGCCAACTACAGCTATAGTAACAGTGTTTTTCTCTATCTTTGTTAAACCCATTGATTTCACCTCCACACCTTTAATAATATGCTGAAAAATGTCAAATTGTAAGAGTTTCGACAAAAATAGATTCCGTTTGACATGACTTTTTAGCTATAGATTACTTTCGCCTTTTTGTACATAAACCCTCTATTTTTTTCGAACAATAACAACATGAATTAAGGAGTGATGATGTTTTGAAAAGCGCAGACGCGAGTCACGGAGAAAAAACAATTAAGTGGTGGCAACTATCATTACTTGGAGTAGCATGTACAATTGGTACTGGCTTTTTTCTTGGGTCAAGCATTGCCATCAATATGGCTGGACCATCTGTTGTTTTGGCTTACGTCTTAGCAGCAATAGGTACTTATGTCGTATTTGAAGCTCTCGCTAAAATGACAATTGCAGACCCACAAAAAGGTTCTTTTCGAACATATGCTAAAAAAGCATATGGTCGGTGGGCTGGTTTTAGTAGTGGTTGGGTGTATTGGGCATCAGAGATGCTTATTATGGGAAGTCAACTAACGGCTTTGTCTATTTTTACGCGCCTCTGGTTTCCGAACGTACCACTTTGGATGTTAGCTAGCGTTTATGCTGTTCTAGGAATTATTGTAGTCTTACTTGGATCAAAAGGATTTGACCGGATTGAAAATGTACTAGCTGTCATCAAGATTGCAGCCATTGTAATGTTTATTATCCTTGCTGTACTCGCATTATTTGGTGTGTTAAATGGAGGAAGCCCTGAGAAAGATACAATTCCAACATCAATACCATCTCTTTTTCCGAATGGATTCACAGGGTTTTGGTCATCGTTAATATTTGGTTTTTATGGGTATGCTGGAATTGAAATTATGGGGTTATTAGCCGTTCGTTTGAAAAAAATGACCGATGCCCCTAAGTCAGGAAAAGTCATGTTGTTATTATTAGCTGTTATTTATGTGTCTTCAATTGGACTTGCTCTTACACTTGTAAGGTGGAATCACTTTTCCACAGAGCAGAGCCCTTTTATAACAGCATTAGCAGACTTTAACATCCCATATATCCCTCATATTTTTAATGGGGTTTTTATTATTGCCGGTTTCTCAACCATGGCTGCGTCTCTTTTTGCTGTGACAAGTATCCTTGTTACGTTAGCAGCTGACAGAGATGCACCAGCTATTTTTGAGAAGAAAATAAAAAATAAAGTGGCATTGCCAGCTATCTGCCTCACCACTTTAGGGATTATTGCTTCAATCGTTTTGGCTTTAATCATGCCAGAACGAATTTATGAATATGTAACAACAGCCGCTAGTTTAATGCTTCTTTATAACTGGATTTTTATTCTTTGCTCATACAAACGGTTAACTAAACTAAAGGCCGGTGATAATGTAAAACGACTGCTCGGGTTACTACTCGTATTGCTTGGTGTGAGTGGAACTTTATTTCATCATACAAGTCGTCCAGGTTTTTTTGTAAGTCTTATGTTTATCATCGTGATTGCGATTGTCACATTAATTATGAGGAAACATTGGAAGAAAGAAGATGACCCAACAGATAAGGGAACTCTTTTTACAAAAATATAACGTCAAAAGCTTGTATGGCGAAATATATTCCAAATCCAATAAGTGAAAGACCTGATAGAATTGAAATTGTTTTTAGAAGGCGGGTCGTCAAGTACTTTCGTAATGTACTTGATAGGCCTGCCATTGTAATATCCCAAATCGTAATCCCTACAAAAATCGCCGCAGTATATAACATCACTTTATGCGCCCCGTACGTATGTACCGTTTTTGTTAACACCGATCCAAAGATACCAAGCCAAAACAAAATCGTAAGCGGATTAAACAAAGAGATAAAAAAACCAGACATAAATGATTTAAAGTGAGAACCTTCACTCGTTCTTTCACTCTTCACCTTTACTTCGTTCGCCCCTAATAAACTCTCATACCCCGTATACATTAATACAAAGGCACCGAATATCCATAGAAAAGTTTGCATAAATGGCAGATCAATAAAATGAACGACTCCTAAAAAAACAAGAAGCATATAAAATCCATCAGCCACAGTTGCTCCTAATCCAACTATCCAAGCGTGCAAAAACCCTTTTTTAATGCCGGTATCAAGTTGAGCTGCATTAACTGGCCCGATTGGTGCCGCCAGTGACAACCCTAAAAACACATACCCTAAGAACAAACTCATAGAACACCCTCCAGTAAACAATTGACACGTTGGACAACTTACCGCTTGTACATTGTATTCATGGAAGTCCTGTTCTAACACAAAAAAATGGATAGCCTTATTGAATATTTCTTTTATTTGGGAAGGTGCGATTGAATAAAGACAGGGACAAAAGGTAACTACCTTTTATCCCTGCCCTCTTGTCCTAGTATGGTCTCAATCTTTTATAACTTCCTCTTCGCTTTCTTTTTCTTGTTTTTTCCGGTCCTTTCCTTTTTTAAAGCGGTATGCTAAATAAGCGATGTAGAGTGGCGTTGCAATGTAAATCAAGTAAGGGAATTGACCATATGTCCCTTGATAAATAACAAACAGTAAAGACCCTAAAAATATCGTGACAATCGTTCCATACTTCGGTAATGGAACTTCCTTTAAACTCGGTATTTTAAGCTTACTCACCATAAGAAAACATAATGCCGTAAAAATAACGGTTGTAATAATCTCTGGGAAATAACCACCGAATAACGTTAATAAAGCCAATATTCCACCTGCAGCTGTTATCGGTACACCAGTAAAATAATTGGAAGATGCTTTCGTCGTGCTAATATTAAATCGAGCTAGACGATATGCACCGAATAAAGGAAACAACCCGGCTACCGCAAATCCTAGCAGTCCAAACTGAAAGAAATATGTATAATACACTAAAAATGATGGGGCCACGCCAAACGTAACAATATCTGCTAAAGAGTCTAATTCCTTACCCAACTCAGAATCAGCATTCAACATTCTTGCAAGTCGTCCATCCATACTGTCTAACATCATTCCAATTAAAATCAAAATCGCTGCGTTTTTATATTGTCCATCAGCAGCAAAACCGATCGATAAAAAGCCGCAATATAAGTTTCCTAATGTGAACATGTTCGGAATCATTTTCATAAATGGCATACGCATACGTTCTTATCACTCTCCGACAATGAATCATTTACTTAGTATCTTCCATTATACACTTTATATAAGTCAATTGTATAAGGAAACAAAAAAAGAACTGCTAACCGGAGGGCATTGAAAAAGTTGGTTTGTACTTTTTCAGTGGCCTCCAGTTTTTAACTTTTTACAGTGCCTTCGCTAACCGTCTTTTCTTAGATGTGATCGGTAGCAGTGAAACCTATACTTTTTTCGTGAATTACCCCAATGATAAAAATACGACAACAGGGATACCTTCCCTATTGTCGTCCTTTTCCCTTTTCTGCTTTATCATTTATGAACTCTTCTACTTCTTGAAGCGTAGGCATTCCTGCTTGTGCACCAAATTTTAAAACAGACAGTGCACTTGCCGCCACCGCAAATTGACTAGCTTCCACTATCGACTTTCCTTCACATAAGGCAACAGCAAGGGCGCCATTAAACGTATCGCCAGCCCCGGTTGTATCTACCACTTGCACACGATGTGCGGGGATTGCTATATTTCCTTCTTTTGCTTTAATCGAAACGCCTTCTTCTCCTTTTGTAATGACCATCTCACCTTTACATAAAGGCACATCTAGTTGCTTCACTTCATGTTCATTCGGTGTGATGTAATCAACAGTCTCTAAGAGAAAAGCAGGTAAGGCTTGGATTGGCGCTGGGTTTACTATAATTTTTGTTTGATAACGATTAGCAATCAACGCCACCGCTTCAACGGTAGCAATCGGGATTTCAAGCTGAATCAAGACGATATCGCTGTCCTTAATCACCTGTTCCTTTTCTTTAATATACTCGGGCGTAACATATGAATTCGCACCTGGCACTACAACGATTTGATTCTCTCCCCCAGAAACCGTGATTGCGGCAATACCGGTTTCAACCCCTTTGATCTGTTTCACATGGTCGGTTACGATTCCTTCACGCTCAAGTACTTGAAGTGATTGTATTCCAAACGCATCATCACCTACACAGCCAATCATCGTCACTTCAGCACCTAGTCTTGCTGCGGCTACCGCTTGATTTGCACCCTTCCCTCCTGTTACCGTTTTAAAATCTGAACCAATACGGGTCTCACCTGGGATAGGAAAAGTATCAACGACTGTGACTAAATCCATATTTATACTTCCAACTACAACTATACGTGAACTCATGCATGCGCCTCCGAACAATGGTCATTTTGAAACGAGCTGTCCTTCTCCCTTACGATATTCACTCGGTGTAAGGTTTACTTTCTTTTTAAATACTTGGCTAAAATACCTGGGATCTGTATATCCTACAAGCTCTGCAATTTCATATGTCTTTTTAGAAGTATGCTTAAGAAGAAACAGTGCTTTTTCCATTCTAATGTTAGTTAAATATTCAAGACAAGTGATACCTGTTCCTTTTTTGAATACAACACTTAACCGACTGACACTCAATCCCACATGGTCGGCAATGTCATCAATACCGATATCTTCTTCAAACGAACCTTTCATAAATTCCATCGCTTTTACTACGACATTGTCTGTTCCCGATTTCTTATTTTTTAATTGATTGACGTCGTTCATCGTAATGACTTTCTTTTCTGCGAATAAGTTTTTATAACGTAAGCATGTAAGCGCTTGCTTATGACCGTCATATATATCCCGTAATCCGTATAATATATTTCCGACACCAAAATGAATATCAACTGGAAAGTGATTCAACATTTTTCGAACTGAATCTTTTTCCACTCGAAGTAACGAATTACGATTTTGACTACAGAAAATAATGGAGTACAACGTTGGTTCTACTTTAAGCACAAAGATAGACACATCCGAATGATAAACGGTACCCACTTTTTGGCGAATAAACTCTTCATTTAAAATCGTGTGGGTCGACGTTTCTAGACAAACCATCTTAAAAAAACAAGCATCTAGTTCATGATGAATTGGGTTTCCTCCGGATATCGCTTCAAACAATATATTTTTATAAACCATTTGTAATTGTTCTACCTCTTCTTTAATCTCTTTAGATATTTTTTCGACTGACCTGTATAACTCATCATAATCAATTGGTTTTAAAATATAATCACTCGCTCCGTACTTCATGGCATCTCTTGCATAACTAAACTCATCATAACCGGATAAAATAATCGCCTTGCTTTTTGGATTGATTTCTTTGATATTTTTCAAAAGCTCAATCCCATCCATAACCGGCATTCGGATATCAGTAATAACGATATCTGGAGCGAATTGCTGATATTTCTTCAACGCCTCTTTGCCATTTCGTGCAGTCCCAACAACAGTACAGTGTAATTCTTCCCAGGCTATTGTTTTCAACAAGCTCTTTACAATGAGTTGCTCATCATCAACAAGTAACAGTTTATAATCCACGAACCCTCACCTCGGTAATTGGAATTGTTATTTTTATGACAGTCCCGACGCCTTTAGTGGAACAAATAATAACGCCGTATGAATCCCCGTAATATAAGCGAATTCTTTCGTAAACATTTTGAATTCCTAATCCTAAGTTCATATTCCTTTTTTCATTGACTGCCTGTAACGCTTCTTCGGTAAAGCCAACACCATCATCCTCAACCAAAAAGATAAGTCGACCCTCAGACATCCTTCCGATAACTTTAATTGTTGAATAGAATTCATCCTTAAGTTCAATTCCATGAATGATTGCATTTTCAATAATCGGTTGTAAAATCAACTTTAACGTCGAGAATTCCAACATTTTCGGGTCAACATCGATAACAAATGAAAATAAATCTCCATGTCTAACCTTTTGAATTTCTAAATAACTTTGGATATGTTGTATTTCATCTTTTACTTTAATCATTGGCGATTTACTAAAGCTGATTCTCAATAACTTTCCTAAATTGACCGTCATTCTACTAATATCTTTTTGACCTTGTAGAGCTGCCATTGCGTTAATCGACTCAAGAGTATTGTAAAGAAAATGCGGATTAATTTGTGCCTGTAGCGCTTTAAATTCTGCTTCCTCTTTGGATTGTTGTTCCTTTTTGACCTGATAGAGCAACTGTTTAATCCGTTTTACCATCCTGTTAAACCCAAGGGCCATTGTATTCATTTCATGTGAAGCATAAGAGGGCATTTCTACGTCTAATTGCCCACTTGCGACTTTCTTCATGCTTGTATTTAATGAGTCGATGAAATATACAATTTTTCTAATATAGACAAAGTTAAAAAGCACTGCTAGCAAAATAACGACAATAACTAATGTAGCTACTGTATATTTGATATCATTTGTTTCTGCCATTAAAAGGTTCAAAGGCTTAATCGACACCAGCGTCCACTCATGGTCCGTTTTAACATACGTAACAAGACTTTTTTCTCCATTCCAACTTTCAATAAATGACCCTTCTTGCTCGCTAAAAATCACACCTGGATGGTCAAATTCAAGAAAATAACCCATCAAATCTTGCTCTGGACTATATAATATTGTTCGGTAATTATCAATAAGCATGATATCTAATGACTCACCTTTGTATAACTCGAAAAAAATACGCTCCAATATATCCGTTTTTACATTGATTAAGAGGAATCCTAAGTTCTCCATCGTATCTCTATCTTTTACAATTCGAAGATGAGTAAAAACAGGTTCGGATGCAGTAAGAATCCGATGACTTTCTGTCGTTCCTAACCAAACGGGCCTTCCATCATTTTCTACTGCTTTTTTTATCCCTCTTTTTAGGTGGGTGTTATTCACATGTAGTGGGTCTCCCAGTCCCTTTTGATAATTCAGTCCTTTTTCTGTAAATAAAACAACCGAATGAATTTTAGGGTTAATATAAAGGAGGTTGGTGAGAGCTTGTTCTATCCGATTTCTCTCATAAATATCATGATAATTCGCATGGAAATCCCAATGTTTTTTAAATGTTTCTTGGACATCGTTTGAAACAATTGCTGTATTGGACAATGAATCAATCTCACTAATAGCTCCGAGGATGTTGAGCTCTGTTGATTTTAAGGTACGGATTGTTTGTTCACTAATTTTTTCTTGGATCATCATTGAGGCCGTATGATAAGATACCATTCCTAATATAACAATTGGTAAGATAACGAGTACGATAAAACCAATAATTACTTTATATTGCAGCCGCATACGACATCCCCTTTACCATTAACCTTTCACTGCCCCTGCAGACATTCCTTCAATCACCTGTTTTTGTAAAACAATAAACATTACGATTATTGGGAAAATTGTGAGTAAAGCTCCTGCAGATAGTGTAGCATAATTCACTTGGTATTGGCTTGCAAAATTTGCCAACCCTACAGGAACTGTTCTCATCTGCTGATTCGAATTAAACAATAACGCTAAAATGAATTCGTTCCAATTATTTAATAAGTTCAAAATAAGAACCGTTGCTAAGGCAGGACGAGTTATGGGCAAAAGTACATTCCAAAACAGTCTAAAAATCCCACACCCATCTATGATCCCTGCTTCTTCAAGCTCTGACGGAAAATGAACCATAAATGAGACTAAAATAAAAATTGTAATCGGCAAATTGAATGCTGTATACGTTAAAATTAGCGCCCAGTGGCTCCCGTACAAATATAAGTCGTTCACTATTAAATATAACGGGATTAATAACGCATTCACAGGGATTAATAGACCAAGCAAAAAGTACTGGTATATTAGAAAATTAGCTTTTTTAAATTTTAACCTTGATAAGGCAAAGGCTGCCATCGCCCCTATAAAAATCGTTACTATACTAGAGGAAACACCGACTAGTAAACTATTTACAAAGTATTGACTTAAATTGGCTGTCTGCCAAGCCTCTTGAAAGTTCTCCCATCTGAACTCAGTCGGTACTGCCCATGGATTCTTAGAGATTTCTTGATTTGTTTTTACAGATGATAAAAAAAGCCAAACAATGGGTGATAAGTAGCAAATGATAAATAGAAGCAATAGAGGATAGAAAAGCTTTGATATGAGTTTTCGCATGTTCATTTATTCTCCCCTCCTTGCTAGACGTTGAAACACTAGTGCGACTGTTAATGTAAATACTAGAATCGCTGTTGCAATGGTACTCCCATACCCATAGTTAAATTCAG
The DNA here is from genome assembly GCF_002019795.1 of Bacillus alkalicellulosilyticus. GTDB lineage: Bacteria > Bacillota > Bacilli > Bacillales > Bacillaceae_F > Bacillus_AO > Bacillus_AO alkalicellulosilyticum. The sequence continues at coordinate 1,066,729 of NZ_KV917381.1, read as the reverse complement.
TGAATGCCTTAGTGTACATATATGTCGCCATAATTTCAGTCGAATAAGCCGGTCCGCCCCTTGTCATAATGTAGACAATATCAAATGCTCGTAACGAACCTGTAATCGTTAGTAGGATATCAACAGTAATAACTGGCCACATCATCGGGATGATAATCTTGAATGTACGAGTGATGGCACCAGCCCCATCAATATGAGCAGCTTCCAACACATCTTTTGGTATATTTTTAACACCAGCAAGCAATATCACTGTATGAAAACCAAGCCATTGCCATGTATTGGCCACTAGAATCGCTCCCATCGCCGTCTCTGTTTGAGCCAACCATGGTTGTTGAAATTGCTCAAGTCCAATTAAACTTAAAATATAGTTTAACGTTCCTATTTCAGGGTGATAGACAAAATTCCACAACACTCCAACAATAACCGTAGAGAGCACCGTTGGAATGAACACCGCAGTCTTCATAATTGAATCCCCAACGAACGTCTTACTGAGAACAATGGCTAAAAAGAGAGCGAGAGGTGTCCCAATACAAACAGAAAAACCTAGTAACAACAATGTGTTTTGGAAAGCAACATGAAATAGTTGGTCAGAAAGTAACGTCTTATAATTAGATAGACCGATAAACAATTTATCTCCTAAGGCATCCCATTTAAAGAAACTATAATAGATTGATTGAATGATAGGATAAACGATAAAGATTGAATAGATGACTAAAGCTGGCAAAAGAAAGACAACGTACATGCTAGGATTACGTAAGATTCGATTCACTGTCAACACCATCCATTTAGCTAGAGAAGGGAAGCTTACAGCTCCCCTTATTCTTATTACTCTGTTTCGTTTTGTACTTGTTGCATGTTTTTCAACGCGTCTTCAGCTGTTATATTTCCGTTTAACATGCTTTGAATATTATTAAAATAAGCCTGCCTTACAGAAGGTTGAATAATATTGTCATACGCCATATAGGTTTCAGATGCTTCATTAATCGTGTTTAACACCTTACTGAAGACAACACCCGCTTCCAATGGATCAACGGTAAGTTTTAAGGCAGGGACTCGCTTCGCTTCATAAACAATTCGTTGTTGCACTTCCTCAGAAAGCATCGTTTCAAGAAGTTGTACCGCCGCTTCTTTCTTTGCTCCTTCTAAGTTACTAGATAACCCAATTCCAAACGAATAACCTGCGACAATTCTTTCCTGGTCTACAGAGCTACCTTCCGCTTTTGGGAAGTTCATAAATCCAACCTTATCCGCAAATTCTGCATTGCTATCAAACAATTCAGCTTCCCAGCTTCCTGTTAACACCATCGCTGCATCCCCATTAATAAAGGCTGATGATTGTTGGTCATATGGAAGTCCGTTTGCTCCTTCCGTAAATCCACCTGCTGAAATCAATTCAATGAACTTTTCAGTGGCCTCTATATATTCTGGGTTCTCCCAAGAACCCTTGCCTTCAATAATATCTGCGACAACATGACCAGCATAGCGGTCAAGGAAGAACTGCCAAATCATTCCTCCAGGCCATTTGTCTTGGTTCGCAAGCGATATTGGAGTATACCCGGCATCTTTAATCTTTTTTGAAATCTCAATGAGGTCATCAATCGTTTCTGGCGGATTGACTCCCACCTCTTCAAAAATCTCTTTATTATAATAGATTCCTTCTCCAAACCCTTCTAATGGTAAGCCGTACACCCTGCCATCCTTTGTAAAGGCTTCAAGGGAAACAAACTTTTCTTTTAAGCCAGTCTCTTCTAGAAAATCTGTTAAATCAAGCATTCGCTCGGCATTAATATAAGGATCTAGCTCTGAACCACCCCACATCACAAATAAGTCTGGTGGATTTCCTGCAACCATTTCAGCTTTTAACTTCTGCTCCCGATGAGTTTCTTGGTCCATGCCTTCCGTTTCAATGTTGATGTTCGGATGGGCTGCTTGAAAATCGGCTAACACTTCATCATAAATCTCTTTAACGACTTGTTCATGCTCAGCCACCCAAATATGGCGGAAAGAAAGAGAAACCTTTTCATCTGTAGTCTCTGTCACTTCCGTCTCATCTGGTTTATTCTCCTCATTTGACGGATTCTCGTTAGTCGTAGAATTCGAACAAGCCACAACAAAAAACAGAAAAGCCAAGCTCAAAATGAATCCTTGAAACCATTTCTTTTTCATGTTTTGCACCCCCGTTATAGTTAACCGCTTACACTTTCATTGTAGTCTGGCTTGGGGAATCGAGAAATGTGGCGTTTCCCTTAAAAAGGTTTAAATTTCTTTTGTGTTCAATATGGTGTGGGGTTGGGCTGGGGCCATGGGGGATTAACTTTGAATTCCTATCGGATACACGTTCCGCTATTTTCAAAAAAGTCGTTATTTTCGATGCTAACGGACTCAGGAGCCTCTATTTACCCTAAAAACCACTAAAACATGCATATTTTTACTAAATAGGGTCTCTGGTGTCCGTTAAAATCAAAAATATCAAAAAAACCTTGAAATAAGGTCTCCTGAGTCCGTTACGATACTTAACACAAAAAAACAAGAGGGTGGGACAAAAGGTTGTTTAACCTTTTGTTCCACCCTCTAAGCAATGAGCGAACCGCCACCTTCTTTTAAAGCAAGTTGTGAGTGGTTTTCTCACAACTTGCTTTGTGGCGAGTGAAGCCAGTGCAGATATTTTTAACTTGGTCGCTTTGAGGTTTTTTATCTTATTATGCTTCAAGTCTCTTTCTACGTATTACAATGTAAGTTCCAGCTCCTGCAATGAGCAATACGATGCCTACTAAAAGAAGATTGAAGATGTTTGTGGCTGTGCTTGGAAGTAGACCTCCGCCTTTCCCATCTCCTTCTTTATCCCCTTTATCGATACTGACTGGATTTTCATTATCATCTGAATCCGTTGGTTCTTCTGAATCCACTGGTTCTGATGGCTCTGTTGGTTTTTCAGGACTTACAGGGTCCACTGGATTTGTTGGATCTTCAGGATTGACCGGGTCAACCGGGTCTGTCGGATCCACAGGGTCTACAGGGTCTGCCGGATCTACTGGGTCAGTAGGGTCCTCTCCATCCTCTTCTCCGATTTTTATCACAACTGTAGTGAGTGGTTCGATTGTAATCGATTGTGCAGATATCTCAAAACCTGTTTGTTCAGAAACCTCTTCCACTCCCGCTTCATCACTATCGACCAATACTATCCCTGATGTTATATCTTCTTCTAACGATAAAGTACGTTCATTCATATCTGCGTTTACAAACACATAATATGCCGTTCCATCTGTTGCTTCACTCCTATAAGCAACGACTAAATCTCTTTCATTTATTTCAGGTGCATCGACAAATGTAACATTGCTATCTACTAACTCTTTTGTACCCAATCTAAAAGCATCTGTTGACCTTCTTAATTCAATAAGTCCTGTCGTATATTCTCGCGTCAAATGATTAATAGGATAAGCTTCCTCATTCGTCGCTTGTTCCCAATTAAACATATTAATGATATCCGTAGAGTCATAGGAATCATGAATAAAATAAGGATAGGTGAACGGATTTCCATTTTCATCTACCATATATGTTTCTTTTTGTTCAGGTACACCATCAGTTCTCCATTGTTTAGTTCGACCAAACTCTTGACCAGCATGAATGAACGCCGTGCCTTGTGAAGTTAACACCATTGCATTTCCTAATCTAATACGTTGGTGGATTTCTTCCTGATGGAATTCAGGGTCCTTTTTAATGGATTGAGCAATGACATCATGCAATGTTAAATTATCATGAGCTTCAATGTAAGGAACGACATCACCTGGGTCATCCGCAACAAAATTATGTGGTTGTGCTTTAATATTGTCAAAGATTTGTTGGACATTTCGAGCGCCACCTGTAATAAAGCGTGGTTGTCCCTCACTTCCAAATCCTGATTTTAACTCGTTTCTAAACTCATCGGAAAAGACCCCTACACTCTCCGTGTGCTGCATCCAATCTTGATCCGCAGCCATCACACTTTCTCCTTCATCACCGACAAATGTTCTCCAACCTTCTCCGATCATCACGATATTGGGATTGAGTTCTTTTGCTTTATCATAAGCAATTTGAATGCTTTCTGCATCATGGTCACCCATCATATCAAAACGGAAACCATCAACTTTATATTCATCCACCCAATACGTAATCGAATCTACTAAAATTCTTCTAGCCATTTCATGAGTTGTTCCTAGGCGACCTCCACCAAAACTAGTACGTGGAGTTCCATCAGAATCCATAAAATGATAGTAATTAGGAACTAAGTCCTCGAATATTTCGACTCTAGCTGTATGGTTATAGACAACATCTAGGATAACGCCCATTCCACGCTTATGGATTTCATCAACCAAGATTTTAAATTCTTCAATTCTTCTTTCAGGATTGTCCGGGTTGTCTGAATACATCCCTGATAAAGAAAAATAACTATGTGGGTCATAGCCCCAGTTGTAATTATTGTCTTGTGCTGAGTAATGCATTTCTCTCTCGTCATTAATAAATTCATTACCCCAGAAATAACTCATTACTGGTAGTAGCTGAATATGTGTTACACCTAAGTCTTCAATATAATCTAATTTATCAATGAATGCCGTAAACGTACCAAACTGGGCATTTAAATCAGATTCGATTGAAGGATCTACGGTAAAATCTCTTACATGTACTTCATAAATAATCGCATCCTCACGCTTTTCAAATCCTTCAATTTGAGCAAAGTCTAATTGCGGTCCAATAGCAGAAGGATTAACTATTGCTGCTTTTCCAATAGGGTAATCCCCGAAGTTATCCCAAGTTGCCATTGATTTCGCATATGGATCCAGAGCTAAGACCGTTTCTTCCCCATGTGTAATTTCATAATGGTAGAAATAATTTCTTACAGAAACAAGACCTGTATTTTCTTGATTGAGAGTCACTTCCCAGACGCCACGGTCTCCTTGAGTCATTTGAACTTTTCCAATGACTTCGTTTTGGTCATCTTTATCATAAAGAATGACAGCTACATCATTAGCAGTAGGAGACCATAATTTAATAGTTGCTGTTCCATCGGCGTGAAGTGTGGCACCAAGCTCACCTGTATATCCATACATTTCATCAATCATTCTCCATCCTGAAGTGATTGTTACGGTTTTCCCGTCAAATGTCACTTCAAAAGGAGCTTGGTCAAGATTCAAATCAAGCGAAATCTCAACTGTCTTATCGTTTTTTATAGTAACACTATTAATTGTAAGTACATTTCCTTCACGGTCTTTAATTTGAAGCTGCTCTAGCAATTCTTCTTCCACTAACCCTTTTGTGCTTGTAAAGTTTAATAGTATTTTATTAGTAGAGAGAACTTCACCAGAGATAAGACCTGTTGGAGTATCTCCAAATGGTGAAATATACACAGTTTGATCTCCTTCTTTAATAAACAATTGGTTATAGTCTTCAAGAAGAGAAAATGACATATCCCCACTTTGATTTCCATTGTTACGATTGACTACAAGAAAACCAATTTTCTTAGCATCTTCGAGTATATTAATATCAACATATGCCCCGTAACGACCAACTTGGTCAAAAGGAGTTGCCCCAGAAGGCCAATTAGCCGAAGGACTTACAACATCATCCCACGTCCATAATCCTAAGTTATCGTATTGACCGTCATCTTTGACATAATGAATTCGAACCGTATTTTCAGGAAGATTAACAGGTTCATATGTATACACTTTGTCAGAACCTTGCGTAATCCATATTTCATTAATGTCCGCAGAGGTAATCACATAACTTTTATCTCCACCATCTTTTGCTTCATTCTCTCGGTTCACGACTAAGAAACCGATTTGAGATGCACCACTCGCTAATTCTATATCAACGTATCCATCCTGACTGCCTTCTACTTGGATAAAAGGAGTTGCTCCCGATGGCCAATTATCAGAGCCATCTTTGACATCACCCCACGTCCAAAGACCCCAATTATCAAAATCATTGTCATCTCTTTGATAGTGAATTCGCAGAGTGTTTTCCGCTATTTCTGTAGAGGCTACAACTACCTCTTCATCTTCAGTGGTAGCGTTTACAGAAACATAACTAAATGGTGATAGTGTCAGTAAAAAAACCATCATGATGATACCAAGATTATTCATTGTCTTCCTCACATGTTATCCCTCCCAATTTATAAATAAATGCTTACCTTGCGCAAACAGTTGCACAAATGCTCATACTCACCTCCTTTCATGTTTATAATCCTAACTCCTAAAAAGAAAAAACAGTTACTTATTGCTCTCAATTTACCAAGGGGAATTCGACAAAAATAGAGTTTATTTGTATGTTTCATAATTTTTAGTAACTGAGTTAAAAGTCATGAACTAAAGTGAAATTTATACTTTAAATTAATGCAAACGGTTTCATAAGTTAATAGTAATGGACATTTGTAACCGTTGTCAATACCAATCTTGGTTATCATTTCCTCTCTACACTAGAAAAACAGCACTGTTATTTGATTGCCGACGATACGGAAGCTTTATAAGAAATCAATGCGAGGCTCTTTTGGTTAACGCCTAGTAAGCAATGTCGAACTATTCAAATAAAAAAACGCCGGAAGACCGACGTTAAAATACCACTTGAACAAAGTAAATAATCGCTGTTATCGTAAATGCACTGAAAATAGTTGACGATAAAACTATCTGTGATGAAAATTCTGGATGATTATCATATTCAATGTCTAGTAAAACAACATTAACGGCTGTTGGAACAGCACTCGATATAATCAATACTTGAGCGATTACACCTGATAAATCCATCGCATATACAATCAAAAGAGCAATACCAGGAGATAAAACCAATCGAATGATATTGATAGGAATTAATTGTGGGCTTGTTAACTTCCAACTGATATTTCCTAACTGAAGTCCTAGGGTTAGTAAAGCAAGTGCTATAAAGCCATTTGCAATATAATCGAGAGGGATTTCGACGGCTTGTGGCAACGGAATCGCTAAATAATGAAACACCATCCCTAAAAATATAGCATAAAGTACAGGTAGTTTAAGCAATCCCACAGCTAGCTCCTTCTTTGTTTTTTTACCAGAATTGATAGTAATCATTCCAACGGTATAAGGAATGAGAGTTTGAAACACGACAATAATCACTTGAATGGATAACGCCAATGAATTTCCAGGAAACACTAACAGGATTAAAGGTAATCCATAGTTTCCACTGTTATAAAATAGTACGCTATTAAAGAAAGTTGGAATTTTTTTTGACTCCACTTTAGCCAGTTTGATATACAGTAGTACAATGACCGTTAATACTAAATACAGTATAAAAACAAACAGGAAAATATCACGCAAGATACTATACGAGATATCTAGACGATATAATTGAATAAAAACAACTGCAGGGATGTAAACCGTAAATAATAGTTTGGCGAATATCTTTACATCAAAATGATATTTTTTCTGTAATATAACCCCAATCGCAACAAGAATGAATAAAGGTAATATGTTTGACTGAAAGATATGCAAGATAATAGACAAAATAAACTCCTTACTGAGCAACCGTAGCGAACTCTGTTGATGTAGTTAAGTATAGCGAATCCTTATCAGTTTGTCTTTGGAATAGAACAATGTCCTGAGGAATACAAACAAAAAAGGATGGGACAGAACTTGCTAAAACATCTGCACTGGCTTCACTCGCCACAAAGCCCGTTGTGAGAAACTCACTCACAACGGACTTTAAAAGATAGTGGCGGTTTCGCTCATTGCTTAGAGGGTGTGACAAAAGGTTAAAAAACAACCTTTTGTCACACCCTCTCCCTCTATTAATTCATGTTCTCTTTTCTTCGTAAAGATACATACAGGCAAGCTCCCATCATAAATAACAACATCCCAACGAGCATGAAGTTATATACCGTTGTTGCTGTAACTGGTAGTTTCGCTCCTTTTTTCGGCGATCCAGTTTCTTCTTTCTCGTTACCAAGCTTCGGTCCGTTGTCTCCGTTACCTGGGTTTTTCACAGGCTTCGGTACAACTTGTCCCGGAGGTGTTGGTTTTCCTTCTCCCGGAGGATTTGGCTTCGTTCCTTGTCCTGGCGGGTTTGGTGTATTTCCATCTCCATTTCCAGGTTGGCTTGGACCTTGACCTGGAGGTGTCGGATTATTATCCACTGGTGGTTCTGACCCACCTGGAGGTGTCGGATTATTGTCTAATGGTGGTTCTGACCCACCTGGAGGAGTTGAATTGTCGTTTTCTTCTACAATTCTTCCTTCTACCGTTGCATATGCAACCCCAACCTCACCAATAGTATCAAGATATTCTGTAAACACATCATAGTCTGGTATAAATAATTCTGTCATTCTTCCATCTTCTTTTGCTTGTTTCATAACAGTGAACCCGTCTCCACCATCAGCTAAGAAAGCATTTGTTGCAACTACATAAAGAGCTGTTGGGTCGATGGCTGTATAACCAGATTCTGTTTTCACTTCAATCGTTCCTACGCGCTCATTCACAGGTTTTGTTCGGTCAAACGTAAATCGTAATCCTGAAACTTGTAAAAAGCGGCCATTGCCTTCATCAATTCTACTAACACTATTTTCTAACGCTTCGCGAATCTCGTCTCCTGTCATATCCAAGGTTACGAGATTGTTGGCAAACGGCATAACCGTTAGGACATCGCCTAAAGTAATGTTCCCTTGGTTAATAGAAGCACGAATGCCTCCTGAGTTTTGTAAAGCAATTGTCGCTTGCGTAGATTGCTGTGCTTTCCAAAGCATTCCATCTGTAATCAGATTTCCAAGATTTGTTTCCTTTGAACGAACGTTTCCTCGTTCACCGTCAAGATGAACTTGAGTGTAACCAACGACCGTTCGTTTTAATTCTTCAATCGGTTCTTCTAACTCAGCTAATCTCGCTGCAGCAACTGGATCCTCATCATAATCATTAACAACAAGTAATTTTCCGTCCCAATGTTGAAGAACACCATTCTCGTCAAATTGAACATCAAGACGACCTAAAAATTCACTATATTCCTTAGCTTGGACGACTAAAGTTGGTTCACCATGGTCTTCAATGACTACTGGCTCATCTACTGTCGTATGACTATGTCCGCCAACGATAATATCTATGCCAGGCACTTCTTCTGCTAGTCTAATATCAAATCGATAACCTAAATGTGTTAAAGCAATGATTTTGTTTATGCCCTCGTTTTCTAACATTTCAACGGTTTGTCTAGCTTTTTCAATATAATCTTCGAAGACAATATTGTCACCTGGATTGGAAATAAACGCTGTATCCTCCGTTGTTAAACCAAAAATCCCTACTTTTTCTCCGTCAATTTCTTTAATTATCGCAGGGTACATTTTACCAGCCTCACCCGGCTTACCGATTTCTGGAATGAAAAGAGAACGTAATTCCGGTTCCTGCTCGTAATTGATATTAGAGCTGACAAATGGGAAAGTTGCTCCTTTAATAAAATCAGCCAGTACTTTTGGACCTTTATCGAACTCATGATTCCCAGGAACCATCGCATCATAGCCAGCCATGTTCATAAATTCTAAATCAGCTTGTCCTAAATATTGATTGAAAAAGAGCGTACCTGAGAACACATCTCCTGCATCAAGCAACAATGAGTTTTTCGCATCTGCACGAACAGAGTTAATAGCCGTAATTCGTCTGGCTACATTATGAAGATGAGCATGTGTATCATTTGTATGCATCACAGTTAATTCAAATGGTTGCGGTTCTTCTACAGTCTCTCCTGGATACGTGATTTCATAAATTGATAGTGTACCAGATACTTCATTTGCTGCTAACAATAGATTTTTCCCTGTTGGACTATCTTCTTTACTAATAAACATTAAGCCTTCTGTACCAAGGTCTCCTGCCTCTGTGTTTGCTGGAGCCTTTGTAAAATCTCTACTATTGTAATACGTCACAAATGTAGGATTTGCTGGATTGGTAATGTTATATACCATAATCCCACCTACACGCTCTAAGCCAACAAACGCATATGTTTGACCGTTTATATGACCGATCTTTACGTCTTCTGGTTCAGGTCCTTTGTCGTCACTTCTTGTTTCGCCGGTATTTTCTGTATGATTGGCATTAAAGTGTTGCTCCCCAACATGTTCGAGGACAATATGTTCAAAATCGCTGCCACTATCAAACACGAGTTCCATACTGCTTGCATCCCATATCGAAAATGAACGAGCCCCGAAGCTATAAAGAGCTTCATATTTACCTGCATCGTTTTTCCCAAGCTCTGAGGTTACACGAAGACGACCTAATTGACTATCTTGAAACAAACCATTTGCAACAAGCTCATCTAATTGTTCTTGTGTATATCCTGCATAATGGTCAGCATTAAGAGCTACATTGTTTTTTATTGCATTACTTCCTGCACGTTTTTCTTCTGAAAAACCAGAGTAGTCTCTTGAATCTCCTTCGTTTGCAGTTACAATATAGCGATTCCCTTGAGAATGATACATCGCAATTCCATCTGGTTGATACATCCCAAGGACAGGCCAAGGTTGAATGTTTACTTTATTATCTTTATCAGACGCATCCAAGCCATTTTCAGAGAGGGAATGGTCTTTAAAGCCTAAGCCGTGAACATGAGTAAACTGCTTTGTTTGAAGATTTAACTCGGCAATTGCGTTATTTTCTTGAAGAGCGACATAAGCCGTTTGATGATCGGGTGATACAACGATATACTCAGGCTCAAAATCCTGTGCAACTGTTGCACTTGGGCCGAATACACGCACATTTTCATCAATTTGATGAGGAGCTAAATTCGCAAATCCGACTGTTATCACATCTTCTTGCGTAACATTCGGGCCATTGGTAACATCAATTATAGAAACTGACCCTTCTGGATCAATCGTATAGCTATCGTTAGGTTCACCTTCATTTGCGACTAAGATCGTGTTTCCATCTGGAGTAAAGGTAAGCATGTCAGGGAGTGCTCCAACTTCAACATGTGTCAATACATCACCGTTGCTAGTAGCAATGACAACTCGCCCATTGTCTGTTCTTGGATGAGCAGGTACTGCAAATGCGATAAAGTCTCCATGTGGATGAACGGCAATCGAGGTAATGTCACCGATAACAAAACCAGCTCCTAAATCTAAATCAAGGACATGAATTCTCTTTTTCAATGGTAACTCAAGGTTATACGGATTCGTTAGGTCTACGATATCAATCGCACTGTAGGCTCCATTGGCAATGTATGCTTGATTAGTGGCTGGATGAAACACAACGATTTCAGCACCACTCTTTTCAAAACCAGCTTGACTGTTATAGCGACCGATTAAGTTCAATTGTAATTCTTGTGTACCGAAATAGTCTTTTGTATGTACAGCTGAATCTTCCTCAACTGGAATCTCAGTTGTATTTTCGTTCGTGCTGTTTTCTTCCAGATTACTTTCTTCTGTAATACTCTCTTCTTCAGTTGTCTCATCTGATTGAACAAGAGATTCTTCTTGGATGCTTGTCCATTCACTATTTTCATCTTCTGTTGAGCTTGCTTCCAATTCTACTAGATTAGTTTCTTCAACTTCACTAGCTTCATCCGTTATTTCTGGCAACTGTTCTGCCCCCAACGAAGGTGTTGCCATATTCACTAGAATTAATACGATAAGTACCGAACATATACGCTTTTTCCACTTCTTACTCACATTACTTCCTCCTAGACTCAAATTCTACTCTATTGTAGTAAAGGATTAATTAGGAAGTATGAATATTGTAAAAATAATGTAAATTTTTTCACACATTTTTGTTATATTTTTAAGTCCTCTTTCCGTTAAGAAAAAAATCTCTTACAGAAAGGGGCTATGACAGAACTAGCTAAAACAACTGCAATGGCTTCACTCGCCACAAATCCCGTTCTGAGAAACCCACTCACTTCAGCAATTTGTGAAAAAAGACTCACTACTTGCTATAAAAGATGGTGGCGGTTTCGCTCATTGCTTAGAGGGTGGGACAAAAGGTAAAAACCACCTTTTGCCCCACCCTCCTGGTATTACACTTTTGCTTCTTCTTTCTTAAAGAAGCTCTTCATTGCATGATAGACGTCTGCTTTTTCTTTTAGAATAAAATAACGGAAACGTTCATCTTTAATGTTTTTATAAGCACTCATTAGTGTGGAGTGACGGCTGTATTGATTGACTTCACCATAGCCAAACATACTCGATAATTCCATTAATTCATTGACAAGCTTTAGACATCTTGCATTGTCGGATGTTAAATTGTCACCATCGGAAAAGTGGAAAGGATATATGTTATATTGCTTCGGGTCATATTTTTGGTCAATGAGTTCAAGTGCTTTGCGATAGGCTGAGGAGCAAATCGTTCCGCCACTTTCTCCCTTGGAAAAAAAATCTTCTTCAGAAACGACTTTCGCTTCCGTGTGGTGAGCAATGAACTCAATTTCCACGGTCTCATATTTCGTTCGTAGAAAACGGGTCATCCAGAAGAAAAAGCTCCTTGTCATATATTTTTCCCAGCGGCCCATGGAACCACTTGTATCCATCATTGCTAGCACAACTGCTTTTGATTCCGGACGAACTTTTTCATTCCATGTTTTAAAGCGTAAATCATCATTATAGATTGGAGTTAGTCCTGGACGTCCTTCTAATGCATTTCTTTTAATGGCAGTTAATATGGTTCGTCTTTTATCAATATTACCCATAAGACCTTTTTTACGAATGTCGTTGAATTCAATATCCTCTACAATAATTTCATCTTGTTCTTTTTGTTGTAAGTTAGGAAGCTCTAACTCTTTGAACAACATATCTTGGAGCTCCATGATTGATACTTCTGCTTCAAAGAAATCCTCACCTGCTTTATCTCCTGCCCCTTGCCCTTTACCGGGACCTTGTTGTTGCCTTGCAGCATTTGGGTCTCTAGCGACTACATCGCCGACTTTGCTATCTCCTTTTCCTTGACCGACATGCTTTGTTTTATCATAGTTGTATCGGATCTTATATTCATCTAATGAGCGAATCGGTATTTTAATGACATCTCGGCCATTGGACATAATAATGTTTTCCTCACTGACTAAATCAGGTAAGTTTTTTCTAATGGCATCTTGCACCTTTTCCTGATGCCTACGCTGGTCCTGTTTTCCTTTACGGTGAAGGGACCAATTCTCCTGAGAAACAACATAATTATAATCATTTTTCTTTGTCATGCGAATCCCCTCCTTGACATTCTTTTTCTCTCAAATGATCGTGTACTATTAGTCAATGAACAGGCACATTTTTTATTGATTATTCATATACTGTTGTTGTGACATGAACGACTCATGTCCTTTTTCATGTGTAAAAAAGTGGCTTACTTTATCCTATGCAACGAGACAAGAGAGTTGCTAATAAATTCTGACAAATCCAAACCTTATCGTGGACATGTAGGCTTTCTCTTGTCGAATCGATAGAAGTATTGTCTTGTTTTCTCGCATCACATTTCCTTGTTTGACAAACCGTAGTCCGACTTGGTAAATTGTAAAAACATCTTTGATTAAAATTGTACATAAATGAAACTAAAGTGAATGGAAATTCGTCATATATACTAGCAACATTTTTGGATTCAAATGACCACATACGGGGTACATATACTATGAACTTTATAAAATAAAATTCAAAACCAAGGTGATGGGAATATGAATAAATTATTCTTACATGTATTTATAATTTTGTTACTTTCTCTTTTCGCAAGTATGACTATTTATGCTGAAGATACCTATACCGTTGGTTCTGTGCAGAGTGAACAAACTGAAATTTCATCAACCATTGAAGGTGAAAAGTATGTTCAACAATTTACACAGCAGCTAGTTGCTCCAGACCAAACGTGGACTATATCATTTACGAGTGGGATTAACGGGGATTCGATTACAGATGAGAGTTTATATATTGTTGATTCAAAGGGTTTAAAAGTAGAAACACTAGTTATTTTTGATGGAAACAACAATGTCACTATATTGCCTCCTAGAGATGGCTATCAACCATTAGAGAAGTATCAAATATTTATTAAGGATATTCGTTCGGCACGTGGTGAAAAGCTAGCTAAAAACTATCAACTCAGCTTTACCATCCAAAGTAATTACGAAGGGATTCAGGCACCTGCTAACACGTCCAACCAAGGCTGGTTGATTGGATTTTCTGGTGAGTTCATTGAGGGATTACAACCGGAAACTGAATTTGAAACAGAGCCAGACTTCTCATTTGATACATCATCACAAGATTATTCTCCCACCCCACAAGAGGAACAAATAGTGTCTAACCTAAGCTTTGAATCTGACGCTGATGCAAAAACAGAACCAATGCCAATCCTTTACCGTTTACGCTCAATTTTTTTATTCTAGATACAAAAGAGGGTGATACAAAAGGTTGTTTGCCTTTTGTATCACTCCCTAAGCAATGAACGAAACCTGTATCACTTTATAAAGTATTGATTATTCTCATTAACATTTTAAACCGTAGACCTTATTAAGGAAGAAATACTGACTTTATTAATAAGTCTACAGATTATAATTGTTGCAGCTATCACAGCACAATAAACCAATAGTATTGAATACAAGAAGTAACTCAAATAAAGCGCTACTTCACCATACAAAGGTTGCGTTACAAAAAGAGCTAACACTAGAACCAAAACTAACAAATTGGAAATTGTTACATAAACAGTTATTTCAAGAAAAAACATTAGATTAAGTTGCTTTTTTGTGATCCCTAATGCTCTTAAAGTTCCCCACTCTCTTTGCTTCAGTAAAAACCTTCCATAGACAACAGCGATAATACTTATTATCGAAAAACTAACTGTAGATATAAAAAGAAAAGAGCTTAAAACCTTAAATACTGTTGAATTATTATTTTCTTCACTTGCAAGCTCCGGAATCGATTGATATAAACTTCCAGGAATAGGAGAAACTATTTCTTTTGTTTTGATTTCAATATCATGAAGCTCCTTTTGATTAACTTTTTCATGCATATATACAATAACTTCAGAGAATCCAGGGAAAATACTTAGTTCTTTATTGACGCTCTCGTGGAATACGATTGTAATTCTACTACTTTCCTTCGTTATATTCTCATTGATATCAAGAGAAAAACGTGACGGAATCACATTTGTAACTGTAAAGTCCCACTCTCTATAACTAATCTCATCAAAGTTATTAACGTTTATAAGTTGACCAAGTTTTATTATATCTCCCGTTATAATTCCAGGTGATTTCTCTTCTATCGCATCATTTATTGGAAAAAAAATAATGGCTGATGGGTTGTTTTGTAAGTCGTGTATATGTAACTCCCCATTAAAATATTGCACATTTAATTTTTCCATTTCGATGTCGTTCAATGGTATAAAATCCACATTTGGAATGACCTGCAAATCATTTGCTATTCCAAGTTCATTTCGAGAAGGTAACCTTTTTTCAACAGAATCAGAAAATATGAAATCATCTACCCAGTTTTTCAAAAAAATACTTGACTGTAATTGGTTATTAGTCACTAAAAGACTTACACCATCAGTCATTGGTCTCTTATCCACATATTCAATACCATGAAGCTGTTCGAGTTCTTTTAGGGCACTGTTATCAAATATAGGGCCTTGTGAAAAAGGGATAGGGAATCCTTGATACTGATGTGTGAGATACCCAGTTTGTGAATTCATGTAAAAATCGACATTGGTTTCAGAAACACCCGTTGCTTCTTTAGCTAAAACTTGTCCTAAAAACATAAGAAAAGTTCCTAAACTTAATGTGAAAATTATTAATACTGATTGTTTAACAGAACTATTTATTTGAATAAACAAATAATTGAGCCAGAAGGGGAAATTAGCCTTATTTATAAACTTTAATAAATTTATAGATTGCTGATTTAAAAAGCTCATATTTTCAACAATTGAGAGCTTTAATCTCAATGAGTATATTGCTCCAACTAAAATACATATAAACGTTAAAACCAACCAAATAACAAGATTTATAATGTTCCCTTTGAATAAAGAAAAAAAGACAATTGCTTCGCCAAATACAAAATTCATTAATACATTTCTTAGAAAATAACAAAGTGGTATAGCAATTAATATGCTTAAAAAAACGATAGTGAAACATTGTACTATAATTATGGTTACTATTTTACTGTTCGAAGCTCCATAGGCCCGAAAAATGGAGATTTTTTTTCGATAATTAAAATAATAGAGGTTAAAAACAAATAAAATACAAACTGTAGAAGTTACCCATAGTACCATTTGTAAAAACAGTGAAACAACTTGAGTTGTTTTTATTTTTGCTAAACTGTTAAATAGAAATTCATTTACAGCATTCTCTTGAGAATCTAAACTACCTAACATTGAATAAAAGCTTTCTTCTACTTCTTTTAGTGAACCATTATATTTAAGCATCAGATGGTAAGATGGCTCACCAAATTTAAATATGTCGTCTCTATATAAAACTATATTCGGAAAGTCATTTATTCCTTTGACTACACTTGGAGGTGTTACCCAATTCATTGAATAATCGGATAATATTCCAACCACTTCAAAGTTTTCTATTGTATCTCCGACTTTTAAATCAATTTTTGACCCAACTTTTTTCTTTTCTTGTCCACGATTTGCGTAAAATGATTCAATCGCAATTTCATTGTTTTGCGTTGGCAACCTTCCTTCAATCAGATTTATTTTTCCTAAATCTAGTGTAGAAGAATCTAACCATCCTAAAGTTTCAGGAGAATCAAATTTGTTAACATTTAAGTTCGTTGTACCAACTAATGCATACTCGCTAAGAGTATGTACTTCTTCTAATGCACTTATATACTCTCTATCATTATCAGTAATATCATGAACGATTACATGATGTTCACCATATTTCATGTGTGTTTTTTCAAGTATAGATTGGTTTATTCCTTCAATTGTTGTACTTAAAGTAATCAGTGCTAAAATTGAAAAAGATACAACAGCTGTTAAAAGAACAAACATCTTTTTTCTCTTTACTAAAGTTAAAATTGCTAACTTCCAAATACCCATAATTTTCCACCCTTAACGCAGTTTGAGGTTACCATCTTCCATTTCATATATATAGTCAGGATTCGATATTAGATTTTCTTCATGTGTTACCAATACCAATGTCACATTGAATTTTTTGCACATATGTATTAATAATTCCGTTACTCGTTTACTATTTGTCTTATCTAAGTTGGCTGTAGGTTCATCAGCAAATATAATTTTAGGCTGATTAATAATAGCTCTTGCAATCGCAACCCGTTGTTGTTCACCACCAGACAATTCTTGCGGGAAATTTTCCAATTTTTCTTTAATACCTAATTCTGTTGCTACTTTTCTAATCTTCTCCTTATTAAAATCTTGCTTTGTAAATAGGAGTGGCAGACAAATATTATCGTACACAGATAGTTCATCAATAAGTTGAAAAAACTGAAATATATAACCAAACTCTTTTCCTCGTAATAATGATTGGTCTTTATCATTTAACTTATATATATCCCTATTTAAATAGTGGACAACTCCTTTTGTCGGTTCATCCATGCCACTTAATATATTTAGTAACGTTGATTTACCAGAACCACTTTTACCCATAATGACATGGATTGTACCCTCTGTAATATTTAAAGAAGTTGGGTGCAACGCCTTAATAGCGTTTGCACCCGGATACATTTTTGTGACATTTTCTATTCTTAGAAGTGTTTTCATTTTTACCACTACCCTACTGATTTATAGTTCCCGAACCCTGAAAGTATCTACCAGAACTCGTCCATGCCTTAACTGATACCTGATAAGTACCAGCTTTTACTATACCAATATTTTTTTGTGTTGTTCTACCATTTGCTGGAGTTTTGCTTATCGAATATCTAGTATTAAATAGATTATCTCGAGTAAATTGTAACTTGATAATCGTCTATCGTCCCACTGACTCGTCCATCAGACATATATGTTGTGGCATCAACAGTAGTAGATGTTGATTTATTTTATAGACTATGCGAAAACTATCCGAATGTTTCCCTTTGTAGCTTAAATGTATAAGATCCTGAGTAAGCATCTCCAATGTTAGGAATTAATACTACAAAACCGCTAACACAAAAACTAATAAACTTATTTTTTTCTTTTTTATTTTATTTACCTCTCAATACAAATTTTAGATTGGCCAAACTAAAATTAGTATAATGGGAAATTTTATATATTTCAACCAATTTTTACATACAAAAAGAATATTCTAATAGAATACAAACAGTTGTTTTTATTCATTAAATAGTAGAACTATATTGCCCCCATGTTATCTTTTCGTAGAAAAAAAGAGCCACCAAAGATTTCTCTTTAATGGCCCCTCGTTATCATTAGCGATTTAGTAAACTTCCTACATAACGTAATAGCTCATTTGCTGACGTTGAATTGTAACCATGCTCATCAATCAATCGGGCAATTACTTCATTTACCTTCTTTAACTGATTTTCATCTGGCGTTTTCGTGGATGTCGTAATTTTCACAATATCCTTAAGGTCAGCAAATAACTTCTTCTGGATTGCCTCACGTAATCTTTCATGAGAATTATAATCGAATTTCTTGCCCTTTCTTGCATACGCTGAAATTCGAATTAGAATTTCTTCTCGGAACGCCTTTTTCGCGTTTTCTGAAATACCAATTTGCTCTTCTATTGACCTCATCAACTTCTCATCAGGAGACATTTCCTCACCCGTTAATGGGTCCCTTAGCTTATTTTTATTGCAATAAGCTTCAACGTTGTCTAAATAATTATCCATTAGCGTTTTGGCTGATTCATCATAAGAATAAACAAATGCTTTTTGAACTTCTTTCTTGGCAATATCATCATACTCGCGTCTTGCTACAGAGATAAAGTCCATATATCGTTCTTTATCCTCTTTAGAAATCGATGCATGTTCGTTTAAGCCTTCTTTTATAGAACGAAGAACATCTAATGCACTAATTGATGTTAATTGCTTACGAATTATTGCCGAGGAAATTCGATTAATGACGTACCTAGGGTCGATACCTGTCATACCTTCGTCTGGAAACTCTTTTTTCAACTCTTCAATATCTTGTACGTTAAAACCTTCAATCATTTCACCGTTGTAAAGCTTCATTTTCTTAACTAAATCGATCCCTTGTTTTTTCGGAGGAGTTAGTCTTGTTAAAATTGTAAAAATTGCTGCAATTTTCAGGGCGTGTGGTGCGATATGAACATTCGATAAATCACTTTGTTTTATCATTTTTTGATAAATTCGTTCTTCTTCTGATACCTTAAGGTTATAAGGAACCTTCATCACAATAATTCTCGAGTGTAGTGCTTCATTCTTCTTGTTCGAGATAAAAGCTTTATACTCTGATTCATTCGTATGAGCAACAATTAACTCATCAGCTGAGATTAAAGCAAAACGTCCCGCTTTAAAATTCCCTTCCTGTGTCAGTGATAATAAGTGCCATAAAAATTTCTCATCACACTTCAACATCTCTTGAAATTCCATCAATCCACGATTTGCTTTATTTAACTCTCCATCAAAACGGTACGCCCTTGGGTCTGATTCTGAACCATATTCAGCAATCGTCGAGAAGTCAATGCTTCCTGTTAAATCGGCAATATCCTGTGATTTTGGATCGGAAGGACTGAATGTTCCAATCCCTACTCGCTTATCTTCTGAAAAGAGAATCCGTTCGACCATTACATCTTCAATACGTCCACCATATTCTTTTTCAAGCCTCATCATATTTAGCGGAGATAAGTTTCCTTCAATCTTAATCCCGTACTCATCATAAAAGCTATCTCTTAAGTGATGAGGAATTAAATGTAACGGGTCTTCATGCATTGGACAACCCGCAATGGCATAAACCGCTCCATTTTCTGTTCGTGAATATTGCTCTAACCCTCGTTTGAGCATCGCAACTAATGTTGATTTACCACCACTGACCGGCCCCATTAGCAGCAAGATTCGTTTCCTTACATCTAACCGTTTTGCAGCTGAATGAAAATATTCCTCCACAAGCTTTTCAAGGGACTCTTCCACACCAAACATTTGATCACTAAAGAAGCTATATTGTTTCTTCCCATCGACTTCCTCTACCCCTGCGTCTTTTATCATATTGTACACACGGGAATGTGCCGTTTGAGCAATCTGCGGGTTTTCCTTTACAAGTTCAAGATATTCGGCAAAGGTACCGCGCCAAGTTAGTTTTTTCTCTTCATCTCTATACTCTTTTATCCGATGTAATATATCCATGCGGCTCCTCCTCTCAAGTGGACCTTTAGATGGTTTAATTCATCCTATGCACGGATTTCACTGAACATGCCCGCACATTTTTGAGACTAAACTATGGACTAGCTTATTTTTTCATACTGTCTTTCCTCTCGTTTTACCAATCTTTCAATCTAGTTTTTAACCAAGCAGTAAGGTATGATAAGAAGGACTAACTAATGGGATGAGTGCATGTCTATGAGAAAAGCAACCGGTTTTTTTATAACTATCATACTTTTTTTACTTTTCATTATCGTGTTATTTCACGTTACCGAAGAATCTGCTAATATTCGCTCAGTTGGAGCTGTAATAGATGAACGTGTAAAAGTTGATGCAATTACATTGTCTAATAATAGTTTTATTCTAGACCGAAACAAGTCTGTT
Source organism: Bacillus alkalicellulosilyticus (assembly GCF_002019795.1). Lineage (GTDB taxonomy): Bacteria > Bacillota > Bacilli > Bacillales > Bacillaceae_F > Bacillus_AO > Bacillus_AO alkalicellulosilyticum. The sequence continues at coordinate 1,046,133 of NZ_KV917381.1, read as the reverse complement.
GTATCTGAAATCTATAACGATGAAAACCGTATTTATACACCCTATCATCAAATCCCAGCTCAAGTCATTGATGCGTTCATCGCTACAGAAGACAGGCGTTTTTTTGAACATAAAGGCTATGACCCATCAGGAATGGCAAGAGCCTTCATGATTAATATGAAATCCAATTCGATAGAACAAGGGGCTAGCACGGTTACTCAACAATTGGTCCGTAATCTATATGTTGGTCATGAACAAACCTATGACCGTAAATTTAGTGAACTACTATATGCCTTTAAATTAGAGGAAATGTATAGTAAAGAAGAAATTATTGAATTCTATCTTAACTCAATCTTTTTTCACAATGGGGTATATGGATTTGGAACGGCAAGCCACTTTTACTTTAGTAAACCGATTGACCAACTAACCTTGGCTGAAATAGCTTTTTTAACAGCCATTCCAAACAACCCAACTCATTATGACCCATTAAAAAATAAGAAAAACACATTAGCAAGACAGGAATGGATTCTTCAAAAAATGCTAGAAGAAGACGTAATTACTGAAAAGGAATTCAAAAAAGCTCTAAGCGAAAAGATAAATCTAGTTACTTCACGAAGAATTGATACTCATCCAGATTATGTGACTTATATTCATCATGAGTTTAAACAGCTTATCTCAAAAGTCGAAGGCTACCAAGACAGAGTTGTTCAAGCAACTGAGAAGGAACGAAATAGTATTCATGAACAATTACAGAATCGAATAGACGAATTATACCGAAGTGGGATTATCATTGAGACATCGCTTGATCCACTTGTGCAAAATAAAGTTATTTCGTCATTTAATCGTCATTTGCCTGAGGATGTTCAAGGGGCAGCTGCCATAGTTGACCATTCTTCTCAGCAGTTGATCGCTCTTACTGGAGGTAAGGACTACCGAAAATTTGATTTTCATAGAGGTTTTCAAACGTTTCGTCAGCCTGGTTCGACGATAAAACCTTTACTAGTCTATGCTCCTTATTTAGACCAAAATGATGTACCATTGAAAACAAAAGTGAATTCAAATGATGTTTGTTTTGGAGACTATTGTCCTAAAAACTACGGTGGAAAACAATATGGAAATGTCACGATAACAACAGCGTTTAAATACTCTTTAAATACACCAGCCGTTCGTATGTTGGACCAATTAGGAGTGAACAAAGGATTTTCTTATTTAGAGCAATTCAATTTCAGCAGAATGCAACCTGAGGATTACCGCTTACCTTCGGCGTTAGGTGGATTAACTGTGGGGATTTCTCCGTTAGAATTGACTAATGCCTATACGACATTTGCCAATGATGGTATTTTTCAACCAGCTTATGGCATACAAAGAGTGACCGACTTAGAGGGCAATGTGTTATATGAATGGCCTCAATCACCAAAACAAGTATGGAAAGAAAGCACAAACGGAAAAATGAGGGAATTGCTTCAACAAGTAGTCTTAGACGGCACAGCCACAAAGGCACAACTTTCTACAACAGGGTATATCGGTGGCAAAACAGGAACAACAAACCAGTTTCACGATTTATGGTTTGTTGGATTAACCGATGACTACACTGCGGGCGTGTGGGTAGGAAAAGACACACCGGGAAGCATAGAAAGCATTAACTCAAAAAGCCCTCACCTTCTCATCTGGAAAGATATTATGAACTAAGGAAAACGATTGATTTACAATAATACTTTTGAGGTCTTCATCTTAATGCTGAAGACCTCTTTCTATGTGTTCCACTTGCGTTAGGGCTTTCATTGATTGTATGAACGACTTTTCTGCTACTTCTCCCTTGCGTTAGGGCCTTCATCGGCTCCATGAACGACTTTTCTCGCTCTTCTCGCATACGTTGCGGCCTTCATCGGCTTTATGAACGACTTTTCTCGCTCTTCTCCCTTGCGTTAGGGCCTTCATCGGCTTTATGAACGACTTTTCTCGCTCTTCTCGCATACGTTGCGGCCTTCATCGGCTCCATGAACGACTTTTCCGCTTACCTCACTGAAAAAATAGGACCTACCGAACGGGATTGTCCCCCTTTTGGTAGGTCTTGCTTTTATATAGGTAAACTTGCGATGAAACCGTTGTACAACGTGAGTAACGCATACATAACAGCAAGTGTGAACGTAACCCAAAACAAGATATGAAAGAAAATCATCCCTATCATCCCAGCTATCGATAACGATTCACTGATTCGATAAAGTAAGTAAAAGAAGTAGATGATAACAGCACCTACAAATAAGGCCACAATCGCTATGATATGATTAGTAAACAATAAAGAAAGTCCACTTGCAACTAAAAAAATCCATGAGCCCGAGCGGATTTTTTGCAAGTCACTTCCCTCTACATCCTTGGAAAAAAACAAAAGAGAAAGTTGGATATTTGTATCATTAATAAGCTTTAACGCTGAAAAAACCATAAAAAACAATAATACTAATAAAAAGACCAATGTTAGTTTAATCCCATTTTCAGAAAAGAAATCCATCATTCCGTCATAAATTCCAAAATAGATTAGTTGAGAAATAATGTAAGACTCTGTATATAACGACAATGATGTGCTAAAAAGAAAAATAGAGAATAATGGAAAATGACTCGTTAAGTAGGTATTATTCATGTAAATAAAAACTCCTATAAGAAAAATGACAAAGCCTTTATAAAAGAGGCCCTTGAAAAAGTACAAACCAACTTTTTTCAATGCCTTTGATTATGGTTGCAATGGCTCCACTCGTTGCCCACCTGCTACGAGAAACCCACTCGTAGCAAGCTTTTAAAAAATGCAACGGTTACGCACTTTGCTTCGAGGGCACTGTAAAAGGTAAAAACCGAACTTTTTCAGTGCCCTCTTTATAAAAAGTGTGTTCAATAGGGCAATAACCACGTTATGAACACACTTTCTTTAAAACTATGACTGATATAATACTTCGTACGCATTGAGCTCATTGCTCGTTGTTGGACCTTTTTCTTTTGATTCACGTTTTTCCTGATGAGCACGCTTAAACGCATCACTATGTAACCAATTTTCATAGTCTTGCTTGGATTCCCACTTGGTGAATACAATTTGTTTACCGTCTTCCTTTTCATTATTTAAAAACATAAACTCAATACATCCGGGTACACTTCCCATTTTTTCAGCACTCTTCCCAAACCTCTCAGAAAGGTGTGCTTTCGCCTCTTTTGGCACGTGTAACTCATTCATTACAACATACATTTGAATACCCCCTATTGTCTTGTATTTATTTCCTATTATACACAAACATGTACTTTTTCAAAAATTCATAACTCACATACATTCACAACACCCAAATTATCCATTATAATAAGAGGTATGTTGCCTTATATGTTTTCGTAAGGAGGTCAATCTCATGGGTACATTACTTATTTTAGGTGTCTGTGCAGCCTTTTTAATTTCTATTTTCACTGCAGGATACGAAGGAAAATCTCATAAAAACTAAGTGAGAAAAGAAGCTGACTCAATCGGTATTTTTACCTGTCGAGTCAGCTTTTTTGTTTAAACTAGATTAAACCCTTAAATTGTTGCTGTCGAATGGCCTCATAGATGACTATTGCAGCGGTGTTTGAAAGGTTTAAAGAACGGACTTTATCAGTTTGTGGTATCCGCAAGCAATCTTCTTTCCGCTCTTCTAGCACATCCATTGGCAATCCAGTCGTCTCTCTACCAAACACGAAAAAGATATCTTTTGATTCATCTGAGTAATCAAAGTCACTATAATTTTTTGTACCTACTGTTTCAATAAAATAAAATTGACCACTCGGAAACGTTTGAAACAGCTCGTCCAACGAATCATAATAATTAATTTTTACATTTGGCCAGTAATCACAACCCGCCCGCTTTAGCATTTTATCGTCAGTTGAAAAGCCTAGAGGTCGTATTAAATGAAGCGATGTATTTGTCCCCGCACAGGTTCTTGCGATATTTCCCGTATTAGCCGGAATTTCAGGTTGATATAAAACAATATGTAATCCCACTCTGTACACCTCGTTCTTTTTATCATCTTTGTTATTATACACTACAATTCGATAAGTGGAAAAAAAGGCCGGGATATAAAGGTAAAAAAACGAGGGCACAGAAAAAGGTAAACCTCACTTTTTCTGTGCCCTCTAAAAAAACACCTTTAGCCCCGGCCTCTCCTAATTAGAGTCTAATACACGGAAAAATTTATACTGTATTTTAGGTGTCCATGCTGTGGAATCTTCATACGCCCAATACCTCATCCGGCTATTGGTTGATTGTGCATTGACTAACGGTTCACCGTTCTCATCCTTAGCTACAACAATTGTTGTGTGCTGCCATCTTCCGTCTCCATTGAAATCATAACAGATAACATCACCTGGGCGAAGAGCGGTTGCATCAGACATTTCTTGACCTCTTAAACCGGTTGTTGCTCCACTTAGTTGCCAGCGAAACGCATGAGCTACAGACCAGCTATAGCTCCAATTGTCATTACGGAACCACCACCCCTTTGAACGATTAGGATAGCCGGTCATAGGTACCCCGCCCGCTCGAACACATTGGGATATATAATTCGTACAATTATCATTGAATTTTTTGTACTTAGGATTGTAATCATTCCACCAGCGTTCAGCATATTTAACGGCCTCTTGTCGATTATACGTAAAACGTTCATTCGATACATCTTTTGTCCAAACCCGGTCCATTGATGTTTCTTCGATTTTCTCTGGTTCAGGGAGAATGGCACGGTCTTTGATTAGCTTTCCATTTTTAAAGTCGGCTCTTCTCTTTTCAATTGTTTCTTCTAAGTAAAAATGTTTCGGAAGCTTTATTAAATGCTGATAATGAATAACATAGTCGTAGGAAATGGTCTGGTCAACTGTTTGTTGTCTTAAGATCCTTCCATCTACTGTCGATTTAACAATTTCTCCTTTTCTGTGAGCAAGTTGGTCTCTTTTGCGCTCAAAGCATTCACGTTCACTTCGGTCAAAAACCTCCTCTACGCCATCACCAGTAATAAAACAATGATTTCTCTTTTCCGCTAACCTCTCGATTTGTTCACTATACCTTTCCATAAAGACCCCCTTTATGACTACGGATGACATTATTTAAGATATATGAACAAACCGTCCAAAACATGAATAAAGAAAGCGGATACGTTCCCCAACGGACATGAGGTTCCTTATTCTATGGATTTTTAAGAAATGTTTAATGTAACGGACACCAGAGCCTTTTTTTGAAAAAAACAGGCTACATCCCCCTCTTTTCAGGAAAATAAGGGCTCCTGTGTCCGATACACTTGAAATAACAGTCTTTTTACGAAAATAGCGCATCGTGTGTCCTTTACGACAAAAATTACCTCGAGCCAAAACAAAAAACTCAGCTAGGCTGAGTTTTACATCACATTACGAGATTTTTTCGATGACACCTTCGATTTGAAGTAAGGTTTCTTTCTTTTTTAATCCTCCGCCATAACCAACCATGGCTCCATTGCTTCCAATTACCCTGTGGCACGGGATGATAATCGGAATTGGATTTTGATTGTTTGCTCCTCCTACCGCACGAACTGCTTTTGGAGCTCCTATTTCTTGTGCGATTTCCTTATACGTTCGGGTTTCACCATACCCTATCTCTGTTAACGCATTCCAGACGCACTTTTGAAATGGAGTACCGAATAAGTCCAGTGGGATTGTAAACGAAGCCCTTTGTCCTGAAAAATATTCGTGTAGTTGCTCAACGATAGGCCTTAACTGGTCGCAATCTCGTTGTAATTCCCCTTTGATTCCATGCTTTTTTAACCATGCCTTTAACGTAGGTAAACTGTTTTCAACCATCCCAAAATGAAGATTGCATAGTCCTTGGCTTGTTGCTAATAATGTAATTGGTCCAAGTATACTATCGATTTCATCATAGAATAGATTTGACTGAGTCGACATAATATCCCTTCCTTCCAACTCAAGTCTTATATTTATCATACTGAATAGGTTTCCTGCTTGCCAAGTATCAATAAGCCTATTCTTTTAAAAAGTTTATCGCTTTTTCTAATTCGGCCACTACTTCCAGGTCTGTTTCTTTCTCTTTAGCTTTGCAAAGTAACTCTAGCTCTGATGCTCCTCCTATTTTACCAATGGCCCAAGCTGCCGTTCCTCGAATGACAGGGCGTGGGTCTTTTTCAATGAGTGTAGCTAAAACGGGAAGTGCATTCTTATCCTTATAGTGTGCTAAAGCGATAATCGCATTTCGTTGAATCGGTTTTTTGCCTCTCCACGAACCAGATATATGCCCAAACTTCTCTTTAAATTCCCTATTATTTATTGTGAGAAGTGGGATAAGCTTTGGTTTTGCGATTTCAGGATCAGGCTCCATGTCGCCATGTCGATGATAATCCTTGCCTTTATTTTCTGGGCAAACCTGTTGACACGTATCACAGCCATATAAGCGGTTCCCTAACTTTTTTCGATAGGGCTCAGGTAAAAAACCTTTTGTTTGAGTCAGATAGGCAATACATGCTCCTGAATTTAATTGACCTCCCTGAACAAGGGCCCCTGTTGGACATGCATCGATACATTTCGTACAATTGCCACATTGCTCAGTAATCGGTTCATCTGGAGGGAAAGGAATCGTAGTAATCATTTCCCCCAAATACACATAGCTCCCAAATTCTGGCGTAATGATTGCACAGTTCTTTCCACTCCAGCCAATACCCGCTCTTTCAGCTACCGCTCGGTCTGATAACTCTCCCGTGTCTACCATCGACTTAAATCTCGCATCAGGGACACGTTCTGAAATAAACTGCTCAATTTTAGCTAATTTTTCTTTTAAAATGACATGATAATCTGTTCCCCATGATGCTCGACAAAAAATACCTCGGCGTTCGTCTTTTGTACTTTTGGGAGCATTTTTCATTTTTGATGGATACGCTAGGGCAATCGCAATTATAGATTTGGCTTCGGGCAAAACTTTGACTGGAGATACCCTTTTTTCTATATCTGGTTCCTCGAATCCCGATTGATAGCCTAATTGTTGTTGTGTAATTAACCGTTCCTTTAATGTTGTAAATGGGTCCGCACTGGTAAATTTCACTTTATCTATTCCGACACTTTTACTATATGCAAGAACTTCCGCTTTTAATTGGGCATATGACATTGTCCTCCCCCTTTCCTATAAAAATTAATATTTTATATGGTAAACTAGGCTTACTTATCTATAAAATGAGGTGCGAATTATGCAAAAATTATCAGTTACTATCGCTAAAACCATTAAAGAGGTTGTCCCACAGTTTCAATTAGGTGTCATTACATATCAAAATATTACCGTGAGCGACTCGCCACAAATGTTAAAAGGTCGTTTGCGTTTTTACCAAGAAGAATTACAAATCTCATTGGAAAACCAAGACATTGGCGATATTCCAAGTATAAGCGAAACCCGCTCGATTCTCAAAAAACTCGGCATCGACACATCACGGTATCGTCCCTCTTCCGAAGCCTTGTTGCGCCGGATCAAAAAGGGGCAATTATTTAATCCAATAAACTCTGCTGTTGACTTAAACAATTTCTTTTCTATACAGTATCAAATCCCCTTAGGAATCTATGACTTAGATATGATTGAAGGAGATGTAGAGCTTCGGCTTGGAAAAGAAAATGAAAGTTATCTTGGGATTAATGGCCGGGATAATGATGCAGAACATAAGCTTATTTCTGCTGATGCCATTGATCCATTTGGTAGTCCTGTTGTTGACTCTAAGCGTACTATTATAACAGAGAAAACAAAAAATGCGCTACACTTGGTTTATTGTAACGCCAGCTTAACACCCGATAAAACAGAAGCCATGCTTGAATCAATAGTCAAAATGTTCACTGATGTTCACGGCGGATCTGCGGAAATAAGTATCATTCGTTAATCATTCATTCCTAAAATGTTCCACGGTGTATGTTTAATCTTATCAGGTTAGGGAAAATATATCGTAGAATGATTTTCGTGAAAGGATGAGAAGAATGTCTCAAGAAAAGGTTTCTACGATTCTAAACAAACAAATTGCCAATTGGAGCGTGTTATTTATTAAGCTCCACAATTACCATTGGTTCGTAAAAGGTCCTCAATTCTTTACGTTACATGCTAAGTTTGAAGAGCTTTATACTGAAGCTGCTCTTCACATTGATGAGTTAGCAGAACGACTGTTGGCTTTAAAAGGGGCACCTGTCGCCACAATGAAAGAATTTCTTGAAACAGCATCTGTTCAAGAAGCCAATTCAAATGAATCTGCCGATGATATGGTGTCTAACATCGTAAAGGATTTTAATATATTAATTGATGAGTTAAAAGAAGGAATGGAATCTGCTGACTCGTTAGGTGATGAAACGACAGCGGACATGCTCCTAGCGATTCACCAATCACTTGAAAAACACAACTGGATGCTCCGCTCATTTTTGAAATAATGTTTCGGGAGAGTCAAAAGGATTTTTTCTTTTGACTCTCCTCTTTGTATTTTTGTTAATCATGTTACTTGTTTTGTGTTCATCAACCTTATGAGGACCATTTTACTCCGGTTTACGATTCCTTTTGGTCTTCATCAACCTTATGAAGACCACTTTACTCCGGGTCACGATTCCTTCTGGTCTTCATCAACCTTATGAAGACCACTTTACTCCGGGTCACGATTCCTTTTGGTCTTCATCAACCTTATGAAGACCACTTTACTCCGGATCACGATTCCTTTTGGTCTTCATCAACCTTATGAAGACCACTTTACTCCGGGTCACGATTCCTTTTGGTCTTCATCAACCCTATGAAGACCACTTTACAACGGTTCACGATTCCTTTTGGTCTTCATCAACCCTATGAAGACTTCTATTCTCAGTTCTTGCATCGTTGTTGAAAGAAAAACGCTTGACTAGCTAATGAGCTACCCAAGCGTTCCAATCCTATTGTTGTATTTCTACCTCTGAATCCACTTCTTGAATCTTTTTCTTTCTTTTAAATAACCCTTTTATCTTTCCTAATCCCCGAGAGATATCTTCAAACAACAGATAGACTGACGGTATGATGACAAGTGTAATTAGTGTCGCAAACAAAAGACCGGAGATAACGACGGTTGCAAGTGGAGCTTGGTAATTACTTGCCGCCCCTGTTGAAATCGCGAGCGGAAGCATTCCTCCAACTGTCGTTAACGTCGTCATAAAGATGGGACGTAGTCTGTTTTTACCTGCTTCAACTACCGCAGAAGCAACATCCATGTCTTCTTTACGCAATTGGTTCGTACGGTCTATCAGTAGAATAGCATTGTTCAACACGATACCAATGAGCATGATAACACCCATACCTGACATAATACTTAATTCGCGTTGCGTAAGTAACAATCCTAAAATCACACCTGTTACCGTTAATGGAATGACTGACATAACAATAATCGGATGCTTTAAACTGTTAAATTGAACAGCCATCACAACATACACTAAGAATAAAGCAATTCCTAATACCATCACCATTTCCATCGCAGCTTTTTGCTGTGCTTCTAAATCACCAGCTGTTGAGACCGAATACCCCGCAGGAGAGTCAAAGTCATTTAACATGCTTTGGATATCTCGATTAATTGCTCCTAAATCTCTTCCTTCGATATTTGCTGAAATGGTCACATAGCGGTCACCATCTTTGCGGTTAATTTCAGTTGGAGCTTGCACTTCTTTTAACTCAACATACTTTGATAGCTTCTCCTCCTCTCCTGAAGGAGTCATTACTTTTCGCTCAAGGAAATCTGATTTTTTTGTGATATCAATATCATTTGTTACAACTATCGGTACGGTGTTTTCAGAAACCATCTGTCCTACAGGAACGTTTGTAAAATACGATTCCATTACACCATATAACTGTGTTGGTGTTAGATTAGCATCTTTAATCGCTTTTTCTTTTAATACAATTTGCTGCTCTGTAATTTGTTTTTCAGCAGGATTTTTCACCCCGATAATTCCATCAATAGAGGCTAATTCTTGACTTACCTCTTCTGAAAGAAGAGACAGTTGTTCTAAATCGTCACCGGCAACTTGAATTTGAATTGGACTACCGCCCCCCATATTCATTGCTGTATTCACACTATCAACAGGATGCGTTTCCTCTAACTCAAGTAACGTCGCTAAGATTTTTTCATTTACTTCTTTTTGGTCAATGGTTGCTTCCTCTTCAGGTGCCATATTAATGATCACATACATAGTACCAACCATATCAAGTACAAAATTATTTGTGACATCAGGTACCGTTTCTAATCGCTCATTAACCTCAATCGCAATTTCTTGTCTTTGGGCTGGCGTCACTCCACTTTCAAGCATAATCCCAACCTCTGCATAGCGATTTAACACATCTGGCATTAACGTCATTGGAACTTTTGGAGCTAACACCGCGACACTGACGATAAAAATGACGAGAAAACTCAAAATAACACTATAACGATTTCGTTTCTTCTTTCCTATCCAGCTAACAAGTCCACCATAGCCTTTACTCACTTTTCCTTCTTTACGGTTTTTCGCTTTAGCACTTAACTTTAAGAAGTTTTCAGATAGTGTCGGGATAAGTGTAAATGATACGATGACAGAACTAATTAGCGTCACACACACAACGACAGATAATATAATCATGAATTTCCCGGCTTCTCCACCAAGAATTCCAATCGGTAAGAACACAACAATTGTAGTAAGCATCGACGCAAATACTGCTGTTGCTACTTCTTTTACTCCTTGTAACACAGACTCTAAATTCTCATAGCCCTGTTCTTTCTTGCGATATATCGATTCTAAAATAACAATTGATGCATCAACCATCATCCCTATCCCTAACCCAAGGGCAATTAGGCTTAGCATGTTAAAGCTATATTCAAAATACCACATACCGGTAAATGTTAATAAAATCGATAGCGGAATAGATAAACCAATGATTACGGTCGCTCGAAGATTACGTAAAAAAAGTAAGAGGACAAGGATGGCTAACACTCCACCAATTAATACGTTTTGAGAGACACCTTCAATTGAGTCCGACACATAGTCTGCTTGCGTCACAATTTCCTCAAATTCAAAGCCAGATACTAACCCTTCTTCTCTAATCTTTTCAACTTCGGCTCTTACTGCTTTTGCCATATCGACTTGCGTATAGGTAGACACTCGACCGATTTGAACTAAAATAAAATCCTGACTCCCATTTTTCCAAACCCCTGATGAAAGCTCGCTTGTCTGTTCTGTAACTGTCGCAATATCTGAGATTTTCTTAATTCCTTCCATTGTCGGAATTGTAACGTTCTTAATGTCTTCAACAGTTTCAAACGACGTGTTCCAACGAATCGTTGGGTTTTGGTCTTCACCAGATAATTGCCCCACCGACACATCCATATTGGCTTGCTGCATGGCACCAATGATTTGTGCAGGGTCGATGGCATATTCGGTTAATTTATCTTCTTTTAGTTTGATAATGACTTCTTTTTCCTCTAATCCAACTAAATCAACATCACGAACTTCAGGTAATGCTTCTAGACGACTCTCAACCACATCGCGAGCAAATGCGGACATCTCTTCTTGACTTCCATTTGAGATATCCATGAAAAACTCATAACCGCCACTCATCGAGTATTGAAAAGCCATGATGCTTTTCACTCCAGGAAGCTGAGACTCTAAGCCTTTAACAGAGCTTTCGACATCCTTAAATACTTCATCTCCTCTTCCTTCCTCCATCTCAATTGTCATTGAACTATTTCCAATACTGGATATCGATTGTACCGATGTAACACCATCAATATTTTGTAACACTTGCTCAATTGGTTTCGTAACTCTTTCTTCAACATCTAATGTTGCCATATCACCGGCATCTACTTCGACCACTGCTCCATCAAACGTGACTGGAGGCATTAACTCTTGGTCCAATTGAGTCGTGGCATACAATCCAATGATAAAAATGAGGACAACGACCAATCCAACCAGTAATTTTCGCTTTAATAAGAATTTCAATATTGACATTTTTCCAATTCCTCCGCTTCTAGTAATTTCACACTCATTATATCTAACTGTTAGATTATGTTAATCGTATTACAGTACGAATCTCATCTCATCCTTGAGACGGATAGAGCCTCATCCAACCTTTTCCAATTATATCTAGTATTTGTAAAGAAATAAACACCAATTTTATTTTGTTTTTGTAACTCACTAGTCTCATAGTATCTGGGGGAATATGCTATAATTGATATCTACTTACTTACGTAACACGATACCAAATCAGATGTTAGGAGTGGATTTGACATGAATCAAACAGTCTTAATTACGGGAGCCAACCGAGGTCTTGGTCTTGAACTTGTAAAAGTTTATTTAAAAGATGGGTTCACCGTGTTTGCTGGAGTACGTTCTAGTAACGACCACATTGAGAGGTTAAAACAAGAATTCCCTGAAAAACTGATTGACATCCCAATGGATGTTTCGTCAACAGAATCTGTTGAAAATGCTGCAAATCTTCTGAGAAATCAAACGGACCATTTAGATATTTTGATTAACAATGCAGCTGTTCATTTAGAAGAAGAGCGAAAACGTTTAGAGCAAGTTGATTTTGATGCGGTCCTAGAAACATATAATATCAATACTGTCGGCTCACTACGAGTAACGAAATACTTTTTACCATTTGTGGAAGCGGGTAACCTGAAGCTTCATATCAACATCTCTTCTGAAGCGGGAAGCATTGGGAAGTGTTGGAGAGACGGAGAGTTTGGATATACGATGTCAAAAGCGGCTCTGAACATGCAAAGTGTCGTTCTTCAAAACTTAGTCAAACCAAAAGGAATCAAAGTACTAGCCATTCATCCAGGTTGGATGCGAACGGATATGGGCGGACCAAATGCCACAGATAGCTCAACGACATCTGCCGAACAAGTCGCAGCTCTCGGGAAAAAATACCAAGGCGACCTAGAAGCACCAATTTACTTCGATAACCATGGAGAAGTATTTCCTTATTAAAAAACGCTAAGTGGATTTTTATTAAAGCACTGTACAAAGCCGCTACCTTCATTTAAAGTCCAACAAAAGTGTAGTTCTTTTGTTGGACGCGTAGCGAGCGAAGCCAGTGCCCTTCTTGAGTAACATACAATTCTACATTGTTATGCGATTCCGCGACCTTCTCGGCATTGCACACAACAAGAAAGCAAAGGTCATTAGACCTTTGCTTTCTTTTGTGTACTTACTTAGATGAAGCGAGCCACGCGATACTATTTTTAACTAATTGCTGAAACGAATTATTCGCAAAAGATTGACTGTCATGACCAATTGCTAAATAAACTACTTGTCCTTGACCATAAGAATGATACCAAGCCGCAGGCATCGTTTGTTCTCCGTTTGTACATTCAAGCACTACTGTCTTTTCTGTAAAAGGGTCAAATTCAAAACAGTACAATTCCTCATCCATTTTAAACGACTCGAGTCCTGCCGTAATATCATGCTCTTGTGTAATGTTGTATTGTAGCGTTTGATATGGCGGATGTCCTGTGAATTTGGCGCCTACCAACTGTGCATATTCATAAGTGGTTTGCAACGAAACACCATTATGAATGCAAAGGAATCTACCACCGGCTGCCACAAAACGAAGTAATCCTCCGATTTCTTCAGGGGCTAGTTTCTTCTCCCACGCATCGACATAAGAAATTAACAAATCGTAGTTCGAAAGAGTTTCTTCACGGAGCAAACTTCGGTCAATCGTAACATCAACTTCATCGTGTTCTGGAAGCAATTGTTTTAACTGCTCCTCAATTGCTGATAATGGATGCCAAGGTGCTTCTTCATAATCACCAATCACTAATACTTTTTGACTCATATGTATTCTCCCCTTTCCTTATTTAATAATTATAGTATAACATCTACCACTAACAATTGTTCTTCATCATACTTTCCTTGAACAAGAATCTGTCCTACTTGAGACACCGCGAGCGAGCAACCGATACATCTCCAACCATCCCATGCCCCTCCCACAACAGGACCTACATTGCTTACTCCAATAACAGTAGTTTATGAGTTGTCGCTAATTCGGTATATGATTCTATCCACATGTCACCATAAGGCTCTTTGTGATTATCATAATTTTGCTCTACAGCCCAAGCACTCGGTGAAATTATAAGGTCTGCTCCCATTAGTGCCTGCGCATGACCTATATAGACAGATGCAGGGGAAATATCTGCACAAATATTTAACCCTACTTTACCGAAAGAGGTAGAAACGATACCAAGCGACTCACCCGTTGTATATAAATGAGTCGCAATCGACAACTCATTTATTTTACGATGTTTGTAGATAATCTCTCCGTGTTGGTTAATAAGTATAGCAGAGTTATATAATCTCTCCCCATTCTTCTCCGTTAGGCCTGCTGCTATATAAATGGTTTGATCTTTCGCCACTTTACATAGCAGATTACTATATTCACCCGGAATAGTTTGAGCACTCTCATATGAATTTGGGTATGTCCAACCCAAGTCCAAAGTCTCAGGTAAGACAATCAAATCACATTTTTTTCTGGCTGCCTCTTTTATAAACGTTACAGCTCTGCTTAAATTCTTCTCAGAATTCCCTGGTTCTACCTCCATTTGTCCCATTGCTAACTTAATTCCCCTCAAGAAATATCCTCCTCTTTCGATAAAATTTTACTATATATCCAATAATTTTACTAAATATTCTAAAAGATGATAATATTTTACATCTAAAGAACTATTATATTTTTACAGACTATATTATAATAGTTACAATAGGGCTATAAGACCCTTTTTATTATAAATTAAAAGATTAGTAGGTGATTACATGGTTCAGAAAAATGAAAAAGGATTTACGTTAATTGAACTATTAGCCGCAATCGTCATACTCTCCATTATAATTATAGTATTCTCCGGAATCTTTACAAACTCATTTAAATCCAATGCACATACGACAGATTCGATACAAGCAGTGAATATTGCTCGTGAAATGGAAACGATTATTCGAGTAGATGCTGCGAAGTCTGAGTCTCTAAAAAAATTCATTGATAATGTGAGAGTCAGAGTTGAAAACAATCAGATTCCTTTAATACCAGCTTCACATTTAGCCAAAACTAATACTGCCTATAGTGCATTGCAACTAGATAATAACATTACAGTTGTCCAAAGAAGCGAAAAACGAGAAGACAATACAATTGTACAAGAGGATTATTTTTTATTTCCTTTAAGTCATCCTGAATACACGGTGTCACTTTATTTAAAAGCCAAACCAGATTTAAAGATGGTTAACAAACAACGTTCCTTATACCGAGTATATATTCAAGTGGAATCAAAACATGGAAACACAAAACATCTATCAGATACTTACACGTACATCGAATATAAATACTGATAATCTATGAAGAGAAAGGATTATGGCCTATGAAACGGATGCTTAATCAACAAGACGGGATAACTCTTGTTGAATTATTGGCTACTCTTGCGATTATGTCCTTCTTATTGACTCTTCTGTATGGTGTCTTCTTTAGCGGAATGAATCACGTAAAGAAAGGACAGGATACGGTTGCCCTTCAACAAGAAGCAAACTATATTACAAATCTACTAACGAAGATGCACCAAACCCAAGACACGTACATAATAGATATTAATCCTACTACTAAAGCACTGACGATTACTGACCACAGTGGAACGAAATATACGATTTCAAATCCTAACTTAGAATATAAAATAAGCTATCAAACAGGAGCAACACCTGAAACCGCTATTGTTACGGAAACAACCTTTCACCCTAAAGCTCCTATTAATCCAACTAAAATCGTTCATATTAAGTTGGTTATTATAAGTCCGAATCAGCAATTTGAGGTAAAAACCATTTTATCAAGAATGTAATGGAGGTGTATTTAGTTGAAAGCTATAAGGAATGAAAACGGACTAGCTTTAGTCGTCGTCCTATTAATAATTACTGTTTTTACTGTGTTAGGCTTATCGTTGTTTGCCTTAAGTGTAAACAGTAGTAAACATGCACAAGTCACTGAAATCGATGTTCAGACGGTAGATATTTCGGAAATGGGGTTTGTTCATTATTCAATGAGACTTGAAGACTTTCTCGAAAAAGAAATTCAAACTTACAAACCAACAATTCAAACTCTAATGGTAAACGATTTACAAGCAAACACCTTAAAATCACAAGAACATTACGAAAAAATGGTAGCTGACCATCTGATAGCCAGACTACATGCCGCAGGAGTTACCGAAAAGCTCGTTCCACCAAACGGGAACAGAGTGATTTACAATAAATTTGTTGATGCCAAGGATAACAGGCAATTCCAACTCATTATGGAAAACAAAAATAGTGACATCTTTAAAGAAACAATTCCTGCTTCTGCTGGAGGAGGGCAAATGCTGAAGCTTAGTGTAAAAAGTGAAGGCATTCATGATGATGGATTATTAAAAAGCGTAGAGGCTACAATTGAGTTCAAGATTGATAGGATTACATTGCCACATTATGTTACTGGTGGAACCGGACATAACTATGATTTAACACAAATTCTAATTCCTCCAAATCCACCTAATACATGTACAGGAACTAGCTTAACTACGTCAACAACGAATTGTAAATTTAGCTCTAGTATTACAATCGATGCATCGAATGCAAATATTATTGGTCAGAACTATCATATAACGGGTACTGTAACATCAAAAGTAAATATTACCAGTATTCAAAATACAAAAATGCATATGACGGGTGAATTTAAACAAGAACAGACAATTGGTCGTATTGAAGGTTCTGAACTGTATATAGGTCAGGATGCTAATTTCCGTAATTTTAATAATAATCCAGCAATATCAAGTTCAAAAATTGTTGTCATCGGTGATGCAGTTTTCCCAGAACCTATTAATGGAATGAGTAACTCTCAAATTTATGTAGGGGGAAATGCTACCTTTAGAAATACGAACAACAATATTACAGATTCAACTGTCGTCATTCGAGGAAATGCTACCTTCCTTGAGCCAATTAATATAGGCGCAAACTCTTCCTATTTTATAAATGGAAATGCTAGATTTAATCAAAGACAGCTTACGATTCATTCTACAGCAAAAGTGTGTGTTAATGGAACTGTTTCTGAATTACAACACGCTAGAAGCTCCTATCCTAGATTGTTCACACCAGACAGTGCAAACTTCTCTACCGTTTGTACCGTTCCTGGAACTCAAGCGGTTGCAATAGGAGACAACTTCCTAAAGTGGTTCTTTGACGCAACAAACATTGATTATACGTATAAATAAAATAAGGCTTGGATGGAGTATTCCTCATCCAAGCTTTTGGCTCTATCATTTTTCTCGAATTGGTTCATTAGTCAATAACATGTCAACTGATATTTGCGACGCAGTATCTGGAAAAAACGGCTTTAAAGTATCTTTTTTAATGGGCGTATGTGTAACTTTTCCTCCACCTTCTACTATAAACGTTTTACCAATTACTGCTCCATGTATATGTCCACTTCCTGTGGCGGTGACTGTTGCATTCGGTGCAAATAGTAAACTGCCAGCATTTGATGTTCCCCTAACAGTAACAGTAGAACCACCAGTGATGATATGTCCCTGAATACCTCCTGAGCCTTCAATTGTTATATTCGTTTTATCTGCAAAAAGAGACGCTCCAATTTGTCCATTATTCCCAACTGTAAGTGACGGTCCACTAAAATATATTGTAATTCTCTCATCAGTTTGAGGTGTTGTATTATTAATACGTGCACCAGCTACAGTCATGCTATGGTCTACATATAGTTCTAATTTCCCTTGTCCTTGCAATACAATATTTCCATTATTGGTTACAGATAATTCTCTAACCCTTATTTTTGTGGTCTGGTTACTTGCACCAACATTAATTGTAAGGGTTCTCCCGCCATTTACAGTAATTCTGTTGTATGTCATATCTTCTGGACCGATCGTTGTATTGGAATTGCTTACAATTAAATTTGCTGTACCTGGGTTCATTGGAAAATCTGGAAATTTTGGTAACTCGTATTTAGGTGGTGTTTTTGTATATGGTTTGAATGTATATTCTTGACCTATCATACCTTGTTTTCTCTCTATAATATTTTCACTAGCTCCTGGCATTAAGTAAACAGTCCCCTTAAAAGTATTTGGAGGATTAAAACCAGCCCATTCAAGATTAATCGCTCCAGGATCTATAGAGTTGGTTGCAATGTTACCATCAATTAGACCATTTAAGTGTATTTTATTTTCGGAAAAAACTGCTAAATCATCAGGTAGATCTAGCGAAGACCCACTTTTATTTTTCCACTCCAGCGTAAAAGTAGATTCAACCGTTCTTTTTCGATTATCGACTACTCCTTCTGATACAAGTTTATATTTTCTTATATTTCCTGTATCGTGTCCTGGTACTTTTTCAATTTTTACGTTTGCTTTTGGTGTAACTCCAAAGACTTCTTCAAAAGAATTAATATTGGTATGACTACCAATTTGTAATACTTCGTTCTCTAACTTTGTAAAAAAGTCAGTGGCATTTGTTGCGGTATTATAATAAGTTAGTACATTCCTATTAACATTACTTAAGATTTGGGTTGCTCCTGCTTCTGCGATATAATATGTAGATTGATTATCGCGTTCCCCCGAACTCATCTGAACGTTAGATGCAGCGAGACCCATTAAGCTAAGTCCCATCACAGAAATAACAACTAACACAACTAACACCAATAAAAGCGTAATACCTTTTTCATTTTGAATATGATTTTTACAAGGCAATATCTACACCTACTTTCTTATGTATATAACGGTTGACTGTCTGACTTGTTGTCCATTCTCAAGTGCCTCACTTGTAATATCTAATGTTATTTTATTATCTACCTTTTCAACGAGAAGCTGATCAATAAAGGAAATCATTGCATCTCCATTTTTTAATATCTCTGTTCCAGCATGTTTAATCTTAGCCACTTCTACACCATTTTTGTCTTTTAGAGTAATAACATGGCCTGCTACTTCTACTTTTTCCGCACTTCGAATTTCCTTTGTTATCATATTAAGGGCTAGTCTGACGTTTCCTTGGTGTTCAATCTGATTGGATTGGGTTACTACTTGTTTTTGTCCAGACAGATGGATGGCATTGATGAGCAGTAAAACCATGGAAACAATTGCTAATGTTGCGACTACTTCGATGAGAGTAAGTCCTTTGTTATTACCTTTTAATCGACTCATCATTTTAGTTCCCCCATAATAACTTAGTTTCCATCTTTGCTTCTAATTTACTTGTGTCTGTGCTTGAACGGACCTCTACAACAACACTTACTAGTCGGTTATCAGTTGGTTCTCGTTTAATCCGTGTTCGAATGAGATATCCATCACTTTCTTTTTCGTACTTATACTTCCCTTCTGTAGGATTTGCTTCAAATCCATCAGGATAAGTAGTTTGGAGATCCGTCATTGTCTGCTGTAAACCACCAGTAGTACTTTTATTATACATTTCCTCCATTTCCATTTGAGCTACATAAGTCGCTGAAATAATCTCTTCCGATACTTGATTCGTTTTTGCCGACTGTGTAAACATCGTCATAAACGAAACCAACACAAGGGTTAAGATAACAATAGAAACAAGCACCTCTATAAGCGTTAATCCTTTTTCAGATCGAAACTGATTCATCTCTTTTGTAGTTTCTTTAGACATAAAAAAACTCCCCTCTATGATGATTAGTAGTGATAGACTAGTACTTTTAATTGGATTCAGACTTTTTTGTGGTGTTAGACTCAGGAGTAAAGTTATATTTCTTTCTTGTATGAAGGACATAAGAAGTTGTTTTTTTGTAGGATATTCAGGAAAAATGTACCTAATATACTACTATTCTATCAATAGCGGAATGGGATAACAAGCAACTTTAGTAAGAAATCTCATGTTTCTGACGGATTTTCGACATTTTTTCATAGTTCAAAGGACACAAAAAAAGGTCCCGACGATTTGTCGAGACCTTTTTTTGCTATTAATCCTATCTTCTTAAAGCAACCACTCCTATATCAGCTAGCTTCTTTTGACCTGCTACAGTAGGATGAATATCCCCAACGATAACGTACTCCGCTTGATTTTGACCAAAAGCACTATAAGCATCTGCTAAAACGATTTGATTTTTATACATTTGATTCGTACCTGATACAATTTGAGCGATTTGGTTATTAATGTTTGGCAAAACAGAAAGTCCAACATAATGAAGTGGGTCGGTTACTTGAAAAGGATTGTAAACATTATAGACCACTATTGTTGCATCTGTGAGATTTGTAATTTCTTTAATGATTTGCTGAAGATTTCCAAAGACGTTGCTAGCTGCAATTTCTTGTTGCAACACTTGTTGAAAAACAAGTGGATCTCCTCCACTTACTGCATTTGCATATCCAAGAGCACGTAACAAATCATTATTACCAATAGTAAGTGTAACAACATCTGCGTGTCTAATGGCTTGACGGTACTTTTGATGTTGTAACGACGCTAGTAAATCTTCTGTCGTTGCTCCAGGAACGCTTATGTTTCGAACTCGCGAATTAATTGATTCACCTATTACGTATGGATAAGCAAGTTTGGACGGTTCAAGGTTACTGTCCCCCAAGTTATACCCATACGGAATCGAGTCCCCTAGTGCAACCAATGATTTTTTTGCTTGGTCACTTTTAGCAAATGACACCGAAGTAAATAATAACGATATAAGGAGCAACAACATTACTAACTTAACTATTCTTTTCATTATATATCCTCCTATTTAATCAATTCTTACAACTATTTATAGTATTAAAGTTATAAGCTAATAAAATTTTGTATCCTCCAGTAACCTTTTGAACGAAGGGCCGTCTATTGTTGCGAAACTAAATTCAAAGAAAAAGGAGTTATACAAAATGAGAAAAATACTCGGATTACTGCTATTCACAACTCTCGCATTAACCGCTTGCGGTATCGAGGAACAAGTGACCGTTTCATCTCCACAAACAGAAGTTGCAGCAAACGTTATTGAATCTACACCAGGTGAGAATGACCAAGAAAAATCGATCAAGGAACTCGAAAGTCTTTTATATGAAAATTCATATCATGCTTATACGATTGACTTGCCGGGACATTGGTTGGGAAAGTATGGTGTTGATGAAACAAAAGAAAAAGCTTCCTTCTATTATCAATCAAAGACGGACATAAAAGCTGAGATTTTCAGTGTATATACAATAGATGAAAAAGAATACCAACAGGATGACTTGCATCATTATCTCACCACAACGGATGGGCTTGTCTATTATTTTGTTTTACCGTTAGAAAATCCATATGAAGATACAGTAGAACAAGTTGAATATCACAGTATGGTTGAAGAAGCTCATATTGCGATGAGCACATTCCTTCTTCCTAATGAACAAACGAGCGGAAGTCCAAACGTTGCACTAGAATTATTTTTTTAAGGCTTCCAAACTGGAAATTATGAGTTAGCTCATCAATTTTATGGTGGTGAGTATGAATGGATTCATGAGAAAACAAAAGAACATGCTGAAGTTGATGCAAAAAATGAAGTTAACATACTTAAGGCTTTTATCGAAGTACTAGATGGTGAAATTACTTATATATCCGATATCGTTGAAATAAATTACAGTGTAGAAAACGAATGGTACCAATTTATAGTAGAATTAACAACTGAGGATGGCGAGCCGTATTCTCCTTTTGGAGATGAGGACCCAATTGCGTTTCATGTGAAAGTAATTGATGATTCTTATAAAGTAATGGAGTTACCATCCATAAGTCTGAAATAACTATCTACTTAAAGGAGATGGATACATACACAAAGAAGGTCTATCTCCCCCTCTATCTCTATTATTAACGAACATTTGTCCGTAAGTACTCATACGCTTCTTGTAATGCATCGTAGTACTCTGTTACATCTACTGGTTCTGCAGCCTCTGTAGCATTCCGTTCGATTGTATCGATTTCATTAATTAACGCTAAACGAATGACAACTAGCAGGTCTTTCGGCATGGAAACATGAACATTTGGAACGATTGAATCTTTGGCTAATAACGACATAAGACTTATACCTCGTTTCTTATTTTTACTATAATCTAAGTTTAATCAGGCTAACAAAAAAAGTAAATGAGATTTCTTGACAGATTTTGTAAAAACGATATAAACCTTTCGACAAGAAACTTCAAACTATAGTATTTTTTTCTTGAAAACCGCCTAAGTGATTATAGACAAATGCTTTCTGGATGCAACTACAGCTTACATGTAGTTAGGACGACCTAGTAAATTGAACGAAAACATAGGTCATTACAGTTCATAGCAGGTATTCAACCAATTACTAAACAGTGAACACTGCACTAAAAGCCTGTTCTATATTTTTAACAAAAAACAACTACAACTATTTTCCTGTCATTGTTCACTCATGTGAAATTTTCTCCTACCTCGTTTTTTGAAAGTAAGATTTAACTCATTTTTTCCTACTATAAATCAATAGCACTCCATATAAAAGGGTAATGTTTCCTGTTTTATTATGGGAGAAAATTCCTTATAAAGACTTTTGGAAATTGAAACGAAACTCTTCCAACGTAAAAAAATCGACATTTCAAAGAGCGCATTGAAATAGATAAAAACCTACTTTCTCAGTGGATTTCGCCCAATAATTCCCAACCTTCACCTATAAAAAGGAAACGACGATGTCGCTTCCTTGTTACATATCCTATATTGATTTTTCCCTAATACTTTTGGCTGATATAATAGAAGGTTTCCTGTGTAAACTATTCCTGTTTTTTCTTTTTTTCTAAGGTTGCTATCGTATCTCCTTGTCCCACATTGTATAGTCTACTTTTTGGGTCATATATCTTTTGAGAAGGCCACAACCCATGGTGACTTGATACAAGATAACTAATAAGACATGCGATAAAAAAGAATTCAATGCCCTTGCCATCAAACATTTCAATCGCTAAGAAAAGGCATGCAATAGGTGTATTAGCGCCACCTGCAAATACAGCTATCATCCCAAGTGCAGCTAAAAATGATGTTGGCAAATCAACGACGGTCGAAATCGTGTTACCAAACGTTGCCCCCATAAAAAAGAGAGGAATCGCTTCACCACCTACAAAACCCATTCCCATGGTAATCACAGTAAACACTAGTTTTGCCAAAAAAGAATATGTCGGTACTGCTTCACCTGCTACCGCAGCTTCGAGAACATCAATCCCTCTTCCAAGATACTCTCTAGAACCAACGACATACACTAATACAATGATGACTAAGCCGCCAATAAACCCTCTAAGCATATGATTTTTTTTCAAAAACTTCTCCGATATTCGTTGAACTTCATGCCTTAGTTGACAATAGACTAAGCTAATCATTCCAAATAAAATGGACACGATAATTACCTTTAATACAACCGAAACCGTCATCGGTGGTACACTGTGAATCACAAGATTCTCATGCCCTACATTCCATGCCGCAGTCGTAATATAATGACCGGTAAAACTAGCTACCAAACAAGGAACAATGGCCTCGTATTTCATCTTTCCAACTGAAGTCACTTCCATTCCAAAAATTCCTCCAGTTATCGGTGTGCCAAAAGCTGAGCCAAACCCAGCGCTAATCCCTGCCATTAGCAAAATTTTCTTATCTATTAGATGTATTTTAAAAAAACGGTTCACTGATTCCGCTATACTCCCACCCATTTGGACGGCAGCCCCTTCACGACCTGTTGATCCACCAAATAATACCGTTATAAAAGTTCCTATATAGACTATGGGACCCATTCTTCGATGAACCTGTGAAATCCCCTGTACCCCTTCGAACACAAGGTTGTTTCCTTTCGCAGAATCCTTACCAAAAAACATGTACATATATCCAATCAGTACACCTCCCAATGGGAGGAGAAATAAAAGCCAACCATGCTCTTTACGTGTATCACCTAAAATGTCATTAGTCGTTAATAGTAACGAGGTCAAAGAACCTACTATAACACCAATGATTCCCGAAAAAATTATCCAAGAAAAGAGCGTAACAAATGCAGAAAAATAACGTTCAATCCCATGTTTCATAAACTCCACCGACCTCATATCATAGTCGACGTTAGATTCCCCAAACACTCTCACCTTTATTTAAATCTAGAAAATAAAAAAAAGTGCCCCAAAGTTTCCTTTGGAACACCATTCATCCTTACACTGTAACTCTCCAACCAAAAGGATCTTCGAGTTCACCCTTTTGAATCCCAGTAAGTGTGTCATATAACCTTTTCGATACTTCTCCAGTTTCGCCGTTATTTAATATAAGCTTCTCCTCTTTCCAACCGAACTCGCCAATTGGAGAGATTACGGCAGCTGTCCCAGTCCCAAAAGCTTCTTCAAGCTGTCCAGCGTGGTACGCTTCATAAATTTCAGTAAATGAGATTTTTCGTTCAGTGACTTTAATACCCCAATGCTTTAGTAATTGAATGATTGAATCTCTTGTAATTCCGTCAAGAATACTACCATTTAAAGCCGGTGTCACGATCTCACCATTTATTTTAAAGAATACATTCATACTTCCAACTTCTTCAATGTACTTTTTCTCATTTCCATCCAACCAAAGCACTTGGGAATATCCTTTTTTCTCAGAATTCACTTGTGCCTTTAGACTTCCTGCATAGTTACCACCTGTTTTTGCATATCCTGTACCACCATGGACTGCTCTCACGAATTCAGTCTCAACCGCAATTTTTACAGGGTTAATGCCTTCTTTATAATACGCTCCCACAGGAGAAAGAGTTATCATAAAAGTATAGCTTGTTGATGGCGCTACACCTAAGTATGGTTCTGTTGAAAAGATGAACGGACGGATATACAAAGACGTTCCCTCTGCCTTCGGAATCCACTCTTTATCGATTTCTAGTAATTGCTTTAATGCTTTTAACGCAAAATCCTCGTCAATGGACGGAATGCATAATCGGTCATTGGAACGGTTTAATCGTTCCATATTCTTTTCAGGTCTAAACAAAAGGATATCATCTTCTTTTGAGGAATACGCTTTTAACCCTTCAAATACAGATTGACCATAATGCAATATTTTCGCTGATGGGTCTAAAGTAATCGGTTGATAAGGAATAATCCTTGGACGATGCCAGCCCTTTCCGTCTTCAAAGTCCATAACAAACATATGGTCCGTAAACACTCTGCCAAATTCAAGTTCTTCTGGCTTAGGTATTCTTTTTTTAGTCTCACTTAGTATTACTTTAATCGTTGAATCTGACATGGTTTTATCCCCCTGTAATCCTACTGGCATACATCTTTATCTCTATCTCTAGTAAAAAAAGAAAAAAGAATACACCTACGTTAGTTTTCTACTAGTTTACCATGAAAAAGCGGTTTGTAGGTTACCAATATTTTATTAACTTTCTTACAGTTTTTTTGTTAAAGAAATATAAAAAAACATCATTCAGTCATAATCATAAATGAATTAAAATATAGTCAAAAATGGGACATACATTTCCTAGGAGGTGACTCTATATTATTTTCATTTACGAACAGGAATGGCTATTATTTATCTTGTCAGAGGGTCTTACCTGGGTCGCGGGAATTATGGGTATTGTATTCCGGTATAAATTTGGACTCGTTCGACTTAGTACTTTCTTTTTAGGAATTGTTGTGGGATGTAATGTATTTCAAGCCCTGTTAGTCATCAATAACTACCTTCTCACCGGAACTATATCCTTATTTCAGGTCATCATTATTCTATTTATCCTTTACGGATGCACAATAGGTCGTTCTGACTTTGAACGGCTCGATGCTTTCTTACAACAAAAATATAATGGAAAACGGGACACACTGAATGCCGATTTCCTATCTTATGTGCATTATCGAAAAAAACTATTCCTGTTTCACGGGTGTGCCTTGCTAGTAACTCACCTAGTCTGGCTTATGGTAGACCATTATTATTTTATTGCATCCACTGAAAAGGTTTTTATTTTTAAAGAAACATTTTTCTATATGTTACCGATGATTTATCATAATTCTCCTTTAAATATTTTAAGTTACCTTTGGATTATTGTGTTTCTCTTTGACACTTGTATCATCTTTTACTATTTTATCTGGCAACTAAAATATAAAACCGTAGCCAAATAAGAGCTACGGTTTTTTGCATTCATAAAAAAATATCGAAAAATGTCAATGCTCCTAACACTGTTTAGAATGGGATTTACGAGCTATTTCTGTTTAAATCTACTTAAATTATTTGAAAATCTATGTTTATTCTTAATTTTATGAGGTAGACATATAGTAGACGTTACTTAAAGGAGGAGATAAGAAATGAGAAAGTTTTTAATTTCAACTCTAGCACTTGGCATGATTTTAGGGACAACTAGTTTGGCAGCTAGTGCATCCACAGTAACTGTCAATCCAGGTGACACATTTTGGGGTATTGCCCAAAACCATGATGTTACCGTTGATGAGTTAGTCGAAAGTAATAGCAACTTAGACCCACACGCGTTGCCAGTCGGTTCCGAAGTGCATCTTAATGGAAATGGGCAAGATGAAAATGTGGTGACACACCGGATTTACCCAGGAAACACCTTGTATGGAATTGCACAAGTATATGACGGTGTAACCGTAAATGATTTGTTACATCTGAATGAAGGCATCGACCCTTACTCCCTACAAATTGGTTCGCATGTGAATGTAGTGGAGCAAACACAAGAAACTACTACAGACAGTAACGTCGTCTATCATACAGTTCAACCAGGAAATACGTTTACTAACATTGCAAGTGTCTATGATTATGTGTCTGCCGATGACATTGCAGCAGCTAATCCTAATGTAGACCCTTATGAATTGACAGTTGGTACTCAAATTGCCATTCCGTTAAAATAAACAAATCGGTAGAGCACTGAAGTTACCTTTACTTCAGTGCTCTTTTACTTTTGTATCTGTTCATTGCGGTAGTTGCTACCATATCACTTACAAAAATATCAATGCTATCATCGTTGATACTATGAGACCAAGGATAACCGGAAGGAAGCTTTTTCGCACCAATTCCATGACAGGAACTTTTGCAAACCCAGCGACAGCTACTAACGAAGACCATGCAATGAGTGTTCCTCCACCTACCCAAATTGAACCCATTTGTCCAATTGCCGCAAGCGTTGACACATCCACACCTACACTATCACCTAACGCTCCAGACAACGCTCCAATTAACGGTAGACCTGAAAACCCAGATCCATCAAGACCAGTAATCATCCCTAGTATGAGTAAACTAAACCCAGCTATGAAACTACTTTCAGGAATTTGGTGTTGTCCGGCTTGAACAAGGTCAAACAAAAATGAGGGTGGATTCTCTACGCCAAAGATGGTAGAAGACAACTCTTGGCTTCCGAGAAAGAAAAATCCAGCAATAGGGATGACAGGACCCATCGCCTTAAATGCGAACAGAAACCCCTTCACAATATGATTACTTACACTAGAGAACGATTCTTTTATACTTTTTATCACATTCGACGCAATTAACAATAGAATTGCAGTACCGCCGATAAGCGCAGCTCCTGCTCCACCCTCCATTGGTGGTATAGCTTCGGAAAACTTAGCTAATACCATGTAAACAATAATCAAAAGAAAGGAGAGAGGCACAAGAATCGCAAACCAGGTGCTATATTTACTTTTCTGTTGGTTAACGACGTCAGCTACCTCTTGCTCAACACTTGAATCGAGTTTTTCCCACTTGTGTAAATGAGCCTCAGAGGGCGTTTGAATTGTTTTACGAATAAAAAGATAGGCAAGTGGAATGGCAACTAAGCCAGTGATTATGGAGAGGATAAATGCTTTATCAGCAACTTCACCTACTGGAACTCCTGCCGCCGTAGCACTGAGCATTGGTGCGATTTGAATGACATAATCTGAAGACAAAGCCATCCCTTGACCTGCTAAAGAAATGGCGAGTGCCGCACCAATGGGGGGTAATCCAGCTCGAATGGCTACTGGGATAAGAAGCGCTCCAACGAGAGGAACTGCTGGAGTTGGCCAGAAAAATAATGAGATTGAATACGTGATAAACACAATGACCCAAAAGGAAATATGTCCATTGACCATAACTCGCTGAAACGGAGTAATCATTTGTTGGTCAGCACCTAGTGTCTTTAAGGAATGAAGAAGCGCTGTCATAATTGCTATAATAAGAAAAATATTGAATAGCTCACCCGCAGCGACCAAGCTTGCTTGAAAAATAGTTTGCAACCCACTAAACAACGAACCCGTATATATCCAACCGACTAAAAACGTAATCACTAATGCAGGGACCACAACATTTTGTCTGCAAAGCATCGTCAAAATAATAATAATGGTTCCAACTAAATACATCCAATGCGCAGCTGTTAATTCTACCATACATCAGAACCCCTTCCAATGAAATAGGCTACTGTAGTTAGAACGACTAGGCTTTATTTATTGTTAAAATAAAATATGTATGAACCTACCCGTTGGCTATAGTTACAAACTACTAATTAGGAAAAAGGATTAAAATCTATCACAAAAAAAGTCTGGATATGAGTAGAACCATGCAAACCAATGTGAACACTTTTCCTTATCTTATACTTATACTCATACTAATAACGCCTACCGTTACAGTAGACGTTTAGGAATCCTTATAGGAGATAGACTTACTTCTGTTTCGCTAACGATTCTCGGTCAGCGGCCGTTGGAGTTTGCTCCAACCATCCTTTTTCTATCATAATATTCAAACCATCCTCTGCATATAAACCTACCTCTGCCATAAGCTTCGTATATTGTACAATGATATCTCTTCGCTGACAGGTTGCCAGTGCCGTTCCGTAATATCCGACAGCAATTCCAACAAGCGATACAATATGGAAAAGCATTAACTTGTCTGAAAATGGAGAAGTTGTTGAAGTGGTTATTTCCGCTTCTAACGATTGCGCAGAATGAAGGTGGTTTTCTGATAAAAGCTCTTCAAATACCCCCATATGCTTTTTACATAAAGATGCTCCACGTTCAAAGTATTGACGCAATTCTTTAGTCTGTGTCACTTGACTAAAGCCAAGTTCCAAAACGACTTTGACTACGGTCTTCACCATATTATAGTATATACCAGTGATTTCGACCGCATTGACAGGTCTTTTCGTACCAAAAAACCCTCCGATATAGCTTTCATCTTTTACAAAATCAATATTTGCTGGAGGATTTATGATAGGTGCTCGATTAAACACGCCTTTAGCAAGCATCACATTTACAATGGTATCAAATAAATCCATAGTTTCCGTTTGACATTTTTGAAAATAAGTCCTTTGGTCTACTCTTACTGTATTACCTATGGCCAAAGCATATCCATTCATTCCATGAAGCGCCATTGTATACATATAAACAAGCATGAACTTATCGGTGAATAATGCGGGTACATCCTGATAAACATCTGATTCTGAAAAACCATAAAATGTAGGAAATCCTTCTTTTGCTGTAAACTCTTTAATACTTTCTACATGCACCTTTGAAAGGTCTCTCGCTTTTTCAAGTATCTTAAGAATTTCCGGGTCCTGGCACGTCTCGATAAAGTGTGTCAGGACACAAATACTCATTGAATCATTCATATACTGAGTCCATAGATTTCCGACTTCAGGTGCTGTTAAACGTTCATGGTGACTAATACTCATAAAAGAAATATCCTCCTCATATGTACTTATCGATAATTGTGCCCATATGAAATTAATATTATTAATTACCTTTATCAACTTGTCCATACAATCAAAGTATTTTTTATTAAGTGGTTTAACACCGTCTCACTATGGGTAAATACCAAATGAGATTAAAGAACTAATACTTCATAACTATAAAACTAATTATTTTGGAGGATGCATATGAGTGTTTATAACTATTCAGCAGTTGCGATGAACGGAAGAGAGGTTTCTTTAGAAGAATACAAGGGGAAAGTTTTATTAATTGTTAACACAGCCGGACAATGTGGATTTACATATCAGTACCAAGATTTACAAAAATTAAATGATCGATACAAAGACAAAGGCTTTGTCATTTTAGGTTTTCCTTGTAACCAATTTGACAACCAAGAACCTGATTCAGATGAAAGAATTCAGTCGAAATGTATGTTAAACTACGGAGTAACCTTCCCTTTATTTAAAAAAATTAATGTGCGGGACGAGAACATTCATCCGTTATTCGACTATCTATCACATTCAAAACCGTTTGAAGGATTTAATCAATTTCATCCGGTATCAAAAATTCTTTTGCCCTTAATCAATGATAAACACCCAGAGTATTTGGTGGATGACTTTTCAATTAAGTGGAACTTTACAAAGTTTTTAATTGATTCAAATGGCAATGTGAATAAACGATTTGAATGTACAACAGATATTATTGACTTAGAACTTGATATTGAAAAACTATTAGAAGCCATTCCAGTGTAAAAAAAGAGGGTGAGACTAAAGGTTTTATTACCTTTTGTCTCACCCTTAAAGCAATGTGCGAAACCGCCACTATCTTTTAAAATCCCGTTGTGAGTGGGTTTCTCACAACGGGATTTGTGGCGAGTGAAGCCAGTGCAGATGTTTTAGCTAGTTCTGCCCCAGCCCCTTTTGTTTATACTAATTAGCTAAATAAATAGGTATTTAAGAATGCATTACGAAACTTTCCTGTTGGGTCGTATTGGTGAAGCAATTGCTGAAACTGTGGTAGTCTTGGATAAGCTGATTGAACATATTGAGGAGTCATCGTAAATAACTTCCCCCAATGTGGACGCGCTTGATACGGTTGCAATTGTTGTTCGATGGTTGGTAACAACTTTTGAACTGATTTCCAATCATCCTTCCATGTAAAATGGATTGCAATTGATTCCTGGTTATAGCACGGGCTCATCCATAATTGGTCTTCTGCAATGCTCCGAACTTCACAAATATAAAGCAATGGAGCCATTATCTCTTTTAGTTGGGCCAAGGAACAAAGTGCTTCATAGGCGTGGCTCCGCGGAATGATATATTCACTTTGTAACTCTTTGCCACTACTTGGGGTGAACTCCATGCGAAAGTGTGGCAAGCGCTCATGCCAATGGCCATTAACTCCCATTTGTTCCGTACAGTTTTCCGTGGCATGTCCTGGAACAGGATGAACATTCGCTAAGGCTGGACTAGCACCAAAAAATTCTTTTTTAGGATGATACATTTTTTGATCAGTCAGTTGATGCTTAATCCACACTTGATTAAAGATTTCTTCTTTCCAGTCTGTAAATAAGCTAACACTATAGGCACTCGAAAAAATAGCATTGAGATGATCATGAAGAGTGGCAAGCGGAAGATTTTCATACACATCTTGTCTCATTTGAAACGTAGGAATGACATCCAACGTTACCTTCGTAACTACCCCAAGACCACCAAGCCCAACTGCTACACTATTCATATCTTCATCCGAAAATTGAACGACATCCCCCTCAGCAGTTATAAGCTCCATTCCACGAACCGAACTAGAAAGTACCTTATTTTGGTCACCTGAGCCATGAGTTGCCGTTGCACACGCTCCCGCTACAGAGATGTGTGGCAACGACGCCATGTTTCGCAGCGCAAATCCGTTTCGATGAAGATACTTTCCAAGCTCGCTATAAGTTATTCCGCCTTCAACCGTAACGGTTTGACGTTCACGATGTAACTGCAACACTTGATTCAGTTTTCCAAGTGAAATCAAGTCATCTGTTGTATCTGCAATGCCATTAAACGAATGACGAGTACCCAAGACTTTTACCGTCTTGCTCTTTGTCACAATCTGCTGAATTTGATCTGTCTTTTCAGGCATGTGTAACCTGACCGCATTATATTTATAGTTTCCTGCCCAGTTCCGTTCTGTCATCCTCTCAGTCCTTTACATTTATTTTTTAGAAGAAACCTACCTTTGAATCCTGCTCTGAATCCCATTTTGAAGTTTTGCTTTTTTTATTATCCTTCTGTAAATCTTTACAGATAGCATCTAGGTCGACCTTACCTTCGTAATGACATTGAAGAGCAATTGATGTATATAACTCATTTATCTGAGCAAATGAGAAACTCTCTGTATTAGCTACGAGTCGTTCTACTTCTTCATCCGTAATAAACTGGTTTACTTTTTTTCTTAATAAGTAACTTTTCCTCATCTCTAGTGTAGGTAGCTTTAACTCATACGCTCGGTCAAATCGTCCTGACCGGTTAATAAGGGCTGGGTCTATTTTCTCGGGGTAATTCGTAGTACCAATGATAAATATTCCTTCTTTTGATGTGGACCCATCGAGAATGTTTAAGAATACTGAACGAACTTCTTTAGGCATTGAATCAATATCTTCAACCACAAGCGTCATTGGCGTCATTTTAGCAATTGAGCTAAACACTTCACGGATTGTATAGCTCGATGTGTGTTCTGTAATTTGCCAGTAGACGACGGGCGCCTCAATACTCGTGGCAATCGACTTCACTAATGTGGTTTTCCCGTTTCCTGGTTTTCCGTACAGAAGAATCCCACGCTTATAAGGAATATGATTCGTCGTGAAAAAATGGCCGTCATCTTTAAAAAATTGGTCGATCGAACGGTAAATTTCCTTCTTCAAACCTTCTTCAAGAATGACATCCTCTCGAGAAACGAGAGTTGTAATTTTCTCAGTTGTCCGTTCAATCCCATCATCTGTATCTGTAAAAACAGTCACATAATTTTTGTGGTATTCCCGCTTTCTTTGTAAGACATACTGAAGAAAGGTGACCATTGACTCATTCGATTCAGCGAGAACAAAACTATATTCATTTTGATACTCATTTTGGAATATAGTGACCTTTGCAAGTGCTACTTTATACGTAGAGTAGTAATAAAGAGAATTTAAGATTCTTGGTTTGACAATAAGTTCTAATTTTTTATCAGTATGGTTGGATGAAATCGTAGACGTTTCCAACCCATCAAACAGGTGCGAAATAAAGGTAACCTCTCTCTTCTCATCTTTTATATCTTCTTCTAGTACTTCAAATAATTCATCAGATGTTTCGTCATCCGCATACAACGTAAAGTCAATTCCTAGTTCTTCAACTAGCTTTGTTTTAATTCCTTCAATCACAAAGCCATACTCATAATAATTAGGAACTTCTTTTACATCTAAGTTGTTAAACGTAAAAATAAATGGTGTAGGATTCATTCCATTTCCTTTCTTCATGTAGAAATCATTTTTAATATAAAAATCAACCTTCTTCTTTTTATAATACAGTGGTTTTACTAGAAGTAAAATACTAAACTTTCATAATACCACTACAAAAAAACCTCTAGTATCTTTGGTACGAAAACTAGAGGCGGGTTCCATATGATTACCCTTCAATATCTCTTTTTTGATATCCGATACAACCAAGGACAATGAGCGTGATAGCCACTATCACTAGAATTGAAGTGGAGACTAGATTCATTTCTTCTACTGGAAGTTGAGGAACATACCCAAATGGAGAAAGCTTAGCCATCCATTCTGGCATTTGTAACATATTTCCTAAATAAACAACAAAGAAGGAATACGCAAGGTAAATCCATACTACACTTGTCAGTTGAGGAAAAAAGCCGATAAATACAACTGCCATTCCTACCATCACTGCAATAGCCGGAATATAAATTATTCCTGCTTGTAGCATCGTTCCCAATGATATTGGGTCTTTCATTACCGCTGAAGCAGCAGACCACAATCCCACTATCGCAAACAATAACATCAACGTTCCAAAGACGAGCGATATTCCTAAGTAACTCCCTATAACTGATGTACGAGAAACTGCTCGGGAAAGGAGATGCTCGGTTCGTTGCCTTTTTTCTTCTCCTTTAAGTTTTAGCATGAATAATAAAGCGGGAATCGTACAAATCATTGAAATAACTGCGCTTAGCATCGTCAAAAACTGTTCCGTTAAGGAAACACCTTCAACCCCAGCCAACATTTCAACTAATACTTCATTACTAGAAAAAAAGGTCTCTAAATCCCCAAACACTGAACCATAAGAGACTCCTAAAACAACCATACCAATGGCCCATGCTATAATACTGGTGCGTTGCAACCTAAGTGCAAGACCTATAGGATGCAGCAACAAGGCAGATGCATGGATACGACCTGGCTTAGACCGGAAAAAACTCGCTTCTAAATCTCGAATAGAATTAAGGTACAATGCTATAAAAATTAGGACCAGTGAAGCACCGATCGTTAACCAAATTGGCCACCAATAATTTGTCACATACACTTCAGTCCCTATAATCCAACCTAAAGGTGAAAACCACGACAGAGTTTCTTGACTGACATCACCTACAGCACGGATAAGATAGGCCAACCCAAGAAAAGCAAATGAAAAACCAATGGTCCCTCTGGAATTCTCGCATAATTGAGCAAATAACACAGTGACTGCCATAAAAAATAATCCCGTTGCTCCTAAAGCAGCTCCATATAGGAGCGAACCATTTAAATCCATACTTTCAATTTGTAACGCATATAACCCAAACCCCGTGACTAAAGCAAGTACGACATTGGCCCCAGTGAAAACAATAATTGTTGCGCCCACATTAGCCAATCTACCAACAGGAAGGGAACGAACAAGTTCAACCCGACCTTCCTCTTCATCTACTCTTGTATGCCTTGTAACTAATAAAATGGACATAATCGCGACAGCAATCGCTGTAAAAAGCAACATTTGATGAGCCATCATCGCTCCTAGTGTATAATTATCCAGACCATAACCCTGTCCTAACATCGCTGTCATAGCAGGATTTTTCATGGTTTCCGCAATCGCCTGTCTTTCTTGTTCATTTTGATACAAGTTTGTAAATGAAACTGTAATGATAAAGGTCAATAAGGTCAAGGAGAGCAACCAAATCGGAAGACGAATGCGATCTCGTCGCATCACAAATTGCGTCATCATACCCGTTTGATTAAAGAGTTGCTTCCACATTACGATTCACCCCTATCACTCTCATAGTGACGCATAAACAAATCCTCTAATGTAGGTGGTGTACTTTCTAGCTTAATGAGTCCATATTGGCTAACAAGTCGCATAACAGCATCCAATTCCTCGGAATCCACTTGAAAAGAAAGGGATTGTTCACCTTTAACGATATCATGAACTCCCTTCACTTCGGCTAGTGATGGAACAGCTTGCTTCGTTTCTATTATCAAGTTCGTTCTCGTGAGATGTCGTAATTCTTGTAACGTCCCCGATTCAATAATTTTGCCTTGTCTGATAATCCCAACACGGTCACATAACCGTTCAACTTCTGATAAAATGTGACTTGAAAGCAATATGCTTTTTCCTTCATTTTTAGCTTCTAATACACAATCTTGAAATACTTTTTCCATTAATGGATCAAGACCTGACGTTGGTTCATCCAATATATATAAATCTGCTTCAGCAGCAAATGCAGCGACTAAAGCTACCTTTTGCCTGTTTCCCTTTGAATATGTTCGGCACTTTTTAGATGGATCAAAATTAAACCTTTCAATTAATTCCTCCCGACGTTTTTTATTGGAAGCACCACGCAATTTCATAAATAAATCAATGACTTCTCCGCCAGTTAAGTTTGGCCATAAATTAACATCGCCTGGAACATACGCTACCCGTTTATGAATGTCAACTGCGTCCTTCCAAGCATCTAACCCAAAGACCTTTGCTTCTCCACCAGAAGCCTTCAATATTCCAAGTAAAATTCGAATAGTCGTTGACTTACCTGCCCCGTTTGGACCAATAAATCCATATACTTCTCCACTGTTCACTTCCATGTCCACACCAGATAACGCTGCAACCTTTCCAAACGTTTTTGTTACATTTACGGTTTGTAAAATGGTCATGTTTTACAGCCTCCCCTTTGTTCTATTTCTCAGTTTAATTAATTTATGAACTTTTTTTACTTATATATTTCATAATATATATTAAATTACATTAATGCAATAGTTTTTGAAATATAATATTTGTTTTATTTCATAACTTTGAGTACACTTAACATTGAGGTGAACAATATGGACGGGTTTCAACGACGGAGAGAACAGAAAAAAACAAATATCCTAGAGGCCGCATTAGCCCTCTTTATGGAATATGGAATTCAAAAAGTATCGATTTCAGAAATAGCTCAAAAAGCAAATGTCTCCCAAGTAACGATTTACAATTATTTTGAAAGCAAACATAACTTGATTCATGAAGTATTTATCTATTATGTAGATCAGGCCTCGAGCGAGTTTGAAAAAATCGTATTCAGTGACCTTCCATTTCCCGAGAAAGCAAAACAAATCATCTTTAGTAAAAAAGAAGTATCCACTCAAATCAACACTGAATTTTATAGTTACTTAATGGCTGAATATTCGGCCGGGGAAAAACATATAGAACAAATATATGCAGAAAAAGCAATTCCTTATCTTCTACATCTGTTTGAAGAAGGGAAAGAACAAGGATATATCGACCCGACATTATCTAATGAGGCGATTTTGTTTTATATCAAAATGCTAAAGGAATACATTCAACAGGAACACATTTATTCAAAAATCCTACCACTGACCGAAGACATCACAAAGATATTCTTTTTCGGGCTGATGGGGAATCAGAAAAAAGACTAAATTAAAAGGGTAGGACAAAAATATTTTTGTCCTACCCTTTTAGCAATGAGTGTCACGTTAACTGAAATATTGCTTTATCTGTGCGTTCGCTTTAAACACCCCAAAGACCTTTACTGACCTAATGGTTTTTCTTGCTAACTCCAAATCCACATCCTCATCCAAAACAAACATTCCTACAACATTAATATCCATTCTCTTATTTTTTTGAAGGAAGCCTTCAAGCATCTTTCTATCATATCGACTAACACCAAGTAAGAACGATTTTTCCGTCACCACAACATCAATTTGTTTATCATGAGTGGATAGTTGATTACGAATCGATGTTTTTATGAAGTCTGTACGGTTAGAATAAAACCCTTGTTCCACGAGTAAATCAACTTTTCCTAAATCAACAACATTCATATTAACTGTTATTTTCTCTGTCTCAGCCAACTAGGTCACCTTCCTTTTATTGGATAACTAAATTTTAACACCTTTTTATCACTCTGTAAACATCCAAATACCATCCACATGGATGTTTTTTAGTTTTTTTTGAGGATGGCAACTACAAGGATAAAAACGTATAATAAAGATAATTCTGAAATGGAGGTGTTTTATGATACTAAAGCCACGCGAAGAACCACTCGAATTAAAAGTTCTAAAGCTATTACAACGAAGAAAATCCCTTTCTGAGAAAGACAAAGTTTCTCTTGTACGGCTTGAAAAAGGTTTTCAAGGCGAAAAACAACTTGACCTCTTACTGCAAAATACTCAATTAGATAATATTCTCCTATGCAACCTCTTGCTAGAAACCCACCAAACTACTTACGAAATCGATACTCTTTTTATTACTTCATCTACTTTATATCTTTTTGAGGTGAAAACGTTCGAAGGAGACTATTTGGTCGAAGGCGATAGGTGGTCAATGTTAAATCACAAAGAAATTAAAAATCCCATACTTCAAGTTAAAAGAACAGAATCGTTGTTCCGTCGCCTCCTCCAAGACCTCGGCTATAATACCCACATCGTAAGTAACCTTACTTTTATGAATCCCGAATTTTACTTATACCAAGCCCCAACCACTCTCCCAATTATTTTTCCTAACCAATTAAAACGGTTTATTACAAAACTAGAGCAACAGCATTCCTTCATTGAAAACCGTCATTTACGCTTAGCTGAAAAACTGATGGATCTTCACTTAGATGTATCCCCCTATGTCCGATTACCACAATATACTTTTGACCAATTGACCAAGGGTATCCAATGCCGTTCTTGCGGGTCACTTATTGGTCCAAAACTAGAGCACAATTTAATTGTCTGCAAGGAATGTAGGTCTACTGAAAAAGTGGATGATGCTGTGTTACGCAGTGTAGAGGAATTTAAAGTTTTATTCCCTGACGAAAAAGTAACTAGGAATAAGATTCGAGAGTGGTGCAAAATAATAGAATCCAAGAAAATGATGCGAAGAATTTTAAACAAGCACTTCAGTTTAAATAATAATGGTAGAAGCGCTTATTACACATAAGTTTGTTGTATTGTTAATTTAGGTTTAGGAGAAACATATTATTCGTTCCCTTGAAAGGCTGCTCTCTCCTCTCAATGGGCACGATTATTTCTATTCGTTCCCTTGAAAGGCTGCTCTCTCCTCTCAATGGGCACGATAATTTCTATTCGTTCCCTTGGGAGGTCCCCCTCTCCTCTCAATGGGCACGATTATTTCTATTCGTTCCCTTGGAGGCTGCTCTCTCCTCTCAATGGGCACGATTATTTCTATTCGTTCCCTTGGGAGGCTGCCTCTCCTCTCAATGGGCACGATTATTTCTATTCGTTCCCTTGGGACTCTCCCCTTTCCTCTCAAAGGGCACGATTATTTCTATTCGTTCCCTTGGAGGCTGCTCTTTCCTCTCAAAGGGCACGATTATTTCTATTCGTTCCCTTGGGAGGCTGCTCTCTCCTCTCAATGGGCACGATTATTTCTATTCGTTCCCTTGGGAGGCTGCTCTCTCCTCTCAATGGGCACGATTATTTCTATTCGTTCCCTTGAAAGGCTGCTCTCTCCTCTCAATGGGCACGATTATTTCTATTCGTTCCCTCTGGAGGCTGCTCTCTCCTCTCAATGGGCACGATTATTTCTATTCGTTCCCTTGGGAGGCTGCTCTCTCCTCTCAATGGGCACGATTATTTCTATTCGTTCCCTTGGGACTCTCCCCTTTCCTCTCAAAGGGCACGATTATTTCTATTCGTTCCCTTGGAGGCTGCTCTTTCCTCTCAAAGGGCACGATTATTTCTATTCGTTCCCTTGGAAGGCTGCTCTCTCCTCTCAATGGGCACGATTATTTCTATTCGTTCCCTCGGGAGGCTCCTCTCTCCTCTCAATGGGCACGATTATTTCTATTCGTTCCCTTGGGACTCTCCCCTTTCCTCTCAAAGGGCACGATTATTTCTATTCGTTCCCTTGGAGGCTGCTCTTTCCTCTCAAAGGGCACGATTATTTCTATTCGTTCCCTTGGGAGGCTGCTCTCTCCTCTCAATGGGCACGATTATTTCTATTCGTTCCCTTGGGAGGCTGCTCTCTCCTCTCAATGGGCACGATTATTTCTATTCGTTCCCTTGAAAGGCTGCTCTCTCCTCTCAAAGGGCACGATTATTTCTATTCGTTCCCTCTGGAGGCTGCTCTCTCCTCTCAATGGGCACGATTATTTCTATTCGTTTCCTTGAAAGGCTGCTCTCTCCTCTCAATGGGCACGATTATTTCTATTCGTTCCCTTAAGAGGCTGCTCTCCCCTCTTAATGGGCACGATTACACTAGCAAACAAATATAAAGACTAGTCAACCTATCATTGACTAGTCTTTTAATATAAATCTCAATTCATCTTTCGATAGATAATTCGTGAGAGGGTAATGCTTACTTCATAAAGAAGTAAGAGGGGGATAATCACAAGTACGTCGGAGAGAAAATCGGGTGGCGTAATTAAAACCGAAATAACAATGAGTAAGAAGTACGCATACTTTCTCGTGCGAACGAGGAGGTTCGGTGTAATCAATCCGATTTTAGTTAAAAACAGAACTACTGCAGGGAGTTCGAACAAAAGCGCCAAAGGAACAGTTAACGAAAACATAAATTTAAAGTAACGGTCTACCGTAAACATCGTTTCAAATTGACCATCGACCATTGTTAATAAAAAATTCATTACAATCGGAAAGATGATATAAAATCCAAAACATAAACCGAGAATAAACAATAGAAGAAACACAGGAATATAGAAAAGACTCGCACTTTTCTCTGCTGGCTTCATTCCGGGTGAAATGTACTTCCAAAGCTGATAGGCAATGAGTGGCACTGTTAACGTAAGTGCCACAACTGCCGAAATCATCATATAGGCCCAGATTACATCGACTGGACTTAGAATCGTAAGTTTATAATCGACATCTCTTATAAGAAACTGGTAAATGTCTTTCACATAGACGAAAGATAGAATAAAGAAAGTAAAGAACGCCAAGCCCGTTACAATGATTCGCTTTCGTAATTCCTCTAGATGGTCAATAATCGGCATGGATGATGTTGTATCCATTGCTCCTCCCCCCTACACACAATTGCTTCTTATTTATACTTCTTTCTTTTTCACATCTTCTTTATATGACTCTTCTAAACTATCCGTAATTTCCTTTGTTCCTTTTTTAAATTCCGATAATGTTTTCCCGAATGCATTCCCGATTTCCGGAAGCTTCTTTGGACCAAACACCACAAGTGCAATTACTAAAATTAAAATTAACCCTGGAATCCCAATTGAACCAATACCCATTTGAATCTCTCCTTTGGTTGATGTTTTTTTACACTAGGTCGTTTACTATCTTACTGCCGGAACGCCGTGCAGGTATTCTAGTAGTTCTTGTTTTACTTCGTGATAAATTGGATGATTTATCACTTCACTTCGTATACGCGGTCGCTTGAGTGGTACATCAATTACAGTATCGATTGTTGCTGATGGTCCGTTTGTCATAACGACAATGCGGTCTGAAAGAAAGATAGCTTCATCAATATCATGAGTAACCATGATGACGGTGTCGGTTCCTCCGTTAGCCTCATCCTCTTCACCTGTTGAGCCCATTAAGTTCACTAGCTCATCTTGCAAAGTCGCTCTCGTTAAGGCATCTAATGCTCCAAACGGTTCATCAAGAAGGAGAACTTGGGGCCCAACTGCAAATGCTCTAGCAATCGCAGCCCGTTGTTTCATTCCACCTGAGATTTCATCAGGTCGTTTGTGGCGGTGCTTCCATAAGCCAACAATCGTTAGGAAATGCTCAACAATCGATTCTTTTTCATTTTTCGAACGGTCAGGGAATACAGCATCAACGACTTCATAGACATTTCCCCACACCGTTAACCAAGGTAGTAATGAATAGTTTTGAAACACAACTCCTCTATCTGGACCCGGCCCAGTGATTGGTTTGTCGTCTAGAATCACGCTTCCTGTTGTTGTTTTTTCAAGACCCGCGACA
The DNA here is from genome assembly GCF_002019795.1 of Bacillus alkalicellulosilyticus. GTDB lineage: Bacteria > Bacillota > Bacilli > Bacillales > Bacillaceae_F > Bacillus_AO > Bacillus_AO alkalicellulosilyticum. The sequence continues at coordinate 1,005,144 of NZ_KV917381.1, read as the reverse complement.
ATGTTTAACACGGTAGACTTCCCACACCCTGAGTGGCCAATGAGAGAGACAAACTCGCCTCTCTCCACAGATAGATTTACATTTTGTAGGACTTCAAAATCGCCTTGTTTGGTAGGATATACTTTGCCAATGTTTTGAAGGTCTAAATATGCCATTATCGATTACCTCCCATATGAAAATCGTTTTTCAATATAGTGAAACCCTCTATCTAATACAAGTCCGACAAGACCAATAAGAACAATCGCAGCAATTACTCGCTCAATGCTTAATGCATTCCAGCTATCCCACACAAAGAATCCAATACCAGTTCCTCCTGAAAGCATTTCAGCAGCAACAATAACCATCCACGCAATTCCGAGACTTAATCGCAGCCCTGTTAAAATATGTGGCAGCGTATAAGGCAATAAGATTTTCGTTAAATACTTCCACTTTGAAAATTTAAAAACGGCTGCCACGTTTCGGTGGTCTTTTGGAATGTTAGAAACTCCAAATGCGGTATTCACAACAGTTGGCCAAAGTGACGTGATAAAAATAATGAAAATCGTTGCTGGTCCAACCGATTGAAATGCAGCTAAACCAATCGGGAACCATGCTAGCGGCGATACCGGTCTTAGTACTTCAACAATCGGTTCAAATAGTTGTTTAAAAAATGGAGTGACACCCATTATGATTCCAAGAGGAATGGCTACAAGGGCACCTAGTAAAAATCCTGCAAACACCCGCTGCAAGGAAGCCATAAACTGAAGAGCAATTCCTTTATCATTTGGTCCATAGTTATAAAATGGGTTAGACACCATTGCCCACAAAATGCCTAGTGTGCTTGTTGGGCCTGGAAGCGCCTGACCTGAAATTCGACTTGCAATTTCCCATAATAAAATGAGAAGAGCCATACTTCCAACTAAAAATCCTGCCTTCTTAAGGGCATTTTTTAAGACTGGTGGAATCGCGAGAGTCCTCGCGGTTCCTACTCCACCATGTGCTACACTTTGTTCTATTTGCTTACTCATTCTACGCACCTCCATATTGTTTTAACGATCCTGCCGGGTCATTAGGGTCAAACGTTGCCCCATCAAGCTTAATGTCAAATGGCTTCATATCATCGTCTGGAATGGCAATTCCCATTTCACTAGCAACTTCTTTATATAGGTCTTTCATAATTAATTTGTCAGTGATTTGTTCATAATCTGGATGGCTATCTAGGTAACCAAAGCGAACGTATTGACTCATAAAAAACATCGCATGAGATTTACGAGGATAGTTAATTGCTCCGTCTTTATGGAATAACATGTAGTCATCTTCATACACTTTTTGACCTAAATCTAGTCCAAGATTGTATTTTCCTAATAGACGGTTTTCAATTTCCTCTGCTGGTGCATTAACATAAGCTTGATGACCAATCACTTTAGCAGCTTCTTTCCTGTTATCTAAATCATCTAACCATTGAGACGCTTCAAGCACGGCCTTCATCACAGCTTTCACCTCATCCGTTCGACCACTAAACGCTTTATTAAGGACAAGTGCTTTTTCCGGATGGTCCTTCCAAATGTCTTGGGTAGAAATATGTGTAAATCCTAAATCATCTCTTACAGCGACCCCGTTCCAAGGCTCTCCGACACAGAATCCATCCATGTTTCCAACCTGCATGTTCGCAACCATTTGCGGTGGTGGAATCGTAATTATTTGCGCTTTATTTTGGTCGATACCAACAGCACCTAACCAGTAACGCAACCATAAATCATGAGTTCCTCCTGGAAAAGTCATTGCAAATGAAACATCGCGTTCCGACATCGCTTTTTCAATCGCTGCTTTAGCTGCAGGCAAGTCTCCAAAACCAACTTCTTTAAATTCCTTTGATAACGTAATCGCCTGACCGTTCGCATTAAGCATCATTGCAATTGGTAACTCACTAACCGCATTCCCTCCAACTCCGGTATAAACGGAGAACGGCATACCGAAGAGGCAGTGGGCTGCATGCAAATCTCCAGATATCAATTTATCTCGAACTGAAGCCCAAGAAGCTTCTTTTGTCACTTCAACATTGACACCATATTTTTCATAAAGACCTAACTCTTTGGCCATTACGACTGAAGCACAGTCTGTTAAAGGAATGAAGCCAATTTTGATCGCATCTCCTGATTGTGAACCTCCACTTTCACTTGTTCCACACGCTGCAAGAAATGTACTTGGCATCAAAAAAGCTGCGGCCCCAACAATACTTGATCTTTTGATAAAATCGCGTCTTGAAATTGATTTGCTCATTGAATTCCCTCCCTCATTTTTTTTGTCTCCTGAGTTACAGGAACCTTTGATACAAGCTGTTTTTTCTCTAACACTCCCATAAGTAATTCCCTCCACAGCAAATTTTTTATAAGAAAAAAAGCCGCAAAGGATCAATAAAATCCTTCGCGGCTCCGTTGCCGAATGGTACCATCGATTGATGGAAATACCTAAAACGCTCATCACGTTATCAGAACACTCCAGTGTGTTCCATCAGCTCAACCTTGAGCCGTCTTGCTTAACCACATGGTATAACGCTCTACAATTACCGTCAATAAATTACGGAGAAAATATGACAAAGTTTCCATTTGACGTGTGACACTTACTACCGAAACATCTATTGCTTCAATCCCCAATAACCCTTTTATAACAAGGGTTACTCCAATATACTCCATACAATAATCACTTTTTAAAACGTCAGAAAATGTAACAAATAACCATACACATTTTGTATGCAAGATAATGTAACAGTTTTTCGGTGTAAAAGTCATTCATTGATTATAATGTAGAGGAATTTACATAATAAGAGACCTTATGAATGATTACTGGAGGGAGGATGAAAAGATGTTTGATAGTTTCCTTTTATTTATGAGTGCTGACATCAAAGAACAGTATAAGCCGACTGCCCGAAACAATATGGGGACTAGGTTACAAGATTTAGGCTACCGCGTAACGAAAACAACTGATATCTCCGCGGTTAGCGTATTCATCCAACAAGTCGATGCGCTTATCATATGTTCTACAATTGCTGACATTGAACCATGGGCCAAAAAATGTCTAACTCATCGTTCTCTTCCCCTTATTTGGTGGTTTCATCATGAGGCTCTTAGTGATTCGAAGTGTCACCTTGATATTGATATCGACGCAGTGCTTTATTCAAATATGACAGATAGTGAAATTCATCTGTCTCTTCAATTATGTTCAAATCGGTATCTGCAACGAATCCAATGGGATAAAGAGAGAGAACTCTTACTTTCAAAATTAGAAGAACGTAAACATATCGATAAGGCAAAAGCGATTCTATGTGAGATTAAACACATTACAGAACCAGAAGCCTACGATTTTATCCGAAAGCAAGCGATGCATGAGAGAAAACGAATGGTGGATGTTGCATTATCCATCCTTAGTTTATACCCATTACTGGTCGCAAAAGGAGAGGGACGAAAATGATAAGGTCTTTATTAAAAGAAGTGGCTCGTGGAAAAAGAGGATCAAGAGATTTAACTTATGATGAGGCCTATCATGCAGCGCAATCGATAATGAATGGTGATGTCACACCAGCTCAACTAGGAGCGTTCTTTACTGCCGAAAGGATGAAGATGGAATCAACCAATGAACTACTAGCCTTCGTCGAAGCATTTCGATCACAAAGTCACATCCATCCGATTCCTGGAAGTCTTGATTGTGCTGGTCCGTATGATGGCAGAAAACGCTCCTTTTACGCTACACTACCAACTGCTTTTGTATTATCTGCTACTGGTTTACCCGTTACATTGCATAGTAGTCCGACTCTTCCACCTAAAGAAGGGCTATCTTTACTGGAATTACTTGCTTCTTTAGATGTATCTGTTGAAAAAATGCGTTCCTCTTCATTAATCCAGGCTGCGAACAAAACTGGATTTTTCTTTATCCCAACAGAACAATGGTGTCCCCCTCTTGCTCAACTTCGAGACATTCGAAAAGAATTAGGCATGCGGACGCTATTAAATACAGTAGAGAAATTGTTGCGACTTTCTGAAGCACCATACATGGCGATCGGGATTTATCATGGAACAGTCGTTGAAAAACTAGTAAGCCTATTCGGACAAATCGATGTACAAAAAGGACTTATCATCCAAGGAATGGAAGGATCCGAGGATATTACTGTCGAACGGAGAACGCGCGGATACTGGGTCTCAGAGGAACAAAAAGAATGGGTTGTCATTGACCCAGAATTACTAGAAGTTCAGGCTACTTATCCTGATGTTTCATGGACAACAAAGCACCAAGCCGAAATCATTATATCTGTTCTTAACGGCACAAGCGATCATTCTTTTTATAATACCGTTCTCCTCAATGCAGGTGTACGCCTGTGGCTGTGCCAGAAGGCTGATTCAATTGAACAAGGAATCTACCAAGCCAAATATGTAGTTGATAACGGCTATGCCCTTGACCAATTTAATAAGTGGAAAGATAGTGTTGGGTGTTACTCTTCCTCGCTTTAGGGAGATCACCTTTTGGCTTCGCTAAAGTGCTTAGAGGGTGGTACAAAAGGTTTTTTACCTTTTGTACCACCCTCTTATTTTTACTTGTTCACAGATACTAAATATTCTTGTCTTTTCTCTTCAAGTTCACTCTTTGTTAACCTCGGACACGTATAACATTTGCCTTTGGCACCGTCGGTCAAATAATATAAACAGCAACTTGGTTTCATTCGCACTAATTCATCAGAGTTAGTCAATGACTCAATCATTGTAAACTCAATATCCAAAGGATTTTTTTGTAGCTTAAAGACTTCTGCAGGGATTCGTTTTGTAGTAAAGAGAAAATCGTCTACAACTCCTGATTTCTGTTGACACGTCAAGGATGAAACCAACTTGTCATGCCCATAATACACCCCAATGACAAACTGTCCCCATAATTCTCTTTCTCTTATGTTTGTTTGTTTCGCAAAGCATTCGATTAGCGGAACTACATTTTTTGTGAAAATAGAAGCTTGATATTGGCTTCTCCACTTTTCTCTATCTCCTTTTGAGACAGAACGCTCTGATGCGTCCATAAGCTTAAAGCAAAGTCCATAATAGTCATATTCCTTGTTATAAAAAACTTGAAGTTCTATATTGTCTAACTCAATTTGCAATTCGCTGTGGTTCAATGACATTACGCTTTGAACACCAGAGAAGAACCACCCGTAGAATTTAAAAAAGTATGTAGAAACAACTTGTCGTGTTGTTGCTTTTTGGATTGTACCGTAATATTCAATAAACTCATCTAGTCTTGTCCCGTCTTGTAATTCACGTAACGACAATGCAAAGACTTTATGTGGATGGTCTGTAATTCGTAGATAAAACGCTTCTTCTAATAATGAGTAATCAACTTTAGTCATTGTATAAACTCCTTTTTTAAAAAGGTGAGAACGATTATCATATTCACTTGTTTATTTTAATTGATACTAATTATCATTGTCAATATTATATGTATGTTTTTCCTTATTTTTTTATTCCTTACCATTAAAAAACCAGTATAATAAAAGGGACGGCTACTACTTTGGAGGCTTAAAATGGAACTTAATCAGTTGAACACTTTCGATGTTTTAGAAAGAATCACAGATGGTTTTTATGTATTAAATTCAGATTGGACATTTGAATATGTTAACAAAGAGGCAGAACGAATTTTAAAAAAGGACAAAAAAGATTTACTAGGGAAATGTGTGTGGGAGGAATTTTCAGATGCTGTGTATTTACCTATCTATACTCATTACCAATTAGCGATGGAAACCCAACAATGTACAACTTTTGAATTCTATTATCCTTCAATGAATCAATGGTTTGACGTTCGCGCATTTCCATCCCCTCAAGGACTAACTGTATACTTTTTAGACATTACCGAAAGTAGGCAATTAGCAATGACGAAAGACCAATATTATCAGTCCCTGTTTTCGAATCATCCCGATGCGGTTTTTTTACTTGAGTTAAATGGAACATTTAGTAATGCCAACGATTCTATTAAAGCGCTAACAGGTTATACTAGAGAAGAACTACTCAATAAATCGTTTGTACCACTCATAGTGAAAGAGGATTTAGACAATACCATAAAGCACTTCGAACGTGCGAAAACAGGAAAACCTCAAAATTATGAAAATAAAATTATACATAAAAATGGGAATGTTGTGCATTGCAATGTAACGAACATACCTATTATTATAGACGGGACAACGGTTGGTATTTATGGAATTGTAAAGAACAGCACTTTACAAAAGATAACAGAAGAGAATTTAGAAAAAGCCGAAAAACTGTCATTAGTTGGACAACTCTCTGCGTCAATTGCACACGAAATTCGAAATCCATTGACAACGTTAAAAGGTTTTTTACAACTCCTTGACTATCAAAAAGAAATAGAGCATACATATATTGATATTATGCTCAGTGAAATGAATCGTATTGAATCAATTACGAGTGAGCTATTGTATCTAGCAAAGCCTCAAGCAGTGGAGTTTGCTAGTGAAAACATCCGTTTTCTACTTCACGATGTCATTATTTTATTACAACCTGAAGCTCTAATGAAAAACATCCAACTTTTCTTTGAAGCAGCCGATGTTGGCTCTATTATTTGTGTTAAAAACCAACTAAAACAAGTGTTTATAAATCTAATCAAAAATGCAATCGAATCAATGAAAAATGGAGGAACCATTAAAATCTCCCTTATGGATAGTGATGCAGATTCAATCGTCATTACATTTAGCGACCAAGGTTGTGGTATATCCAATGAATTAGCGCCTAACATTGGACTTCCTTTTTATTCAACAAAAGAAAAAGGAACTGGTCTTGGTATGGTAACAACTTATAAAATTATAGAAGTTCACGGTGGTACAATTACATTTAATAGTACACTTGGCAAAGGGACAACCTTTTATATTCAGTTGCCCAAAAATAAGTTCACTGAAACATCGCTTTAATCGGAGGTTATTACATGTACAAAGGAATTGTCTACTGCGAGGCTAACATAGACCTCTACTCAAACAAAGAGGATGACGAGAAATTTTCCTTACAAATCAATAAATTATCGACCTTTATTAGTAACACTGTAAAAATAACAAAGGTGAAAGTACGAACTACCAGGTATGATGAAGAACATGACGACTACTACACTTCTCTCACCGTCCTTGCTGAAGTGTTAGTCACTTTCGACCCACACATCTCTCACATCGATGACTACCGAGTAAAGGGCTGTATTGAATTTAGAAAACACTTTCCTTCTGCAGGAGCGATAATGGCTCATTCCATTGACGCTTATAATGGATATCGTGTTGACGGATTTTTGACTTCAGAAAAATAAGTGATATTTTGTGAATAGAGGGTGAGACAAAGGTTGTTTAACCTTTTATCTCACCCTCTACTATTTTATCAAATGTAGTTACTTCGTATATTGTTGCAAAATACGAAGTAATCCTTCGTTTACTTTACAATTTTGAAATGCAAAAGATTGCATTACGTTATCAATTTCATATTCCGATAAATCCTTAAATAGTTTGGCATACGTAGGTTGAATAAGAGCCCCAGCATATACCGTTAACACCGCCTGTGAAAGAGCGGAAACATTAAAACGGTGGTCAATTGAGGTATCTCCTATGACCTCTTCAAAATGTGTAGCTAGGCTTTCAATATGAGACCTCGCTTCATGACCCGGAAGCCAAATCATCCAATCATCTGTGTTTAACCTATGCTTCATCGAAATGATAGATTGAATGCGTTCCATATAATCCGACTCAGGTTCAAGCATCGTCAAGCCCATGACCCCAACATCTTTATATGTCCAAGTCGTCCAGTGCGCTTCAAAATCTTCAAAGATAGCTAACTGGTCATTCATTGCAGCTAAACGATACTCAACTTCTTCTGGTGGACCGTTATAGACTGAACCAAATTCACCAACCCAAAGCGGAACATTGTGTTTTTGAGTGAACTTGAATCCTTCATGCTCTGTAAACACATCAATTTGCTTTTGCTTATCCCAGTAAACACCACTTTCAATACGAGCATTTTTTGCGTCAGAAACACCTGGATAAACTCCTGGACCAAACCCAGCTGCAGTGTAATTATGACTACTATAGACTAGATTATCGTCAAAGGGTTCCGTTAAGCCCTGGAATAATTTCGAGTAATTATCTCCTTCTAAAAAGATAATATGATTTGAATCTATTTTTCGAATGGCTTGCACTGTTTTTTGATAAATGTGATTGATTCTCTTCCAATCCGGTTGATAGTTTTCATAGAAGTTAAAAGGATAATCTCCATGCGGTGTATTGGTACAAGGTTCATTCATAAGATTATATCCTGCAATTACTGCTTTATCGCAATATCTCCTTGCAAATTCTTCCCACAGTGCAATAAATCGGTCCTGGTATGTCTTGTCGTGCCAGAAAAAACTATGTCTCACATCATTATCAGAGTGCCAATGTGTGTTTTGATAACCTTGAACAGAATGAAGGTCCAAAATGACATACAGACCATATTTTTCGCACAGGTCGATGACCGAATTTAGCTTCTCAAATCCTGATTCCTTATACACAAATGGGGCTTCATCATCCTCAAAATGACGATAGTTCAAAGGAATTCTTATTGTATTTGCTCCCCAGCTTTTGATAAAACGAATATCGTCTTCACCAAAAAAGTAATGCTGCATTCGTTCAAAGAGAAACTCAGCTTTAGCCTTTCCAAGAATTTCAATGGATGCGTGGCGTAGGCCATGTTCTGATCCTGTATACCCATTAATAAAATCTTCCATATTCATCCATCCACCAATACACGTTCCCCGCAGTTGAATGCGATTTCCAGCTGAATCTGAAATTTTTCCATTTATCACTTTTAACATATCCATCACTTACCACCATCCTTAGTTCAATAGTAGGTATGTACACAAGTTTCTGTAAAAGAAGAAAAAGGTGACTCCTGAAAGTCACCTTTTTCTATTTTATTAATTTGTAGCTCTTCTTCTAGCAACCATTACAATACCAGCAATTAATAGTAAACCACCAATTAATAAGTAGTTATACAGATTAGTAGCTGTGCTAGGAAGCTTCTTGCCGTCTTTATCTTTCTTGTCTTCTTTTACTTTCTTGTCTTTATCTTTGTCTTTACCAGGAGAAGTTGTACCATCTTCATCTGGGTCTGTTCCTGGGCCACCTGTTCCTGGGCCACCTGTTCCTGGCTCACCTGTTCCTGGCTCACCCGTTCCTGGGCCACCTGTTCCTGGCTCACCTGTTCCTGGGCCACCTGTTCCTGGGCCACCTGTTCCTGGCTCACCTGTTCCTGGCTCACCTGTTCCTGGCTCACCTGTTCCTGGGCCACCTGTTCCTGGATCTGTTCCATCAGCTGCTATTTCAAATGCACCATAAATACTAAAGTGATTTACATCTGCTGAAACTTCATTGTCACCAGTAATAACTGTTTCAAATGCTGTTGGATTTCCATCTTCGTTAATGTACCAAACCTGAACATTTTCAATGTCTGTTGCATTAACTGCAAATGATAATGTAATAGCTTCTTCAAATTCTGAAATAAAATTGCCTTCAGAATCTACAATTGTAAAATCATACACTCCACTTACTGCTGTTGCATTATCAAATAAATAGTCTTCAGCTAGGTCATCACCAAATGTGAAAGTAACATATTCTGCATCTGTTGAAAGAAGTACAGATACTGGAACTTTAGCTTTCGCTTGTCCATTTGATACGATAATCTTAGCATCTGCTCCTAATGTTTCTAGGACAGTTTTACTGAATACGAAAGCATCCGCTTCTGCAATTACTTCATATACACCATCTTCGCTTGTAGGAACAAGTTGTTCTGGAGATACTCCAATTGGCTCTTCAGTTACTGGTCCTTGATTAGGGTCCATTAGTGTAACTTCACCAAATACTGAAGGATCGTTCCAACCTTGACCTGAAATATCGTTCCATGTAGCAACATTAATTCGTTGTCCGTTATTTGCATAGTTAATTTGAAGGTCTAAACCAATTTTCTTCAAATGTTCTGGTGTTGTTTCATTGAAAGGAATCTTCATTTCAACAACATAATTGTTTCCAGACCTTCTAGTGTTTGACTCAAATCCTCTTGTAGCAGCATCTGTACCAGGATTAAATGAAGCTTCATTATCAAAGTTCACTCGGTATTGTGCAATACCATCTTGGAAAGTTGCAGATTTTAGGTTTTCTCTATCTAAGAATACCTCTACTGAATCATGTTCATGAGCAGCATCTGAAGATTTATCAAAGTTCGCACCATAAACTTGAATCATTACATATAGATTTTCGTCATCCCATAGAATACGTCCAAAGCCGTTTTGAACATTCCAAGCACCACTTACGCGGTCAAGCGTTAATCTTGGAGCAGTGTTCCAAACACTATCAATCGTCTCTTTGTTAATATCTGGAGTTCCATAAACTGCTTGTCCTTGTCTGTAGACTCTTCCACCTAATGGATAGTCCTCAAGGAATTTTTCTGGATTAATTACTGCATAGTAAGCTAATTTTGGTTCTAGGTTAGGCTTGAATAATAGTGGAGTTCTTTCTCCTCTCCAACTTGCTCCATCATCAAGACCCCAGAACGTGATTCTAGAAATCTTATCAGAATGCTCTTTGTAAATTTGGAACAATTGTGCATATAACTGCGCTTGTCTAATTTCTTCAGCTTGAGTTTGTGGAGCATCAGCGCTACCAGATGTTATATCAAGCTCTGTAACACCGATTTCAATACCTAATTGGCTAAACAATTCAATAGAAGTTCTAATGCTTTCAGGGTTTGTGAATTCGTTGTAATGTCCTTGCATTCCTAAACCACTAATTAAAACTTCACCTGGGTTTTCAGCCGCATATCTCTCGTTGATATCTTTAACCATGTAATAAATTGTTTCTGCTTTTCTAGGAATATGATCATTGTAATCATTGTAGTATAACTTCATATCCCAACCGTTTTCATCAACAATCTCCTTAGCAATACGGAAGGCTTGTTCTACGTAATCATCACCAATAGCTCTCAACCATCCAGTATTACGTAGTGATTTTTCCCACTCATTATTCGGGTGAGCTGTCTCAACAATTGCTTCGTTTACTACGTCCCATGACAATACATCGTCACCGTAACGTTTCATTACAGTTTCAATATGCGTTCTCATGTTTGCTAGTGCTTCTTCTCTTGTAAGTGGTGTACCATCTGGATTAGAGTGTAATTCTGCTCTTGATTGTTCATGCCATACAAGAACATGACCATGAAGGTTTAAACCTTCTGCTTTTGTTGCATTAACAAATTCATCTTGGTCAGCAAAATCAAATGCACCAGTAGCACGGTTATAATAGTATTCTGGCTTCATTACATTCTCAGCTGTTACTAAGTTGTGATGATGCTTTAATTGTAGGAGACGTTCACCTTGGAATTCATTCATAGTGATAGCGTTCCCAATTAAGAAATGATTTTTATATTTTTCAGAAATTGATTCTAGGTTATCGCGGAATCTTGGTCTATCTTGTTCAGAAACTTTTCCTACATGTTTTAATTCAAAATCATCAATATAGAATAATCTTTCTGAACTAGGTTGATTCACTAATTCTACATACGCATTCAGAACAGAAGGATCGCTTGAAAGAGTAAATTGTCCTGATAACTGTACCCATTCTTGGTCATTAACTGTTACATTTGGTGATACATTCGTAAATGCACTGCTACCTGATTGAACACTGATGCGAAGACTAGTCGCAGGTTGTCCCTCAGCCATTTTCACCCATACAGATAAGTCATAGATATGACCCGGGTGCATTTTTCCAAGTACATTTAATAATGGTCCTTCATATTGATTTGGAGCATTAGTTAACAAGCTTTGATTACCTCTGTATGCATCTGCATCAGTAGCTACTGCTTGGTAACCGCTTCCACGTGGAACCCATCCTTGCTCACCATCTTCAAAGTCAGAGAATACTCCTGATTGGTCTAATTCTCTATCATCATCAAGGTTTGGTGCTGGAGCTGTTTGAACGATTTTTACATTATCAACAATAAATTCAGTGTTATTACGGTCAGCTTCAAAATAAATACTTACACCTGATGCTGTTAAGTCAAATGTGTATTCACCTTTAAATTGAACCCACTCAGAATCAGTAACTTGTAATGGTCCACTGATTGTTGGCCACTGGTTTACACCCGCAGCGACACCTGATTGGTCAGCAGAAAGCTTCACATTATCAGCTTGTTGACCACTTACGAGTTTCACATAACCAGAAACTTCATATTTAGCACCTTTTTGAAGAAGGCTTGTAGCATTAATGCTTGGTCCATGCCAGTTAGCTGTACGTCCTGTTGTTATAAGTCCTTTTGAACCTTCATACCCATCTTCAGTTACAGAAAGAGTAGCGCCACCACGTGCAGTCCACCCTTGGACACCGCTTTCAAAATCGTAAAATGCGATTTGATTTGGCTCAGAAGGAGTCTCTGTACCAGGATTTGGATTTGGTTCAGAAGGTGTTTCTTCACCAGGGTCTGATTCTACCGCTACCTCAGTTGTAATAACAACTTCTCCAATGTGGAAAGGAACTGTTGCTCCCGCTGGATTAGATTGGATACGAAGTTTAGTATCGCTAGCGTTAGAGCCAACGGTATAAGTAGCATTCAACGTAAATGCTTGTCCAGCTACAAAGCTTACATTGTTATGCCAAGCATAACTTTCAGCTGTAGCAAGTACTGCACTTGCGCCTGCTGGTACTTCTACTCCTTCGTCAACATATCCTACTACTTTAATTTTATACGTTTTACCGTTTTCCATATTTACACTACTAAAATTAAAATCAGCTGCGTCATAGTCGTTAGCCCTGTTGCTAACGCTTAACGCTTTTCCATTCGTATTTCCTTCAAAAACTTTATCAACCACTTGTAGAGATGCTCCACCTGATTGTGATGCAACACCTGCACCATTAGCAAAGTTTTCTTGGTAAACTGTTCTTGTCTCTGTGGAAGTTGATTCTGCTGCTGTCGCAACCATAAATGGCTGAAGCACCAATACTGCTGCTAGAAGTACTGAGACGTATCGCTTGAACTTCTTACTCATTTGCTACATTCCCCCCATAAAAGTTTATGAAACTGATTGAAACGCTTACATATAATAAAAATAAAAAAGAAAGCGCTTCATATCTCATTATGTCTTGTCACCTCTAAAACTTAAATCTCACAAACTATAGAATAAACCTCAAAAACTAAATAAGAGCTATTTTTCGATAAAAAAAAGATAGGAATAAGACCAGAAATGTAAAAAAAAGCAAAAAAAACTCGAGTGGTGCCAGGCACCACCCGATGAGGTTTAGTAGTTCTTTTTTCTAACAACCATTAAAATACCTGCAAATAATAGTAGAACTCCAATGAATAAGTAGTTATATAGATTAGTGGCTGTGTTGGGGACTTTATAGCTTGCATCATCTAAGAATTTTTCTATAACAGCAGTTTCATTATCCCCAGTTCTTATTCCCTCTATGCCATTTAGTCCTTCTGTTCGTTCTGTGCTTCTTTTTTTGCCTTCTACCGATTCAGTTTCCTCTACTCCTCCGACCGCTTCTGGTGCTTCGGTTTCCTCTATGCCTTCTGTACTTTCTGGTGCTTCGGTTTCCTCTATGCCCTCTGTACTTTCTGGTGCTTCGGTTTCCTCTATGCCCTCTGTACTTTCTGGTGCTTCGGTTTCCTCTATGCCCTCTGTACTTTCTGGTGCTTCGGTTTCCTCTATGCCTTCCGTACTTTCTGGTGCTTCGGTTTCCTCTATGCCCTCTGTACTTTCTGGTGCTTCGGTTTCCTCTATGCCCTCTGTACTTTCTGGTGCTTCGGTTTCCTCTATGCCTTCCGTACTTTCTGGTGCTTCGGTTTCCTCTATGCCTTCTGTCCCTTCTAACTCTTCGGTTTCCTCTGCTCCTTCTGTTTCTGGTTCAGCAAAAACAAGTGTAACTTCACCGAATACAGAGGGGTCGTTCCAACCTTGACCCGAGATATCGTTCCACGTAGCAATATTAATCCGTTGTCCGTTATTTGCATAGTTAATTTGAAGGTCTAAGCCCAGTATTTTCATTTCTTCTGGTGTTGTTTCATTAAATGGAATCTTCATTTCAACAATATAATTATTATCACCAATTGTTGTAGCTGACTCAAATCCCTCTCTAGCTGCCTCGGTTCCAGGATTAAATGAAGCTTCATTAATAAAATTAACGCGGTATTGTGCAATACCTTCTTGGTAAGTTGTTGATTTAAGATTTTCCCTATCTATAAAAATTTCTACTGAATCATGTTCATGAACAACTCGTGATGATTTATCTAAGTTCACCCCAAAAACTTCAATCAGCACATATAGATTTTCTTCATCCCATAAAACTCTTCCAAAGCCATTCTGAACATTCCAAGCGCCACTTATGCGATCTAGTGTTAATCTCGGTGCACGATTCCATACATTATCTATCGTTCCATTAATTTCAGGAGTTCCAAAAACCGCTTCCCCTTGTCTTATGACTTTTCCACCTATTGGATACTCCTCAAGGAATTTCTCAGGGTTAATCACTGCATAATAAGCTAACTTCGGGTCTAGATTACTTCTGAATAAGGTTGGAGTTCTATCACTTCTCCAACTTACTCCATCATCAAGACCCCAGAACGTAACCCTTGAAATGTTATCAGAAAATTCTCTATAAATCTGGAATAATTGTGCATAAACCTGAGCTTGTCTAATTTCTTCAGCTTCAGTTTGATGAGCATAGGAGCTACCTGATACAATATCAAGCTCTGTAACACCGATTTCAATCTCTAGTTGGTTAAACAATTCTAATGAAGATCTAACATTTTCAAGGTTCGTAAATTCGTTGTAGTGTCCTTGCATTCCTAAACCACTAATTAAGACTTCACCATGGTTTTCTTCCGCATACCTTTCATTAATATCTTTGACCATGTGATAAACCGTTTCTGCTTTATTAGGAATATGGTCATTGTAATCATTGTAGTATAACTTCATATCCCATTCGTTTTCATCAACGATACTCTTAGCAATACGAAAAGCTTGTTCTACGTAATCGTCACCAATTGCACGTTTCCAACCAGTGTCACGTAATGATTTTTCCCATTCGTCATTCGGATGGCTCGTCTCCACAATGGCTTCGTTTACTACATCCCATGACAACACATCGTCACCGTAAAGATTCATTACAGCTTCTATATGTCTTTCCATGTTAGCAAGTGCTTCTTCTCTTGGAAGTGGCGTACCATCTGCTGCTGTGTGTAATTCTTCCCTCGTTTGCTCATGCCATATAAGGACGTGACCATGAATTTTAAATTCTTCACCCAATACTGCATTTACAAATTCATTTTGTTCAGTTGCATCAAAGTCTCCAGTCTCATTATAAAAGTACTCTGGCTTCATCACATTCTCAGCTGTTACTAAATTATGATGATGCTTTAAGTGTAAGAGTCGCTCACCATGAAATTCATTCATTGAACTCGCATTCCCAATTAAGAAATGGTTTTTATATGTTTCTGAAATTGAGGGTAAATATTCTTTGAATCTTGGTCTATCTTGTTCTGAAATTTTACCTACATGTTTTAATTCAAAATTATCAATATAAAACAATCTTTCTGCACTTGGTTGATTCACTAATTCTACATACACATTTAGTAAAGTAGGGTTGCTTGAAAGCGTAAATTGTCCTGATAACTGCACCCATTCTTGATTCGTAACTGTTACATCAGGGGATACATTCGTAAATGCGTTACTCCCTGATTGAACACCTATGCGAAGACTAGTCGAAGGTTGCCCTTCATCCATTTTTACCCATACAGACAAGTCATAGATATGACCTGGGTGCATTTTTCCAAAAACATTTAATAAAGGCCCTTGGAATTGAGTCGAAGGGTTAGTTAACAAGCTTTGATTGCTCCTGTAAGCAGCTGCACCTGTAGCTATTGCTTGATATCCACTTCCCCGTGGAACCCACCCTTGCGCACCATCTTCAAAGTCAGAGAACACGCCAGCCTGGTCTAATTCTTCTGCATCATTCTCATCATTAGGCTCTGTTGGTAATCGAACGATTTTAACATTATCTATAATAAATTCAGTATCATTCCGATCACTTTCAAAGTGAAAACTTACGCTTGACACTGTGTGTTCAAATATATATTCACCAGTAAAATGAACCCAATCCGTATCAGTAACTTGTAAAGGTCCACTTAATGTCGGCCATAGGTTCACACTTGAAACTGCACCTGTTTGGACAACAGAAAGCTTCACATTATCAGGTTGTTGACCAGTTACGAGTTTCACATAACCAGAAACTTCATATTTAACTTCTTTTTCAAGGAAAGTAGTTGCATTTCTGCTTGGTCCATGCCAATTGGCGGTACGCCCAGTTGTTACTAAAGCCTGTGTTCCCTCAAAAGCATCTTCAGTAACAGAAAGGTCAGCGTTACCACGACCAGTCCATCCTTGTACACCATTTTCAAAATCAAAAAAAGCAATTTGTATTGGTTCAGGAGGAGTCTCACTCCCACCATCTACAGTTGTGATAAGAATGTCACCAATATAGAAAGGAACTGATGCTCCTTCTAGATTTGATTGGATACGCATTGAATCAGCTGTAACTGTATACTCAGCAGTTAACGAAAACGCTTGTCCTGCTACAAAACCCGTATTTGCTAATAAAAGATATTCCCCTGTTGGAATTTGCAAATATACTTCCGCTCCACTTGGAACACTGACTTCTTCATCAACATAACCCGTTATAGTAACCGTATACTTACTCCCATTTTCCATACTGACATCATTAAAATTAATATCAATTCCATCCCAGTTATTCACTCTTTGACTAATATAAATTGAATTACCGTCTTCATTACCTGCAAACACTTTATCAGAAGCCACTTCGACTCGAGCGTCACCTGCTTGGTTTGCCACACCAACACCATTAGCGAACGTTTCATGATAAACAGTTCTTGGCTCTGTGCCAGTTGATTCTACTATTGTTGCAACCATAAAAGGCTGAAGTACCAATACTACTGCTAGAAGAACAGAAACGTATTGCATGAACTTCTTACTCATTTGTTATATTCCCCCATAAAAATTTATGAAACTCGTTAAAAAATGACATTAAAAAGCCCTCCTCTATTATGTTCTGTCTCCTCTAAAACTTAAATCTCAAGAACTATAGGTTTACTTAAAAAACTAAAAAGTGACCTGTTTTTCGATATAAATAATGAAACCAATAATGTAATAAAAAGGAGAATACGACAAAAATCGGGTGGTGCCTGGCACCACCCGATTATAAGAAAATCGTTCGTGTAACTTTCGGTACATATAATGATAGAAAGATAGAGCGTCCAAGACTAAATGTTAAAAAAGCGATCCATAGTCCGGTGTTTCCTAAAAGAGGAACCAAGGTCCATAGCGCGGCTAGGAAAAAGAGTAATGCAAGTGCTATCGAATTTCTCACAGCTATTGCTTCTGTCGCTCCAGAAAAAATCCCTTCTAGCTGCAATGCCCAAAAGCCAACAATCGGAAAGATGATCATCCAAATCAATAGACTTGTAGCCAGTTCTCTTACTTCAGCACTCGTTGTAAATAAGCTAACAATCGGTTCTCCAAAGAAAAGAATAACAGACGACAGTACTATCGCTGCCCCACCTCCCCATTGTCCAGAAAGGATATAGGCACGTTTATATAAATCAATGTTTTTTGCTCCGACCGCTCTTCCAACTAAAATACTCGAAGCATTTGCAAAGCCTCCAAAAAAATAGGCAATGATATAATGGATTTGAAGTAAAATTGCATTTGCTGCTAATGTCACTTCTCCCATGCTTGCTCCTGACGATGTAAACATACCTGTCATAATAAGTAGACAAACCGTTCGTAAAAACAAATCTCGGTTCACCTTCAACATTTTCAAGAGAGGCTCAGACTGAATCAACAGTTTAGCCTTTACATCAGAAAACTTCACCTGTTTTGTCCTTACAATAACAACCGCTCCAAATAGAACGGCCGTCACCTCAGCAATCAGTGTGGCATAAGCAACGCCAGTAACACCCATGCCTAATCCAAGGACAAATACAAAATCTAAAATGATGTTGATGACGTTCAACCATAGTTGAGTCACAAGCGCTAAGCGCACCTTCCCCATCCCAACCATCCAGCCGACCATGACATAACTAAGAAGAAGGAACGGAGCGCCCCAAATACGAATCGAAAAATAAGTGGAAGCATACATTGACACCAACTCACTACCACCAAATAACGCTAATGAGATATGTAAAATAGGCTGTTGACAGATGATAAACAACAACCCAGACAGAACAGCCAAAATCATCGGACGAACAAAGCTTAACAGCACTTCAGTTTGGTTATTGGCTCCTTCTGCCTGAGCTGTAAATCCACTTGTACTTACTCGCAAAAAACCGAGCAACCAATACATCGTGTTAAAAATAACGGCACCAATCGCTACTCCCCCAATTACCGCAGGATCAGGAATTTGACCAACTACTGCCGTATCGACGGCGCCTAATAGCGGTGTTGAAATGCCAGAAATAATCAGGGGAATCGCTAATACTAAATAGTGACGTTGTGACAAGACAGACACACGCTTATGTTGTAACGGGGATATTTCTGGCTTCATCTTACTCTCCTACTGGTACCCGTTTCTCTAAATGGACCGTTTCCATCTCTCCACCTTCATCTAAGACCGTTATAAACCCTTTCTTCTTCCAAAAGAAAAGGCCCCCCGGTAAAAAATGGTGAGTGTGTAAATACATGATACGATAGCCGACCTCAGCACAATACCGCTCCGCTTCAGCAAACAGTAACGACCCAATTCCTTGTTGTCTCCGTTTCGCTTCTACATAGCATTTAATGATTTCACACGTATCGTCTGCTTTATATCTTCCTTTTATCGAGGCAATTCGGTCATCATACGGGCGCACTGCGATGGTTCCGACGACCGCATCATGATCAAAGGCAGCGATAAATGTCGCTTTCTCTTTTGCTAAAAATAACGAATCCATGTCTGTTAAATCTCTCTTAGACATCTCGCTAAGTGGAAAAGGAAAGACGGACTTCATCGTCTCTTCCACAAACTGAGACACTTGTGGTATCTCTTCTTTTTTGACAACTCGGACTTCCATTTCATCCTTCCTCTCCTGTTGTTACTCAAATGACGCTGCTTGAATTAGAGCTTTTGTATACGGATGGCGTTGTGGGTCATAAATCTCTTCTACCTTAAATTCATCAACGATTGAACCATGCTGCAAGACGATAATTTTTTCACATAAAAACGTAACTGCGCGAATGTCATGGGAGATAAACAAAATCGTCATGTTTATTTGTTCTTGAAGTTTCTTTAACAACTGTAAAATCTGAACTTGTACGGTTACATCTAAGCTAGCCGTCGGTTCATCACAAACGAGCAAAGATGGCTCAATACTTAAGGCTCTGGCAATGCTCACTCGCTGTTTTTGCCCTCCGCTTAGTTCACCAGGATAGCGCGTTGCCATTTCTTTTTCAAGACCAACCATTTCTAACAGAGCTTCAGCAATTTCCTTTTTCAACAACCCTTTTGATGGTAGTAACGAAGGGTATATCTCTTTAAAATTATCAAGAGGTTCAAGAATACTTTTCCAAATCGGCAACTTTGGGTTTAGCGTACTTGTTGAGTCTTGAAAAATCATTTGAACTTCTTTTCGATACTGACGTAATAAGGCTCTTTTCCTAGGGGCAATCGGTTTTTCGTTTACCAGTACTTGACCTTCCTTGTACTTTTCTAGCCCCAGAATAATCCGTGCAAGCGTGCTTTTTCCAGAACCACTTTCCCCAACAATCCCGATGCATTCGCCTTTATCTACTTGAAATGAAATCTTATCTAACGCCTGGATTTTTTTCGTATATTGTTTTGTTAGGTTATCAACAAGCAATACACTCATAATACAAGTACCCTTTTCTCTTCTTTTGACGGTATCTCTCCTGGAAGTGAAAGCAAACATGAACAAAGCTTTTTTGTATAGGGATGCTGGTGATGACAACGAATTTGCTCAGGTAACCCTTCCTCAACAATGCTTCCTTGATTCATAACATACATCCGGTCTGTTCGTTTGTACGCTTGTGCTAAATCATGAGTAATCAGCAGGACGGCACATCCCGTTTCTTTTCGTATCCGATCAATATACCCTAGCACTTTCTCTCCATTCATTACGTCTAACGCAGTCGTAATTTCATCACAAATGATGACGGATGGCTTTAGTGCTAGAGCCATCGCAATCGCCGCACGCTGAACTTGCCCTCCGCTTAATTGAAACGGATAGCTTTTATACACACGCTCTCCGTCTAAACCCATTTCCTCGAGTACATGTAGTGCGAGTTTCTTAGCTTCTTTTTTCCGAAGCTTTTCATGCGTACGAATCGTTTCCACAAGCTGATTTCCTACTTTAATAAAAGGTGTAAAGCTTCCACGATAATCTTGAAAAATCATCGCTATTTCTTTGCCGAGAAGCTTTCGATGCTGTGTAGGCGAGATCGTCAACAAATCATGGTCCTTAAATAAAATCTCCCCACTTTGATTCATCGCCTCAGGAAGAAGGCCCATTATTGCTTTTGCGGTTAAACTTTTTCCACTTCCGCTTTCGCCAATAAGACCGACAATTTCTCCTTTATTTAATCTAAGATTGACATTGTCTACTAACCTCTTATTCTCTGATTTAAGTTCAAGTGCAATCGTTACGTCTCGTAGTGTCATTAAGGGTTGACTCATCATAGATCACGACCTTTTCGTATATCAAAGTAACTTTTCAATCCGTCTCCTAGTAAGTTACAGCATAGAACGGTTAGCATAATTGCAATTCCAGGGTAAATCATTAAGGACGGAACGACTTGAAAATAGCCGCGGCCATCGTTAAGCATTGCTCCCCATTCCGGGATAGGCTGTTGCGCCCCGATTCCAATGTATGAAAATGCCGAAATCAGTAAGATGACTTTCCCGACATCAATCGCTGCCATGACAATAATATCTGGCATCACTTGTGGCAATAAATGCATGCGAATCGTTTTGACGGGACTTGAAAACGATACTTTAGAAACAAGAACATATTCTTTTTCTTTTTCCGCTAGCACCAAGCCCCTGACAACCCTGGCATATACAATCCACCGAACGAGAACAACCGCTATAATAACATTCGTTAAGCTCGGCCCTAGCATCCCAGCAATGGCAATCGCCAAAATAAAATCAGGAAATGTTAACACTCCATCAATAATCCTCATAAAAAAAGCATCCACTCGTCCACCAATATAACCAGAGAAAAGCCCGATCGGAACCCCGATACAAAGAGCCATTACAATCGCAAAAAGGCCTAGTCCAATCGTTAATTTTGCTCCGTAAACAAGGCGTGCAAATACATCACGCCCTAATTGGTCGGTACCAAGCCAATGCATGGCTGATGAGCCTTGGAGACGATTACTCATATCAATAGCAAACGGATCATGAGAAACGAGTGCTCCTCCTAAAAAGGTGATCCCCGCTAGCAAACTAGCAAGCAGAAGACCGAAAGCAAGATTCGGGTTCTGTAGAAGCCGTGTCGTAGAGTGTATCACAGTTTCCATTACACGACCTCCTTCCCTTGCTTGATTTGTGGGTTAATGACCAAATAAAGTAAATCCACAGCCAGATTAGTTATAACGACAAGAACGCCAACAATGATAACATAGCCTTGGATAACTGGATAATCGCGTTGCAACACAGAATTGACTATCAGTTCTCCCATACCTGGCCAAGAAAATAGAATTTCAATCACTGTAATCCCACCTAAGAGGCTTCCAATACTTAAGCCAAACATCGTTACTAATGGAATAAGACTTCCCCTTAAAGCATGAAAAATAAGGACTCGACTTTTATGCAATCCTCTCGCTTTTGCAGCTTCAATGTACGGACTTTGGAGTGTCGCTATTAAACGCTCTCTCAGAAGTTTAATATATATCGGAGCCATAGCAATCCCTAATGTAACAGAAGGAAGAACAAAATGAGCAAACGTCCCCATCCCCATCACTGGTAGCAGGTTCAATTGTAATGAAAAGAAATAAATTAACAACAACCCAAGCCAAAAGCTTGGAATCGAAGCACCTAGCATTGCAATCCACCTGCTTACATAATCCGGCCATCGCCCTTCATATACCGCTCCAAAAATACCTAAAGGAACCGCAATTATAAAAAGAGCAATCATACCGCCCACTGATAGTGCTATCGTTGCCGGTAGTTTACTAACAATCATTTCGAGCACTGGCCTCTTGGCAATAATGGATTCACCTAAATCAAGCTGAACTACATTCCAGAGCCAACGACCGTATTGCTGTAAAATCGGTTGGTCAAAACCATATTCAGCACGCAACCTCTCCTCATCAGCTGTAGTCGCAACAATATCATCAACCTTTAAAAGAGTTCTTACCGGATCACCAGGTGTAATCTTCATCAATAAAAATGTCACAAAAGAAAGAACGAGAACCATGATTACTAATTGAATGAGCCTAGAACCAATAATTGAAAACACCCTACCCATGTTCCTCACCTCTTGTAAAAAACCGTTAGCGGTCTTTTTATAACTTCGATGAGCGAAGACGCTACCTTTTTTTTAAGTCAAACGAAAATGGGTTCTCTTTTGTTTGACGTGTAGCGTGCGAAGCCATCGTACTTCATCGAATATGCTTTTTATAATAAAATAAGAAAGCAATGGCGCAGTTCACCAGATTCTATTAAAAGAAGATACGGTGACTCGCTCATTGCTATCATGCTGACATTCTATCAGCACCCTTATTATTCTACATCTATCTTATTTGTAATTAAATAGTATTCTTCAGAACCTGGAGTCCAATTTTGGACACGCTCATTCACCCCTACAATAATATGAGGGAATAAAATAAACGATTGTGGAACTTCATCTAAAATGATCTCAACAGCTTCTTTTTGCAAGACTATTCGTTGTTGGTAATCTGCCGTACTATTTAATTCCGTTGTTAGTTCATTAAGCTGCGGGATGTTGATTTGTCCAGGATTTAAAGAACCTTCTGGAGAATAGGCCACATTTAAGAAATAGCCTCCATCTCCACGTGGAGCCGTTAAATTCGAATAGGTCACTAAATCCCATTCATCTTGCTTTTCCCATAAGTAACTATCAATATCTTCTGCGTTTACAATGTTGATGTCAATTCCTATGCTTGCCGCTTCTGCTTGTAAGTACTGTGCCATTAGCGGAAGCTCAGGTCTTCCTTCATAGGTTGCTAGAGTTAACTGAAGAACTTCTCCGTCTTTCTCAAGCATACCATCACTGTTTTTCACATAGCCTGCTTCTTCAAGTAATTTTTCCGATTGTGCCGGGTCATAGCTTTCTGGTTCTTGGTTGCTTGCAAACTCAAAATTCGGGTTGAATGGACCGTTTGCTTCTGTGGCATGTCCATTCATAATCTCGCTCACAGCGACAGGACGATTAATCAAATGGTCAATTGCTTTTCTTACCTTTACATCTTGTAATGCTGGTTTCGCTGAATTATATAAAATAAAATGAACACGTAAGCTTGATACGGACTCTACACGAAGGTTGTCACTCTCTTCTATAGGTGCCAGCGTCTCAGGCGGTAAATGATAGGCAATGTCGACTTCACCTGACTGAAGAGCTAGTGCACGAACATTCCCATCTGAGTTAAACTTTATTGTAACATCGTCAAGGTTTGCTGGTCCGTCCCAATAACCTTCATATTTTTCAAGTGTTATCTCTACTTCAGGCGTAAAGTCAACAACTTGAAATGGACCTGTTGCAACTGGTTTCTCACCAATATTGTCGACATCTGCTTTCACAACCGCTGCATTGGTATGAACCAACTCTGATAGAAACGCAGGGTACGCTTCTGTTGTCCTAAATGTCACCTCTTGCCCACTTGCTTCAATCGCCTCCACTTTTAAATTCGCAGCGATCGCCTCATTCACTTCAAACAAACGTTCAAAAGACGCTTTAACCGCCTCTCCATCTACTGAAGAGCCGTCATGAAACGTGATTCCATCACGAATTGTAAATGTCCATGTTTTCTCGTCTGCCTGTTCCCATGATTCCGCAATCCATGGTTGAATATCTAAATTCTCATCAATCTTCACAAGTGTCTCAGCAATCCCCGCACGAACACCTATCCAGTCTTGATGAGGGTCAATTGACTTTGATGCAAAGCTGAATAATAACGTTAGTGACTTGTCCTCTGTTTCAGTAGATTCAGCTTGGTCTGCACATCCTGTTGCAACAACGAGGATTAATGCTAGAATCATGAAAGATATCTTTTGTTTTACACCCATTTTACTCCACTCCTAGTTTTTTCTATGTATTTATGATTACTTCAGTCTGTTCAAAATTCTACAAACCGTAATAATTACTATTTTCATTTTTTTACTATACACAGTTCTTTTTAGAGCGTCAACAGGTAATTATAACGTGTAATAGAATATCGCTTCAAACCTAATACAAAGAGGGTGAAACAAAGGTAAAAGTCGAGGACACTGAAAAAGTTAAAAACCTAACTTTTCCAGTGCCCTCTAAAAATAAACCTTTTGTCTCACCCGTTTAATAAGAGACTCACGTAATTTTAAAACTACGTACTCCTTCTTGAAGCTTAGATGCAAGCTTTCCTAATTGATTAGCAGACTGAGAAATATTATTTAATATTTGTAATTGGTCTTCATAAGAACCAACAGCAGTCATCGTATGCGAGGCAGATTTCCCAGAGATATCTGACATTTCTTCCATTGAAGCAGATACTTCCTCTACCCCAGCGGATATTTCTTGTGAAGAAGCAGATACCTCTTGAACACTCACATCAATATCATGTGTATTTTGTAATACGGTTCTCATTGCATCTCCTATTTCATTTACCTTCTGTACACTATCTTCGACATCCATAGTATTATTCTCCATTTGAGCAACCGCTTGTTGCGTAAAAACTTGAATTTCAGCTATCGCCTGTACGATTTTTTCAGAAGAATGCCTTGTCTCCGATGATAAATTACGAACTTCCTCAGCAATGACTTTAAAACCTTTACCGCTTTCACCTGAACGACTTGCTTCAATAGAGGCATTCATAGAAATGATGTTAGTCTGATTGGAAATGTCTGTAATCATTGAAGCAAATTCACCAATATTTTGAGATAGTTCATTTAACTTTTCGATTGTCCCCTTCGTTTCTAAAGAGGAATTTCTTAAGGCTGTCATTTGTTCTACAATGCTGTCGATTTGTTCATTCCCCGTCACCAACTGATTCACCACATTGCTTGAGGAATAAGCTATCTCTGCAGTGGATTCTGAGATTCTTTGAACACCAGAAGCAATCTCTTCCATAGCTGTTGCTCCTTCTTTAGAACTAGCCGCTTGTCTTTCAGAGTTAGTTTTCACTTCTTGAATCGTTAAATAAAATTGGTCTGCTGACAACACCGTTTTATCAACATTTTCATTCATCATGACAGAAGAGTGTGAAACTTCATTTGCTACAGTGGATATCGATCTAACTAACCTTTTTGTATAATCGATCATTTGATTTAATGAAGACGATAGACGTGAAATTTCATCATTTCCGTTACTATCAAATATTTGAGTTAAATCCAATTTCTCATTTTCAAAAACAGTACTTGCTGTTTTCATGATTGAATCTAATCGCCTCTTCACAAGTAATGTACTTAGTGTAAAAATTAAAACAAGAGTGCTTGTAAAAATAATAGAGTATTGAACAATCATTTGGTTTCTTTGGATGGCAATGGCTTCACTTAGCTTAGTCTGAGATTTAGCAACACGTACCGCTCCCCAATGCTGACCGTCAAAATAAAGCGGATAGGAAATATCCCACATTTTCACAATCTTCCCCTCAATAACACGGTCGTACATTTGTACAAATGGCTCTTCTGTATTCGTATTAGCTGCAGCATTGTAACCGATCGCATCATTGAACACTCGATTCGCTCGATACTTTTGGCTTAGTATCCCTTCTGTTCCCCACTGATCTTTAGATTCCGTACCAATCAAACTATACTCTGTATTATGTGTCGGGATATAACCTACAACATCTTGATTCTCTGAATAAAAGATTGGAAGCGCAAACACAATCGAATCAGAAATCAAATAACTATCAATCACTCTTTGCCAACGTTCATCAGTATACACATCAAATTCGCTCTCGTATTTCAACTCATATTGCCACATAGGAATTTCTCTACCATCAAAAATAAGCTGTTTCGCCTCTGCATAAACAGTGTCTTCCGTTCTCATTTTTGCAACGTCTTCGGCACCTTGATAGACTGTTAAACTATCATTAAATAACATCTGTTTTAATGTAGAACCTGATTTATATGCTCCATCACCTAAAGTCACACCATTTTTTAAATCTACTTCGGTAACACCTTCAATTGTTTTTGCTAACGACACAGCTAAGCTTTTTCCTTCATTCAAATACTGCTGTTCGATCGGTGTAATGACTTGATTATAACGAAATAAAAATAATGCCGTAAGCAGTGCCATTAAAGATAAGGTAGTAATCACCATAAACTTTCTAGTAATTGTATTTATTCTGTATATTTTTAAAATTTTCATCATACACCTCCACTTGATAGTTACCTAGTTATCTTTATTATCGACGTATTCATAAACTTTTAAAGTAAAACTATTACTTTTTTTTGAGGGATTTATTTAGTATCCGTTGTTACTATTGGACCAATTTTTGAATAGCAAAAAGGTGAGACAAAGGTTATTTCACCTTTGTCTCACCTCTTTCATTTACTATTCTTACATCTCTTTTCTTCTTTTGTATTGATACACTATTAAAGCTCCAATGAATAGTAATACGATACCTGCGAATAGATAGTTATACATATTTGTTGCCGTACTTGGTAGTTTTATGCCACCCTTTCCATCAGGTTTGCTATCCCCAGTTCGATCATTGGATGGTCGATCTTTCGAATCATCTTTTGGTGTTCGGTCTCCGTCTATCGGGGCGCCATCTCCGTCTCCGTCTCCAGGGCCGCCATCTCCGTCTCCGTCTCCAGGACCGCCATCTCCGTCTCCATCTCCAGGACCGCCATCTCCGTCTCCATCTCCAGGACCGCCATCTCCGTCTCCGTCTCCAGGACCGCCATCTCCGTCTCCATCTCCAGGACCGCCATCTCCGTCTCCATCTCCAGGACCGCCATCTCCGTCTCCATCTCCAGGACCGCCATCTCCGTCTCCATCTCCAGGACCGCCATCTCCGTCTCCATCTCCAGGACCGCCATCTCCATCTCCGTCTCCAGGGTCACCGGCTCCTTCAGTAAACATCCAATAATCAAAGTTAAATAGATTCGTATCTCCTTCTTCTCCACTAAACATAAAGAAGATGTTTCTTATTCCTTTTACGTTACTTACAGAGGTTTCAAGTACTTTCCATTGTTGTACTCCACCTGTAGGTTCGATATCTAATGTTCCAATGACCTCACCTACCGGGCTATCGACACGTAATTCAATCGTCCCCCCTACAGTTGATGCCACATTAGCTTGGAACGTTTTCGCTCCTTTTTCACCAAAGTCTACTTGACTGACAGCGACCCAATCGCCATTTTCAATATCCGTCACATGTAAATTCACTTGTTCCAAGATACTTCCTGGTGCATTGGAAACCTCAGTTGAAATGCCAGCGTTCCAAGCAATTGTCTCTGCTTCCGTTCTTTCATATGGATTAAGAGTTGCAACTGGAGGAACTCCTTCCATGTCTAACTTAACCTCTTTCATGTTGCCATTATTAAAATACTCAATTTTGTTTAAATGCGGTGAACGGTAGCCTTGTACTACATTCAGTTCTTTAGCCACGGTTTGAGCATGATACGCTACATACCATTGCCCTTTAAATTCAAAGAACTCATGATGGTTGTTACCGCCTACCTCAAAATACTGATACGGATTTTTTAGTACGGTACCAACATACGTGAATGGACCCATAGGATTATCGCTAATCATGTAGGCTATTTCACCTGATCCAGGCATGTCCTGTGAGCGAGAAGCCGATGAAAAATTGGTACTGTATGAAAAATAGTATTTATCCTTGTACTTATGCATTTCAGACGCTTCAAACATAAATGGCGCATCAATGGCCTCTGCTCTTCCTTCGATGTTAATCATGTCATCACTTAATTTAACGACTCGAGCGGTTTTTGGATTTCTTTGTTGGTCTTCTGTTGGATTATTCCCACCCGGTACACCTCCACCATAATACAAATAACCTTGTCCATCGTCGTCAACAAAGACGGCAGGGTCAAATACCCAGACAACATCTTCCCCACCTGGCGTATTCCTATCAACAATGGCAGAGCCTCGTGGGTCTGTCCAAGGTCCAAGCGGATGGTCTGCTGTAAGAACACCTACTCCGCTTGCGTTATTTGAAAAATAGAGGAAGAATTTTTCTTTACCGTCAATCACCTTCTCCGTGACTGTGACTGCCCACGATTGACTAGCCCATGTTGCTGGACCATTTGGACCGGCGACTGGAATTGCGCCGTGATCAGTCCAGTTGATTAAGTCCTCTGAAGAAATCACAGTTATCGTATTAATGTAGCTATAATTATTTTGAATGATATTTCCGTTCTCACCATATTGAAATTCATCATTGGTCATAAACATATAGACTCTATCATTATGAACGAGAACATTTGGATCTGCTCCTAGTTTGTGAGTAATGAGTGGATTTGAATATCCAGGTATTTTGCCAAGTGCCTCTGTTTCTATTTTTTGTAATCCAATTGTTGCGTTTGCACCATGAACATCAAAGTCAATATTTCCTCCACTTACTTTTACGTAATCGGTCTTAATCACTTCCGTTTTGTTAGAAGTAGCAAAATCTTTTACTGTAAGCTTTATGGTTGCAAATAAATCTGAATCTTCGTGAGTAAAGCCAACAGTATCTCCAACTACATTGAGCTTTAATTGATTGTTAGAATACGTATACGAGCTATTGCCAACGATATTGCTAGAATGAAAATCTACTCCCGTGACATTGAATTTTTTCGGAATGCTGAATGAAGCTGTTAGAGATGAATATTCTCCATTTGGTAATGGGTCCATTCTGACAGGAACTTCAAATTCAATATTTGGTGCACCGATGACCTCTGGTACATCATCTAAGCTAATTTTTAAGACCGTTTCTGATGTATCCGTTCCCGTGATTTTGTCATCTATTCTAAAATAATCAAAATCAACATATCCGCCTGGATTTTTTGTTGTGTAATTAAACAACGCAAAGCGGTATCCCATAAAATGAGGTATCGTATAACGCATTTGAAGTGTATTTCCTATAGCTGTCCATTCGATTCCATTCAAACTATAATAGAAATACGCTTTATCGGTTCTATCTTTAAAATCAAAATCAACTTTAAAATAAACTCGATCTTGTGTAACAGGAATACTCTCGATGACTGTTGGCGATTCAGAGCTGCCATCTACCATTACGATAGATTTTTGATTTCCTTCCGCTTTTACCCCAACAAATCCATAGTCTCTTTGGAAAGCTGCCAAACCAGCAACATCGCCATCTCTCATGTTCCCGATCTCCATCGCAATCCTCCCAGAGCTTTCAGGACCAAACGTTCTTTGGGTAAGGGTATTTCTCGCATCTAGAATACTTGTACTTGTTCTTCCTGTTGTAAGTCTTAAATAACCGGTACGTTCAGTAAGAGACCAGAAATTGTTATCTGGATTATGGTTCCATTGCCATACTAATGGGAGTCGTGAGCCATTATCATCATATTCTCCGTCCTTTTCTTTCTCTGGTGTAGACGGTAATTTCGCAAATGAAACATCATCTACATAAAAGTCCATTAAGTCAATTACTGAATCTGGGTTAGCTACCCACGGTGTTTCAATAAAGATGAACGTTTCTGATGTATCGATGTTTAAAGGAAGCGTGTACGTTCCTTCAATCGTGCCCCATTCCCCTTTTGTTAACATCGCTGTTCCAATGACCGATATTCCTTGCCATGTTGGACCATTTTGAATCGCAAAGTTAAATCGTTTTTGGTTAGGGCCTTCCGTATATTTTACTTTTGCTGAAAACTTATACTCTTCACCCACTTTTACTTTTCCAGTAATCACTTGTTTTGGGCCGTCTCCTGTTGCTGCTCTCCCTGTTGTCAATAAGCTATAAGACCCGCTGTAGGCTTCTTCATCGGTGACATGAACCGTTGCTGCTCCATTTCCTGTCCATGGCTCTTTGCCATCTTCTATTCCACCGTTTTCAAGAAGCTCGTCCACCTCAGTATTGTTTACAAAAGAAATATCATCAACATAGAAATCTAGTAAATCCAATACTGGGTCAGGGTCTGCTACCCATGGTGTCTCAATAAAGATAAACGTTTGAGATAAGTCTGCATTTTCAGGAATCGTATACGTTCCTTTAATCGTGCCCCATTCTCCCTTTTTAATCGTAGCAGAGCCCATCACTGATATTCCCTGCCAGCTTGGACCATTCTGGATTGCGATATTAAATATCTTTTCATCTGGCCCTTCTGTATATTTTACTTTTGCAGAGAATGTGAACTCCTCATTCGGACTCACCTTGCCTGTTATCATCTGTCTTGGGCCATCTCCTGTTGCTGCTCTTCCTGTCGTAAATAAACTGAAAGTTCCACTATAAGCTTCTTCATCTGTAATTTGAACTGTGGCAGCACCATTTCCTGACCACGGGTCTTGTCCATTTTCCATATCCCCGTTTTCAATAAGGTCAGTTCCTGCATAGGATGAAGCCGAGAATATCGTCATTTCCTCAGATTTTTTTGGTGCCTGGTAAAACTCATCCGATGCAACAATTGCATTTTTATGAATGGATGAACCAATTGGTATTGCCATTTCAGTCGGAACCTTGCCGTCTTCCCCAAAAATCGGCCATTCATCCTCCCAACTCACTGGCACTAGAAAAGGAACTCGTCCAACAGCACCTCGGTCTTGGAACAAAAATCCATACCAATCTCCATTAACGGTATCCACGATTCCACCCTGTGCAATACCTGAGTCATCTAAAGCAATTCTTCCTTCATACTCCCCGTCTATGCTATCGGCACGATACACCAACTGGGTACGATTTTTTCCTTGTGGCCAGGTGATAAGGAAGATATAGTATTTTCCATCAATTTTTTGTACATGTGCGCCTTCTGCAGGAACGATAAAAGAAGACCCTGCAATTTGACTTGCATTAGATATAATGACTTTATTTAAGCCACCTTCTTTGATTGCCGTTGCATCAGAGGTAAGTTCCGTCACTCGAATATTATTAGTACCGTGAACCATATAGACTCGTCCATCATCATCGAACAACAACGATAAATCATGGTATGCTCCATCAATCGTTGATTTTGTCCACTCGCCATTTTCTATATCATCCGTCTGAAAAATATATGTCTTACCTGCACTATGAGAAAAGACACCTAAGTAAAATGTACCGTTGTGATACTTTAAACTACTTGCCCACGAACCATTCCCATACTCACTTTTTCCATTTCTAAGAGCTTGTTCATCATTTGTTTCAAGATAATCATATACATAGTTTACAATCTCCCAATTAATCAAGTCATGGGACTTCATGATTGGAACACCTGGGTTCATATGCATGGTCGTACTAGACATATAATACGTGTTTCCTACTCTTATCACACTTGGATCTGGAACATCAGCCCATATCACCGGATTCTCAAAGGTACTATTACTTGCTTGCGCAAATAATAGATTGGTAGGAAAAATGCTCATAAACAACGCAAACAGTACGACAAAAATAATTGGTTTCTTACTCTTCTTCTTCATACGGTTCCAACTAAAATATTGATTTCCTATCATTTCGTTTTTTTCCTCCTCTTTTTTTAGTTTCATAGAGAAAATGACCGTCTACATGGTAATCTAGTTGAACTATAGTGTGATACCAACGTCATTTTCTCTAGTAAACTCATTAATGAATGATTTGGTTTCGAAACGAGCGGCTAATGGGTCGAGATTGTATCTTTCTTCGCTTCTGTTCTGATTACAATCGTTCGTTGAAGAACGATAAACAATAGCAATAAAAAACCAATCGCGATTCTTGTCCACCAGGCACTGAGAGAGCCTTCAAATACAATAAGAGATTGAATCGTTCCTAAAATAAGGACACCTATCACGCTTCCGGCTACATATCCAACCCCACCTGTCAGTAATGTGCCACCGATAACTACTGCAGCAATCGCATTTAACTCAAACCCATTTGCATGTAAGCCGTAGCCAGAAAGCATATAGAATGTAAAGACAATACCAGCCAGAGACGCACAAAAGCCACTTAGGGTATAAACAAGTATTTTCGTTCGTCCTACAGGTAAACCCATTAGCATGGCCGATTGTTCATTCCCACCAATCGCATACACATTTCGCCCAAACTTTGTATAGTGAGCAATATATATCGCGAAACAAACAACAACTAAAGCAATAATGACGCTGATTGAGATAAAGTAATTCCCAATTGCTATCCTTGTATTTGCCATATAATAAAAGAATGGATCAGTAATCGTTATCGTCTGTACACTGATGACAAAGCTTAATCCCCGAGCCAGAAACATTCCACCTAACGTCACGATAAATGGTTGTAAGTTGAAAAAGTGGATACAGCATCCCATAAGAAAGCCTAATAAGGGACCTACCATTAAAGCGACCGGTATGACAATCCATGGCGATAATCCTTCCATCAGTAAGCTTGCTGCTACCATACTAGTCAGAGCAATGACCGACCCAACTGATAAGTCAATTCCACCAGATAAGATAACAAACGTCATTCCTACTGCCACAATAATGAGAAAGGCATTATCTATAAATAGATTCATAAAAACTTGAGGCGATGAAAAATTATCGTATCTAGCTAACCCAAACGTATACATAAGACAGAACAATGCGACAGTGATGAGGACAGGAATCATTCGATTGTTTATTTCCAGTTTCATCATAAGGTCACTCCCTTGTCTTTGCTCACTGTTTTCCTAGTAAACAAACCAGACACTTTCTTTCGAAATTCCGGCGATTGTAAGAGACATACGAGCAAAACAACAACGGCTTTTACAACTAAAATCGTCTCAGCTGGTACACCAATCGAATAAATCGTTGTTGTTAAACTTTGAATAATCAGTGCTCCAATGACCGTTCCCATTAAATAAAATCGTCCACCCATAAGTGAAGTACCTCCGATAACAACAGCAAGGATGGCATCTAGTTCAAACCAAAGTCCTGCATTGTTTCCGTCCGCACTCATGACATTAGAGCTTAAAATGAGTCCAGCAATTCCGGCACATAACCCACAAAATAAATAAACGAACAATAAGATGTTTTTTGAATGAATACCTGAAAGTCTGCTTGCTTCTGGATTTCCACCAACAGATTCAATAAACAAACCTAATGATGTTCGTCGTGTTAAATACATCGCAAGTAAGAGAACAAACACAACAATATAAATAGAAAACGGAAGCATAAATAAATAACCCCCACCGATAAAGGAATAAGGACTATAATATACTGTTGTAATTTGCCCATTTGTAATGAGCTGTGCAATTCCTCGACCAGCAACCATGAGAATTAAGGTCGCAACAATCGGTTGTATGCCAAGCCGAGAGATAAGTACCCCATTCCACACTCCCATGATAGTAGCGACCCCAAGAGCTAACACAATTGCTAAAAACAAAGGAAAAAGCGAATCAGAAGAGCCCAAGCTCCCACCCACTACTGTTGCTCCAATGGCACCTGAAATCGCAATGACTGACCCCACTCCAAGGTCGATCCCCTTTGTTGCAATCACTAGAGTCATCCCTATTGAAATAAGAATGAGTGGTGCACCTCGATTTAATATATTGATTATGTTTCCTGTGAAATAGCCATTCCTCACTTCAATTACAAAAAAGCTTGGATTATAAATCAAATTGAAAAGTAAAATGGCGGCTAGAACGACCAATGGCCAAAACAGTTTAGACTGTATCATAAGCTTCCTCCAGCAATTTCCCGCATAATAAATTGTTGGGTAATGTCCTCATTATTTACGACTTCTGATATTTTTTGTCGGTCTCTGAGAATTGCGATTTTATGACTAACCCGAATCACTTCTTCAAGTTCAGCAGAAATAAATAAAATCGATTTTCCTTTTTCACTTAATGTCACCATCAGCTTTTCAATCTCTGCTTTTGCCCCTACATCAATACCACGGGTAGGCTCGTCAAGAATGAGTAATTCTGGGTTCGTAATGAGCCACCTTGCAAGTAACACCTTTTGCTGATTTCCGCCGCTTAAGTTTTTAATGAGTTGCTCTGGGTTTGGTGGATTTATATTTAATAGCTTGATATATTCATCAGCCATCTCAACTTGTTTTTTGATAGGAATATATTTAAACCAGCCTTTTACACCTTGCATCGCTAAAATCATATTTTCTCGTACAGATAGGTCAGGTATAATACCTTCTGCCTTACGATTTTCTGAGCAAAAGGCAATCCCATGTAAAATCGCATGCTTTGGAGACTGTAGCTGTGCCACCTTACCTTGAACCTTCACTTCCCCGAAATCTAATTTATCTGCTCCAAATAACAATCTAGCTAACTCTGTTCTTCCAGAACCCAATAAGCCTGCAAGACCAACAATTTCTCCTGAATGGATTGTTAAATGAAACGGCTGTATTTTGCCTTTCTTTGATACCTCTGATGCTTGTAGGAAAATTTCTTTATCTTTTTGGTCCGTTTCATGTTGTTTGTTTTCTAGTGACTCATTAACATCAGCTTTCTCTTTTCCTATCATTTTTGATATTAATTCAAATCGGGAGAGATGATTCGGCAAATACTCCCCAATGTATTCACCGTTACGTAGAATCGTTATTCGGTCCGATATTTCATAGATTTGTTCGAGAAAGTGGCTGATAAACACAATGGCCATCCCCTCATTTCTCAGCTTACGCATGACATCAAAAAGCTGTTTGACTTCATTCATATCTAAACTAGAAGTAGGTTCATCTAATATAAGGATCTTTGCTGAGATATTAAGAGCTCGAGCAATCGCTACCATTTGTTGTATCGCTACCGAGTAACAGGACAGTTCTTTGGTCACATCAATTTGTAAATGTAATCTTTTTAATAACTCTTCTGCTCTTACCTTCATTTGCTTCCAGTCAAGGGTTCCTCTCTTCTTCAGTTCCCGACCGATAAAGATATTTTCTACCACGGATAAATTTGTACATAAATTTACTTCTTGGTATACGGTACTGATCCCTAGCTCTTGACCATGTTGAGGACTCATCACTTCAATGGATTGTCCATCGAGTACGATACTTCCACTATCAATGGGGTATACTCCAGTAACAACTTTAATTAACGTTGATTTCCCTGCTCCGTTCTCACCCATTAGAGCATGGACTTCCCCTGGGAATAACCGAAAAGAAACGTTTGATAGAGCTTTAACTCCAGGAAACACCTTCGTAATTCCTGTCATTTCAAGTATTGGTGTTTTTCCTTCCATTTCCTTCACCCTCCAAGGATTGTTCATTTTAAGAAGCCACTTACCTTGAGGGCACTAAAAAGTTCGTATTATAACTTTTACAGTGGCTACCTCTACCTTGAGATTTAATCTCTTCCTTCATAGATAAAGTGGCTTCTTTTTAGCTATTAGTAGGTTCTTGAATCAATCAGTTCTGCAGCCTGATCCATGGTATACATAGACTCTTCTACTGCAATTCGCTTCGGTAGCTCTTCACCGGCAAAGTATGCTTCAATTAAATCTACTAACTGAGGACCGAATTGAGGGTTACACTCGACCGTTACATTCATTTTTCCAGCAACCATTGCTTCAAACGCACCCTTTACCGCATCAACACCAATGACAATGATATCTTCTGCTGGTTTTAAACCATATTCTTCGATTGCTTGAATCGCTCCAATCGCCATATCATCGTTGTGTGCGTAAAGTACATCAATATTGTCACCGTCAGAGCGTAAGAAAGCTTCCATGACTTCTTTCCCTTCTGTACGAGTGAAGTTTCCTGTTTGAGATTGGGTAATTTTAAACTTAGGATGTTCAGCTATCACTTCTTCAAAGCCTTTTTTACGGTCAATCGCGGGTGCCGATCCTACAGTCCCTTGAAGTTCTACGATGTTGACTTCCCCGTCATAATCCGCCATCTCTTCAACTAACCACCGTGCCGCTTTACGACCCTCTTCTACAAAGTCAGATCCTAAAAACGTAACCCATAATGAATCATCTTCAATATCAACCGCTCTGTCTGCAAGGAAAACAGGAATGTTCGCATCCTTTGCTTCTTGAAGAACCGTTTCAAAGCCTGTTTCGACTACTGGTGAAAACACAATCGCATCAACACCTTGTGAGATAAACGAGCGAATCGCCATAATCTGATTTTGCTGTTGTTGTTGTCCATCAGAAAATTGTAATTGGTGTCCGGCATCTTTAACTGCATCTTGAATCGATTTTGTATTTGCCGTTCTCCACTCACTTTCTGCACCAACTTGAGAAAAACCAATGACAAGCTGGTCTTTTGACTCTGATGGACTCTCGACTTCATCTGTCGTGTTCTCACTGGTGTTTTCAGTGGTACTTTCGCCATCATTGGGAGTCGTTGTCTCATTTGTTCCACCACATGCAGCCAATAAAAGTAAGAGTGCCATCGCCATTACAAACATTGCTCCTAAACTCTTCTTCATCGTAATTCCCTCCTTTTTTGCTAACGTTGGTTAGCGTACGTTTAGTGTAAAGCGCTTTCATAATGAAGTTAATACACTCGTTTTTGAAGAAAGTGTAATAAATTAAGGATTTTTCAATGAACATCATTAGAAAATTGTATTTATTTTTTAAAATCTTGTATTTTCTTTTGATGGTATTCTCTTGCCGTTTCTTTTTTTTATATTTCTTGTATGATAAGAACAAACACTTCTTATATAACTGAGGAAAAATCTACTATATTAATGAAAGATGTAATTTCTCCCCTCAAAGTATTCCATTTATTTCTAGATTGTTTTACAATAAAACTAAAGCGCTTTCATTTCTACTCGGAAATCGGACTGGATTGGTGTAAATCTATGAATCTAAAAAAACTGCTGTTCTCTTCTTTACGTACGAAGCTTTTAATGATGTTTATACTATTGACGGTCGTACCTCTTATCATTGTTGGGTTTGTTTCTTATTCCAAAGCTGTAGCCATCATTTCAGAAAACGCCCAGGCAAATGCTCAACTGAAGAGTACACAACTAAGTCAAGAAATCGATGGTGTGATTCAAGATACGATGCGCTTTGCTGAAATTGGTAAACAAGATAACACGATACGATTTTTAATGGAGACGGAACACGAAAACACTTATGAGGATGCTAAATCAATTTTAAATATGTTTGCTTTCTATCGAGAAATTATTCCTTCAAGCAAGTATGTACTCGATATCAGTATCCTTAATAATAAAGTGAGAGGAATTAGTGAAAAGAAAGGTGTATTTTATGTAAATGAGCCCGTTTCATCCTCTATCATGAAAAATGAACATCCAGAGGTGATAACCAACACAATAATTATGATGACAAATGAAGACGGAAAACAGGTTATTTCAATTACCCACCCAATCATTTGGGACATTACGTACGAAGTCATTGGCTACATGACCATCCTTCTCGATACATCTATCTTTGATCGCATTTTAAACGACGCTACAGTATCATCAAATTCCTTTCTCATCTATTCCGAGCAACATGAACAGGTCGTGTTTAGTAACAACCAAAATGACGAACTCGATTTAAGTGAAATGATTACGGCAGCGCGAACAGGGGAAAATACTAGATTACACAAATCATTGTTTATCGTGACAGATACATCCGAGGTGACTGACTGGACCGTCATTGGTATTGTTCCAGAAGCTGAGTTAATGAAGGATGCCAATGATATTCGAAACCTTATCATAGGAACTGTTGGCAGCAGCATTTTTTTTACGATTACGCTTTACTACTACATTACTTCTAAACTCATACGACCGATTCGTAATCTTATGGAAAAAATGAAAATGGCTTCTAAAGGAAATCTTGACGTCACATTTAAAAATAGTAGCCATGATGAAATCGCCGAGTTAGGAACTTCCTTTAATCGCATGATTCAAAAAATAAAAACACTTCTAGTAAAAAGCATTAATGAAGAAAAACAGCTTAAATTTGCTGAGTTACGTACCTTGCAGGCTCAAATCAATCCCCACTTCTTATATAACACCTTAGATACGATTATTTGGATGGCTGAAGCGAAAAAGGGAACGGATGTCATTGCAATTACAAAAGCATTATCAAACTTTTTTCGAATCTCCTTAAGTAAAGGCAGGGATGTCATAACGATTGGTCAGGAAATTGAACATATCAAAAATTACCTTGTTATCCAAAAAACAAGATATCGAGATATTTTCGAAGTCACTTTTTCAATCAATGAAGAGCTAACCAATTATATGATTTTAAAGCTTACCCTTCAACCGCTTGTTGAAAATGCCATTTACCATGGCTTAAAAAACAAACGCACGAAAGGACAGTTACACATTGAATGTGACCTTAGTAAAGAAGGACACATCAGCATAAAAATCATTGATACAGGAATTGGAATGACTGAAGAACAGTTAACGACAATAAGAAATCATTTATACCAAGGATATCCATTAGAGCACACAAAAGGTGGCTTTGGTATGTACAACGTCCAGGAGAGAATTAGGCTGTACTACGGCGAACCCTATGGATTATCAATAGAGAGCAGTTATGGTATTGGTACAAACGTTGAGTTAACAATCCCTACAATGAGGTGATGTCATGAAGAAAATTTTTGTAGTAGACGATGAAATTGTCGTTCGCGAAGGTATCCGGAATTGTATTGATTGGGTAAAAGAAGGATTTATTTATTGTGGAGACGCACCTGATGGTGAAATTGCATTACCTCTTATTGAAAAACACCAGCCTGACATCGTTATTACCGATATCAAAATGCCGTTTATGGACGGATTAGAAATTAGCCGCATTTTGCGTAAAAAAATGCCCCAGACAAAAATCATCATTCTGAGTGGACATGATGAATTTGAATATGCTCAGGAAGCAATCCGAATTGATATCAATGATTATTGTCTAAAACCGCTAAGCGCATCTGAATTGCTAGACATTTTAAATCGTGTATCTTTACAAATTGACCATGAAGAAATGGAAAGAAAAAGAGTATTGGAATTACAAAGTCAAGCCAATCAATCGGTCACAATGTCAAGAGATAAATTTTTAATGGAATTATGTGAAGGCTCTTACTCTACTTCTTCTGCCATTGAAAAAGCTTCAAAACTAGGCATTAATTTAATCGCTAATCATTATTTTGTTCTGATTCTAGAAGATGAACAAAATCATATGGACAGTATACGGTCAATCATTACAGCTGATTTTATTAGCTTTAAGAGAAAAACAAACGAACATGTTTTTATCATTCGTGGCGTTACAAAAAGTCAGTTAGAAGAAACTATCATAAATATCAAACAAAGCATCACACCAAGTCGTTCTCAAGCCATTGGGATCGGTTCGATAAAAGATAGAATCCAAGAAATTTCACAATCGTTTACAGAGGCATACGACCAAAAGTATCAGCATGTTAAATATACTAGTTTCCAGTTTAAAGATGCTATACCAGAACTTCCACTACAAATGAATAAAAAAGAGCTTCAACACTTCCTGAAATTTGGAAATACGGTTGAGATACAAACCTTTTGTGAGGAATACATTGCAACTCATACAAGAATGGTAAAAGAAACACCTTTTTGGTCTTACTACGTTCTCATCGAATTTACAAACACCACCATTGAATTTGTAAAAGAGATAAATCCACAAAACACAGCAATTCTTACTCAATTTAAAAGTATAGAGTGGAAAAGTGGTAACAATAAAGGTCAAATCATTGACTATATGGTAGAACTGCTTGAAATCGTAATTAAACATCGAGACTTATCCCAAAGTAAGAACTATCCTCTGATTGAAAAGGCCAAAGATTATATCAAGAACAACTATCACAATCCAGAATTGTCTCTTCAAATGGTAGCAAACGTCGTCAACATTAGTCCCTCTTATTTTAGCCATTTGTTTAGTCAAGAAACAGGCCAAACCTTGAAGGAATACTTAACGACGGTTCGGATAGAAAAAGCAAAAGAACTCCTTCTTACAACCAGTGAAAAAACATATGAAATTGCTCTTAAAGTTGGTTATAATGATTCACATTATTTTTGTAATATGTTTAAAAAACTAACTGGATTCACGACAAAAAAGTTTAAAAATCAAGGAAAAATTACGATGTATTAAAAATAAGGAGGCTATCGCGATGGAAAGGTTTTATCGTATAACAGCATTTATATGCTTTTTGTTACTTTCCGTTTCTTGTAGCTTTCAAGTAGAAAAAGAAATTGAGCAACACCCAAATCCGTCTAATGACGAAGAAACAAGTGTTGCTAGAGATAACATTAGCTTTGCCATCGTCTATCCAGTAGCCCACCCTTTTTTTGAAGGAGTCACGATGAGTGCCACAGAGGCTGCAGAGCAGTTAGGCATGGACATCATCATTCGAGCTCCTGCAACAGCTACGGTCGAGGAGCAAATTCAAATTATGGATCATTTAATCCAACAAAATGTTCAAGGTATAGCCATTGGGCCCACCGATTCCGCAGCACTCACACCATTTATAAATAAAGCGGTCGAAGCTGGAATTCAAGTGATTTGTTTTGATACTGATGCACCGGAGAGTCAACGCCTTTCCTATATTGGGACCGATAATTTGGCTGCTGGTGAGCATATTGGAGAAGTTGTTGCTAGACTCATTAATTATGAGGGCTCCATTCTTATCAGCACTGGATTATTAACGATGCAAAACTTGAATTCAAGAATTGACGGTGTAAAAAAAGTGATTAATAGATATCCTGATATTGAAATATTGGATATACGCTCTAGCGACGGCATTCCGTCCAAAACGATTTTAAATATTGAAGAAATGATAGCTGAACATCCTGACTTTAAGGCGCTCATTGGGATTGACTCTTTATCAGGTCCTGCTGCAGTTACCGTTTGGAAGGCACAAGGAATCCAAGATAAAGTGGCTGTTACTTTTGATGATTTACCAATGACATTAGAAGGAGTTAGCAATCATCAAATTACGAGCACGATCTCACAAAGGCAATATACGTGGGGCAAGCTTATTGTAGAACGACTTCACGCAGCCAATCAAGGAGAACCGATTCCCACTTTTGAGTTAACTGAAACTTTAGAGGTAAATGCCGACAACATTCACGATTATATTAGTAATCCAATGGACCAATAAAGAAGGTGGGACAAAAGGTTATACAACCTCTAATTCCACCTTCTACCGTAATTACGCACGTCTCTCCATTAGATTTATCCCTACCCCCATACAAACGACACCAAACAATAGCATAATTGATATCGGTTGTAAGAGCTCTGGTAGTGCTAGATTATATATAGTAGCTCCTTTTAATGCATCGAGCCCGTAATAAATTGGCATTCCTTTTGATAGAGCTAGCATCCATTCATTCGTGACAATTTCAATTGGCCAATAGGCACCACCTATCATTGCCATCGCATTGGCTACGATAGGTACAATCGCCTGTAGTTGTTGCGTTCTTTTTACTAGACCCATAATCAGCATACCTAGACTTACAATCGCAAACGTGTAACACCCAATAATAAGAAGAATCGTTCCATATTGATTTCCTAAATCAAAACCAAAAGCAAAATGGAATAAGAGAAAGATCAATAGGATTTGCACGAAACCAATCACATAGCTATATAACAAATGTCCCATATAGATTTGCCACTTATACAAAGGCGACACAATAAGTCGGTCCCAAGTCCCTTCTTTCTTCTCTTCTGCTACTTTCATTAAACTAAACATCATTGTAAATATCGAGAAAAAGAGCGTCATACCAAATAACGTATGAAGTTGATTATCGTATATAAACGTGCTTTCTTCTTTACTTAAAGACTCCGTTTGGATTGTTAAGGCTGGCTCTTGTAACGCTTGTTCCACCATCGTTTGAAATGTAGTCGACTCCATGGTAGATTCTACTTCCTGAAGACGTAGTCCCTCTGAAAACACCCGCTGTACATGGTTATCTACTCTTACCGTTGTAGGGTCCTCAACGGCAATTAACATTCGGTAATCATCATTCATCAGCTTTAACGCTAGCTTTATTTTCCCATGTGAAACAGCTTCTCGGGCTTCTGCCTCTTCCACCCACTGAAAACTCATTTGCTCGGCTTCATTTAACTGCTCAAGCCACTTTTCTTTTTTTTCTTCCTCTAAGGAAGAATCTCCGTACGTATAGATTAAAAACTCCATATCTGGACCTCTTTGAAAGCCAGCAAGAACGGCGACAAACAAAATTGTCATCGCAAGAAATGATAAGACAAGTAATGGGGCACGACGAAATCGTTGCCACTGCAACAGAAATACAGTTGTCATCGCTACACCAACCTCCTTTTCGGAAACAGAACGATGCTAATTGCTATTAAAATGACAGTGGTTGTCATGATTCTGAGTAAAAAAGGAAGAATCGACGCCCACTCTAGCTTTTGCATCCACTGTAAATAAGCCGTTAAAGCTGCCCCATTTGGCGTCCAGTTCCCTAACATCCCAATGAAGTTCGGCAATTGGTCAGTCGGAAAAAAGCTCCCTCCAATAAAAGCAAACAGTGTCACAACCCCACCACTAAAAATCGAATTGAGAGCATCCTTTTCATATCGAACGGAAATGGATGTAAGCAGGGCCGTTAAGCCACCTACACACATCGCTAAAACAAGTGATATCAACAGTATCCCTAGCCAAAACTCAACGTCTCCTAATGGAAAGGTTTGAAACAGAAGGGTGGAAGCCACAAATAATATAAATAACTGACAAAAAGAGATGATAGTGGACGCAATTATTTTCCCACCTAAAAATTCAATCGGATTACGGTTTGAAAGCAAGACTCGACTGAACACATGATTCTTTTTTTCCACATACGCTTTACTAGCAAGTGTCGAGGCCACAAACAGAACAAACATGACCGCCATACTGACCGTATAATATTGAAAGGAAGTTATAGGTTCTGGAGCTGCTATCGTTTCTATTCCGCCAAGCTGATAAAGCTCGGGCCCTTCGTCTGTCGCTCGTTCTTGAAGATCAGCATGTAATCCTGACTCTACCATCGACTCTGAAATCGCTGTTTCAAAGTTAAATGTACGAGCATACCTCTCCATTATGTTTATAAAAACTTCTGTTTTAATTGAACTATAATTATTTACGGTAACCATGAGCTCACTACTCGTTCCTTGATGTAACAGCATTCTAGTTAACGAATCATACGTGAAATCATTAGGAATTGTTAAAATCGCTTCGACGTCACCTTTTTCAAGGGCTACTAGTGCTTCATCTTTTGTAGATTCCTTTAGTTGAACAATGTTGTTCATCCGTTCATCCTCAAGAAAATCAAGTAACATCGAATACGGCGTCATGTCTTTTGCAACCAACAGTAGTTCATCGATTATTTCTTGAGGCATATCCAGTTGCTTGACATGCTTTGTAAAAGCAGTTACTCCCTGTTGTTCATCATCTTCTACCACAAGGGCTACGTCCATTTTTATGTCTACAGCTTCCCCGCCTGCAAGAATTCCTCGTAAAGCAAGGCTCAGAATCGCAATTAAAATCATTGGCATTAACAGAAGAACGAGTAACTCTGTTCGGTCCCGAAGCAAAACGAGAAGGTCTTTTTTGATAAAATTCCCCATCACACTCACCTCAATCCCGTAGCTTACGGCCAGTAAGATGTAAAAACACATCTTCTAACGTAGGGACTTGCACATTGACATTCACAATCTGAGCTTGCTGTCGCTCAGCCGCTTGAAAAACACTTCCAAGAAGGCGAGTTCCCTTTGGCACGATGAGCTTTATTCCTTTTTCTGTTTCGACAACTTGCCGAACCGCTTCGTGCGATTGTAATTCAAGAACAAGCTCTGGATAAGGCCGGTCAAGTTCAACTAAAATGGTTTCTTCCCCAGATAAAATACTTTTCAGTTCATCCTTTGTACCGGATGCGATAACCTGACCGTGATCCATAATGTAAACCCGGTCACAGAGGCGTTCCACTTCCTCCATATAATGACTCGTATACAACACCGTTAAGCCCTTTTCCTGATTTAGATTACGGACGGTATCGAGAATGTGAGTGCGAGATTGTGGGTCAATCCCAACGGTTGGTTCATCCATTATGAGGATTTCCGGCTCATGAAGCAT
This sequence comes from Bacillus alkalicellulosilyticus, assembly GCF_002019795.1. Classification (GTDB taxonomy): domain Bacteria; phylum Bacillota; class Bacilli; order Bacillales; family Bacillaceae_F; genus Bacillus_AO; species Bacillus_AO alkalicellulosilyticum. The sequence goes on along the minus strand of NZ_KV917381.1, from coordinate 960,801 downwards.
GGCAGCAGCCATGTTAATTCGTCGCTGCATTCCCCCCGAATACGTCTTAACAATTTCCTTTTGTCGGTCCTTCAAGCCGACAACCTCTAACACATCCTGTATTTTTGCTTCGAGTTGTTTTCCCTTCAACCCATAGATTTTCCCAAAGAATTTTAAATTCTCATAAGCTGTAAGCTCTTCATACAAGGCAATCTCTTGTGGAACAACCCCTAGCACACTGCGGATGATGCCCGGGTCCTTTCGAATACTTTGACCTTTAATCTTTACATCACCAGACGTTGGTTTTATAAGAGATGAAATCATGGAAATTGTTGTCGATTTCCCAGCCCCATTTGGCCCTAATAACCCGACAGATTCCCCTTTATCTAAATATAAACTAACCCCGTCCACAGCCGTTTTCCCTTTAAATACCTTTTTCAATCCCTCTGTCTCAAGCACGGTTCATGCCTCCTTTTTCTAACTACTCAAAGTATATATAGAAAGAGACAGCGCTCCCACTGTCTCCGGTCATCACTTTTTGGTATATCCATGACTTCAGTCATTATTTTCTACACTACGTTATGTCTTATCGCATAAATAGCGATTTGCGTACGATCTCTTAAATCGAGCTTATCGAGTATGAGGCTAATATGATTTTTCACCGTACCGACGGAAAGTGCAAGTTCCTCTGCTATTTCCTTGTTACTCCGACCCTCGCCAATACGTTTAATAATGTCCAATTCTCTTGGTGTAAGGGAAGAATCGACAGCTTCTGGCGTGTGTTGCTGCTTTATTAAGCGAGGCATCACCTTTGCGGCCACTTGGTCCTGTAAGGAAAGTCCACCTGAAAGACAGCTTCGAATCGCCTTAATCAGTTCTTCAGGCTCAGCATCCTTTAGCATATATCCACTTGCACCAATCTTTAACGCTTCTAGTGCGTACTCATCGTCATTAAAGGTTGTCAGCATCAGCACTTTTCGGTCTGGCCAACGAGAACGAATGATTCGAGCTGCTTGGAGTCCATCCATGACAGGCATGCGTATGTCTAACACCACGACATCAAATTGGTGTGATTCACAAAGAGTTACCGCTTCTTTTCCATTATTCGCTTCTCCTGTCACTTTCATGTCTGCAGCTGTCTCCACCATCATTTTTAAGCCTTGTCTAACCATTCCCTGATCCTCTGCCAGCAAGATTCGAATCATTATTTCTTCCACCTTTCCTGTAACGGTATTGTTCCTCGCACGATAAACTGTTCGTCATACTGGAGAATTTCAAGTGTGCCACCGACCTGTTCCATGCGCTCCCTCATAGAAGATAAGCCAAAACCTTCTTTTATGTCTCCTTTTGATGTAAGAGGATTGGTGACTTCAAATCGGAATACACCACCAGCCGGTGCTTCAAAGACTACTTCGACCTCACGTCCACCAGAATGTCTCATGACATTTGTCAAGGCTTCTTGAACTGCTCGATAAATCACGATCGCCTGGTCATTACCAAGCGGAGCTGACAGCGCCCCATGTTTAATGGAAAACTGGATTCGCATATAGCTCTCAGACTCTAGCTTTCTTATTAGCCTAATGATTGCTGATAGTCCTCCAACTTCATCATGCCTCAATGTTTTAACCGCACTCCGCGTCTCCTCGAGACTTTCCTTTGCCAATTGCTTTAATTCTACGAGCTTAGCATCTGGTATTTGCTGTTGATCCAAACGAAGAACCTCGAGCTGCATAAGCAATGCTGTTAGCTTATGACCAACCGAATCATGTATTTCCCTGGCAATTTCTGTCCGTTCTTGTTGCCTCGCAAGTTGTTCATCCTCAACAAGCTGTCGTTTCATCTTCTTATATTCACTCAGTAACGCCTCAGCTCGAGCTTCACTTTCCTCTTCAATTGATTTCGTTTTTCGAAAAGTCATTAGAGCTGAGCCTACAATAACTGTATAAAGGATAATAAATAACGGAGAAATACTAGGAAGACCTAAGAAAGCCGGAACAAGCAACCCAGCAAGTAAAATGAAAGCAACAATTACACTCTCCCAAGCTATCAAATAGAAAACTGCCATCGCCGCAATAAGAGAAAAGACAAGCAGTACATACAAATTAGGAGTCATCGTCGGTTGAGGCCAAAAGGTGATTACCGCAAATACAGCCGAAATGCTCGTCATGGTCAGAAACAACGGCTTTTGCTTTTTAAAGAGCGGCGCTAAAAAAAAGAAAGCAAAAAAAACAGCGCTTGAGATAATCCGTAACGGAATCGCAAATAAACTGCCCTCAACCTGCAACAGCGCCAACAACCAAGTTAAAAGTAACAATAAAAGCCAAACCCAATAACTAAACAAATGCGCATCCTCCCGATTCAAGCGTTTTCGGGCGTTTTTTCGGGTGGTGCCTGGCACCACCCGAATACCCGAATTATAGATACCCATATCATAGCAGACCTGTTGAAGGTAAAAAATATAAAAATCATAGAATGTTAAAACATTGTGGGTACTATTTTAAGCAACAATAAATGATGCCAGTGCTTAACGGCACCAAACGATGACTTCTATTGTGGAGTTTTCCAAGTATACACCCTTTTAAGTGAACTAGAAAACGGTCTGACAAATGTGTCAAACCGTTTAAATTCTATCGATATCATTCAACCATAACATGAATAATCCTTTATTTTTTTTCACCCGAGGCTATAAACATAGTAATATTTGCATATTCTGAACCACATGAGGATGGTGCAGAACATTTTTCTCCTAAACATGCTATTGTAACATTTTCCAACGAAGCAGCTTCATACCAATCTTTTATATCTTGCCTCTCAAAACCTAGCCATCGATCGTGATGTTCTTCCTTCAAGAATGTATAGTCGTGTTTATCTAAATCAGTAATTATTACCTTACCCCCAGGCTTAACAATCTTTGTCATTATTTTAATCGCTTGGATAGGATTGACCGTGTGATGTAAAACCATATTAGCAAAAACAAAATCAAAGTGGTCCTCAGGAAGAACTACATTTTCAATATCCCCTTGGACATAGTTGAGGTATTCTCCATACGTTTTATCAAATTTATATTGAATTACCTTTAGCATTTGAAGTGATGGTTCTACTACAGTTACATGAGCACCTTTTTCTAGTAACCCCTCTGTGATAAATCCAGATCCGGCACCAATATCAGCAACACGTTGCCCTGTTTTTAAAGAGGCTAATCCAATCGCTTTTTCCCGTACTTGTTCCGAGAAAAAATTAGTACGTAATCTATCCCAATTTTCAGCAACATCATCAAAGTAGTTGTTTGCTTCCATTTCCTATACCTCCAATCATAAATGATTTTTATTATCTAATACGGTAACCACCTAAATTAATTTAAAAATAACTTAATTACATAAAACCCTATTAAACCAAATAGCCCGGCCCCAGGTAAGGTACATACCCATGATAATACGATATTTTTGACAACTGACCAATTAATACTCTCTGTTCCTTGGTACATACCCGAACCCACTATTGAAGAGGTTGCTACGTGTGTTGTTGAGACTGGCAATCCATATCCACTAGAAATCATCACTAAAACTGATGTACTAATGGATGTAGATAAACTACTTTTAGAATTCATTTTACTAACCTTGTACGCCAACGTTTCAGTAACCAAAATTCCCTTTACATAACTACCAACGGACATGGCTACTGTAATAAATAGAAAGTATGGCCAAACGTTACTAAGAGCTAAATCGTTTAATGTTACAAATGCAACCAACACCGCAATACCAACGATTTTTGGGGTATCATTTACTGCTCTAACAAAACAAATACTTCCACTAAATATCCAAGTAGACCATCTTTCTACTTGAGGACGAAATTTTAAATTGTTAATGAGAGAAGTTAGGATCCAGGCAAACCCCCACCCTATTAAAGGACTGAATAATAAAGGTAAAACAACTTTAAGAGCTAAGCTTCCCCATAACACACCAGTCACTCCAAAGCTGAGTAATCCAACGATAGCAACTGAACCTATAATAGAATGTGTTGTTGACACAGGCAAAGAAAACTTTGTCGCAAAAGCTATCCACAATGCAGCACCTAATGCAATAGCTATTACGGTAGGAGTGGTAATAGAATAGTTTGTATTAAGCAACCCAGTGGTAAATAGCTTTAACATGTTAACTGCAACAAACATTGCTACTAGACCCCCTACTGCGGTTACTATAGCGCCAAAAACAAGCGCCCCTCTTACAGATATTTCCTTCGCAGCAACAAGAGGTGCAATCCCACGTGAAACATCATTGCCACCGTTCTCTACAGCAACCCAAGCAATAATGGTCAGGCCTATAAATGTTAATACTGAATCTGATTCCAACAATCCAGTAGCTATGAAAAGGGTGGTAATTCCTAAAGCCGTTAGCAGCCCCATTATTACACCACTTCTCATAGAATCTAGGGTTCCTGTTAGCTTCTTCGGACCAAATACTGTTCCATCTCTGTTAGTATTAACCTTTGTCCCAATAGAGATAGCTTTAGTACTTTTCATAGATTACACCTCGCCTTGTTTAATAGCTTTGATGCAATAGTAACCCATCTTTTCATTTAAAAATGAAACAGCAGCTTGGTTCTGTTCTTGCAATTCATGATACTCATCACGTATCGTTTTACTTTTTTCCATTAGCTCTTGAAAACGTTTGTTATTATCTTCTGTAAAATCAAATGTTTCGATTTGATTTAAATGATTCAATTCTAATGTTTTTATGTTCTCATTCAATGTTGTACTACCAGTACGACAACCACACACTAACTTCTCATCACTACTTATATAAGAAGGTACTTGTTCATAAGAAATAAAATCGGTATAAACAAAGATTCCTCCAGGTGCTAAAAGTCGACTAACTTCATGGACCGCTTGCTCTTTATTAGATACTAAGTTGAACACACATTCACTATAAATAAAGTCAAATTGCTCATCCATAAAAGGAAGTTGTTCAGCTTGTCCTTTAAAAAAGCCAACTTTTGCTATCAAATCTTCTGGTAGGTTTTGTTTGCTTTCTTTAGCTTTTTTCAACATATCATCGCTGAAGTCGACTCCATAAAATTGTTTTCCTTCTTGATGGACTTGAACTGCTTGTAATAACGTAGTACCCATTCCACAACCAATATCCAACACTCTTTGAACATTATATTTTTTTAGCCATTCCATAATTTTTTCTGTAGGTCCTGATGGAGAAAATCTATTTATATCATTTGAATATGGTCCCTCACCTCTTGCAACAGCACTATAAAAATCGTTAATAATTGGATTAGCCTTCTTCGTTTCTTGTTTTACCGGCTCACTTATACAACATTCTTGAGTTCCTTCTACATTCATATTCAACTCTCCCTTTAAGTTATTTTATATTGATAATGTTAATTCTATTAACAACAATCACTTGTAGTAGTAGAGCACTCTGCTTCTTGTCCTTTTTTCAATATTGATTCTTTACCTTTAGTAACATGAGGGTGTCGTATTAACGGTGTATTACAATCAAATAATGGTGCTTCTTCTATTGGAATATCCTCATAACAAGCCAAATAAATAAATGAATTTGTGTACGGACTTTTACGCAATAAATCATATGTTTTTGCACAAACAGCCATACGTTCTCCTCTCAAATATACATGTCCATCATCATCTTTCACCTCTGAAAATGGACCTTTGTATATGACAGCATGTCCTTGTTCTAAACAAATCCCCTGCTTCCCTTTTGAAGCTTCAACCGTGAACGGCCATAGTTCTACCCCACCTACAACTAAATAAGGATAACTTCCTTTTCTATCTAATTTCATTCCATGAAACCCTTGCTTTATTAAATAATTCATTATTTCCTTTTCTAGAGGGAATGTACGTAACTCCTCACTAGCTTTATTGACTTTTATTCCATCCGAATCTTCATCAGCTAGTAAAAGGTTGACTACAAGCTTCCCATGTTTTTTTAACATTTTAAAACATTGCTCTAATACTTGATCATATTGATACTTATCAATTTGATTCAAAGTATAATGAAGAATAATATGATCAAAGTATTCATTCCAATGTTGTAATTTTTCTTCTTCGTACTGTTTAATATTTTCTTGAAACATGTGATAACTTTCCATGTCCGTTAGTGGTCTTTCTCGTAACATTTTTTGTACGTTTTCATAATGTAACAGTAAATTATCATAAACACCGTACGTAATATGACATTTTTGAGTTGAGCTTTCTTCACTTTCTAAATTTGAAACATACTCTTGTAGTATCCATACTTCACCAGACTCTTTAACTGTATTGGTAACCCGACTAATCGATTCATTATTCGGAGAACCAACTATATATACTTTATCATTGGCAGCATACTCCACAGGTTGGTCCAATTGCATTAAATAGTCACTCGAATGATTAAATGTTAAATCACTCCCACTTTTAGAAGCCATCTTTAGTACTAAATCTGACATTTTATGTCGCCTTTCTTTAATATACATAGACTAACTCCTTTCTAAATAACTAGTAATGGAGATATTTTTGGATGCCTAAAACACCATGATATTGCTTTGTTCATAAACATTTTTTAAACGTTGAACCGCGTGTTCACGTTCATCCCCATAGCAAATAAAGTAACCTAACCGATTGTAATTACTATCCGTAGTAAATACTTCCTCATCTGGATCTACTTGAAGGTGGTATTCTTCTACTTCTGAACTTTCTAAAGTCGCTTTACTTACACGGAAACGTCCTTCCTTTTCAGCTAATATAAATTGAATACCAGCTGAATGAGCTACTATATCATGACGAGGCAAATGATCGATAGACCCGCCGCAGGAGATATGAAAAGCCAATTCAAATAAATCATAACCGGTTACTGCACGTACAAGATTAGGGATTCTGTCTCCTCCTGGTCTTGCATTAACCTCAATAACCTTAGGACCTTCCGTTGTTACTTTTACTTCAGTATGTGTAATACCATCTGTAACGCCAAGTGCTTGTAATACAAGAGGAATCATATTTCTTATTTGTAATTCATCTTCTGTTGCTAAGCGAGCTGGCACTACGTGTCCAACTTCAACAAAGAAGTTATCATCCGTTACTATTTTTTCAGTAATTGCAATGATACGTGTTTCTCCATTAATGGTACATGACTCTACACTAAATTCTGGACCAACAATAAATTCTTCGATTAAAATATCATCATCAAGTTGTTGACCTACCCAATTAGTGGAACGCTCCTTAATTTTTCTTACAGCTTCATAAAGTTCTTCTTCTGTGTGACATTTTTGAACAAGATGACTCCCTGCCTCGTTCGAAGGTTTTACTATCACCGGAAAAACAATACTTTCCAACACATCAGGCAACTGGCCCACTTCTTGAACTAGATTCATTTTTACATTTCCAATCCCAAATTCATTTAATATTTTCCTTGTATTTTTTTTCTGCCGACAATTTACTGCTGCCTGATAGGATAAATTAAATGGAACATTTAATTCTTGGCTAATCTTCGCAGCAGTAATTATCCGGTATTCATTCAAAGTAAAAATCAACTTCAGTTCATAAAAAGTAGATAGTTCCTCCAGTTTTTGAATCACACTTTCCTCATCATTTAGGTTTATTTCAATTGGATACTCAACTTCTAGTGCATCTTCAAGATCTACAGTCGTATTCAATAGAATAATTGGTAAACCTAGAGTTTTGACGATTTGGAGTTCGTGATTTTTTTCTCTTGTTCCAATAACAACAATCGCTTCTTTTTTTCTACATTCCCCCATTTGTCTCACCCCTATTGACAACAAGATGTTTGTGTCGATTTCTTCTCAACAGGTCTAGAAGTATTTGTCTGAAGAAGATTTCTCATTTTTTCATATCTGTGACCTAATACAAGTGCACATGCATGTCCAATCTCTTCATTACTTAACCCACTTTGCTTACAAAATATGACAGAATTTTTGATATCTTCAGAATTCTCTTGAGCTAAAACAAGAGTAAGCTGTACTAATGCTTTGTCTTTTTGCGATAACACATCTTTTTCTACTGTTTTTTCGTTAAACTCCTCAATTAATTCATATAAATCTGGTAATAATGCAATCATGATATATATCCTCCTAGTATTTAGTATTATTTTAACCGTTTGATTTTAACACTTTAAGCAGCAACGTTTGAAAATCCCTTCTTCCGCAGGTGTCAAGTTGTCCAAAAACAATTCATCTACTCTAGGGTCACGATGTTTCCATTCGAAATGGAATTCATGTTCTTCTAGGTCTAACTCCTGAATAGTAGGATTATTTAATAAAGGTGAGCCCTTGTATAAATATAATCTTGTCTCATACTGAATCGGATCAATGATGTTCTCCAATTCATTTCGTTGAACAAATTCATCAAAAGCAACGAAGTCTTCCAAATCAATCCATGGGTTGTACATAATAAATGTAGGGTTTAGCTGAATTCCAGTTGTTTTAATAAAGGAAATAGCTTTATCTATCTCTTCTACCTTAAATGCTTTAACTACTTGGTCGAGTACTTTTTGTAAAGGAAATTCAAGAGCAGACGTTATAAATTTAACACCCATTTCACTCATTTCTTTAATAACTTCTTGGTTTTCTAAAATATGGTCTACTCTAGTCGTAAAATCATACGTAAGAAATGGAAAAGTCTCATGTAATTTACGAATCATGTTAACACCATGCTTTTTGGCATTAAAGAAATCAGCATCAATAAACGTAAGGTGTGTCATTCCCATGTCTACCAAGTTTTTCACATCCTGGAAAATAACATCTTCCGGTACTAAAATAACTTTTCCATCATAGGCAGCAAACACGGAGCAATAACTACACTTATGATGACAACCTCTAGCAATTTCAGTAGATCCTACTACTTGAGGAGATCCTATTAATTTTTCAATTTGTTTTTGTGGGTATTTGTCTAGAGGTGGAAGATTTTCGCGTGCTGGAACATTGAAATGGTCACGCGACATTAAAGGATGGGGAATATTATTTGTTTGTACATGCATTTCAGTAACTACTCCCGGAATGGTAGAAAGATCATAGTGATCCTTTTGTAAACTTTCCGCAATTTCTACAATTGGCTTTTCCCATTCTCCAACAATACAAGTATCTCCATACCTTCCTACCAATCGCTTAGAGTGGATAGTCGAATGTTGCCCAAAAAACGTAATATGTGCGTCAGGATTTAGTTCTTTTACTAGTTTAGATAATTCTAAGCCGGGCTGAACAGAGTCAAAAAGCGGCAACGATATAGCAACAATGTCTGCATCCTTTAATTTAATTTCATTAATTCCTTCAACAAACGTATCTAATATCACAGTTTCAATTTCATGTTTCTTTAATGCACTATGAGCAGTCGCTAAAGAGATAGGTTGATACCCACCTTCGAATGTGGAGACAAGTAATACTTTCATAGATTCCTTCACCTCTTCATCTTTTTTTAAAGCGTAATATATTCTTCTTTTAATAATCCATACATACAAACATTATGGTATTGTCCTTTTTTAAATACAGATTGGCGTAATGTACCCTCATGTATAAAGTGAAAATGTTCAAATAACTTGATTGATTTATCGTTATAACTGAGTATAGAAACTTCCACTTTATCTAGATTTAATTGAAGAAAACTTATATCAAGTAGTGCTTCCAACGTCTTCCTCCCAATTCCCTTACCTTGATACTCGTCTGAAATTAAAATACCTAGTGTACATTTCCTATTTACAAGACTAATTCCATAGATTTGAGCTAGCCCAACTTCATTCCCTTCTGAGACAATCTTAAAGTGCTTCTGTTTATCTCCACTGAGCCAGCTATCGATTCTTTGTTTGATGTTTTCATGACTTATTGGTTGCCAGTATCCAAGCACAGCACTATCGTTGATTCCTTCATCTGTATAAATTTTGTGTACTAAATCATGATCACTTCCATTTAACGGTAATAATTTCACATTCACTTCATTCACCTCCTTTCAAGAGTTTACGAATTAACAGCTTGTTCGGTAGTAGAATACGTCTTTTCATCAAAATGTCGAAAGGACGAAAACCAAAACAAAGCCACTATTATAAATGTACCAATTCCTACAACCAAAAAGATGCTTCGAACATTGAAAAACTCAGCAAGTAATCCTCCCATAAAACCAGATAGAGGAAAAGAAGCTCGTCCCATCATAATGATGATTCCATTAACTCTCCCTAATATATCTTCTGAAACCACTTGTTGGCGTAACGTGCGATTTAAAATATTGTACATAATTGTAAAACAATTTTGGATGGCTAAACCTATCATCAAACCTACTATCCCAAAGCTAAAAGAGATATATACAATTCCTAGCGCACTTAAAAACTGGCAACAAAGCATTAGTTTTATAGAAGAAGCTTTATTGTGTATTAGATTCACTATGAAAATCGCTAAAAATTGGGCAATTGCTCCTATTGCATAGACCCAGCCCACTTCAGTTGAGGATAAATTTAACTGGTCACGAGCAAAGAAGATGAGAAGTGCGATAAGGCAAGCATTTCCTATATTTACAACTAAAGTTAGTAACGCCACTGGACCTATAGCTGGATGTTTGATAACATACTGAAATCCTTCTTTTAACTGAGTAATAGAGCTGTATTGGACTTTAACTTTCTCTTCACGAATGTACCGTAAAAATGGAAAGGTAATACAAACAATTAGAAAGGCTACTGTGTTAATCATTAAAGTACCGCTTATTCCAACAAACCCAATCATTAACCCCGCAACTGCCACACCCAATAATAGCGTTGACGTTTCAATAAACTGAAAGACAGAGTTGACCTTAACTAATATTTTCCGGCTAAACAATTGTGGAATAATTGTTTCATTAACAACTAAGAAACATGCAAATGCACAAGACAATAAGAAACCAGTAACATAGACTACATAAACACTCATAATATTTAAAGCGCTTACAATTATTAGTCCTGTAACTAATGTTGATTGTAGAAGAGCACAATAAAATAAAATTACTTTACGCGATAAACGGTCAGCCAAAACTCCTGCAAGTGGAGCTATAAATATAAACGGCAGGCTTTCTAATAAAAACATGGTTCCCATACTAAATGCAGATTCGGTTAAGTCATAAACTAACCAAGGCATTAGAATTAAAAAAATACTATTGGCCATTTTTGAAGTAAACGTCCCTGTAAAAAAAAGTAACGTATTTCGATTTGTCCAGAAAGAACGGTCAATATTTAAAAGCGCTTTCATATAAACCTCCTCATTTCTTAATATCTCTAATGTAAACAAAATCACTAAAAAACTCTTAATTTAAAAGTTTTATATCTAAATAATAGATGAGCATATTACTCATCTTTTATTCTTACGTCTTTAACAAGTAGAGTAGTAATTTTACTATTTTCACATTTTCCAGATCGCCAAATGAAATCTTTTTGTTTGCTTAGGACTATTATCAGTTTTTATGAAGTACTCCTTAGAAAACATTATAGGATAATTTTGGATTTGTTCAATATCTTTTTACTTATTAACCAAAAATAGTAATTTAATACTAGTATATCCAACATTTACGTAGGCTTACTTTCATATAAAAAAATATACAAAATGGTTCTATTTAATGAATTTATGTTTTATATACAAAGGATACAGGTGGTGCTTGATTTTGATTTGTACGAATCCCTTGATAGCCTAAAATAGATGATTTAATATCAGAAGGGTAATTGTTACTACCTTAGGAGAAAAAATTGTGACAAGCATTGATCGTGATTAAAATAGAGATGACCGTACTAACCCTGGTGGAAATTTCGAAGAAAAGTCAGACATTCTCACAGTCCCACAACTAAAAGTAGCTCGTGTGTATAAAGGCGATATAAACACTAACGATACTATTGATGTGATGCAATTCGGAGGAGAAACTGAAGAAATTATATTTATTGACAATAACGTGGAATATCTAGAAGAAAAAAGCATTATATTCTTTCTTTTTGCTACCGATTCACAAGCATATCTTCTAAACCCTACCAAGCACAAGAATCGGGTGGTGCCAGGCACCACCCGATTACTCTATGATCTTTTTCGTTTTCGTTTTATGACGTAAATAATGAATACAATACATCCAATTCCTAAAGAGATTAGCCATGGCGTTAACATATGCATTCCTTGAGTCGGGCTGCCTAACTTCCATTCCAGGGAAAAGGAAGCTTCATTTGTGTTGCCACAAAGTGTGGGTGTGACAAAGTATTGATTATCAAAAATGTTTTGAGCAAAAACGATGTACTCAACACCTTCATTAAAGTTGATGAATCCTTTGTCTAGGACAAGTTCTTCACCAATGTTATGGTCACCCTTCCACACCTTCTTGACATCAAAAGTATACTTTTGATTAACATACCCGTCCCCTACTCTTACCACTTTTCCTTTAAAAACAAGATCAGATTTTTCAAGTTCTTCTTCAATGCTGAGATAATTACACGACAAAGCTTCAGTTTGTAAAGGGGTTACTCCAACTACTAAAACAACGATTAACAGTGAAACTACCCAAATTCCGACACATTTCATTTAATTTCCCCCTTTTTCGGGTGGTGCCTGGCACCACCCGAACCGAATCATGCGCCTTTGGCTTCTTCTGTTGGCTTTACCAATACTTTGCCACGCCATTTTTGACTCTTCCAGCGGAAGAACATGATGATGGCTCGTAGCCATTCATCAATCATAAATGCAATCCATACCCCGATAAGGCCAAAGCCGAGCGTTATCCCAAGTACATAGGCTAAAGGTACACTAATTCCCCACATTGACAAAATACCGATAAACACTGGAAACTTCGCATCACCTGTCGCTCGGAGGGAGGAGATAATGACTAGGTTTCCTGTTCGACCAGGTTCAAGAAGAGCACCGATAATAAGGATAACGGCACCTAAGGCAATGACATCTGGGTCGTCTGTAAAGATTCGAAACAAATGCTCACCGGTCAGAGCTAGTGTTGTCCCGAACACAACCGCTACGACAAGAGCAACTTTCAATCCTTGATACATCTTTTTATACGCTAAATCCAGCAGGCCTGCCCCCACGAGCTGTCCGATGTAAATTTGCATTCCCTTGGACATTGACATCGAAAAGACAACCATAAGCATTAAAATGTTTTGTGCGTAAATTCTCGTCGCTAAAGCGGTAGTCCCTAGCATCGTAATAAATACGAGAACGGTCATTTGACTTGTATTATAAGAAAGATGTTCCCCAGCTGATGGTACACCGATCCCCATAATTTTTTTAACATATTCTTTTTTTAGTTGAATGTAGTCTTTGAATTTCACTCTTACTTCAATACGACGATAGAACATCCAAAACAACGCAACAACAGCAAGTACGCGACATACTGCGGTTGCAATCGCAACACCAGTAACTCCTAACTGAGGGAAGCCAAGCGCACCAAAGATAAATACATAGTTTCCTAGAATATTTAGCACGTTCATCCCAAGGGCAACATACATCACGTCTTTTGTCGCACCCGTCGCTTGAAGAATGGAGAATATCGTTAAAATCATAGCTTGCGTAAATAGGGTTCCACCGACAATAATCATATAAATGTCGGCATAGGCCAGTAACGTTGGGTCTAAGTTAAATAAGCTTAAGAAAGGATGACGGAACACAACGACGATAACACTGATAAAAATACCAAACAAAAGATTAATCGTAATTGCATTAGCGGCTGTAATCGAAACAGCCTTTGGTTGTTTGGCTCCGACATACTGAGCAACGACGACCCCCGCACCCATCGCGGTAAAGCTAAATAAGACAAACATAAACATTAACACTTGGTTTACTACGCCGATTGCCGCAACAGCTTCATCGGAAACAAAACTGAGCATAAAGACGTCCGAGAATTTCATTAATGTTTGTAAAAAAACTTCGATAAAAATGGGCCACGTAATCGCAAATAAGGAAAGCTTGGCGACCGTATTCGTTTTTGTTTTTGCTTGTTCTTCAGGCATGTTGTCGGTCCTTTCATGTTGAACAATAATTATTCAAACTCTAATAAGGGCATCTGTAATCCATATTCTATATGATGAACCTTATGATAAAAAATCGTCATGCTATAAGCGAAAATGAGAACACTTACAATACTATCTTACTACAAAAATAGCAAAATAAGAAACTTAGTTAGTTACTTGAATGAACAAAGTTTGGTAAAATAAAAAAAGAAGCGTGAAAGCGCTCTCTTTCACTACTATATATGGAGGGAACACACTTGGGACAATTAAATGAATGGGCACACCGTAAGGCAAGCAAGACTATCAAACTTGTTGATGCTTCAGGAAATCCTATATCAGGAAAGAATGTACACCTCACATTAACGAACCACAAATTCTTATTTGGATGTGGTGCATTTGATGCCGTTGAAGTCGCAAACAAAAGTGTACCAGCCGAAAGACTCGCATTTTTAGAAGAAAAACTAGAACTGTACTTAGATGTATTTAACTCAGCTACCCTTCCATTTTACTGGGCCAGGTTTGAACCTGAAAAAGGAAAGCCACAAACGAATGAACTACAAGCGGCCGCTCGTTGGTTAAAAGAAAGAAACATGTCCGTAAAAGGACATCCATTATGCTGGCACACGCTAACCGCACCTTGGCTACTAGAGATGAGCAACGAAGAAATTTTAAAAGCGCAACTTGACCGAATTGAACGAGACGTCACCGACTTTAAAGGAATCATTGATACATGGGATGTCATCAATGAAGTCGTCATTATGCCCATTTTTGATAAATACGACAACGGTATTACTAGACTTTCTCAAGAACTTGGCCGTATTGGCATCATTAAAGAAGTATTTGCGAAAACAAAAGAATGCAACCCAAATGCCACTCTACTATTAAATGATTTTAACACGTCAATAAACTATGAAATATTAATTGATGGCTGCTTGCAAGCAGGTGTTCCAATTGATGTCATCGGCATTCAATCCCACCAGCATCAAGGCTATTGGGGACGTGAAAAGCTAGAAGAAGTGCTAGACCGTTTTTCTTACTTTGGTCTTCCGCTTCATTTTACAGAGAACACACTCACGTCTGGCCACATCATGCCGCCTGAAATCGTTGACTTAAATGATTATCAAATCAAAGACTGGCCTTCAACACCAGAATTTGAAGAACGTCAGGCCAAAGAAGTTGAAGAAATGTATTCAATCCTATTTTCACATCCGCTCGTCGAATCCGTGACCTCGTGGAAGTTTAGTGATGAAGGGGCGTGGCTTGGTGCTCCAGCAGGTTTTGTCCGAAAAGACAATAGTCCTAAACCATCCTATGAAGTGGTGAAAAGGTTAATAAAAGAAGACTGGTCCACAAATGTGACAGTGACTACAGATGAAAACGGAGTCCTTTCATTCGAAGGTTTTCTTGGTGAGTATGAGCTTACGTGCGAAGAGAAGAAACAAAGCTTTACATTAGATAAAAACAACCCAGACATCATCCAAATCGTCATTTAATTAGCAAAAAACTTCCGACAATAGAAGTCGGAAGTTTTTTAGTCTTCTGGTAACTTTTTTGCAAAGTGAGACGGATAATGTGGCGACATCGTTTGAAACAGTCGATCCCAAATGACCGTATAAAACCCATAATTATAGTGTTCTTGCTGATGATGTTGCGTGTGGTACGTACTTGTTGATATCCATTTTAAAATAGGATGCTTTACCCATGAATTCGGAAATGGCTCTACCCCAAGATGAGCAATGAGACCGTAGACGACATTAAAAAATAAGTAACCCGTAATCCCAACCCAAGAAGCAGGATACACACATAAAACCACAATCCACAACAAACCAAACCCTAAGTTCTCCAATGGATTCAACGCAAATAAAGTAATCGGCCTCGGGTCTTCAAAGCGGTGATGAGTACGATGAATATACGGATACAACCATTTCATATGAGCCAGTCTATGAAACACGTACATCGCAAAATCCATGATGATAAGTAGCACAAGGATGTCTGCCCATGAACGCCAGCCAAAGCTCGTGCTTAACACAATAATCTCATTCTTCCATAAATAGTATCCTATCAACGTAACTGCAGAATTAAAAAAGACCGTCATCCCTGCTAACACAACCTCATATGGACGAGTTGTAATAATTGACGCTACAGGTCTCTTCAGGAACATCGACACAAGCTTGTTGCCAATGATAATACAGCTAACTAGTATCAAGATATTTAGCAACACGATAAAAAGAGAAGCTTCCCACCACGATACATTTTTCACCCAATATAATGAGGTGTCTACCATAACACTACCTCTTTTCTTGGAAGGTTTTGTTTATATATCAATCGTATATAATTCTCTCACTAGAGTAAATCCAAGGAACTTGTATTTAATCGTTACACTATCTATTTTGATATCATTCACTATTCTGATTCCATAGTTTGTAGGTAAAAGCTCACTCATCTTGTAATTCTCATGCACTAACATTTGAATTTGTTCTTGCAGCATATCATACGATAGTTTAGGTTGAATTTTTTCAGTATCTAAAGGTACAAATTTAACAAATTCATCCTCCGTGTCAAGACCTACATGTAATGAAGAATAGCCTATACCTAAATCTATACTTCTAGGCGTATGACGTCCATTTACAATAACCTCTTCTATTTCAATGTCACTCCAGCCCTCGTTCGTAATTCTTAAAACCATACTTGTTTCATCCGTACTAAGAACAAATTGATTTACTTGTATAGGATTACTAATCCAATATACATACATGATGACCAAGATAATTATTACTAAAAAACTACTAATATAAATTTTTAATCTCGATATAAAAATTACTCCTCTCAAAAAGTGAGCTATAAGCTGACTTAGGTCTCAATCGACTTGTTTCTGGTTCTTTTATCTGAAAATACTTTATTGTAAACGAATTGTTCTTTTTAGCTTATATGTATCTTTAGGAGAGGTAATATAACCGTATTGCTCGTGCCCGATATACATAAACATACCTTCTCCTTCATTTCTGAACAAAAGATGAAATCCGTTAGTTTCACCACTTTCATTACGTACTAATATATCGAAATCTGGTTTCTCATTAATCACATCAACGTTACTATTTATTCTTTTTGAGTTTTCTAGAATATCTTCAAAGTCAGATATAGCATCTACTTGGTTAATTTTTAAAAAATAACTTTCATTTAATCCACCATAACCATTGGATTTGGATATTGAGATCTCAGTAATATTATCTATTAATTTCAACTCAGTTATCTCTTCATTTAGAGATTGACAAGCACTTAATGTAACACTAAAGAAGGTAAAATATACTACTATTATATAATGCTTCATAATTATCCCCCTAAACACATCCCATTAAAATATCAGTCTTCTTTTTGGACGTGTATCAATTCATAAAAAGATAGAATCATACAATTTCTCTAACCCAAACCCTAGATGCCCCCCAAGTTCAGGAATGGTTGTTTTATCTAAAGTTACCCAAGTATAATGATAAACCCATCCATTATCTTCATCCTGACTACGGACAACAACTGTAAATTTATCCATGCATTCTTCGACTGTTACATGAAAATAGTGTCGTGTAATCTCAGCATTTTTCTTGGCTAGAAAATAGGTATGCTCCCCAAGATATGACTGTATTTTTACTTCTTTTAGTTCAGCCTCTTCATAAACCTCTCTTAGTAGGCACTCTTCTAACTTTTCCCCTAACTCTAACGTGCCACCAGGAACCTGAAGTCCGTACGATTCCATACCTTCCTCTACCATAGTAAGCAATTGTATTTTCTTATCTTTTACTCGTGTTATGTATGCAGTCACTTTTGTTACGTTTTTTTTGGCATTCACATAAACAAACCCTTTCAACTTTCTATACATTTTAAGTGAAATCGCACAACCTCTTTCCTAATTTTAACATATTAATTTAGTTTCAGTGATTAAAAATCTACTATAAATTGGTTTGAACATCACCTGAGTCGACCGCATATCTTTTTTTACATATCCAAGCTTAGTTAGTTTCATGAACAAACAAAGTTTGGTAAACTAAGTAGGAATACGTGAAAGCGTTTTCTACTAAAGTTATGCTACGTTCATACACATGGAGGGAATATTATGGGACAAACACAAGATTTAGCACACCGTATTGCAAGCAAGACCATCAAACTTGTAGATGCTGCAGGGAACCCAGTTGCAGGAAAAGAAGTAGAACTAAATCTCACAAACCATAAATTTTTATTTGGGTGCGGTGCGTTTGACGCTGTGCCAGTTGCAAGCAAATTAGGAACCCCTGAACAGCTTGCATTTTTAGAACAAAAACTTGATCTATTTTTAGACGTATTTAACTCCGCTACCCTTCCTTTCTATTGGGATAGATTTGAGCCTGAAAGAGGAAAACCACTAACAAAAGAATTACAAGCGGCTGCCCGCTGGTTAAAAGACAAAAACGTTGCCGTAAAAGGACATCCACTCGTTTGGCATACGTTAGCGGCACCATGGCTTCTTGATATGAGCAATGAAGAAATTTTAAAAGCTCAATTCGACCGTATTGAACGTGATGTCACTGACTTTAAAGGACTCGTTGATACATGGGATGTCATTAATGAAGTCGTCATTATGCCTATCTTTGATAAGTATGACAATGGGATAACAAGAATCTCTAAAGAGCTTGGTCGTGTCGGTATTATTAAAGAAATGTTTGCAAAAACAAAAGAATGCAACCCTAATGCGACCCTTTTATTAAATGATTTTAATACATCGATTAACTATGAGATTTTAATTGACGGCTGTTTACAAGCAGGTGTACCAATTGATGTTATCGGCATTCAGTCCCACCAGCATCAAGGATATTGGGGACGTGAGAAATTAGAGGAAGTATTAGACCGCTTCTCACACTTTGGTCTTCCGCTTCACTTTACAGAGAACACAATTACGTCTGGACACTTAATGCCAGCTGAAATTGAAGACTTAAATGACTATCAAATTCCGGACTGGCCATCTACTCCAGAGCACGAAGAACGTCAGGCGAGAGAAATGGAAGAAATGTATACCATTTTATTTAACCACCCACTTGTCGAATCAATTACAAACTGGGAAATCAACGATGAAGGCCCATGGCTTGGCGCTCCAGCTGGGTTCTTACGAAAAGACAACAGCCCGAAACCTTCTTATCACGCTATCAAAAAACTCATCAAAGAAGATTGGTCTACCAATGTCACTGTTAAAACAGATGACAATGGCGTCCTTTCCTTTGAAGGAATTCTTGGAGAGTATGAACTCGTTAGCGAAGGTAAAAAAGCGAGCTTTACATTAGATAAAGGCGAAACTGAAACTGTGCAGCTAGTCCTTTAAAGAAAAATCGGGTGGTGCCAGGCACCACCCGATTTATTCTTTCTCTTTCTCTTTCTCTTTGAGAGAAAACCACATAATCAGTCCAAAAAGCCAGCCGAACACGAAAAAAATAGCAGTGTAAAAAAGGAGTCCTTTAAAAAAGAGGGCGAACTCCTTTGATAAGAGTGCACTGAAGTTTACAATTATCCCTGTTAACATGCCAGCTGGAATTCCCCAAAACAAACTTCCTTCAATGAATATAAACTTAAGTAGTCCTTTGTCTTTCGTTTCCTTCCAATTTACATAATTCATTTTATTAAACACCAACCATCTTCCTTACTAAACTATTATGAACTACTCCAAAAATAGGGTAGTTTATGATTTTGAACAATCAACGACCAGTTTTGTCAGTCATCCGCCAAAAGTAAAAAAAGTGTCCTCATAAGCTTCTGAGAACACTTCAAAACATGATTACACTTCTGTGGCTATTGAACGGATAACGGTTCTCCATCTTCTGTTTCTACGATAAAGCTTTTACCATCAAGCTCACCTTTTGGTACATTGGCATATCTTCTTGCCTGTTCATTACTATCAGGTTCTGGCTCATCTAAGCGGACAACGATTCTGACTACATTTTCGTCTACGACTTGTAATGCTCTAATGTCCATCGAAGAACCGTAGTATTCCTCATTGCTAATTTGCACAAGGAGGACATCGTTGTTATCAAAATTTACGTTAGACAATGCACTTGGATGATTGTCTTCGGTATAAACCCAAATACCAGCATTCGGTTGTCTATCAGGAACACCAAAGTACCAAGTGATATTTTGAACCGATATTTCAGGTAAAGACTGGTTTGGTGCTACTGCAGCAGAAGTGTCTATTTCGTTCGTGTCAGTTTCATCCCCTTCTTCCACACTAGTCGGCTCAACTGGGTCCTCTGAACTACTTGTTTCTTCATCAGTTTTGTTTTCTTCCGTTACTTCTGTCTTTTCTTCCATCTCATCTCCATCAGTAGACGAACTTAAAAAACTACAACCACTAATTAACAAAGTAAGCAGTAGAAATACCACTATCATAAAAGGTAATTTGCTCAAATTCATACCCTCCATTTTTCCATATATAATTACAATTAATTATTTTATTCCATTTTTCCCAAGAGGAAAAGGATATAAGGTCCTATTTTATCGGGTGGTGCCAGGCACCACCCGAATGGAACCACCTGATTGAAAGCGCTTCCAAATTATCTTAAAATATGAAAGATTCAGAACTATTAAATAAAACTATTGAACATAGAATTTAATCCTGTTAGAATGAGTAAATATTATTTTTTTCCTAGCAAGTGGGAATCATTATGTTCGATAGGGACGTATTATGACCAACAGGGACTTTAAATGACCCAGATACCCATTTTCTAGATACATAATTTAAGGGGGACTTTTTTTGAAGACATCTATCTTGAATTCAACAACGTATAAGTTTTATGTAAACGGAGAATGGAAAGAAAGCCAAACCGGTCAGACCATCGAAATTAAATCACCTTATCTTCATGAGACCATCGGAAAAGTTCAAGCGATTACGAAAGAAGAAGTGGACAACGCTATTAGCTCTGCACAAGAAGCACAAAAACAATGGGCAGACATACCTCTTCAACAACGTGCAAGCTATTTATATAAATGGGCAGAAGAATTGGTAAATATGCAATATGAAATTGCTGAAATCATCATGAAAGAAGTTGGGAAAAGCTTTAAAGATGCTAAAAATGAAGTGATTCGTACTGCAGACTTTATTCGCTATACAGTCGAAGAAGCGCTACATATGCACGGTCAAAGTATGAAGGGAGATAGCTTCCCAGGAGGCTCAAAATCAAAAATAGCCATTATTGAGCGTGTTCCTTTAGGAGTTGTACTAGCGATTCCACCATTTAATTACCCAGTAAATCTCGCCGCTGCGAAATTGGCACCTGCATTGATTTCAGGGAATGCTGTCATCTTTAAGCCTGCCACTCAGGGCGCTATCAGTGGTATTAAAATGATTGAGGCATTTCATAAAGCAGGGTTTCCAAAAGGGCTTATTAATGTTGTTACAGGTCGGGGTTCAGTCATTGGTGATTACTTAGTAGAACATAAAGGAATTGATATGATTTCCTTTACAGGTGGCACAAATACTGGAACTCATTTAGCGAAAAAAGCAGGAATGATACCGCTAGTACTTGAACTAGGTGGCAAAGATCCTGCGATTGTTCGAGAAGATGCAGACCTAGAGAACGCCGTACAACAAATCGTAAGTGGAGCTTTTTCCTATTCAGGACAACGTTGCACAGCTATTAAACGTATATTGGTCAATGAAAATGTGGCAGACGAAATGATTGGATTGTTAAAAGCAGAAATTGAAAAACTAACTGTTGGGTCGCCTGCAGAAGATAACACCATTGTTCCGTTAATTGATGATTCCTCAGCTGACTTTGTCCAAAGCTTAATCGACGATGCGATTGAAAAAGGGGCAACAGTTGTGACAGGGAACAAGCGTGAACAAAACTTAATTTACCCTACCCTTCTTGATCAAGTAACAGAGGATATGCGGATTGCTTGGGAAGAACCATTTGGACCAGCATTACCCGTTATCCGTGTCTCATCTGATGAAGAAGCAATCCACATTGCGAACGCGTCTGAGTTTGGTTTGCAAGCAAGTATTTTTACAAAAGACATCAATAAAGCCTTTTCGATTGCAAATAAACTGGAAACAGGTTCAGTTCAAATTAACGGTAAAACAGAACGCGGGCCAGACCATTTTCCTTTCATAGGTATAAAAGGTTCAGGTATGGGCGCACAAGGAATTCATAAAAGTATCGAATCAATGACACGTGAAAAAGTAACGGTATTAAACCTAACTGACTGATTGGGGGGATTCGGGTGGTGCCTGGCACCACCCGAATCCATTAAACCGAATACCAACTTGGGATAATTGATTCAAGTTGATTATGGTCTTTTAGGACGTCCAGCGAATATTCAATCATAAGCTCAAACTGGTCAGGGGTACTTTTTTTTGACCAAACAAGAGCTGATACGATATGAACGACACTGTAAAAGGTATATAACTGCCAAAACGAAGGCGAAATTGGTTTCATATCGTGATAGCCATCGATGATACCTTTTGAAAACTCAACACTCACTCTATATGAAAAGAATCCAAGCTTTTGTAAATCATGTATCGGGTCTCCCCAATCCATTCGTTGAAAGTCAATGATTCCTGCAAACTGTTTTTCGTGAAGCAAGAGATTGGCTGGAAGAAAATCATCATGTTGGAACGTATTTGGTCTATCCTTCATTAAACTCTCATGCTCCTTTATGTAACCTTCAAGCATCTTAACTAGGTCATATGAGAGGTCGAGTTCTTTTAATTGCGAGAGATAACGGTCCGACTTTGCTTTTTTTACCGTGTACCATGACGGATAAAGTTCTGGTGCAGATAATTGGTGTAGTTTTTTTAACTCCATTCCTGCTAAAACTCCTGCTTGATACTGTTCATCTTCTGTTAGTTCAGCTAACCCCACTTCGGCATCCACTCCAGGCAAAAAACTAAGCACCATATAAGAAAACTCGCTATTAGTTAAGGTCCCAAACTCTAGGGCTTCTGGAACACATGTTGAATAAACTCCTAACTTTTTTATAGTATTAAACTCAATTTGCCTCTTTTCAAGCTCACTAGTTGGAAATACCCTAATGAGATATTGGTCATCAACTACATACTTCTTATCAAATGAGTAACCCTTCGTTAGCTCCCTTATTCTACGGCCATTTTTAGCATATGGAATGCTTTGTAGCAATTCAGTTTCCATGAGGTTCCTCTCTTTCTGGTATTCGGGTCGTGCCAGGCACCACCGTATTGGTTATTGTTATTTTGTATAGAATATACTAAAATATGAAAACACCATTCCTATATTAATAGTTTTTTCATACTTTATCCAATAATCCTTGTATAAAGTGTTATTAGAATATAGAGAATAAATGAAATTCGGGTCGACCACAGGTACGCCCCGAATGAAAGAAGGTATATAGATATGGAAGAAGTAATAAGAGGAGCATTAATTTCTGGAAGTCTGATTATAGCAATTGGTGCTCAAAATGCCTTTGTACTTAGACAAGGATTAATGAAAAATAATATTTTCTGGGTATCCCTCACTTGTTTTTTGTGTGATTTTATATTAATTACGATCGGTGTATTAGGAATTGGAACGATTATCAGTAGCAGTACGATTGCAACCGTAACTCTTGCAATTGCTGGAGGCCTCTTTTTAGCTTTATATGGCTTAAAATCACTTCGAAATGCATGGCTCTCCTCTAGTTCAATGACTATTAATAACAATGACAGGGAAGCAGCTCCTAAAGTTCGAAAAACGATTTTACTCACTTTGGCCATTACCTTATTTAATCCACATGTTTATTTAGATACCGTGGTTATCATAGGTGGTTTTGCAGGAACACTCATGTGGCAAGAAAAAGTCCATTTTTTAATTGGGGCTGTGATCGCTTCGTTTGTATGGTTTTTTGGACTTGGTTATGGAGCAAGATGGTTGATTCCTCTATTTGAAAAACCTGTTGCTTGGAGAATACTAGATATTGGCATTGGCTGTTTGATGCTCTGGCTTTCCTATCAACTCTTTCAATTTGCTATCGTAAGTATGTAAGGGGATATATATGTATTACATAAGTAGACCAGCCAAGACAGTGGTTTGTGCTGCTTATTTTGTATACCATCGTTCGTTGAAAAGTTCTTCATCCATAAGAATTATGTCCCCTATTTTCCTTACTCTAATTTCCTAGACTTGTGCCACAGTTAGTAAATACAACCAAGTTCTGAATATAAATCATAGGATTCAACAATTTGTCTGGTATAAGTGGGGGGATTATCTTGGGGATAAAACGCTCTACATTAATAACTCCTTCAAGTGTCATACTAATAAGTTTTTACTTTCAGTACCTTATAATTATTGAACTGACATACCCTTTCTTGTCAAATACAGATTCTACTTGGCCCCAAGTATAAATATATGGTGCTTCTCCTAAAACAGATAACAACCACTGGTCATGACTCTTTTTCTTTACTGTCTCAAGCTCTTCTATACAATTGCTCCATGTTTTACCATTCGTAACTTCTGATAAATGTACTTCAATAAGTTTTCTATCATTAAAAAAGACAGTTACTAGAAAGGGTTTTTCGCATATTTTAAAAGTATCTTTTATTAGATAACTCGTATCAACACTCCCCCCTTTGTACAAAGAAGTAGTCTTGAACAATTCAATAGACATCTTAGAGTGTAAAGCTATGTTTCCATTATCAAATGATATTGAACCCGTTTCCTTATCAATCATGTCTTATCCTCACTACTATATAATGTGAATTTGCTGGCTCTTATACTCACAACTTTACTCGTACTTAAACCATTGATAGATTATGCTTAATCCATGTGAAAAAATAATCACATGCCTCATCTTCGTTAGCAAATATTTTTCTTCCCGACTTATTCCCTCTCTCGCTATAATAAGTTTCCCACTTGCCACCAACCGCATTCAAACAGAATCTTTCATTAGGTAAGCCACCATTTAACGAATAGGCATGGCTAGGTATATTTATCTCTTGAAGCTTCATCTCAAGCTCCTTTAATCTCATTTAATGAATACCTCCTTTTTTACTTGCCACAAAAAGCATTTCCCTCTGTGAATCCTGACTCATTAACATTTGAATAATGTATTAAGATTATCCTTGATAGAATCTAAACGTTCATTTGCTTCCATGCGCTTCTCATAGTCATCTTTCCATATAAAATAGTCAGATAGACCGACTCGAGGTCGGGTAATGTTTATATATATTTCGCATAGTTGTTGGTGTATTTGTTCTGCTGCACTTTCAGTATGTTGATTATCCATATATTCATCTATTAACTCTAAACCCATTTCTAGTTGTTTAATAATAAAGACAGTCTCATTATCAATCTTTTCCCCTAAAATTGTTATTAATTGTTTATATAGCTCTTTTGTCCGGAGTATATCGTCTTTCATAAAGGTTCCTTTCTTGCCCTCTTTCAGCTACAACCTGTGCCAAGTGGGAAAAATGTAGTTAACAAGGTAGTTGTATTAGGACTCAAACTTACCTGTCCGTTAATTCTGAAAGGCGCTTAAAAATATGAAGAAAGCTTTGATTCGTTATGGCTTGTGCCCATACCCCGTCCTGGAAGCGCTCCACCCTCACAAAAAACGTCAATACCACTCTTAGTTTTACCAAATCCAGTTGCGAGATTTTTTCCTTTTCTAGTTCAGATATATGCTCCGGTAGATGGCCTGTGTATTCTGAAAGAAGTACCCCAGAATCATAGACTTCACTAATGAACTTAGTAAAAGTTTCCTCATACACCCGATAACCAATGGATATAACGTCATCTGCATCTTTCTGTGTGGACTCCCAAGTATATGATTGCTGACTCGCCGACTCAAAATAGCTAATATATTTTAGTATATTCTTATATTTACAATTAACTATCACTCCCTTGAAGAATAACCTCACAGCGGTTACTATCTAGTTGATTTATTTTGAACCCAATAAAGCAACGCACCTACCATCATTCCTACGGCTAACCCGATACCAGCACCTGCCATCTGAATAAATACATTATTGAACATCGTCCCTACTATCACGCTCAATCCAGCACCAGCTAATAATCCAAAACTCATACCGTAAGCTATATAATTTCCTAATTTAGTATTGTTCTGTTGTTTATCCTTCATTACCTTTCTCCTCATGAAAACTCTAGAAAATTTACCATGCACCAATTTAGACTAGCTAAGCCTCTATTATAGGGTTCCACCAAAGTTTGGATTTTCCTCTTATTCTACTTTCTCATAAATTTAAAAGACAGGAAGTTTCTTTTCGCACATTCGATGAATACTTAGCTCCAAAATACAAAAAAACTTGAAGGGCTTTAGCCAATCAAGGTCATTTTTCTATACTTCTACCAAAATATATTTGCATAACTTATTGTACAATGCAGCTTTTCCTTTGCCTTAAGAGGGAATAATTAACACTACATTAGTTCCTTACCAGTGCGTTTTGAAAATACTTTCGGAGATAGTTTGCGCTTGCATATAATACATTGAAACTAAAAATCCTCAAGAGTTATTACTCCTGAGGAAAATAATAATATTATTAAAATGTCATCACTTAGAGAAGATTACACCTTCTCTAAATAGACAACGAACCACCCTTTGTCCTGCTGTATCAAAATATATAATTTATATCTTGCTTTCGTATTTAGAAAGTATTTTCTATTATTGCCTTAAAGGGAGCGTGTCCATTTTCAGCATTTCTCAATAAGGTCGGTTTCCTAAACCTTTGACTACACTGTAATTTAAAAACAGCCGTACTACCATTCATTTTTATGAAATATACATCTATCCATATTGGTACTAATGGTTGTAATCCACATAGTATATTTACAGTACTATCCAATGTCAGCAACTTATTTCCTATATTTTCTTCACTTAGAACGTTTAATCTCATCATATCATCTGCACTGTTTAATGGCTTATCTTTTTCTTTCACAGGCTCTATAACAAAATTACAATTGTTATAAACCAACTCTTTCTCTCTTGATATTTCTTCAATCGTTTTTAATAAATTTTCTCTAAAAATATCTTTATTCATTTGTTTCATGTTCTTCACCACCTACTTAATCTTAGAGCTAGAAATCTTAACAAGCTGATTTATGTTGACGTAACCCGAAGTTGTTGTTTCAATAGCATAAATTTCGTGCCAAGCATTCTTAGTTCTTATTCCTGATTGCTCTAGAATTTGTGGAAATAATCTTGCTTGCTCTATTGAAGGAGTATAGTGCCCAGATAAGTTAGACATGCTTCTAACCTGTCCTTGACCATTAATCTTAAGCTTTCCAGCCGATTGTAGAGACTCACCATTTGCCAAAAAGGAATGTCCTCTCCCAATATGCAGTTTTCCATTCATATCTACAACAAAATCCACCTCAGTTAGACCATTAGTATTTTTAAGGTAACCATTTTCGATATTGAAAGAAAACTCCTTTCCAGTTTGAACATCATCGGGAAACCTGTTATTGATTTGTTGTACAGGTCTACCACTTTCAGTACCCTTTACCGTATCACCACTAACCTGACTACCTGTCTTATTCCCATCTGCCGCTTTTGGTTGTGTCACAGTCTTATTATCTATTGAACTATTTGTTATGTTAGGCTGTGCGCTTTGATTCCCGTTAGGTTTGGTAGAAGTGGGTACCTTCGTCGCTGGCTTTATTGTTGTCGTTGTGGTTGCTGACTTTATACTTTGGGAAAGCGCTCCACCTCCGACAACTGTTCCAGCTAACCCCATGCTGTTTAGCCAATGTTCTGCGGAAAGGGGATCATCTGGATTCACTGCTCCGATCGTCATATCGACTCCGCCAAGCGTTATCCAATTGCTAACAGTTCTTAAGGATGGGTTGTCGACCATTTCGTTATAGTTATTCTCTAAACCTTGATAAATCCCTTTAGGTATTCCAAATGATATCGCATTGCCAAAGTCTCCCCATGAATCAAACATTTTGTCTGATCTGTCCATATGTTCGTCCAAAATCATCGTACCTATTTCTTTGAAACTATTTAGCGATTTCTTTGTACCTGTAGTAAAGGTTAACTCTTCTGTTTCACTCGTATCGATTTGTGTTTTTCTTGTCTTATTTAGTGAGCTTTGAAAAATCTTTTGGAGAAAGGTTGCGCTTGCTAGATAATAAGGAAATACTCTATTTATTTGTGACAAGAAATATGAAAAAGCCAGCAAAATATTTCTTACTATAATTAATAAACCTTGAAAGGCGATTAGCCATTTCAAGGTCTTTTATCTATTAACTCAAAAAAGTTGGTAACTGATTTAACCACTCTTCAAAGTTATCAGCTTCTTTATCTATATTATTTTCTTCATGTGAATAATAGTAAACTCCCGAGTTTGGACACTCATTGGAAATAAGACAAAAGTAGTCACCATTCCCTATACTATAATATGGGATTAATTCTTTCTTCCATCCCCCCTGTTTCATCTCATAGTCATAGGTAAATTCAATAGTATCATTTCCATTAGTTTTGCCAGTGGAAACATTTAAGATATCTCCTGGAAATGAATATTCAGACATTAATTCAATAAAAAATTTAAACTCCGCTGGGAATTCACAACCAAACTTTTTTTCAATCTTTTCCCAATCACTTGCCAAAGGAATATCTATTTTTCCTATTTCTTTATCTAGTATACCATCTAGTAACGCTGCAATCTCAACTCTTGTCACTCTCTTTCCCTCCTTTTAAATCCCTTCCCTTGGTAATATATATTCTTTTCCTCTTTCTATATAGTGTTCTCTAATCTCCTTGGCTCTTTGATATGGAGTTAACCGGGAAGGTTTATCATGACGTGTATGATTTCCTCCACCTCTATGAGTTCTTTGCTCTAGTTCATCTAATTTCCCACCCTTTTTAACAGGGACTTGTTGTCTATGATGTGCTTCTATATTTTTATCACCATGTGTTATTTTAGTTGTTGGTCCTTTTCCTTGACGCATTCTTATGACTTCTTCTATTGTTTTTGGTTCATATCTTACAAGTGGTATTGACATAGGTGGGTCTGGATTTGGATAGTTTGATGGACTTAGCTTGGCGTTATCTATACCCTTATTAAAACCACTAAATGCATTTTTCCCTAGTTTTTTAAACGTATTTTTAATAGCAGTTCCTGTACTAAAGTAATCTACATACCATATTGGTGTTCCTTCAAACGCGCTGCCTAGTTCTCTGCTTCCACCAATCCGATTTTCGGGAATATAACTGACTTCTTCAAACTTTTGAGTTCCATTTTCGTAATACTCTCGGATGATTCTTCCGTTCTGAACCACATGATATATCCCGCCAAATTCCATATATTCATCAATGACTTTGAAAGATTCTATTGCTTGATTTGCCCATTCCCCATAATATATGTTTCGCTCTTCTGGTGGCAAACAGGCAACTTTATCGAAGTCGTATTCCAACTTTTTAGAAAACATATCATAGGGTGAGGTATGATATATTTCGGTATTGGAGAAATTCGCCATGTTCTTTCTTGCCTGATTTAGCGCGTTTTGAAAGTATTCTCGAAGGTATTTTGCGCTTGCTACATAAAAAGGAATTCTCTCCCTTTCATCTGATGCCTTAGAATATAAGGTATGTACCGGCTGTATCATCTCTTTTTTAAGAATTTGTGTTATCCTATAATAAAAGTTTTGAGTTGCGCTTAGTACCCAAGGGCGTGTTGACCTTACTGCATCGAGTGCGGTTTGCGCTTTACTCATTTGGTATTCTTTGCTATATACATGAGTTGGAATTTTACTAGTAACCTGTTGTGTGGTCAGTTGAATAATTCGTTTTGACCAACTATAAGGGTCTTTAATCGTTGCCTCATACACCTGTCTCACTTTAGATTTTATATATGTCGTGCTTAGCACTTTGAATAGGTTTTTGATGTCTATGGCCTTAGCTATGTTTTGACGGATTTTCTTGAGAGTGTATACTTTTTCGCTAGACTCACTAGTTTTCTTTCGTTGTTTGAGTATGCGGTCATCGATTGGTTCGTAAACTTCTCAAGAGCCTTTAGTTGTTGTTCGATGTCATGAAGAGCACGTTGTACCGAATCTAGGCGACCACCTATGTTGCGCCTAGATGCAATTTTCCTATCTAAACTATTCGATACTCCCTTTATATTTCCTCTTGCAGAAGAAATCATTGACCTTTGTTTCTCTAGCTGACTGTTGGCTTGAAGTATTTCTTTTATTCGTATATCAATTAGAGACAAATTCCCACCCCGCTTAACGCCACAGAAAATTCCCTATAAAGGAATCTCTTGGAAAATAGTTACTCCTAGCATAAATCAAAGAGATTTCTATAGTTAGAGACTTTTGTAATTATTTTCCACGCAAGTGGATGGGTATATTTTACTATTTTCAGGTGGTGCCACAGGCATTCGGGTCGTGCCTTGCACCACCCGAATCGCACATACTAAATAAAAAACCTTAAAGGCATAAAGCCAATTAAAGTTCAACTCCTTAGGATTCAAATGTGATTATCTCAGGAAATACACCACTTTCCTTAACTAGACATCTTGCCAATCTTTGAGCTGCTCTATCGAAGTAAAATCGATTTGAATGATTTGGGTTATTAATCGGTTCTAATTCTGAGAACATTCTAGTTACTTTGTTTAATTCAATCTTTCCCATTATCTCTTCTTCTGGGCCGAATCTATAAATCACAACTGATTCATCCTCATAGTCTTTCAAGAGTAAAACAAAAGCTCCCATTTATAATCACCTCTAATCTATTTCCACAGTCGAACTGATGTGACAGCACAGCAGCGTGTTGCAGTTTCATAGTTTGTATTAGATATACCTTCAAACCTTGACTCAAACATTTCATGTTTCAATAAATTAATGTCTTTCGTGTTGTAATTTCCTTGCTGTAATCTAGTCCGTACTTGGCAATTTCATAATCAGTGTCAAACCTTCCATTTCCACTTGACTTGACTTGATATGTTTTGTTCATTTTCAAATACATGGTCGTTGATGCGTTGAATTCGGCATTCTGCAATTCCTGTTTTCTTTGAAATTGCCTGAACATCTGAAATTGATGCTCTTATACTAACATACATTTTCGATGCTTCTTGACGGAATATTCATCTATTGAAAGATTATTACGACCTCTAGTTTGAACATTATTTGTTTCCTTAGTTATATCAGCCCCAAACTGTCTTATTCGCCTCTGCCGCTTTTGGTTGTGTTACAGTCTTATTATCTATTGAACTATTTGTTATATGTTAGCCTTTGCGCTTTGATTTCCGCTAGGTTTGGTAAGAGGTGGTACCTTCTTCGCTGACTTTATACGTTGGGTAAGCACCCCACCTCCGACAACTGTTCCAGCTAATTCCATACTGTTTAGCCAATGTTCTGCAGAACAAAAAGAAACCTTAATAGGCAATTAGCCAATCAAGAATTCTAATTTTGAACTTTGAATGAAATATACTTAGCCCCAATATAACACCCAAATTATCAGGGTAATCTTCAGGTTTAAACTTAAAAATATGATAACCTTGTTCTACAAAATTAAAATCTTCTCCAACTAGGATAAAATCTCCATATCCAACTGAAAACTTTGTTAACTCAATAATTATATTTTAGTGACTAACTACTTCATCAACATTAACCAACACTGCTTCTATTTCATTTTCTCAATAAAACAATAGTCTTCCTTGTTTCGGGGTTATTTCGATATTATCAATAGTCTCATTTAACAGTTGTATTGATTTTTGAATAGATTTTTATAGCTATCCCCTTGCAATTGAATCTTATTTTTCCATGTGTTAAATAAAGAAAATACATTCTTACAAAAAAATCGTTATCTTCAATATCTAAAAATGGTTCCTCTGTAAGATTCATGAAGATTAATCCATTTACCAACTTTGTCTTTTTAACAGCTCCATTTTCTGTTTTTACTACATTAATTCTCCCTTATTAATTTACGACAAATAAATAATTTACCTCCTTATCCATTTTATTCTTCAAAGAGTACTCCTTTAGACAGAATCCATCCATTTAATCCGTATGAAGCATATATTTTATAATAATGATAACTATTTTCCTTGATATATTTAATTAAATCCTCTACATATTCATAATCCATGGGCCAAAGATAATCCTTTTCCTTATCTAACAATTCTTTGTTTTCTAATGCAAACGATTCGACATCTCCTTCAACTATATCAAAAAGTATGCTGCCAGATAGCTGATTTTCAAAATGAAAAGCAAAAAAATCTTTAAATAAAATTTTCACTTGTTTTTCTTGTTCGTTTTCCACTTTCATGTCAATTTTTGAATACTCAAAATCTATTTGATAATTTAAAATTTTACTATCATGAATTTTACTCATAAGTAATCCTCCTCTTATTCTGGTTTTTGTCTAGGATGTTTTTTAGACCAATCCCATTTGTGTCTATGAGGAAATGTGTGGGTTCCATCATCAGAATGATTGAAATCTATATCTTCCTTTGCTCTTCCATTTTCATCGTAATATCTTCTTTGTTTAACAGTTCCATCAGGATTTAACAGATCAGCTGAAGAATTAGGTTCTCCTTTTCCAGGCAAGTTAGTCTTATTCTTCACTTCAATATGCTTTGGCATTTTTTGACCTTGTTTTACAATTTCACTAATTTCATCCGTACCCTTATTAAATCGAATAAATGCATTTTTCCCTAGTTTTTTTAACGTATTTTTAATAGCACTTCCTGTACTAAAGTAATCTACATACCATATTGGTGTTTCTTCAAACGCACTGCCTAGTTCTCTGCTTCCACCAATCCGATCCTCGGGAATATAACTGACTTCTTCAAATTTTTGCGTTCCATTTTCGTAATATTCTCGTATGATTCTTCCGTTCTGAACCACATGATATGTCCCGCCATATTCCATATATTCATCAATGACTTTAACAGATTCTATTGCATGCTTTGCCCATTCACCATAATATATGTTTCGCTCTTCTGGTGGCAAACAGGCAACTTTATCGAAGTCGTATTCCAACTTTTTAGAAAACATATCATAGGGTGAGGTATGATATATTTCGGTATTGGAGAAATTCGCCATGTTCTTTCTTGCCTGATATAGCGCGTTTTGAAAGTATTCTCGAAGGTATTTTGCGCTTGCTACATAAAAAGGAATTCTCTCCCTTTCATCTGATGCCTTAGAATATAAGGTATGTACCGGCTGTATCATCTCTTTTTTAAGAATTTGTGTTATCCTATAATAAAAGTTTTGAGTTGCGCTTTGTACCCAAGGGCGTGTTGCCCTTACTGCATCGAGTGCGGTTTGCGCTCTACTCATTTGGTAGTCTTTGCTAAATACATGAGTTGGAATTTTACTAGTAACCTGTTGTGTGGTCAGTTGAATGATACGTTTTGACCAACTATAAGGGTCTTTAATCGTTGCTTCATACACCTGTCTCACTTTAGATTTTATATATGTTGTGCTTAGCACTTTGAATATGTTTTTGATGTCTATGGCCTTGGCTATGTTTTGACGGATTTTCTGTTTTTTCTTTGTGAATTTTACTTTGATTCCTTTAAACGCATTCCAATTCTTTGATTTGACGGTCTTTCTTGAGAGTGTATACTTTTTCGCTAGACTCACTAGTTTTCTTTCGTTGTTTGAGTATGCGGTCATCGATTGGTTCGTAAACTTCTCAAGAGCCTTTAGTTGTTGTTCGATGTCATG